>CAZYIE010000011.1:81117-85384 GCA_964646755.1 uncultured Smithella sp.
GGCGACCTGGGCGAAATCGATACGGAAGGTTTCGTGAAGATCATCGGTCGAAAGAAGGAGCTTATTATAACCGCCGGCGGCAAGAACATTTCGCCGCAGAACCTCGAAAACGCCTTGACGGCCTCTCTTTATATCGAGCAGGCCTCGATCATCGGCGACAACCGCAAATACCTGACGGCCCTCATCGTACCGGCCTTCCCGTCGTTGGAAAACTGGGCCAAACAAAACGGCATCGCTTTTGCGGGTCGCGAAGACCTCGTTGCTCATCCCAGAGTCGAGGAGCTTTACAATAAGGAAGTCGAGGATAATATGCGGGAATTTGGACGGGTGGAGCAGATCAAGAAGTTCCACCTCTTGACTGCGGAATGGTCTCAGGACACCGGCGAGCTAACCCCGACCATGAAAGTCAAGCGGCGGATCGTTAACCAGAAGTACGCCCAGGTCATTGAAGATATGTACAACGAGTAGGTCCGTTCTCAGGTGAGGAACAATCCTCCGTTCACATGGAAGGTTTGCCCGGTGATGTAGCCTGCGGCATCGGAAGCCAGCAACAGGGCTACACCGACGAGGTCTTCAGGCTGACCGACCCGGCGCAGGGGTATTTTGCCGGTTACTTTGCGGCGTTGTTCGGCGGGCATCAGAGCAAGCATGCGTGTATCGATCATGCCGGGGGCAATGCAATTGACGCGAATTCCGCAGGGTCCCAGTTCGAGGGCCATAGTCCGGCTGAGTCCTTCGATGCCGGCCTTGGCAGCGGTATAGTGGGCGCTTGTTTCACCGCCCGTATGAGCGATGATGGACGAGAAATTAATGATCGAACCCTTACGCTGCTCAGTCATCTGCGGCAAAACGGCCTTTGTGCAGAGGAAAACGGACGTCAGGTTCACATCGATAACTTTCTGCCACAAGGCGAGATCCATTTCCTGGAAGGCAACGGGGTTGCTGATCGCTGCCACATTGATCAAGACATCCGGAACACCGAATGTTTGCAGGCATTGATTCACCATGGCAGCAACATCGGCCACCCGGCTTACGTCAGCCTTAAATCCCCGGGAATGGCCGTCAGCCGAATGGTCAAATGCGGAAATGCTCTCATCCAGATCTGCGGCCAATACTTTTGCTCCGGCCGTGATGAAAGCCCGGGCAATGGCGTTTCCAATTCCCTGGGCAGCGCCGGTGATAAGAATAATCTTGCCCGGAATATCCGGAAACCCATTTATATTCATCTGTCTTTCGCTTGCCATAGGCAGCTCCTTCCATACTTTATCGTTTTTTATAGCGGTTCTTATTATACCAGTCGATTTTTTCTATCAACTTTTTTGCAATGTTACAATAGTTTCTGATGAAGGATGCAAAATATCGCTACTGTCGAAAATAAAAATATAGATGGTGGCTTTTCTGAGATGTGCTTTCCGTACAAAAATGACATTACCTTCCTTGTGCAATCTTACAATCGCTAATCAGCAGATTAATAAACTGCCAACCACGTTGGCACCCATGCTTCTCCATAATTCTGATTCTTTATCTATCTGTCTCTGGCTGGGAGAGCTGCCTGGAATCGCTGAATTCCGAGCATTTCTTGAGATGGTACAATAGACGATAATAAATTTGATCGATTCTCTTTGACGCCGGCAGCGTATCCCTGATTTTCTTGAGGTAATCCTTTTCCTGAATCATCTGAAAAGTAGCCTGATAATTGATGTCGTAAATCCACGCCATCTGAAGAAGTTTGAAGTCATTCAGCGTCCGCAACTGGTGCGTGCTGATCATTTTACCTTCCTTAAGGTTGGTCATAATTTCTTCAGACACTTCAGGTGTATCCGGCAGATCAAGCTCCACAGCAGCACTTCTTTGCGCTTCATTGCCGTAATAATAGGTTGAGACCAGATAGAAGATGTCCAGTTTGTCCGCATCCCTGAGAAGTTTACTGAAATAGGTGCAGATATGGGTTTCATCATCAGGGATGATCAAGCGGTTGTGGTAGGAGATGGCTTTCAGGATAAGATCCTGGGTATCTTCATCTAGCGCCGCCAGAGCCCTCGCCTGTTGCAGCACCTTGACGCCCAACTCCCCATGGTTTTCCGATTTCTTGTCTACGAAAGTCTGGTAACGGGTAAATTGCTCAAAGCGGCCAATATCATGGAGCAGGGCCATGGCCTCGGCAATCCTCAGGTTGTTGTGGCTCAGATCAAGTTGCTTGCCGATATACAGGATCTCTTTGCAAACCCTTAAAGAGTGCTTTTCCTTCAGCAGCAAAGCTTGCTGGACGATGGGATTAGAAGAACTGAAGGACTGGACGTACTTCGAGAACCACTCTTTCAGGTTATTCAAATCGGGTTCTGTTAACTGGTAATGGTTTTGCGCTGCCATAATTGTTGTCCTCTGTCGGGACAGCGAACTATCACAAGAGGTGAGGAAAAGCAAACCTTATGCTATCTTTCAATCGCTAATCAGTAGATTAATAAACGACAATTCAGTTGGTATCATCATATATGATAATTAAGATAGATTGAAAAAATTGAAGAACCGGTTTATAAAAAAGCAATTATGTAAGCTGATTTGACTCATGTGAGAATATAATTCTATTAATGTAAAAAGGAGCATCATATGAACGGAAATAAATTATTAATTGGTATCGTTTTAATTGCCTTGATCATGTGTGTTGCAAGCACCGATAGTATGGCGGAAGTTAGATATTACACTGTCACCAATGACACGGACTATACGGCAGAGGTAATATTGTGCTGGACATGGGGCAGCCAGTATATTGTAAAAATCTATGCACACAAATCCTATGCTTTCCCGGATGACTCCCCTTATCATTGTCCCTCAGGCATTAAAGGTAAATTATCTTACGGAATATTCAACACGGATATTGTTCCTATTTGTCTAAAAAACAAGGTGGAAGGATCCGCGACCTCATGCCAAGAGGATTGCATAAGTTCTAATTGGAAAATACAAATTCAAGGTATCACGCCCCATTTTGTAAAACAATGATGTCTTGCAAAGGTAACAAATATTCGGAACAGCCGGCCATCAAGGCCGCCCAACAACCACAGGCGTTTTGCCTCTACTAGAGATAGTTTTGTCCAATGTGTGCATATTCCCTCCAGGAATCCTCAATTGAGACGACTGCTAAATATTGTTGAGTTGGTAGATGGAACCGATAATCAAGGTCGGACTTGCTTTGACGTTGTCTGCCAAGACAAATATAGGTCAGAACAAATTAACCGGCGACATTCTGCTCACCAAACGGCAAGCCAGTTTTGTAGGTTTAATAGCAAATTTTAAGCTCTTGAATTTGCGATTAAGCCTCTTTTTTTGTCTATTTATTCCATGCGTTTACCATTGCATCCGGGCTTAGTTCTTCTTTCCGGTTACGCAGGCGAACATTTTATGCAGAACAATAATTTTTCTTGACAGGAAAAACAATTGCCGTTATTTACAGACCGACTGGTCGGTTTATTAATAAAATAGGAGCAATGCCCTATGACGGTAAATACTACAGAGCGGGAATCCGTGAAAAGAGCGTTAATTATTGATAGTGCTTTACGGACGATCTCTGAAAACGGAAGCTTCAGCGTCACTATGGATGATATCGCTAAAAGCGCCGGATTTTCTAAAGGTGGATTGAATCACTATTTCTCCTCCAAGGATGAGCTTTTCGAGGCGGCTTTTCAGGAATACTTTGACAGGATCTTTGCGCGCAGCCAGGAGAGGATCAACAGCTTTTCCGATCCTATGGACAAACTCCTTTCCTTCGATTGGCTTTTTAATTGGGAGGATCAAGACGTGAACGTCGGCTATCCACTCCTGTTCGATTGCCATGCCTTGGCCGTGCGGAACGCGACTTACCGGAAGATTTTTCACGAGTGGGTGGAGAGGTGGGTCGATATGCTCCGGGTTGCGGTAAGCGAAGGCATCGAAAAAGGGATTTTCCCGAAAATCGATCCCGAGGATACAGCAAGATGCATTTCCGCCGTCTATCATGGATTCGCCACGAGGTGGTATCTCGATAAAGAAGGACATTCAACGAAGTGGGCCATTGAATACTATCGTAAAACCATCACCGGATTATTAAAGTGCATGGGAGATGATGATAGTATTTAATTAAGGGTAATTGGCGACTTTGACCGATAATCCTGTCGCCAGGTAATATCCCCGTATTTGCTGGATCGGCTGAAAACAGGAGGAAGAATGATCTCTCTTACCGACAAGAATGTCCTGATTACCGGGGCGTCATCCGGCATCGGCAAAGCCCTTTCCG
>CAZYIE010000012.1:0-2370 GCA_964646755.1 uncultured Smithella sp.
TCATCGCTTTTGCCCAGCAGATCGGTCAGGAGACAATTATTGTCCTGGCCCAATGTCGGCGCGGGACCGCGTGCTTCCACCCTGCTGTTGACAGCTTTTACGGCATTACCGAAAATTGTGACGGCGCCAACACCCGGTTGTTCAATTTCAACCAGCATGCCCCGCGCTTTTGTATGGGGATTTTCTATAACCTGCTTGATGTTGTTCACTGGCGCGACAGGGGCGCCGCTGTGCATCAGCGCAGCCATTACTTCTTCGGTTGATCGGACGGACGTCCACTCCTCGATGATGTCTTTGAGCTCTACCTGATGGGTGTTGCGAACCATGGGATTTGAAAAGCGGGGATCCTCAGCAAGCTCGGACCTGCCGATTCCCGTGCAAAGCCCTTTGAATGTATGTTCGCTGATACAGATAATAAAAACGTGTGAGTCAGCTGTTTTGAAAATATCAAATGGCGTTATGAGTTCAAAACGGTTACCTGAACGCTCGGTCACATGGCCGGCCACCGTGTACTCCACAAACTTCGATTCCAGGAGGGTGATGGCAACGTCATACATTGCGATGTCGAGGTATTCGCCCTGGCCTGTTTTCTCCCGCGCGTAAAGGGCTGCGCATACGGCGAAAGCGGCGTTATATGCGGTGGAAATGTCGACAATCAGAGTGCCGGATCTGACGGGAGGCCGGTCCGGATAGCCCGTGGTGCTCATGAGACCAGATATGGCCTGTATGACGGAATCGTAACCGGGAAGTGGTGAGAGCGGCCCGTATTGACCGTAGCCGGAAATGGAGCACATGATAAGCTTGGGGTTTACCTGCTTCAGCGTATCGTAATCGAGACCGAGCTTTTTCATCGTGCCCGGCGTCATGTTTTCCACCAGAACATCTGCCGCCGCAATAAGATCCTTGAACAGGGCAACGCCTTCCGGTTTTTTGAGATCAATCACAGCGCTCCGCTTGCCGTGGTTCAGGGTGATAAAGGAAGCCGATGCTCCTTCCTTGTAAGGCGGGAAAAATCGCGCCTCGTCACCGATGACCGGTTTTTCGATTTTTATTACTTCAGCGCCCATATCACCCATAAAATAGCAGCAACCGGGTCCTGCTACTGTTGTTGAAAAATCTATTATTCGCACCCCGTCAAGCATTCCTCTCATGGTAGAATCTCCTTGTTTTATATAAACAAATTACAGAAAATTATTTTATAGTATGTAATTTTTGGCGGTGCATGGATTTGCAAAATATCTTCAAGAAGTCGTGCCGGGCCGCGCGTGGTTTGTCCGCCGCTGTGTTTTTTCGCGAGGAAGCACACCTTCCCAATCAAGATCAGGCCATCGCCCCTGCGACAGGCGATGGCCTGAATGTCTTGTGAAAACCGCTATTCCTTATCGATTCCCACCCATTTTGCGGCGGGGCCGATGACCAGGAAGGGGGCCGGATTGATCTTCCCTCCGCCCAATGCCATATAACCGAGGCCAATAAACAGGTTGCCGTTGATCTTACGGAGTTCGTCCCGCATGGAATTAACAGTGCCTGAATTGTAGGCGCCGTAATTGAGCTTGAAGGCCGGCTTTCCGTCATGATCCGACAATCCGATTTCCGTATCCATCTTACGGGTTCGGAATATCTTGCCGGTGGCGTCCTTGAAGATGTTATATCCATAGCCCTTATTTTTTTCGAAAGGATAGAATGCCTTGCCTTCCCAGTGTCCCGGGCCGAAAAAGTGATGGGTATAATACCCTGCGCTAGTTGCCATGATCCCGACATCCACCGTCGCTGCGGTGTATTCACCGTTAAAATCCTGGAAAGAAGGCGCAGTGGCGGCATAGTAGAGCTGGAAGACATCAGCCTTGCCGAGCTTCTTGATGTCATTGGCTGTCGCCTTTTCCGGCGAAACACCCAGTATCTTTTCCATGCTCCTTCCGTCGTACTTCCCACCCTTCTGTAAAATGTTGATTCCGGTCAGGGCAAGCTGCGCAACGACCAGGACGGCTATGACAGCTATAACTATTTTCAATGCTTTCATAAGATTTCCTCCAAGGGGTTATTTACAGTTTCTTCCTTTCCATGAGTCGTTGCACGTGGCCATGCCCATGGTTTTATTTAACCAGTCCATTGCATTAATCGAGAAGAGAACCTTGGTGAGCGGCGTTAGTATTTTAACGGGAAAACTCGGCACCGCAACCATGGCCGTGTTGTTTTTGATTGCCTTGATCACCTTTTTGGTCACGTCGGAGGCGGCGAGCATCTTCGTGCCGGCGACCATTTTTGACCCGTCGAACATGCCGGTATTCACCGTGTTCGGACAGATATAGGTGACGCCAATATCATATTTGTGTTTCTCACAGGTTTGTTCATATAAGACACCAATAAACG
>CAZYIE010000012.1:2380-26297 GCA_964646755.1 uncultured Smithella sp.
TGCATCCGAGAAACCAATTACGCCGAACTTGCTGGCGCAATAGGCGGTAAGGTTAGGTATTGCCAATATGCCGCCCGCCGACGCGAAATTTATGATATGGCCCGATTTGCGCGCCACCATGCCCGGCAGAAAAGCCTTGCAGGTCCAGAACTGGGCGGTGAGATTGATGTTGATAGTTTTTTCAATAGCGTCATCGGGCAGATCGAGAAGCTCCTGTGCTCTGACTATACCGGCGTTGTTGACCAGGATATCGACGGGGCCTAATTCCTTTTCCACCTTTTTTGCCAGTTCGTAAACCGCTTTCCTATCGGAAATATCGCAGATGTAATGGGTGCATTTCCCGATTTTTGCCAATTCCTTCTTCGTTTTGGCAAGCTCTGCCTCGTTCACGTCTACGAGAATTACACTGCATCCTTCCCTGAGGAGATCTTCCGACAGGCTCCGGCCCATGCCCATCGCCGCCCCGGTCACAAGGGCAACCTTACCTTTTAAATCCTTCATTCTTTCCCTCCTGAATTATTTACTTGAATGTGCTTCACTTCCATTTTTAGGCCGCGTGCCGAGAATCCTGTCCAGACATCGTGCGGTCGTAATAAACGCATCAAGCTCATCTTCGGAAAAGTCGTTGAGGTTTGTGGAAAGAACGCCGAACGAGTGATCTTCCACTGCCCGGACGGTTTTCTCGCCGTTGTCGGTCAAGGAAACGAGGATGGCCCGGCGGTCTTTCTCGTCTATTACCCTTTCCAACAGTTGCATTCTTTCCATTCTTGCCACGAGACGAGTCGTTGTGCTGATCGGCATTCCCATACGGTAGGCAACTTCGCTCATTCTCGATGGCGACTTCCTCCTCAATAACTGCAGGAGATAAATTTGCCCGTAAGACAGCTCGAAGCGCTTAACCTTGTCCCGCTCGAAGGCGTAAATAGCCGTAAGAGCATTAAAAAGCAACTGATCGAGCTCCGGGCGAGTTATCTTGATATCTGGCACCATCATTACTCCGAATAATCAAATTTAAATATCTTTGAACACAATTACTTCCATGTTGCAACTAATATTTTAAGGCTTTGGTATCACTTGACCTGTCCCATGATCCCCGAAGCGAGTATTTTGTCGGCTTCTTCATCGCTTTTGCCCAGCAGATCGGTCAGGAGACAATTATTGTCCTGGCCCAATGCCGGCGCGGGACCGCATGCTTCCACCCTGCTGTTGACCGCTTTTACGGCATTACCGAAAATTGTGACGGTGCCAACGCCCGGTTGTTCAATTTCAACCAGCATACCCCGCGCTTTTGTATGGGGGTCCTCAGCAAGCTCGGGCCTGCCGATTCCCGTGCAAAGACCTTTGAATGTATGTTCGCTGATACAGATAATAAAATATTGAAATAACGGAAGAAATCTATCTGTGATGATTATTCAGATATGGATGGGAAATAAACCGCAGCGCGCTTCCCGTTGCTCTCAAAAGGCAGGAAGCGCGCTACAGCCGGAGATTATCTATTAATGCATGGTCATATCTTGTCGCTCATCATTTTTTTGATTTCGCGCTTCAGTATTTTACCGACTCCGCTCGTGGGCAGTTCGCCCATGAACTCGATAACTTTCGGGACTTTATACGGCGCGATATTTTCCTTGAGGAAGGCCAGAATTTTATCTTTTTCCGCTTCGTTTTTTTCTATTCCGGGCTTGAGAACGATGGCGCAGGCAACGCGTTCCGAACCGGGTCGTTCCGGATCGGATATGCCCACAGATGCCGCCAACTGAATATCCGGGTGCTTGGACAGGACGTCGTCGAGCTCACGGGTGAAGACCTTAAATCCAGAGACGATGACCATGTCCTTTAGCCTGTCAACTATAAAGAAATAACCGTCTTCGTCCATGCGGGCAACATCGCCCGTGTGCATCCAGCCGTCCCTGATGGCGTTAGCCGTTTCTTCCGGTTTGTTAAAATAGCCATTCATGACCTGCGGACCGCGTATTAAAATCTCTCCTGGTTGACCTGGCTCTGCCAGTTGGCCGGTTTCCGGGTCAACGAGCTTGAATTCCGTGTCGGAGATAGGCATGCCGATGGAGCTGGCCTTTTTCTTGCCGTAACGGGGATTACAGCAAGTCACCGGAGAGGTTTCAGTCATGCCGTAAAGTTCGATGAAGTTTCCTTCGCCGATTACAGCTTCGAGCTCTTTGATGTTTTCCGAGGGGAAGGGCGCGGCGGCGCTAAGACACCACTTCAGAGAACTCAGGTCCAATTGCTTGAACTCCGGCTTCTTCATAAGTTCAAAATAAACGGTTGGTACGTTGACCATGAACGAGGGTCGATATTTCTTCATTACGCTGATGAGAAAATGGGAGTCCCGGGGATTGGGTACGCAGATTTGGGTGGTTCCTTTGGTTATGGTAAATCCGCCCAGGGCGAGTCCCGCGATATGAAAGAGGGGAAAGGCTGAAAGCGCCACATGTTCTGCCCGGATATCAAGCCAGTTGAGTACCTGGTTCCGGTTATACATATAATTCTTTTGGGTGAGCAAAGCCCCTTTGGCCGGACCGGTTGTCCCCCCCGTATACATCATGAATATTGCGTCATTCATCGTACGGGGCACCGATACCGGATCGGCGGCCATGTCCTTCATCACCTGGCTGAACCTTGCCACCGTTTTCCCTTTGAGAGGAACGACATTGCCGGTTGGTATTTTTTTCAGGAGTTTTCCCAGTACCTTTTTGATTCCGGGAAGAAAATCGGCTATCTCTGATACCACAACAGTGCTGAAGGATGCTTTGTCCGCCACTTCGGCGATTTTATCGAAGAGAACGTCCACCGTGATGATCAGTTTTGTTCCGGAATCGTTTAACTGATGCGCCATCTCCGTCGGTGTGAGCAGAGGGCTCAGGCCAGTTGATACGCATCCGGCTTTCTGTACAGCGATCACACTTAAATAATGGGCGGGTATGTTTGGCATGTGCAAACCGACGACATCGTTCGGCTTGAGGCCGCATTTTAGAAGATACTGCGCGAGTCTGTTGGAAAGAGCGTCAATTTCTTTGAAAGTCAGCTTCGTGTCCAGATAAATCAGTGCGGTTTTGTTAGGATACTGCTTTACCGTTTCTGCGAACATTACCGCAAATGTCTTGTCCTCGTAAGATAATTGCGGTCCAACGCTCTTGTCATAATTACGCAGCCATGGTTTCTGAGAATAAATATCTGCCATAAGCACACATCCTCCCTTCTTTATTTGCTGGTTAAGGTTTCTTAATCTGCCATTATCCGCATTTCCTCCAATTTGGTTTTTTGACAAGACATTGTCAGTTGATGTTTTGCAATATAGGGAAGTTTATCTTTAATGTCAATTTCTTGTTGAATTAACATCAAGAATAGAATTCGAGCAAAATGCACACTCTGGAGCCGGATGAAATATAAAAGACAGTACCGCAGCTAAATTGTCGGTGGTGTGTTTCAGCCGATCCGCTTGTCCGTCTCTTTGGTTGCTTCGACCTCAAAGGCATCAGGGGCGGCAGGCAATTCCGGAATTTCAGCGCTGAAATAATGAGGATAGTATTTACGCGCTTCCATTATCATCAGCTCATAAGGGAAATCATCAAAGGGGCCGTAGTCATGAACGTATTCCATATGACGCCGACCGTTTTTATCGAACGGGTGAAAAGTGGAATCGTTCTTGCCGTCAAACTCCAGCGGCAGCACCCCGAACTTTTCGCACAGTGAGAGATTAAATGCCGGGGTTGCCTTTACCCATCGGCCTTCCAGATAAAATTCCGTTAATCCATGGAAAACGAACAGGTCTGTTTTCATCAGCTCCCTCAGTCGCTCGGTGACAAGATGATTTATGACATTGGCAAAGCGCAGCCTGGCGGGAATCCCGGCGGCACGTCCGACGGCAGCCAGAAGGATGGCCTTCTGCACACACCACCCGTTCCCTTTGGTGAGGATAAGATCCGCACGGAAGCTTTCTTTATCCAAAGAAAACGAGTAAGGATTATAGATAATTTTATCCCGTACAGCATAATACAGTTTTATGGCTTTCTCCAAATCCGATTGCGCGTCTTCGATGGCCGTCCGGGAAAACTCACCGATGGCAGGCGAATCGCTGGTGATAAAATATGTGGGGTTCAGTAAAGTGTCCATTTTCCCTCGTATAATGTTTACCTACTTTTTTCCGTAATTTGTGTAAAAAGCAAATCTGCCCAGAAATAAATGGATGGAAAGTGCGATTGCGGCAAAGAATAGAGCTGCCATTATTCTGATAAAATTTAGATCGACAAGCGGTGTTACAGGAAATACGTGGGTTTTTTCGAAAGCAGCCCATTTGTGAATATCGATACGTGATCCCGCGATTTCGACGGCCATTTTCATCATATCTCTTCTGCTCCGGTAGCGGACCATCGCGACCTGATCCCATTCTTCAGCGCCTTCAAAAGAGATGAATTTGCCGCTTACATTGGCACCGAACACCGGATGCGCCGCGTATTTGAATAAAAGCGGGATGATCGCGGCGTTATAACGGTTGCTGGCTGCGATGGGATTGTCATTAAAACCTGATCCTTCCGGGTATAGAGCTTTCTTACGGAATTTCATCAAATTAACCATGTAATATTCTTTGCCGTCATCGCTTTTGGCGAGATCACGGAATTTTTGCAGTATCAGTGTTTCCGTTTTGCCGCTATTTCCTGAGCGTTGCTGCATTTCGGCAATCAGTGCGCTTGCTTCCGCTTCGGACAACGGCTTTCCGCTGCCTCCATACCAGGTGAAAAAAGCAATATACAATGATACAAAAACTGTTGTTAAAATTATTGGTCCAATCTTTTTCAAGTGTAGTTCCTCAACAGGAATTTTAAACAGATCATTTACGGACCGGGTTGTTTTTTATGAACTGCACCGTCTTTTCGGCCAGAATTTCACCGACGTCTTCCTGGATAAAGTGGTTGGCATTAAAACGTTCGTGCGATTGACCTTTGGCGCCGGGAATATGATTGATCAGCAAATTGATGCGTTCCTTAGTTCCAAGCAATTTGTCTTTTTCACCGGCAAATGTGAGAAATGGTTTCTCAAATTTGCCGAGATTTTCCCATGCTTGTTGATTATTATCTTCAATGGCAGCCATCATGGAAGGGAAGGCCCTGGGGGAGGCTTTATAAATGATGTCCGGATATGGGGCGTTATAAGCCGCTTTTTCCGCCGGTGTTAGATCAATGACCGTTGCGGCCTCCAGAACCTGTCCCGGTTCCATATTCGGGGCTGAGAGGCAGTAATTTATCCAGCGCTGAAAACTTTGGGGAAACTTTTCCAACGATGCAAGCCCGATGGCCAGAATAAAGTTGTCGGGAACGGAGCAGTCAATCTTCACCGGATTGGGCACATAAAGCGGGTTTTCTCCTTTTTTCATCACCGGTAGAGTAGTATTGGCCGCGACGATTCTGGCAAAGTCCCCGGGCCTGTCACCGGCGATCCGCAGTCCGATGAGCCCACCCCAGTCCTGGCAGAAAAGAGTAATCTGTTTTAGCTTCTGCTCCCTGATGAATTTTTTTACCCATTTCACCTGCTGTTCGAACGTGTGAATGCCAAGTTCAATAGGCTTGTCCGAGCGTCCGGTGCCGATCAGGTCAAGGGCAATCGCCCTGTATCCTGCTTTCGCCAAAACCGGCACCATTTTCCGGTAAAGATAGGACCAGCTGGGCTGGCCATGCAGCATTAATATAACCTCGCCGTTCTTCGGTCCTTCATCGACATAATGCATGCGGAGTCCGTCAATGAGAACATAATTTGGTTTAAACGGATAACCGGGAAGGTTATTAAACCTGTAATCAGGGGTGCGGACGTATTGGATCCCTCCTTTTGTTGTCCGGATAACGGCAGCGGAATTTTGGGGAACACAGGCTGGATAATTTGTATCCACGACCATTTGCCAGTTTGGGTTGCGTGAAGGGTAATTCAAATCAGATACTTTCTTATCCTGTCCGCAGGAGATTACCGATAGGATAAGAAAAAATGATGCAGATGTACAGATAATCCGGTAAAAAACGATTAAATATGAAATTTCCGGGCCGTTTTTTCTGAGCATATTTTCCTCCAGTTCTGTTTACGCTGATTCCTCTCCGCTATACAGGCCGGCAATCAGTTCATTGTGTCTTTGGACGACAAAGCGCCGTTTGAGTTTCATGGTCTGAGTGAGCATGCCGTTATCGACAGTGAAATCTTCATTGACGAAAACTATCTTTTTCGGGATTTCATAACCGCCGTATTTTTTCTTCAAATGATTGGCGATTTCCAGCGTGATCAGATTTTTCACTTCAGTATTATTCAGGATATCGGACAGATCGATCGCGGGATTCACTGCCCTGACGTGCTTTTCCAGGACGGGTATAAGGAAACCGTCCGCATCGAGCTTTCCTCTGTCGCCGGTGCGGATGCCACCGTCGGATGTCATTATTTCCACTGTTTTCTCCGGTTTGTTCTGATAACCCTGCATGACGTTCGGGCCATAGATTATAACTTCCCCTTCGCCGCTGCCGTCATCAACTTATGATTTGTCAATAACGATATCTATGTATTCCAGGGCTTTGCCCACTGAACCCGGCCGGTAACAAGTCGAATGGCTCATTGGTTCCTCCTTAATTATTTCCTGGTTATAAGCTCTTAACTAAATTCTTTTTTGTGCCTTGCCGCCTTTTTTGCCGGTTGTTTTTCCCTTTTCCATGGAAAGAATACCATTGACTATCAGATACTCCACACCTGCGGCGTATTGCTCCGGCTGAACAAACGTGGCTTTATCTTTGATTTTTTTCAAATCAATAATAGCAATATCGGCAAAGAAGCCTACGGCAATTTGTCCGCGGCCTCGGAGATTGAATTTTTCTGCCGGAAGTGTGGTCATGGAACGGATGGCATCCTGAAGCGGGATAATTTTATCTTCCAGCGCATACTTGCGCAATTTGTGGGCAAAAGCTCCCCAGTAACCGGGATGGGGTATTGTCCGGCCTTGAACATAAGATATTCCTTCTGATGCCGTAAAGACGAATTGGCTGGGCATGATTTTTTTAGCGAAACGTTCACTGTACCCTTCTAACGCCACCATAGGTGCCGGGTTGGCCATAACCATTTCCCAATAACACTGAGCAGGGGTTTTGCCTTCAAAGGTGGCAATCCGGCTGATGGTTTTGCCTTCGTAAGATTGATTCGCCGGATAAGAAAGAATTAAAAACTTTTCCGGCCCCAGGCTCTGAAAAAGCTTGTCAATGGCTTTGATGAGAATAATTTTACCTTCCGCGGTTGTGTATTCTCTGGCAATTTTATTATCGGCGGTAACGTATGGGGCGGGCAGGAAACGCGTTAATACGTCAACATCCGCATCGTAGGGGGTTTGATCGGCGGTAATATCGATACCCTCCCGACGGGCATTGCGGATAACCGCGGTGATCGATCCGTAGCTGAAATTATTCTCTGGTGCCGCTAACTTTAAACTGGAAATTTCCAGCGGGATTTGCGAAAGTCTACCGATTTGCACAACTTCCTTCAATGAAGTTATAAATGCGGGATTTCCTGTGGCATCTTGCTTTCCGGAATTGCTGCGCAGGTTGATGGCCATGACGCCGCCATAAGGTTTAATGCCGCGGGCCATATCCGCCAGTTCATTCACGGTCAACATCTGATCTGGGTTGGCTGAGAGGTCGCAGGAAATGCCCACGGCGCCGTTTTCCATTTCCTTGGTCAGCCGTTTTTTCAAAATATTTCTTTGCGTTTCATCTAAGGGCTGAAGTGCTTTGCTGCCGAAAATATCCTCGCGAATCGCGGCGACAGGAGCGAGGTGGTAGACATTGGTGCCGAATTTGAGAGAATCAACCCAGCCCAGCCATTTGGCCGTATTGGCATAACCTTTAGATCTGTTGCCGGTGATTATTGAAGTTACACCTTGATAAAGATAATTGTGGTTGCCATTGAGGCTCGGCTTGATGTAAGCAATGATCCGCCCGATGCCTTTTTCTTGAAGAATAAAATCTGTATGGGAATGAACGTCAATAAACCCTGGAGTTACGATTAATCCTTGGGCATTAATGGTTTTTGCTGCAATCCCGCTGAAATTGCCTACGGCAGCTATCTTGTCACCTTTGATGCCTATATCCATGATGCGCGGTTTGGCGGTTGTCCCATCATAAACCCGGCCCCCTTTGATGACCAAATCAAAAGTAGTTTCCTGTGCAGCTTGCAGGCAGCCCTGAAGAAGAATGACGGGGAAAATAATAAAAATAAAAAATGAGATTGTCGAGGTCTTTTGTTTCATATTTACCTCTCCGGGACGGTGACCGGTGACAGAATCCCCCATCTACCGGTTGCTAGATTCTGGTTAACTGGCGATATTTGATCCGGTGGGGCTGATTCGCTGCCGCGCCCAACCGAAGCTTGCGGTCTGCTTCGTATTCTGAATAGTTGCCGTCAAACCAGAGAGTTTTACTTTCTCCTTCAAAGGCCAGAATATGCGTGCAGATTCTATCTAAAAACCAGCGATCATGGCTGATAACAACGGCGCAGCCGGCGAAATTCTCCAGAGCATCTTCCAGTGCGCGCAGAGTATTGACATCCAAGTCATTGGTGGGCTCATCGAGCAGGATAACATTAGCGCTTTCTTTCAGCATTCTGGCCAGATGAACGCGGTTGCGTTCCCCGCCGGAAAGCATACATACTTTCTTTTGCTGATCGGTACCGGATAAATTAAAGCGGGAAACATAAGCTCGGGAATTTACCTGTCTTGAGCCGATGGCGATAATTTCCTGTCCGTCGGAAATCATCTCCCAAATAGTTTTATTAGGATCAAGGGCATCGCGGCTTTGATCTACATAGGCCAGTTTTACCGTATCGCCGATGTGGAAAGTCCCTGAATCCGGGCTTTCCTGACCGGTGATCATCTTGAAAAGTGTGCTTTTCCCCGCTCCGTTGGGACCGATGACACCGACAATTCCCCCGGGAGGCAGGCTAAAGCACATCCCATCCATTAGTAATTTATTGCCGAAGCCTTTAGTTACATTTTGTGCTTCGATGACGAGATCGCCCAGGCGGGGTCCGGGAGCAATGAAAATCTCATGTGTTTTGGATTCTTTTTCCTGATTCTGTCCCAGCAGTTCTTCGTAAGCATTAATACGGGCTTTGGATTTGGCATGTCTTCCTTTTGGCGACATTTTGATCCATTCCAGCTCCCGCTCTAGTGTTTTAACTCTTTCTCCTTCAACTTTTTCTTCATTCTTCAAACGGGTTTGCTTTTGTTCGAGCCATGATGAATAGTTTCCCTGCCACGGAATGCCCTGGCCGCGGTCCAGTTCCAGAATCCAGCCGGCGACATTATCGAGAAAATAGCGATCATGGGTTACGGCAATAACAGTGCCCGGATATTTTTGTAAATGATGTTCCAACCAGGCCACAGATTCGGCATCCAGGTGGTTGGTCGGTTCGTCGAGCAACAAGATATCGGGATTCTGCAGCAGCAGACGGCACAGAGCGACGCGGCGTTTTTCGCCTCCGGAAAGGACTTGCACCTGTGTATCACCCGGCGGGCAGCGCAGCGCATCCATGGCCATTTCGAGCCGGGAATCTATATCCCAGGCATTAAGGCTATCTAGCTTTTCCTGAACGATAGCTTGCCTGTCACATAATTTGGCCATTGCTTCGTCGTTCATAGGTTCGGAAAACTGCTCGTTGATTTTATTATATTCGGCGATGAGATCGATTGTGCTTTGCACGCCTTCCTCGACAATCTGCTTGACTGTTTTGGTATCATCGAGCCTTGGTTCCTGTTCCAGGTAGCCTACGGTATATCCTGAGGAAAGGATTGCCTGCCCGAGAAAATCATGATCTACGCCTGCCAGTATCTTGAGAAGAGAACTTTTGCCTGAACCGTTTAAACCCAATACGCCAATCTTCGCTCCATAGAAATACGACAGATATATGTCTTTGAGCACCGGTTTTTTGTCGTATATTTTGCTTACTCCGATCATAGAGTAAATAACTTTATTTGCCTCATTAGCCATTAGTAATAATCCTCCAGCTGCTAAAACCGCTGATTTAAATATAGGGAAAAATGGTTTGAATAATGATATTAAAGTTTTTCTGGATTCTTTCCTTGCCGGCCACAATACCCATGTGTCCCGGAAAAAGCAACTCTATATCTAATTGGGAAAAAGCAATAATGCTCTTTTTTAACAGAGAGCCACTGCCGCCGGGAAAGTCGCTGCGGCCGACATTTTGGTCGAAAAGAACATCGCCGCAGAACAGAGCTTTTTGCTGGGGCCAGTAAAGCCCGATGGAACCGGGGGAATGGCCAGGCGCCAGGATAATAGTAAATTGCTGATCGCCCAAAGGAATGCTGCCTTCCGTAAGCGGGAAATTAACTTGCACTTGGGGAACTGAAATTCCAAAGAGGCCATATAGTTTGCCGCCGATTCCTTTTAAAAATTCCATTTCCGTTCCGTGCAGTGCGATCTTGATTGTCCCAGTATCAAACAGTTCGGAGGCCTGGAAGTGGTCGGGATGAGAATGGGTATTGATTATGTAAGAAATATCTTCCTTCTTGATCCCATCATCGGACATCTGGTTTAGTAAGTCCGGCAGATAACGGGATAATCCCGGATCGATTAGCGCGTTTACCGAACCGCCAATATAATAGCTGTTACAGTTGTTTTCGAAATTGTTTGTCCATTCATAGACGTAAATGTCATCCTTTAGCTTCATGATCTATCCTTTCTTTTTTGTTGCCTGATTGGCGACGGTTTTTTTCAGCCAGTTAGCAATATCCTCTGCCGACTTTTCCCATCCTGCCTCCAGCATCGGCAGATGGGCGAATTGATCGTAGGCGATATAATCAGCCCCTAAAAATTCGGCTAATTTTTCACCAATTGCCTCCGGAGCCATAGCATCAAGCTTACAGCCGATGACGAGTTTTGGACATGTTATTTTATTTTGATCAACAAATACGCCCTGAGCGATCTGATAGCCCACCATCAATGATTCGGCAACAAACATGCTGAAAATTTCTTCTCTTTCGTCTTCATCAATATTATTGAGGAATGTTTTTTCCGCCATATAAGCCGATGTTGCCACTGGTGTAAAATTCATCATATCCCAGATAGATTTAATATCCCACAGAGATTTCATAATTGTTTCGGGATGAAGCAGATCGGCATGCATTTCCAGCGGAACACCGAAAGGCGGGGCGCTGGCGATGGTAATCAGTGCTTTGACGGACTGGAACTGCGCTGCAATTTTCTGGGCAATTAGCCCGCCCATGCTGTGTCCGATTAAAGCACAGTTTTCAATCGATAAATCCGTCATTACCCGTCCCACATCTTCAACATAATCTTCAATTGTCATCTGAGCCAAAGTAGATTCACGTTCAGAAGGATGATGGCCGCGCAGATTAATAGCATAACTTTGCCAACCAGCCCGGGCAAAAAACTGCAGATAATTTTTTAAATATTCACTCGTGCCGCCGGCGCCATGAATGAATAGTAGAGGATAAGAATGTTTTATAATCTTTGGCTCGTGTTTATCGACAACGAGATTATCAATTTTAATCCGTAACAATCCTTTATGCCTTTTCCCCCAAAATACAGCTAGGCTGGAAGTTGGGTATCTTCGTTTTCCGTGTTTTCCGGAACAAATATCCAAAGTAGAATGTATAATAACAAACCCGAACCCGCGAAAAGCAGGAATAATGTAAACATCAGGCGCCATGTCCAGGAAGGGATAGGTGTGTACGCGCCCAAGCCGCCGCATACACCGCCAATCCAGCGGTCGCTTTGCGATCTGGTAAAATTTTGCAACCAGTTTTTTGCAGTCATATATTACCTTTCAAACATTACAAGAGGTTAGTCTTTTATCACACCTGCTTTTTTTAGTCTTTCTATTTTTGCCGGAGGGTATCCCAGTATTTTGTCGAGTACCTCCCGTGAATGTTCACCTAGACCTGGCGCCGGTGCATAAATTTGTGCCGGTGTTACTGACAGGCGAAAAGGAGAATTAGCAAGTTTAATTTTGCCGACCAGTGGTTGATTGATTTCCCTGAGCATTCCCCTGTGTCGAATGTGTTCATCCTCGCAAATATCTTTAATGCTGTTAAGCGGTGAATAAGGAATACCTTCTTTTTCCAATTTCTTTGACCAGACTGCCGCCTTCTTCCGGGCCAGTTCTTTTTGGACAATGACTGCCAGGGACTTTTTGTTTTTAGCGCGGTCAATATTGTCGGCAAAACGGCGGTCATTAATGAGATCTCTTCTGTCCAATAACCGGCAGAATTTTTGCCAGAGTTTATCATTGCCGACAGCCACAATAATCCAGACGTCATCCTTAGCTCTAAAAGCTTGAAAAGGAGCAATTGACGGGTGAGCACTTCCCAGCGGCTGGGCGATTTCACCGGTACTTGTGTAACGAACGATGGCATTTTCTAAAACTGAAAATAAGCCGTCCACCATCGAACCGTCATAGAATTGTCCAATATTTGTTTTTTCCCGATAAAAAAGAGCAGCGAGAATTGATACTGCGGCCTGATAACCGGAAAGGATATCGCTGATGGAAGTTCCGACCCGGCATGGCTCTCCGCCTTCCGGTCCGGTTATGCTCATAAGCCCGCTGTATGCTTGAACGGCTGCATCATAAGCGGGGCGCCCGGCATACTGCGGCAAAGTATCTTGCCCGAATCCCGAAATAGACGCATATATTAAACGGGAATTCATTTTATGCACTTCTTCCCAGCCGAAGCCTAATTTTTTCATTGCACCCGGTCGATGATTTTCGACTAAAACATCTGATTTTTTTATTAATTGTTTTAAGATCGATTGGCCTTCCTTCATTTTCAAGTCCAAAACGAGACTTTTTTTATTGCGATTCACGCTAATGAAATAACTGCTCTTATTGATATCATTGCCTCCGATGTGTGGCCCGAACTGGCGGGAGTCGTCTCCCGATTCCGGTTCGATATGAATTACTTCCGCACCGAGATCTGCCAGAAACATTGTCGCCGTGGGACCGGCCAGTACATGGGTTAAATCTACTACCCTAATTCCTTCCAGTGCTTTTTTCATGAATTGTCTTATCGATAATAGGTTAAATTAGATACTTCGCTATTTGTCGCTTGATTCATTCTGTTATTTGACAGGGAAGAGTTTTTTTAACGGTAAATCCGCAGTTGAGTGAGTTATCTTGATGATTTTCCCTTCCTTGTCAATTAAAACTAATGTCGGAACACCGACAACTGCATAATTAGTGGCGACTTCCCCGTCTTCATCCAGCAGAATTTTAAAGGGTAGGGCATTGGCAGTAACAAATTTGGCTACTTTCCCTCGTGTTTCGCTGATGTTAATGTAGATGACTTCCAGACCGCGTTTTGCATAAACTTCATATATTCCTTTGTAATGAGGCAGTTCGCTGCGGCAGGAAGGGCACCAGGTAGTACCAAAAAAAATTAAAACAGGTTTCCCCTTTTGCTTGCTCAGTTGAAAAAACTTGCCCTGCAGGTCTTTCAAAGAAAAATCAGGAGCAGAAAGAGAGGCCGCCTTAAAGGGAGCATTGGGAATGAATTGCCCTAGCGAATAGTTGGCCGGGAACAAAACCAGCAAAGCGAATGTAAATAGCGCTATATTAATTTTTTTCATCATATTTCAATCTTTTTTAAGAAGAAAGTGTTCCGGCAGTATACAGAAAATATTCACCAGCGCCAATCAATATCCATCCAAAGACAAAGTTTATTTTAGTCATCCATTTTCCGGAATGCGGCAGGGCGGCAATCATTCCGGCGAAAGTGCCGACAATAATCAGCAAAGTGCCCATGCCGAAAGCAAAAACAAAAAGCAGGCTCATGCCCAGAATTAAATTGGTGCCCATGGCCACAAAACCCAACAAAACTCCCAGTACCGGCGCTGTGCAAGGGCCGATAATTATACCGGATGTAGCACCGATTAAAAAACTGCCCAAAAAACCTTTTTTCTTATTGCCCCCGCTCAGTTGTACAAGCTTTTGCGGGACGGGGAGAGTTATGTTAAAGACATCCAGCATCGCCAGACCCATAAAAATACATAAGTTAGCCATGATAAAATATGTCCATGGTGTTGTCTGCATCTGCCCGAAAATCTTGCCGGCAAAAACAGCCACTGCTCCCATGATGGAGTAGGTTACGGCCATACCGAATACGTAAAATAAGGAAAGAAAAAAACCGCGCAGTTTGGAAGATGATCCCTGTGCTCCGATGAATCCGACTGTGATAGGAATTAAGGGGTACGTGCAGGGAGTAAATCCGACTAAAACACCGCCGATATAGGCAGCCAGAAATGCCAGAAGGACAGAACCCTGCAAATATAGATGCAAATTGCCCAGCAGATTTTCAATCATCTATTTACTCGAATAAAATTATTTCGTCCAGAATAGGGAAAATATGCGAAGGCGTCAAGTAGTATTGTTAAAAAGTATTACCGCATCGAACTATGCTATAATAAAAAAATTTATGCTATGGAAAGTCCGAATGATTTCTGCTAATGTGCTAACAAGAAGAAAAAGGAATATGAAAAAAATTACTCTAGGACTTTTAATAGCGGCGGCCATATTCATATTGGGGCTGATTATTGTTTTTTATGTATTTGAACAGGAAACAGTATCAGTGGGTAGGTATAGTGTCCTCTATTATAAAAACAGGAGTGATATTGATACCGCATCATTCCCGCAAGATCTGGAGTCGTTAAAAGAGCTTCCAGGCCTTATTCGAATTACATGGAGAGAACCAATAGGATCTGATATCTACCAGGAGTATTGCTATCTTCCCGGAAAAGGGGTTGAACAGACCAGAATTATCAGGACCAAGCGACCCCAATAAAGACATGATATTTTAGACATGACAATATTGTCAAAAGGAGTCTGTAAGTGAAGCGATCATCTATTCTCGCGTTGTTTTTCTTTTTATTTTTGCCTGCCTGTGTTGCGGCCAAAAACTCATCGCCCGAAGAAATGTTTAAGAAAAGTTTCCCTGATAGAAGTTTTGAAAGTATCACCGCGACTTCAATAAAGGGAATTTATGAAGTATATACAGGTAAACAACTTTATTATTATGCCCCGGAAGCAGATGTTTTAATTTACGGCAATATAATTACCAAAGAAGGAATAAGCCTTTCGCGCGAAAGTTATTTAAAGAAGATGACTTCCAAGATGGCGAAGCTGCCTCTGGATAGTGCATTAAAAATTGGCGAAGGGAAAAACGTCATTGTAGAATTTCTTGATCCAGACTGTTTTTACTGCCGCGAATCCTATAAATTCTTGTCTCCACGGAAAGATGTAACCGTTTATTTATTCTTTTATCCCTTGTCTCAACTTTCGGAAAAAAAGATTCAGCATATTTTATGCTCGTCTGATCGAATAAAAACATATGAAGAAGTAATGAAGGGAAAATTCGATAATAATGAGCAATTGGATGTCTGTAAGGACGCCAAAGCAGAAGAGATTATTAAAACACATAAAAAACTGGCCGCTCAAATAGGTATCTCATCAACACCGTTCTTTTATATAAAAGGGCAGGCTATTGGTGGTTTCGAGGCCCCTGTATTTGAACAACTATTAAAAGATTAGGGAGGTGGGTATGAAAAATTTTATCGTGGTTTTGGTTAGTTGTACTTTTTTGTTTCTGCTGCTGATATCTCCTGCTGCGGCGCAGCCGGAGGTTAAAGCTCTGGTCGAAAAAGAATGTTCTAAATGCCATGGGATCGCCAAGGTAAACAAGGCCAGTAAAGATGCTGCCGCCTGGGAAAAAACAGTGGACCGGATGATTAAAAAGGGCGCCAATATTAAACCTGAAGAAAAGGATGCGGTCATTAAATATCTCAGCACATTGAATAAATAACAGAGGCTGGGCGTCTGAAGACTGAAGTTTATAGTTTTTTTGTTCGGTTGCGCCGTTTAAGTGGTGATTCTTGAAGAGATGGGGTATTGAAATATAATAATCTCAGCGATATTTAAACCAGCCAAAGCTGAGCAAGGAAATTAATGACTTGGGAGAATACTAATATTTCAAGAACTGACTCTAGACCATACGGAGTCGGCTCTATGGATGATACCATACGGTCGGGATCGAAAGTGGACACTATTAACCAGCGTAATGCATATATGGAAAAAGCCGATCCCATAGTCGTTTATAACTGTTTCTGCCGTCATGAGGTGAAACTTCTGGACGAAGAAGACTACCGTATGTCGATGGAAGTCTGCATGAGCCGGTTACACCTGTTTCTGCCTACATGAAGAATGCAAAAGCAGGCAACAAAAGGGGGCACCCATCAGGATGAAGATCATGCCGTATAAGCGCTGTAATAAAAGTATCACGGCGAGCAGTGGCTCCTTTTGTTGAGGACAACTTCATTGGACTTTTGGTCTCACGACTGAAGGTGATCAAGGATTATCTGCTGGCAAGGCAGAATCTGAAACTTCTGTCTGAGCAAGTTTTCGCCATACGGGAAGCCGATCGAGCAGGTTCATTGATTTTAGATAATTTAAATCGAGCGGACTTGACACAATGCCTTCTTTAGTCTCAAAATCTGAATCCCCAAAACTGTTGGCAATATGCACGGCGGTGAGGGCGCAAAATGTTTGTTCGGATATGAAACTCGGATTATGATGGTAAGATACAGCCTCTACGATGTGCAACGGCAATCCCCAAAGACTCATCATATAACCGCCCACCTCACTATGAGTGTGCTTGAAGACCATTTTTTCCGCAGTTGATATTTCGCAGCGCTCCTCTCTGGCCAGGGCAATGGCCTCAGAATATTGCTTGGGGAAATTAGCCGCGAGGATGATGCGTCCTGAATCATGAAGAATTCCAGCAACAAACGCATCATTGGCTATTGTACTGTTTTTACTCTCGAGTTTACTTATTTGATTGGCCAGAGTTGCGGTGTCCAAACTGTGCTTCCATAAATGCTCCATCGAGAACCCCTTTATCTTGAACCCATTGAATTCAGAAAAGATATGCACGGACACAAAAAGCGATGTAATAACATTCAAGCCAAGAAAGGAGACGGCGGCATTTAAGTCGGTGACGCGATAGGGCATTCCGAAAAACGCGGAGTTTACCAATTGCAGTATTTTTGCCGTCATGCCGATGTCTTTGGAAATAATGCCCGTTATATCGTGCAGCTGGACATTGGGCTGCGGCAACTTGGCCATGATTTCATTATAAAGAATCGGTAGGCTGGGAAGCGCTGTCATACGACCGATCAGTATCTTCAATTCCGTGTCGTGCAAGATCTCCACGGAACCTATAGCCCTGCGGAGAACAGCTTGCAGTAACACCGGATCACAGGGTTTGGCAATATACTGGTGCGTTGCCCCCATGGCTTTAAAAATAAGTTCATTATCGGAGTGGCCGGAGAGAATAAGGCGAACTGTGAGCGGGTATCGTTTCATTACTTCGTAGAGCAATTCCGCCCCGTTCATAACAGGCATCCGCATATCCGCCACCACGATGTCGAAAGGTGACTGGGTCATTGCGTCGAGAGCCTTTGCGCCGCTGTCCACAAAGACCATCTCCCACTCATCCCGGCATGAGCGCAGCATACGCTTTAACCCCTGCAGAACCATTTCTTCATCATCAACGAAAAGAATGCTTTTTTTCATATGCCGCCTCCCGGGTCGATAATTACTGGTTACCTAGAGCATAAATAGCAACAAATTTCAATTCCATTAAAAAACAATACTTTGCTTTTGCGCGGAATGTGCGATACCATTAATGCAACAGCAAAGGACTTATTCAAGCATAGACAATCTTACTGGAAAGGAATGTTCCTTGGAAAAGATTCTTTTGGTTGATGATGAGCAGAGCATCCTGGACGGGTTTCACCGTCAGCTTCGCAAAAAATACAATATAGAAACTGCCGCCAGCGGTCATGATGGTCTGAAAAAAATAGACGAGAGCGGACCATTTGCCGTTATCATATCAGACATGCGTATGCCGGTTATGGATGGCATTACATTTCTCATGGAAGTGCGTCAGGGGGCGCCGGAGAGTGTCTGCATGATGCTGACCGGCAATTCAGATCAGCAAACAGCCATAGACGCCATCAATCGCGGGTCGATTTTTCGCTTTCTTACCAAACCTTGTTCACCGGAAAATTTATCAGGGGCCATTGACGCAGGGCTTAAACAATATCGCCTTATTACGGCGGAAAAAGAACTTCTGGAAAAAACTCTCAAAGGCAGCATTAATATACTTACAGATATTCTTTCGCTGGCCTACCCCATAGCCTTCAGTCAGTCTATGCGTCTTAAGAAATACGCAGCCCAGATTGCTTCCAAAATGAAGCTTTATCAGGCCTGGCAGTACGAGCTATCAGCTATGCTTTCTTCAGTTGGATTCATTAATATTCCAACGGAATGCATTGAAAAGTATTTGGCGGGAGCGGATCTGTCTAGGGAGGAGGCAGAGATGATTCAATCTATTCCCCAGACAACCGGCATGCTTCTTGCCAATATTCCGCGGCTCTCCACGGTGGCTTCCATGATAACCCAACAGTCCATGACTTATACAGTGCCTCTGAATTTTGCCACTCATGATCCCAATGAAATGGTTCGTATCGGGGCAAAACTCTTAAAGATGATCACCGATTTTGATCTCTATCTGTTTCGGCATTACGAGCCGGAAGATGCCATCAATCTGATGAGCAAAGACAGCACAGTGTATGACAGCACTCTACTGGATATGCTGACAACGATCGATCTGCCGCGGCAAAAAAGCAGTGTCCTTTATGTCAAATTCAACGAACTGCATAAGGGAATGATTGTGGATGAGGATATTTTTAACAAACAGGGGATTCTGGTTATTCCCAGGGGGTATGAAGTCAACGATGCAACTGTAGAACGGTTGAAAAATTTTCTGCTCAAACAAGACAGCACGGAAACCATTCGCGTCCTGATGTCTGTATATAAAGAATAAAAACCCGGGCTACAATGGTCAATGATATAAATTGTAGGCCGCATGACCCCATGCGGCGAAAAAGAAAAGAGCTGAATAGCCAATGTTCAACAAGGAATACCCAATGATGAAGGGGAACATAGGCTAAAGGCTAAAGGCTGAGGGATGAAGGGAAGGAATGTCCCCCGCTGGCTGGGGTTTGGGGGTGCAAGAGTTCGAAGCTCAAAGATCAAAGCAGTCAGTTATTTTTCCACCTTCGTCACTGCGTGACACCTCCGCCAGGAGACTGTGTCGCAATTCATTTTTGTGTCATTTCGAAGCGAAGCGAGAAATATTGTCTTCAATAAATTCAATGTTTTAAGATTCCTCACATACGTTCGGAATGGCATTTCTTCTAATTGCGACACAGTCTCCAGCGGAGGATAATTAATTCTTGGATATTGACTATTCATCATATTGTAAAAGGGCAATATCGAAATATTGACAAGGCAGGACGGGAATGAAGTAGAGATATGTATTCGCGATACGGGGATGGAAATTCCGCCGGAAGTTCAATCAAGGATTTTTGATCCGTTTTTCACAACCAAGGAAGTAGGAAAAGGGACGGGACAGGGTTTGACCATAGCGCAGAATATCGTTGTTCGTAAACATGGTGGTAAAATTTATTTTGAAACAAAGCCCGGCGAAGGGACGACTTTTTACATCCGCCTGCCTCTGAAAGCAGGGTAGGACTAGTCGTTGTAAAATAACATAAGTGAAAAAATGAGGAGAAACTTATGAAAACGAAATGGGAAAAAGTTTGGAGTGGAATCGCATACTGTGCCAGCATCTTTATAACAATTCTAATCATAAGTGCTGGCACAGTTTACGCCGATCTGGACGGTGTTAAGCAACGCGGAGTTTTACGTCATCTGGGCCTGCCTTATGCCGGTTTTATTACCGGGTCAGGGGATGGCATGGATGTTGAGCTGATGCAGCGTTTTGCCAATCATTTAGGTGTCCGCTATGAATTTGTGAACACGAACTGGAGTGATATTTTCAGCGATCTTACCGGGAACAGGCTCAAAGTAAAGGGCAATGATATTGAAATTATCTCTTCTGTGCCCATCAAAGGTGATGTGGCGGCAAACGGACTCACTATTCTGCCCTGGCGGGAAAAAGCCGTCAATTTTTCTTTGCCGACATTTCCCACTCAAGTATGGCTGATTGCAAGGCATAACTCTCCCATTAAACCAATCAAGCCTTCGGGAAACCTCGATAAGGATATAGCTGCGGTAAAAAAAGTAATGAAGGGGAGGTCTCTGCTGGGTAAAGTTGGAACATGCCTTGATCCCTCTTTATACAATCTTCAGGAGGTCACAGACAAAATTAAACTTTTCCCCGGTTCTCTCAATGATATAGCCCCGGCGCTTATCAAAGGAGAAACGGAACTGACACTTCTCGATGTGCCTGACGCTTTGGTGGCACTGCAAAAATGGCCCGGCAAAATAAAAATAATCGGGCCGGTCAGTGAAGTTCAGGACATGGCAGTTGCTTTCTCCAAAGATGCTCCGGAACTTTTGGCTGAGTTCAACCGTTTTCTCGACAAAGCCAAAAAGGATGGATCATTTGCCCAACTGGCTAAAAAATATTATCCTTTTGTTTCCAATTATTATCCAAAATTCTTTGCTAGGTAGGATGCACCGTGACTCTTCAGGGGAAACATATAAATTTTACCAGAGGACGGCGGTATGCAGGTAATTTAATGCTTCTTGCCGTCAATGTGGCGGTGGTTCTGTATTTCTGCATCCTGCTTGTTCTCTATTATCAATCCAGTGAAGAATTACGAGAAAACTCTCTGGAACAGTTCAGGTATGAAACTGAAAAAAGAGTGGCTTCAATAGGATTTTTTTTCGCTGAACAAAAAGATGATTTGATGAACCTTGTCACTTCCCGGGAGGTAGATGTTTTCTTCGAAAACAGGAGTCTGGGAATGAGCATGGAATACGGGCTGGAACTTAGCCTGCCACCCATCGCCAAAAGGTTTGACGAGTTAATCCAAAAGAAAATATTTGAAAAAAATGCCATATATCAACGCCTGGTTTTAATAGATAAAGAGGGATCCTGTCTGGTGGATACGAATCTAAAGGAGCCGTTGAAAAAAAACTGGAAGCCTTATCTTGAGCCTCGTTACCGCAATGAACCGACGATTCTTTTAATAGATGGTGAGGTTGTTCTATCGGTGGCCTATTTTTTCAAAGGGCGGCATGAGGCGCAATTAGTGGCATGGGTCAATCGGGAGGTTATCACTCGGCGTTTGCTCGGGGAAATGTACTCTGAAAAAGACAGGACTTGGCTGGTTTTTAAGGATACCAGTCCGCCCAGGATGCTAATCACCGCTAAGGACTTTTCACCGGTTTATTTGACGGCGCTTAACTCAGGGGGAATTTTGCCGCAATCGGGGAAACCAACATTGTTTACCTCAGCAACAAAAGAAGGAACCATGCAGGATTGGATATATATTTCTCTTGCTGTGCCCGGAACGGCTTTGGAATTGATACGGGAAGTACAACGTAAACAGGTTCTGGGTAGGATTTCACCGTCTGTGCAGCTGACTGTCATGATCTCTGTGGCTTTACTGATCCTCGTTGTCGGCGCTATCAATGTCTTTCTCAATATAAAAACCCAAAAGTTGAGAAAGAACCTTGAGGAAGCTCTGCATAGGGAAGTTGACGTGTATAAAACACTGGCGGAGAAATCATTCACCGGAGTTTTTGTCATTCAAGACGGACTGTTTGTTTACGTAACAAAAAACGCTGCAAATTACTATGGTTATGACGTTGAAATGCTCATAGGAACAAAGCCGCAAAATATCATTCTCCCGGAAGATGAGGCCGAAATCCGTTCGATGGCAATCGAGATGATTAAGGGGAAACGCACTGCCCCTTATGAATACCGTATTGTTACCAAAGATGACAAGGTTCGCTGGATTATGGAAACTGTTTCATTAATCAGTTTCAACGGTCGCCCGGCTGTTCTGGGGAACTGTATCGACATAACCGAAAGGCGTCAGCGCGAAGTTCTGGATCTCCATTCTCAAAAGCTGGAGTCGGTAGGTCAGCTGGCGGCGGGAATCGCCCATGAGATTAACACACCCATCCAGTTTGTCGGGGACAACATCCACTTTATGAAAGGTGCTTTTCAGGATCTTTTTTCCCTTGCTTCCTTACTGGTTGCCGTTAAAAACGATGATCTGTCCAACCCGGCAGTTGCCCAAGACCTTTTGTCCCGGATCAATAACAAGGAAGAGGAAATCGATTTGGGTTTTCTTAAGGAAGAGATACCGCAGGCGATTGAACAATCACTGGATGGCCTGCAGAGGGTTAGTCGGATTGTTCTAGCCATGCGTGAGTTCTCTCATCCCGGAGGCGAGAGCAAAACAGATCTGAATATCAACAAATCCATCGAATCAACCATCACCCTCAGCAGGAACGAATGGAAATACTCAGCAGAACTGACCGCAACCCTGGCCCCCGACCTGCCGATAATTCAGGGTTATCCCGCCGATTTCAACCAGGTCATCCTGAACCTTATTGTTAATGCCGCTCAGGCACTGCAAGAAAGAGTCGGGAAAGAAGGGCAGGAAAAGGAGCGTATTGAAATATCGACACGACAGGACGGCAATGAAGTAGAGATATGTATTCGTGACACGGGACCGGGAATACCACCGGAAGTACAATCAAGAGTATTCGATCCTTTTTTCACAACCAAGGCAGTTGGAAAAGGGACGGGGCAAGGTTTGACTATAGCGAGGAATATCATTGTCCACAAACATGGCGGGAAAATCTATTTTGACACAAAGCCCGGAGAGGGGACAACTTTTTACATTCGCCTTCCCCTGGAAAATGCGCCGGGATAAACGATGGAACATGAAATCTAATTGAAAATATGGTTCATAACGTGTCTGGTCAAAAATAAATAATTTTGCAGTTCCGGGAAAATGGAGGATATATCAAATCCATGGCAAACTCCACATTATCAGCACGCAATTTAATATTGCTCACTATGGCCTATGTCCTTTTGGGCGCGGTCGGTCTCACAATGGCGATTCCCCCGGGTTACGCCAGCCCTGTTTTCCCGGCCGCCGGTCTAGCGTTGGCTTCCGTGCTCTGGTTTGGCCGCCGGGCGCTGATCGGCATATTGCTAGGCTCAGTTATGCTGAACCTGGCGCACGCTTGGCTCGGCGGTACATTGAGCCCGGTAACCGCAGTCGCGGCGGCTGCGATTGCCACTGGCGCTGCCGTGCAGGCTTTTGCCGGGGTCTGGCTGGTGCATCGTTGGCAGGGGTCAGACCGGGGTGATCTGGAACAATCGCAGGCATCGCTCGGTTTTCTGCTTTGGAGCGGTGTGCTGTCCTGTTTGCTGTCAGCTTCAATCAGCGTGACGGGGTTATGTGCTGCCGGCGTCGTCGAGCGCGGCGATTTTCTCTTCACCTGGTGGAACTGGTATGTGGGCGATGCCTTGGGTGTAATCATTTTTGCGCCGCTCACCCTGTGCCTGTTCAACGGGCCTGGTGAACTATGGAGCGAAAAGCGCTGGCGCATCATCGCGCCTATGTTGTTGACTATGTGCCTGGTGGTGTTGGTTTTTTACGGCGCTACCCGCTGGGAAAGATATGTGCAAGACAGACAGCTTCAGGCCGATGGCGAAGGCATTACCAGGCGGATCACCGACCGCTTAATCACGCATCGCGAAGTGCTCTCCTCTCTGCGCAATTTTATTGATGCCACTCCGAATTTTGACTTTAAACAGTTTGAAAAATTCACGAGGATTACGCTGCGAAATAATCCCGATATTTTCGCGATGAGCTTCAACGACTTGATTACCGCTGCAAAGCGTGCGGCATTCGAACGGATGATGAGCGGCCTGTCGCCCTTGGGTTCATTTCAGATTACCGAACGCGACAGCGAACGCCGCCTTGTCCGCGCCGCCGTTCGACCCGAGTACGTG
>CAZYIE010000012.1:26307-28580 GCA_964646755.1 uncultured Smithella sp.
ATTGTGCCCCTGGCCAATAACAAGCCTGCCGTGGGATTCGACATCTACGCCGAACCAATTCGCCGCGCTGCTATCGAGCGGGCCCGGGCATCGAAAAGCATGGCCGTGACCTCACCCATCCAGTTAGTGCAGGAGCAAAAAAAGCGGGTCGGCATTCTGGAACTATTGCCAGTTGAAAGCATGCCGACGACAGGAGCTAATGATGAGGAAGCTAATCTGCTCGGTTTTGCCGTTGTGGTGGTCAAGGTCGATGAGATGATTGAAATCGCGACGCGGGACCAAGTGCCGGCCGGGCTGTTGTTTCAATTGACCGACTCCCATTTGCCTGATAGTAAAGGTATGCTCTACCGTTCTGACGTCCAAGGCGCACCCAACACTCCGTTAGCGGGTGCGGCACACTGGAAAACGGCTCTGCGCATGGGCGACCGTGACTGGGCGTTGTCAATCTACACCACCACAATTTACCGGCAACAGCACCGGACTTGGATAGCCTGGGTCGTGGGTGTGGCGGGGATACTGCTTGCCGCGCTGTTGCAGATCCTGCTTAATCTGAGACGGAACCTTGAAGAGTCCATGCAGCGGGAAGTTGAGGTCTATAAAACACTGGCGGAAAAGTCATTTACCGGCGTCTTTGTCATTCAAGACGGTCTGTTTGCTTACGTAACGGAAAACGCTGCAAATTACTATGGTTATGATGTTGCAGCTCTCGTCGGGACGAGGCCGGAAAGGATTGTTTTTCCGGAAGATTATGTAATCATGTCCCCAATGGCAATTGAGATGATTAAGGGAAAACGCAAAGCCCCCTATGAGTACCGTGTTATCACCAAAGATAACAAAATCCGCTGGATCATGGAAACCGTTTCACCGATCAGTTTCAATGGTCGCCCGGCTATTCTGGGAAACTGTATTGACATCACCGAAAGGCGTCAGCGCGAAGTTCAGGATCTCCACTCTCAGAAGTTGGAATCGGTAGGTCAGTTGGCAGCGGGTATCGCCCATGAGATCAATACACCTATTCAATTTGTCGGGGACAACATCACCTTTATGAGGGGAGCTTTTCAGGATATCCTGTCCCTCAACTCCATGCTGGACAGTTTGCAGGACATTGATTCTTTAAAATTTCCGGCTGTCAGCAATCTGATTGAACGGATTCATCAAAAAGAGGAAGATATTGATATAGGGTATCTCCGGCAAGAGATACCGAAAGCAATTGAGCAATCATTGGATGGTTTGCAGAGGGTTAGCAAAATTGTGCTGGCCATGCGGGAATTCTCCCATCCCGGCGTAGAAGATAGGTCCGCTCTGGACATCAACAAAGCCATCGAATCCACCATCACCCTGAGCAGGAACGAATGGAAATACACGGCAGAGCTGACCGCAACCCTGGCCCCCGACCTGCCGATAGTTCAGGGTTATCCCGCTGATTTCAGCCAGGTCATCCTGAATCTTATTATTAACGCATCTCAAGCGCTGCAAGCAAAAGTCGGTAAAGAGGGGAATGAAAAGGAACGTATCGAAATATCGACACGACAGGACGGCAACGAAATAGAGATATGCATTCGCGATACGGGGATGGGAATTCCTCAGGAAGCCCAATCAAGAGTCTTCGATCCGTTTTTTACGACAAAAGAGGTCGGTAAGGGGACGGGGCAAGGTTTGACTATAGCGCAGAACATCATTGTGCGCAAACATGGCGGGAAAATCTATTTTGAAACAAAGCCCGGAGAAGGAACTGCCTTCTACATTCGCCTTCCTCTGGAAACAGGGCAGGTAGTCAGGGGACAGAATCTGTGATTCTATGTAAAATCCGAAGGGAGATTGGTTAGTAATGATTGTTATGAAAAAGCGTATTCTTTTAGTAGACGATGAAGCGGAAGTTACCAGTGCAATGAAGCGCAATCTGGTGGCGCGGTAGAATCGGCAGCTTCTGTCTTAAAATTCACCGGTATCTGCTAAAAGAAAATATCTGAATAAAAAGATTGACAAATTATTATGACCGGAGTAGTTAGTTTGTGACTAAACTGGAATGATTCCTAAATGAAAATGATCAACAAGGAAAATTTGATCGGCCAATTAAAGGAAAAAGGCCTTAAGATCACCCCGCAGCGCCTGGCAATTATCGACGCGCTGGTGGAAAACCGCCATGCACATCCTGGCGCCACGCTGATATTTAATGAGGCTAGTAAAAAAGCCAAACGTGTCAGCTTATCGACAGTTTACGCGACGCTTAAAGAATTTTCCGTAAGCGGCCTGATCAGACAGCTGGAGTTTGA
>CAZYIE010000012.1:28590-39424 GCA_964646755.1 uncultured Smithella sp.
ATCTGTCTGAGCATATCAACCTCATCTGCAAACGGTGCGGAACGATTATCGACTATTACATCCCAGCGCCTCTTGAACCCAAAGACATTGCCCGCAAATCGGGATTTGTCGTTACCGACACCCGGATGGAATTCCACGGGTACTGCCGCGACTGCCTGAAGCGGCCCGATTAATCTTCTCATTTTGCATCTTAGCGGCATATTAAACCGAAGGTGAAAGAAGTATGATGAACAGATTTTATTTTCTATAACCAAGAATCATTCCAGACTAGAGACAGAAAGGAGGATTTATCATGACTGAAGAAAGCAAGTGCCCGGTAACGGGCAGGATAGGTAAATCTATTTCCGGCGGTGGCACGTCGAACCGCGACTGGTGGCCGAGCCAGTTAAATCTCAAGATTCTTCATCAGCACTCTGCCAAGAGCAATCCGCTGGGCGAGACGTTTAACTACGCCAAGGAATTCAAGAAACTCGATCTGGCGGCCCTGAAGAAGGATCTCTATAAGCTTATGACCGACTCACAGGACTGGTGGCCGGCCGACTGGGGTCACTACGGGGGGCTCTTCATCCGGATGGCTTGGCACAGCGCCGGAACATACCGCATGGGCGACGGCCGCGGTGGTGCGGGCACAGGGAGCCAGCGCCTGGCGCCGCTCAACAGTTGGCCCGACAATGTCAACCTCGACAAGGCGCGCCGCCTGCTGTGGCCGATCAAGCAGAAATACGGCAGGAAAATCTCCTGGGCCGACCTGATGATCCTTGCTGGTAACTGTGCCCTGGAATCGATGGGTTTCAAGACCTTCGGCTTTGCCGGTGGGCGCGAAGACGTCTGGGAGCCCGAGGAAGACATCTACTGGGGCAGCGAGGATAAATGGCTTGGAGATAACCGCTACGCAGGCCAACGGGATCTCGAAAACCCGCTTGCCGCCGTGCAGATGGGGCTGATCTACGTGAACCCGGAAGGCCCCAACGGCAACCCTGATCCGGTCGCATCCGGTCGTGATGTTCGTGAAACCTTCGCCCGTATGGCTATGAACGACGAAGAGACAGTCGCGCTCGTTGCCGGCGGGCACACCTTCGGCAAGTGTCATGGCGCCGGTTCTGCGTCCCATGTGGGCCCCGAGCCCGAAGGTGCTGGTATCGAAGCACAGGGCCTTGGCTGGGCCAGCAGCTTCGGCAGCGGTAAAGGAGGCGACACGATCTCGAGCGGCATCGAGGGCGCCTGGAAGCCGAGTCCAACCAAATGGGACATGGGCTATCTGAAGGTGCTGTTCAAGTACGAGTGGGAACTGGTCTTGAGCCCGGCCGGTGCGAATCAGTGGCTGGCCAAGGACGTGGCCGAAGAGGACATGGTGGTAGATGCGCACGACCCGCTAAAGAAGCGCCGCCCGATGATGACCACGGCGGACCTCTCCCTTCGCTTCGACCCGATCTACGAGCCGATCGCGCGGCGCTATCTGGCAAACCCCAAACAATTTGCCGACGCCTTTGCCCGGGCGTGGTTCAAACTGACCCACCGCGACATGGGACCGCGCTCGCGCTATCTCGGTGCAGAGGTTCCCAAAGAAGAACTTCTCTGGCAGGACGTAATCCCTGCCGTAAATTCCAGACTGATCAACAAGCAGGACATCGCCTCCCTCAAGGGCAAGATTCTGGCTTCCGGTCTGTCTGTGTCGGAACTGGTAACGACTGCCTGGGCGTCGGCTTCCACCTTCCGTGGTTCCGACATGCGCGGCGGAGCCAATGGCGCACGCATTCGTCTGGCGCCGCAGAAGGATTGGGAAGTAAACCAGCCTGCCCGGCTGACGAAAGTGCTCAAAACCTTGGAGCGCATCCAGAAAGTATTCAACAAAGACCAGGCGGGCGATAAGAAGGTAACGCTTGCTGATCTGATCGTTCTGGGTGGTTGTGCGGGCGTCGAACAGGCAGCGAAGAACGCCGGTTGCAAAGTTTCTGTTCCCTTCACGCCGGGGCGCATGGACGCTTCACAGAGGCAGACCGATGCGGCATCATTTGCCGTGCTCGAGCCGAAAGCGGACGGTTTCCGTAACTATCAGAAGACCGCCTATGCCGTATCGGCTGAGGAGTTATTGGTGGACAAGGCCCAATTGCTGACCCTTACCGCACCTGAAATGACGGTGCTGATTGGCGGCATGCGCGTTCTGAATACCAACTTCGGAGGTTCTCCGCATGGCGTCTTCACCAAACGGCCGGAAACGCTGACCAACGACTTCTTCCTGAACCTGCTCGATATGGGCACAGAGTGGAAGGTTGTGTCGAAAGACGCGGACGTGTTTGAAGGGCGCGACCGCAAGACGGGCAAGCTCAAGTGGACCGGCACGCGTGTCGATCTCATCTTCGGTTCGAACTCCCAGCTTCGCGCTCTGGCGGAAGTTTACGCCTGTAAAGACTCCCCGGAGAAGTTTATAAACGATTTTGTTGCCGCATGGGCCAAGGTCATGAATCTGGACCGTTTTGATCTGGCATGATTATAAGTGGAGTGATGAATAATAAATAAAAATTGAAGGAGGAAATGATGTCGAAAACAGAAGATGCGTTAAAGGAGGCTTTTGCCGGAGAATCACAGGCCAACCGCAAATATCTGGCTTTTGCGGCCAAGGCCGACCAGGAAGGATTTGCTCAGGCAGCAAAACTGTTCCGGGCGGCAGCGGAAGCGGAAACAGTTCATGCCCATGCCCATTTACGGGCATTGAAAGGAATTCGCTCCACCAGGGAAAACCTTCAGGAGGCGATAGCCGGAGAAACTCACGAGTTTAAAAGCATGTATCCGGGAATGATTGAAGGGGCTAAGGCGGAAGGAAATAAAGAGGCGGAACGGTCTTTTACTTTTGCCAACGAAGTGGAGAAAATACATGCCGGTCTTTATCAGCAGATGCTTGATAATCTTGAAGGCGCAAAAGAATCATACAGCTATTATATCTGTCCGGTATGCGGCTACACTTCAGAAAAAGAAGCGCCGGAGACTTGTCCGGTATGCGGCGCTAAGGGAAAGACGTTTAAGAAAGTTGACTAGTCAATTTTTTAAGAATAACATTTAACGAAAAAACAAGGAGGTTGATGATGGCCAGCAGAAGCGAAGTATACAAATGCGGGGTTTGCGGGAATATTGTGGAAGTTCTTCACGGCGGTGTGGGTCAGTTGGTGTGCTGCGGCCAGCCCATGAATCTGATGACGGAAAATACAACGGATGCCGCCAAGGAAAAGCATGTTCCTGTAATAGAAAAAGTAGCCGGCGGTGTAAAAGTGAAGGTAGGCAGCGTCGCCCATCCCATGGAAGAAAAACATTACATCGAGTGGATCGAGGTTATCGCGGACGGCAAAACGTATCGGCAGTACCTTGCGCCGGGTCAGACGCCGGAAGCAATTTTCCTCATTGATGCAACGAGTATTACGGCGCGGGAATATTGCAATCTCCATGGCCTCTGGAAAGCATAATGTTCTGAGTCTATGTCGTCGGTATCAACATTAACTTAGACTATGTGCCCAAGGAGTAATAGTTTTGCAAAAGGGATTGAAGCAGTAATTAATCAAAACACTCTAAAAGAAGGGAAGAGGCTGCGCACAAAATGCGCAGCCTCTTTATTGTACTATTATTCTAAAATAGTTCACGTCCTGTGTGTGACACGTTATTCAACAATCCATTTCGATTGTATTTTCAACCTATCATCAGCTGCTGATATTATTTTTGCGGAATAATGATAAGCAGAGACCCAGTCTTTGCCTGGCATAGGTTGCCAACATTTTTGGGGATGAAAATTAATAATAATCTCACCGTTAGTATTTATTACGGAATATGTGCCGCAAATAACCCCATCAATCTCACCAACACCAAGACAAAATTTCCCTTTTCTTTCAGAACCTGTTTTTAACGAAGCCATGTCGGGGAATGAAGGCGAAAATCTATAACTTGCCGAATGTTCATTCGCTGTGTAAGTTATTTTTTCAATTTCCTTGTGCCCATTATTATCAGAAAAAGAATATACGACATTATCCTTTTGATATTCTTTCCCATCTGCAATTTTTTCCGGTAAAAGATCAATGTCTCGTTCTTCGTTCCAGAAAAATGGCAAGGGGGCAAGGGAATACACCGTCTTAAAGCACTTTCGGCCTTCTACTTTCATTGGAACTGTCGTCAATTCCATCTTTTTCCCATCTATTTCAAAACTAACATCAGTGCCTTCCACTGGCATAAAGCCCGCTTCTCTCAGATAAATAAATGGAAATCTTTTAACCTCCTTCAAATCAGCGCCAATTGCAGCGAGAAAGGAATATCTTTTTATGTCTGATTGGTTTTCCTGCAACTTAATCTTTATTCTTTCACCATTTCTGGTTGTCATATCAAGAAGGAGAGAAATTCCATTTTTAGTATCTTTAAAAGTAAAATCAAAATCCTGCTCGCCGGCAATTTCCCAATCCTTATTCGGTTTCAGGTATTTTTTGTCGATGGAAAGATGGGGGTTGATATAGTTTTCAACTTTACCATTCTGGTGATAGACAACAACAAAAGCACCCCTGTTATCTTTTTGAACAACAAGTTCAACCGTTTTAATTGATGGATGATCATTAATGCTGATTAGTATGAGCTTTCCGAAATCAGTATGACTAAAATTAAAGGGATTATAAAATAATCCTGTGGCTTTTTTTTGATATACGATAGCGGGTGTATGGTCGGCTTTAAGATACTCTTTCGGGTCGACGGCGTGCGACGATAGCTTTATGTTGCATCCAGTTAAAAACATAATTATTGAAATAAGCAATAATATTAACAGTCTTTGAGTTTTCATTCTAATATCTCCTTGTTTGGTCTAAATTTGCTGAATAATGTTCTAATGGAAGGACTCTTTTGTTGTTTTGGACCGCGTTTGTTTTTTTGCTCTTCATAAAAACCTCCTATTATATTAACCTGGTTAATCTTATGGTTAAAAAAATTATTTTGAGACGATGCTTTCGATTTTTTGAAAATAGTTTTTGATAACCTGATAATCCTGAACGGAAAGAACCGACTCGACTTCAAAAAGCGGGCCGAAAGTTTCGGCCTCGAATTTATCGTGCCCGGCCGCCGCAGTCTGCCCTTTTGTCGTCAAATTAAAGACAACCTCGCGGTCATTATCGAAACTTCTGGATTTTGCCAGATAGCCTTTGACTAAAAGCTTGGCGACAAATTTCGAAGCAGCTGCCTTCGAAATGGACAGGGATCCCGCCAACTTTGTCAGGTTACAGCCGGGCGATTTGCCGACCGCCACAACGGTATGGATTTCCGAGGAATAAAGCAGATCTCCCGTGCCATAGTCGCGTGGCGTGCTCTCTATCTTTTGAAGATAGAGATGCGACAGATAAATCATATCCAGAATGCGTTCACGGTTCTCTTTGCTCATGGCCTGTATATTAACCTGGTTAATCTTATTTGTCAAGAGATATTTTATCCGTAGTGCTGAAAGTGATTAATGCACTGGGATTAAAATTGAGGGTTAGATCCGGAAAAACACAAAAAAACAACGTAGAAAAGGCAATTAAATGATGTGCCTCCCCCGAATTACCCAATCGAGATAGATGAAGATTACCAGTTCAACATTGGGAATACATGCGGTTTATTTTCCCCGGTTCGTAACATCGATGATGATTTCCTTATCGGCAAACATCGGAATGGTTTTAATCTTATCCGCGTTGAAATCAAGTTGCTTGAGATCAATTTTACGCAAGTTGAAATTGTCATAAGTGCGGAAATAATAGACGCGGTTGGTCAGATCACGATAGGTTGACCACTGGGTCGTCTCACTCGCGATGATTTTGCCGCTCTTGTCGCGATCCACCGCCATGCCCCGGACGATGTGCAGGGAACTGACAATGTGCTGTGCCAGGTTCAGCGCATTTTCGGCATTTCCCGGCGTATCTGCGTATTTGGTCGTTACGGCCATGCGGACGAAACGAGCTGGTGGCGTGATGTCCCCCGGCATACCGAACATGCCCGACCCGTGGCCGGTGGTATTAAAGGTCTGTCCGCCAAATGCTCCTGGCTTAAGCATGCTGTCATTCATACCGACATAATTGCGCAAATTCGTCAGCATCCAGGGGAAATTGGGGGCGTTAGTCATGATACCCAGAGGGTTATCATAAATATGCAGTTCGCCTTTCTCGTATTCAATGACTATACAATCACCTTTGGCATCATACAGGATAAAATGGCCGGGGAGCACCGCTCCGCCCAGCTCCGGATTTTTGATGCCGAATACCTTGACGCGGGCAATCGCTTGCGCCGCCTCTTTTACCGTGCTGAAATTTCCTAAAACCCATGACCCGAAAACAATATTGGCCAGCGCCGGGGATTTGTCTTGCGGTGAGATGGTTGGCCACTGCATATCGCCGTCATACCAGAGTAGACTGAAAGAAAGGCCCGCCTCGTTGATGCCGTCGCTGATGCCGTCTTCCTTTCCCAGGACGTTGTTGGCCACATAACCGTATCTGGTTTTCCATTTTAATCCGGTAATGCCGTCGGGTGTGGGGCTGGTAAAGCTTTTGTTGCGGGGAACCACGATCATGGCATAACCCATATCGTGGCCGAATTCCATCGTCCGTCCGCTAATGATGGTTCCGTCCTTGGCGATTACGCGGAAAACCGAGCAGGCGTCGGCATCGATCAACAGGGCACAAGTAAGAAACACAAAAAGTCCAATGCTGATTATTTGAATTTTTTTCATTACCTTATCCTCCTTGAAGATTCATGAATGACAAACATTAGCCGGAAATATCAGATTAGACAATGGTCTGACAGCGTTCCTCTTTTTCGCTTTTGCTTTGATTCCATCGTTTTTGGTTTTACAAGCGTTTCCACGGTATGATCCCCTTGATGCGATGATCATCGAGCTGACTTGTGGCAGATCGGGCAAAGGCCAAGCAGAAACACTTCATGCTCTTCGACCACAAACCCCTCCGGCGCCGCTTCATTCACCTTCAGGGCGCAGTCGGGAAGATCGAACGTGCGGTTGCATTTCCGGCAATGGAAGTGATGATGGTGACCCTTTCCGGTTCGTTCATACAACGTTCCGAGCGACGGATGAAAAACCGGTATCAACCACCCGCAGTCGACGAGCATCTTGAGGTTCCGGTAAACAGTTGCCTTATTGAGAGAATACACGGATTGCTGACCGTATTCAAGAACTTCATCCACACCCAGAGGTCTTTCATGCTGACTGAAGACCTTTTCTATGGCTGTTCTTTGCGTGGTGTTGCGCTTCAAGGTTTGATTTTCCATGCTTTGGATTATAGGATTTCCTGTTTCTTATTGCAAGTCTTTTCGCAATAAGCTTGACAGAAGACATTTCTGGATATATTAATGCAAATGCGTTTGCATTAGCAGAAATAACGCCATGGAGGACAATTTATGAACAGAAAAGCGATAGGGATGATACTGACCGTCATCGTTGCCGTGGGACTATTGATATTCCCCGCTGGAGCAAAGGTGGCCTCGGCCGAAAAAAACATCCTGGCGACAACCTTTCCGATCTACCAGATCGTGCGTAATGTCGCGCATGGCCGGGACGCCGTAAAGATTGATCTGATGTTGCCCGCTCACCTGGGTTGCCCGCACGATTACGCTCTGACTCCCCAGGACATGCAAAAGCTGGCCAAAGCCGACATTCTGGTGGTGAACGGTCTCGGTATGGAGGAATTTCTCGGCGCGCCGGTGAAAAAGGCAAACCCCCTCATTAAAGTCATCGACAGTTCGACCGGCATTGGGGAAACCATTAAATATGCCGGCGGTCACAATCATCATCATCACCATGCCGGGATCAATCCACATCTCTTCGCCAGCCCCCGCATGACTGCCAAACTGGCCACGAACATCGCGGCGGGGCTCTCCAAGGCCGATCCCAAAGGCGCAAAAGTCTATTTAAAAAACGCCCGGGCCTATGCCAAAGAGATGAATCAACTGGCCAAAGAGATGTCCGATCTGGGAAAACGCCTCAAAAACAACCGCATTGTGCAACCGCACGGCGTATTCGATTATCTGGCCCGCGATATGGGGCTGTCCGTCGTTGCGGTTATGCAGACCCACGGCCAGGAACCTTCCGCCTCCGAGATGATTCAACTGGTCGGGACCATCCGGAAAGAAAAGGCGGGCGCGATTTTCACCGAACCGCAATACCCGGGAAAAATCGGTAAAACCCTGTCGCAAGAAACCGACGTCCCCATCGCGGTGCTCGACCCTGCGGCCACCGGTTCCGAAAACGCGCCGCTCACTTACTATGAAACGGTCATGCGCCGGAACATGAAAACGCTTGAATCCACTCTGGGGGTCAAGTAAGCATGGCGAATCCGCATACCCGCAACGGGGCCGCCGTCATGTTCGAGAATGTCACGGTCGCCCTGGGCGGCATTACCATTCTGGAAAACATATCGGCGAAAATTCCCCGGGGGAGCTGCACGGCCGTCGTCGGCCCCAACGGCGCGGGAAAGACAACACTGCTTTTGGCCCTGCTGGGTGAAGTACCCTATGCGGGCGGTATCCGGATTTCCCCGGCGGATGAGGGGCGACGACTGCGTATGGGATACGTTCCGCAGCGCCTTCAATTTGACCGGGGCATGCCGCTTACCGTGCTGGAGTTTATGGTCATGGGTTGGCAGCGAAGCCCCCTGTGGTTCGGCATCCGCCGGAGCTATCGCGAACGGGCGCGGGAGCTTCTGTCTTCCGTCAAAGCCGATGGATTGGAAAAAAGAAGAATCGGCGCCCTGTCGGGCGGGGAATTGCAACGCGTGCTCCTGGCGCTCGCGCTGGGGAAGCAACCGGATCTGCTGGTTCTCGATGAACCGGCCTCCGGGGTGGATTTTCAGGGGGAATATATCTTCTGCGAACTGCTGGATCAACTGCGCCGCGAGCGGGGCTTCACCCAATTGATGGTCAGCCATGACCTGCCCACGGTGACGCACCACGCCACTCATGTGATTTGCCTCAACCGCAAACTGGCCGCGGAAGGCGCCCCCCGCGAGGTGCTGACCGTGGAAACCCTGACCGCAATTTTTGGCCTGCATATGGGACTGGTGGACGGCCGGGCCCTGCCGGATGGCAAATCCGACTGTTCTTCGTCTTGCTGTAAGGGGGATCCAAACGATGCCTGATCTGAACGTTTTGTACGACCTTGTCCCAAAGCTTTTGCCTTTCCAATCTATGGAAATGCGTTTTATGCAGCAGGCGCTGGTGGGGCTTTTGCTTCTTGCGCCCATGGTGGCTTTGATGGGTGTGCAGGTGGTGAATTTCCGCATGGCCTTTTTCGCCGACGCCGTCAGCCATTCGGCTTTCACCGGAGTGGCGCTGGGACTCATTTTCGCCGTCAGCCCTCACTGGAGCATGCCGATCTTCGCGCTTCTTGTGGGCGTGGTCATTGTCGCCGCTCAACGCAGGAGCGCGCTTTCCACCGACACGGTCATCGGCGTGTTTTTTTCCGGCGTCGTCGCCTTCGGCCTGGCAATAGTCAGCCGGGATCAACATGTGGCCCGCGATATTCAACGGTTTCTTTACGGTGATATTCTGACCATCGGAAACGGCGATATCTGGGCGATGATCGCGCTGCTTCTGGTCCTGACCATCTTTCAGGTTGTCGGTTACAATCGAATGCTCTATATCGGAATCAATCCGGTCGTGGCGAAAGTGCACGGCGTGCGGGTCGCCGCCTACCAGTATATCTATGCGGGGCTTTTATCCCTTGTCGTCATCTTTTCGGTATGGGCCGTCGGTGTTTTGCTGGTGACGGCGATGCTGATTGTTCCTGCGGCTGCCGCGCGAAACTTCGCCCGCTCGGCAGGTAGCATGGTCTGGTGGGCCTTGCTGATCAGCGCCACCTCCGCGGTGATCGGCCTTCTGATCTCCGCCCAGGCGTGGGCGCGCACAGCCACGGGTGCAACCGTGATTCTTGTCGCCTTCTGCTGGTTTTTGATCAGCGCGGGCGTTGTTTTTCTTCGCGGAGCAGGCCGTGTCCGATCCTGAAAAAACCGAATCGGATCCCCGAAAAACCCGGGGTAACGGGCCGCCGAAAAGCAAGGTTGAATACCTTCCTGCATTTTGCCTCGCCGCCCTCTTGCCCCGAAAGGGCTGAATGACTGTATGTGCGGTGGACGCCTTGCCTCTGGCCATTGCTCCGGATACGGACAACGGCGGTTTTTGCCGGCCATCCGCTGGTTACGGAGGACACCGGTACACAGGGCAAAGGGAAGGGACAGGTATGACGATAAAATTCTGATATTGAGGGGGTATGTCCGGATTCTTTTTCCAACCGGCCATACCCTGTTGGACTGTACAATAATAAGCACAACTGGTGGCACAGTAAGAAAAGTATTGAATAACTGACGATTTGTAACGCCAATAATTAATTAAGTGCTAACGGACTTTGGCACCTGTTTTTGCTTCGCGGTCGAAAGCCAGAACTGTAAGGCCATCAGCGGTGTCGGTTGCCAGGAGCATACCGCGCGACTCCACTCCCATCAGTTTTGCCGGCTTCAGGTTGGCAACAATCACTATCTTTTTCCCGATTAATTCTTCCGGTTTGTAATCTTTGCCAATGCCGGCGACAATTGTCCGCTCTTCGCCGATATCTACTTTTAGCTTGATAAGTTTAGTGGATTTAGGAACCATCTGTGCTTCTAAAATTGTCGCGACGCGCAAGTCCGCTTTGGCGAAATCGTCGTAATCAATCTCCGGTTTTAAATCTATTACGTTCTTATCCTTCACCGGTAACGGCTTTTCTTTATCCTTTTCAATGCGGGGGAATAATGATTCGCCACGGGTCAACGGACTGCCGGCAGACAGCGAACCCCATTGACTA
>CAZYIE010000012.1:39434-67364 GCA_964646755.1 uncultured Smithella sp.
GCAGTTCCCGGCATAAAAGGGGAAATCAAAATAGCTATTGCCCGCAGAGCGGCCAGGAGATTGTACATAATGGCCACAAGTTTTTCCGAATTTGCCGGATCTTTTCCGAGCGTCCAGGGCTCATTTTCGACAATATACTTGTTGGTAATATTGATGAATTCCCAGATCGCCATCAATGCCTTATGCAGGGCCATTTCTATAAAGCACTTCTGTACTTCGCCTACTGTCCGAATGGCTGTCGTAAGCAGGAGATTATCATGATATTCCTGCTTTATTGCCGGTACTTTGCTGTCGCAGTATTTGATCGCCATGGTAATTGTCCGGCTGACCAGATTCCCCAGGTCGTTGGCCAGATCAGAATTTAATCTCTGCACAAAAGCTTCTTCCGAAAAATTGGAATCCAGTCCGAACACCATATCCCTCAGCAGAAAATAACGGAAAGCATCCAACCCGTATTTATCCTTCAGATCAAGAGGTTTGACAACATTGCCGAGGCTCTTGGACATTTTGCTGGAATCGGAATTCCAGTAACCGTGGACATTTAAATGCCGGTAAGGTTCAATACCCGCCGCCTTGAGCATGGTCGGCCAGTAAATGCCGTGCGGTTTTAAAATATCTTTAGCGATCAGATGCTCGGCCACCGGCCAGAATTTCTTAAATCTTTCGCCTGCGGGATAACCCAAAGCAGTTACGTAATTAATTAAAGCGTCAAACCAGACGTAGGTTACATAGGCTTCGTCAAACGGCAAAGTAATGCCCCATTCGAGCCGGGATTTGGGACGAGATATGCAGAGATCTTCCAGTGGTTCACGTAAAAAAGCCAGTACTTCGTTTTTGTATCTTTCCGGTCGAATGAAATCCGGATGTTCTCCGATGTAATCAATCAGCCAGTTCTGATACTTGCTCATGCGGAAAAAATAGTTGCTTTCTTTCCGATGCTCCGGTTCGGTTTGATGGTCGGGACATTTACCATCGACCAGTTCTTTCTCCATGTAAAAACGTTCGCAGCCGACGCAATAATAGCCTTCATACTGGCCGAAATAAATATCGCCGGAAGCATGAACCTTTTCTAAAATGTAACGGACGGTTGCAATATGGTTCTGATCCGTCGTACGAATAAAGTAATCATTGGTTATGGAAAGCTCAGGCCAGAGGCTGCGAAATTGAGCACTGATATTATTAGCATATTCCTGCGGAGTAATCCCTGCCTTCTGCGCGGCTTCTGCTATTTTATCGCCATGTTCATCGGTTCCGGTCACAAAGAAAGTTTCTCCGCCGGCCATGCGATGATACCTGGCCAGCACATCGGCGACTATTGTTGTGTAGGCATGGCCAATATGCGGCGATGCATTGACATAATAAATCGGTGTTGTAATATAAAATTCTTCGGACATGTTAAAAGCCTTTCCTTCTAATGTTTTGCTAACTCCGGGGAGAATTAGAATTGCTATTATCCTCCTTTTTTTCCGGAGCAGTTATTTTTTTATCATCCGGTAAAGAATTACACGCGATACAATTGCCGGCAGGTTTAGCCGCCTTAGAATGTTTTTTGGTGCCGGCGTAACTTTCATGCTCGAAAGCCAGACAGCACATCAGGCGGCCGCACAGGCCGGAGATTTTTTCCGGATTGAGCGACATACTCTGCTCTTTGGCCATTTTTACAGTCACGCGTTCCAGATTTAGCAGAATTCCCGCACAGCAAATGGTGCGGCCGCACACGGCCACACCTTTAATCATACTGGACTCCTGCCGCGCTCCGATTTGCTTGAGTTCGATACGAGTTTTAAATTTCTGCACAAGATCTTTGACCAGATCGCGGAAATCGACTCGAGTCTCGGCAGTAAAATAGAAGAGAATTTTAGTCCGGTCGAAAAGATAATCAACAGTGATCAATTTCATGGGAAGTTGTCTGTCTTTGATTTTTCCCTGGCAATACTTTTTGGATTCTTCCTCAAGTTGTTTGTTTTCCTCTTTAACGCGTAAATCTTCCGCAGTTGCCATCCGAACAACCGCTTTAAGATTGGGAGGCAGCGCCTCAGCTTCACACCTCTTTACGTTCGTAACGACAACACCGAGAGCCAGTCCATTTTCCGTATTTACTATTACCTGATCATCTCTGTGCAGGATAAGATCGCCGGCATTGAAATTGTAAATTCTGCCTTCTTGCTTAAATTTGACGCCGATAATATTGGTTAACAAAGTCTTTACTCCGCTTGATCTGCAATTAATAATTGAGCTTAAATGCCATTGTTTCCAATGTCAATGTTTTGTTGACATTGAGTTCTATTGTTTCCCCTGCCGCGGCGAGGAGAGAAATATTCCGGATAATTTGCTCACCCGATAATTTTTGAGAAAGTTGATTAATAAATGGGAATTTATCCGCATTAATCAGCATTTCATCTTTCCGCGTTTCCTTGAAAACGAGAGCATCGCGAAAGCAGGAACTGATAATATCCAGTCCCTGTTTAATCTTCTTTTTGTCCTGGCCGAAATTTGAGGCCAAATTCAGTAAACTGATCGGGTCATCCTTTTTCGCATTCATCAGCAGTTGCATAATCTCTGCACGAAAGAAGGCAATATCTTCCTGATCCAGTTCCAAGGCACGGCCTATAGACCCTCCGGAAAGACCCGCCAGCAAAACTGATTTTTGCTCATCCATCCCTTTTTGCTCCACAAGATACCGGGTAACGGCATTTGTCGTCAATGGGTTAAATCGCATGTGGCGGCAGCGGGAAATAATTGTTGCCGGCATACTATAAGGCCGCGAACTGATCAGAATTAATATATTGGCAGCCGAAGGTTCTTCCAGTGTTTTTAAAAGAGCATTAGCCGCGGAATCATTCATTTTGTCGGCCTCGTCGATGATAACTGCCCGCCATCTGCCTTCGAGGGGCTTAAATTTCATTCGTTCTTGGATTTCACGGATAGCGTTGATCCGGATAAACTGACCCTCAGCTTCAATAGAAATTATATCCGCATGGCTTAAGTGCTGTGCCTTTTTGCAGGAAGAACATTCCCCGCAAGCATCGTGGAGATTTTCCGCCGTCTCGCAGTTAAGCGCCTTGGCAAACTCGTAGGCCAGAGTTTTTTTGCCGGTAGCATTGATCCCGGAAAAAAGGTAGGCATGCCCCACTCGTTTTTGAGCGATAGCTTTTTTAAGAATTGCTATTTGCCTTTCGTGGCCGTAAATATCAAGAAAAGACATGATCTGTTTTCCTTAATTAGTCTGTCCGATAAATTCTGTAATATGCAGGAGTACTTCCTGCCGGATTGTTTCTACATCGCGATTCGCATCAATTAAGCGGAAACGAGCTGGCTCGCTCTTTAAAATATCCAGATACCCTGCGCGAACCTTGTTATGGAAATTAAGGCTCTCCCTTTCAAATCGGTCGGAAAATGATGAGTCTTTAAGACGATTATCCCGGTCTGTTGCCCTTTTCAGTCCTGTCTCCACCGGTAAATCAAACAGTAATGTTAAATTCGGTTTCAAGCCCAGCGCGGAATAGTCGTTGATTGATTTAATAAATTCGAGGTTAAGACCGCGTGCCGCACCCTGATAGGCATAGGTAGCATCGGAAAAGCGATCGCATAAAACTGTTCTGTTTTCTTTCAGTGCGGGCATGATTATTTCGCGGACATGTTGTGCCCGTGCTGCGCAAAATAAAAATACTTCCGTCTCCGCGCACATATAATTATGTTCGCGGTTAAAAAGTATGCCGCCGATTTTCTTGCCGATATCAGTTCCCGAAGGTTCCTGGGTAATTAAAAGCGGGACATTTTTTTCTGTTAAGTGTTGGGCAATCAATCTCATTTGAGTTGATTTTCCCGAACCTTCAATACCTTCAAAGGTAATTAATTTATTCATTTATTACAACTCCTGCCTCGTATTTCGGGGATTAGGTTGCAAGAAAAATTTTGTTTAAAAAGAAAGTTTAATTTGTAGTGCGTAAAGGCGGTGTTTAATTATTAAGAGGGAAAACTGTGGATAAATCCGCCGGATAACGGCGGATTTATCCGCTGCTTACACGTAAATTATTTTTCTTCTCCGGGCACAATTGCTTCCACCGGGCATTGATCTGCACATGCCCCGCAATCAGTGCAAAGCTTCGCATCTATAAGATATTTGTCATCGCCTTCAGAAATTGCTTCCACCGGGCACTCATCCTCACATGAGCCGCAAGCAATGCACTCGTCAGTAATTACATACGCCATTTTACTTCGATCTCCTTTTTATATAATAATTTTTCCCCCAAAAAGCTGTCAAGCAACTTTTAAACGGAAAGAACTTCTTTAATCTCTGGTACTTGCTTTTTAATTATCTTTTCTATGCCCATTTTTAAAGTCATCTGTGACATCGGGCAGCCGTGGCAAGCGCCTGTTAATTTTACTTTAACTACTCCATCAGCACTGACATCGACAAGTTCTACATCACCGCCATCAGCCTGCAGGCTGGGACGAATTATATCTATTGCTTTTTGCACTTGCTCTTTCATTGTATCTCCTTCTTCAATACCGGTTAATCAATGCGGCATGTATTTAACCATCTCTTCAACCACATTGCGGGCTATTTTGGGCAAATCAGGTTTTATCAAAATATAACTATCTGCTATTTGATGACCTGCTTTCCACATTATCTTGCCAGTTGAGGCCTCGTATAATTTTACCCCCAGACTGACCTTGCCCACTTTATCTCCTTTTTCAACAGTATAATTCCAGGTATCAACAGTGACTAAAAGAAAGGCGTCAATTTTTGCCAGTTCGCCCATTTTTTTGCTTAATTCCGGATCGGAGAAATTAACCGTGCGCAACTTGGAAAGATAGTCAATCATGGTCTTGCGTAATTCTTCATTAGCTAAAAGCTGGCGGTTTAAACTCTCTGTATCAAGTATGTCGGGAAACCATTTCTTTTCCGCCAGAACTCCCGCCACAATCTGTTCCACAGAACCCCTTGCTTCTTCATTGTTTCCAGCTATTTCCACAGGGAATATAGCGACTGTTCGAGGATGAAAATCTTTCGCCTCAGGGGAAACCTGGGAAAAACGTAAGCCCCCACAGGCCGCTAAAGACATTATTAATAAAATCAGAGAGCATTTCACAAATATTTTTCTTGTCATAATCTCAAAACCTCCTTTTCCCCTCTAAGAGACGGTATCCTTTTAGAGAACATGCCAAAGTAAAACACTGAACCCAGCAATGACATAGCTAGTTTCCAGAAGCCCTTCCATGAATGCTCCCGAAAGCCCCGACCTTCTATCACAAAGTTGAAAACAAATCCATATATATAATATGCACATAAGCAGCATAAAACTCAAAGATGAAGTCCAGCCTAGAGGATACGAAACAAGAAGAATAATTAATAATATCAGCGATATAATTTTAAGTAATGTTTCTGTGCGTGTTTTACCGATCAATACTGGAATTGTTTCCCGTCCGATTAATTTATCGTTTTGAATTTCCAGAATATCCGAGATTGCCGAACGGATAAAGACCACACCAAAGGTAAAAATAAAAGCAACTACCAATCCCGCATTAAAAGAATAGTCTTTGCTTAACGCCGGTAGAATTGCTGTTACTGTTCCCCATGCTAACGCCATAAAAAGATTCTTCGATCCCGGTAAATCCTTTAAGCTTTGAAAACGCCAGCCTGATGGAAGGATTTTCAGATTATAAAGAACTCCGCCTGCGGAAATAACAAACAAAATGCTGAAGGGAAGCATCCCATGTATAAAAGCTAAGAGCAGGGCGGCAATAATGGATAATACTGCGGCCAGAAGATAAGTCTTTTCATGCTTTAGGTAAGTTTCTTCGCGGAATGAACCCAAAAAACCACTCGGTTTCCGGCCAATTAACCTGTTTAAAACATGCATTGCATAAACAAAAAAAGAGGCCACAGCCAGATGTGATATGCTGACCGGTATTCTCTGCATCAGCATGCAAGCCAGGCAAAGGCAACCGGCGCCGATGGCAGAATAAAGATCAATCTTAACAGCCCAGAGCCAGAAATTAAACAGGCTCCCGACTTTTTTAAGTTTTCGACTTTGAGTTTGCGCAATCTTCTCCATCACCCGGTCGATAATCCAGTTAGGAGTGGATGCGCCGGCAGAAACACCAATCCGGTTGTAAGAATCGACATTGATGCCATCCAATTCTCCGGCTGTTTCAATATGGAAAGCCTCGGTTCGCTGTTTTTTGGCTAGGTCGGCAAGCCTTCGAGTGTTGGCACTGTTTTTTCCACCGACAATGAATATCGCATCCATTTCGGAGGCGAGAGCTATTATTTCCGCCTGCCGCTGTTCCGTGGAAGAGCAAATCGTGTTGAAGACTATCGTAGAAGGGAACCGTCCGATTATTTTTTCGACGATTTTATTATAATCATCCAAACTTTGCGTCGTCTGGGCAACAACGCAAACCAAATCCAGGTCAGGTAATTTTTCCACTTCCGTAACGTCCGCTAATGTAATACCGCGACCGTTGGTATAACCCAAAAGACCGTCAACTTCCGGGTGTTCCTTGTCGCCAACAATAATAACAGTATAATTAAGAGCAGTATGTTTTTTTATTATAGCCTGCACATAACCGACTTTCGGGCAGGTTGCATCAATAATCCTTATGCCGCTGGCTTTGATTTTTTTTCGCTCGGACGGTGCAATACCGTGCGCCCGGATAATGAGGACGGCGTTTTGCGGATCACTTATTTCTTCAATGCTTTTGACCGGTGTTATCCCACGGCTCTTTAGCAGTTCAATTGTTTGCGGATTATGGATTAACGGGCCATAAGTGTAGATGCGGCGGCCGTTTTCGTGCTGGGCGATTTCCAGGACAATATCCACTGCCCTGCGGACACCCATGCAAAATCCGGCGGTCCTGGCGAGTTTAATTTCCATTGAATTCAGTCTTTCTGGCAAAAACGAAAAATTCTTGATTGCCTTCAGGTCCCAGCAGGGGTGATACACAGGTTCCTTCAACCTGTAAGCCTGATGATTTGCTGAAACTGACTATCTCTTCCACTACACGCTGCCTTACTTGCATATCTTTTACGACACCATGCGGCCCCACTTCTTCCCTGCGGACTTCAAATTGCGGTTTAATCAGTGCCAGAATAATTGCTTCCGCCGCCGTGAGTTGCAAAACAGCCGGCAGGACGCTTTTTAAAGAAATGAAGGAAACATCAATCGTGGCGATATTCGGCAATTCCGCAAAATCAGCGCCATCATAGTAACGTATATTGGTACGCTCGATGGTCACTACGCGCGTATCATTGCGCAGCTTCCAGGCCAGTTGGCCATAGCCGACATCGAGCGTATAAACCTTACGAACTCCCGCCTGTAAGAGGCAATCGGTGAAGCCGCCGGTAGATGCGCCGACATCAAAGGCAATGAGGCCGTTAACATCCAGAGCAAAGGAGGCCAGCGCACCTTTAAGTTTTAAGCCGCCACGGCTCACATACGGATTATCATCTCCCTTGAGGTGTATCTGTGCATCCGCCCCGACAAGAAAACCTGCCTGATCCGGATAGGCATCGCCCACCCGCACTGCTTTCGCTAGAATAAGGGCGCGTGCTTTTTCCAGTGTCGGAACAAGGCCGCGCGCAACGAGCATATTATCCAGGCGAGTCTTTTTCACGGATAGAATGTCCCCAATATTCCCTTGCATCTCAACTTTTTGGTTAAATTACAGAGAGATCCACTATGAGCTTTTCATACGATGGCGTTTTGCTGTTTCGCGTTCCTTTTCGATTGCTAAATGGGCGATGTCACTATTCATCCGATTTCCCCGAGTCAGGTTGAAGCATTTGTTAAAAATCTTCTTTAACAAATGGATTTAATATCATTACTCCCCTATATGTTTGTCCCGAATTTAAATCTTCAGAAAAAACAAATTTACAATTAGCTTTTTCGGCCGCTGCAATTATCAATGAATCCCAGAATGATACTTGTGATATGATACTGATATCTATAGCTTGTTCAATAAGCTCTAAGTCGTTATTAACTATTTCCATATTATGAAAATTATGGATGATATTTTTAATTATTATTGGGTCAGCCTTCAATTTACTTGTAGCTGCCACATAAAATTCTTTAATGACTTGTGTTGAAATTACCGGCTGATGAGAGTTCATTACACGCTTGAGAATTTTCCGCGCTTGTTGCTGTTTTACTTCATCTTTTTTATCAAGTGTATACACAAACAGGTTGGTATCAATGAATATTTTAGACACGATAAAGCTCTTCCCTTGTCCATTTTTGATTGCCTGAACTTACGCTAACTTTATCCATTAAAGAAAATGTATCATCAAGCCATTGATCTGTTCTGGTAACCACTGTTTGCTCAATTAATCTTCTGACCAGCACATTAAAAGACATATTATGACTGCGAGCATATTCTCTTCCCGCCTGTAATATATCTTCTTCAATCGCAAGTGTAATATTTTTCATGACCTATCTCCATGTACACAGTATATGTGTGCACATTATGTATTGTCAAGTTTTTTGTGCATCCACATTAATCTCCAGCATCTCCTTTACGGCTTTAAAAATGCCATCCTCATCCAGTCCGTATTTCTGTCGCAGCTCTGTCTGGGTTGCGTGTTCGACAAACTCATCGGGAATGCCCAGACGTTTTACGTGAACACCGGTTATGTTTTTTTCCGCAAGCATCTCCAAAACCGCGCTGCCGAAACCGCCCTGCAGCGTATTTTCTTCCACAGTGATAATATTTTTTATTTCTGTTGCTGTTTGCGAGAGAAGATCTTTGTCCAGTGGTTTTACAAAACGGGCATTGATTACTTTAATGTTGATGCCTTCGGAGGCTAAACGCTCTGCGGCGGCGAGTGCCGGATAAACTGCCACGCCTATGGCGAAAATCGCCAGATCAGTGCCTTCGCGCAATACCTCACCTTTGCCGATTGCCAAAGTTTTTAAATCAGAATCAAGGATTACCCCTGTGCCCTTACCTCGCGGATAACGCACCGATACCGGCTGCCGGCAATTCACGGCAGTTTTGAGCATATGCTGAAGTTCGTTTTCGTCCTTCGGAGCCATGACAATAATATTGGGAATGGAACGCAAATAGGCATAATCAAATAGTCCCTGATGGGTTGCCCCATCCTCTCCGACAATTCCCGCGCGATCCAGAGCAAAGACAACAGGCAGGTTCTGCAAACAAACATCATGCAATATTTGATCGTAAGCACGCTGTAAAAAAGTGGAGTAAATGGCCACAACCGGGATAAACCCTTCGACGGCCAGACCGGCGGCAAAAGTAACGGCATGTTGTTCGGCAATGCCAACATCATAAAAGCGTTCGGGAAATTCCTGACAGAACTGATCCAGCCCCGTGCCGTCACACATTGCGGCGGTAATGGCAACAATGCGGGAATCAGTTTGCGCCAGCCTCACAATGGTCCTGCCGAAGATATCAGTATAAGCGGGATTGCCCGAAGATGAAGAAGTTGGCTGACCGGTTTCAATATTAAAAGACGATATGCCGTGATAATTGAGCGGCCTTTCTTCAGCGAATTTGTAGCCTTTGCCTTTTTTGTAATGACATGAACCAGCACCGGTCCGGATAGATCCCTGATGTTCTCAAAGTTGGCAATGAGACGTTCCAGAGTATGGCCTTCCAATGGCCCTACGTAAGTGAATCCCAGCTCTTCAAAAAGCGCTCCGGGGACAACAAAAGTTTTCACTGACTCTTCTATTTGCTGCGAAAACTTTACGATTTGATCGCCGATTCCGGGAATGCTTTTGAGAAAATTTTTAATATCCGCCTTTAATTTAGTTACGGTGTGGCCCGTCATCATTCGATTCAAATAGGAAGACATTGCTCCGACATTAGGGGAAATGGACATTTCATTATCATTTAAAACGATAATCAGATCTTTTTTGCGATCGCCCGCCCAGTTGAGCCCTTCAAAGGCCATGCCGGTGGTCATGGAACCGTCACCGATAACGGCAACAATTTTCCGGGGAGTCCCTTTTAACGAATTAGCTTCAGCAAATCCGGCAGCAACCGAAATGGACGTTCCGCTATGTCCGACATTGAAAGCATCGTAGGGGCTCTCTTCCCTTTTGGGAAAGCCGCTGATGCCGCCCTTTTTGCGCAAAGTGGAAAAGATGTCTTTGCGCCCCGTGATAATTTTATGAGCGTAAGCCTGATGGCCGACGTCCCAGACAATCTTATCGAGCGGAGTATTAAAAACGTAATGCAAGGCCAGAGTTAATTCCACAGTGCCCAGGGAGGAGGCCAAATGTCCGCCGGTAGAAGCTACCGTCGAAATAATCAAGTTTCTTATTTCCTGAGCCAGTTTGCTAAGCTCGGCATTATTAAGTTTGCGGATATCCTCAGGATCATTTATATCGGCAAGGACGCTATAATCTACTATTTCCTGGTGTTTGACCACAATATCAACCTTCTTTTTTATGATTTTCTTTCCATAATATAACGGGCAATAAGGCGCAGGGGTAACGCCCTCTTATCAAATATTGCGAGACTGGCAATTGCCGCATCGATATGCTTTTGTAATTCTGCTTTGGTGTAATCCATCCCCATTAAGGACGGATAAGTAACTTTGCCGAGCGCGGTATCGCTGCCCGTTTCTTTTCCCATCAAGTCGCGATCACCTTCGACATTCAAAATGTCATCGGCAATCTGAAAAGCCATTCCTATATTCAGGCCATAATCGGTAAGCGCCTGAATTTTGTTTTCGCGGGCATTGGACATAATCGCGCCCGATCTTACGGCTGCTTTAATCAGCGCTCCCGTTTTTCGCCGGTGTATTTCATAGAGGACTTCCTGATCGGGCTTTGATTTTTCAGAAAGCACATCAAGTGTCTGTCCGCCGACCATTCCGGCAATTCCTGCGGCCTGAGATATTTCCTGGATGACGGCTAAGCGTTTTTCCGCAGAAAATTTTAATTTTTCCACCCGTGACAAAATAATAAATGCCTCGGTTAAAAGCGCATCACCGGCCAGTATGGCAATATTTTCGCCAAAAACCTTGTGGCAGGTGGGCTTGCCGCGCCGGAAATCATCGTTATCCATTGAAGGCAGATCATCGTGAATCAGAGAGTATGTATGAATTAATTCCAGGGAGCAAGCAACCGGCAAAGTCTGCGCCATGTCGCCACCGGAAGCCTCCGCTGCCGCCAGGCAGAGGATCGGCCGGATCCGTTTACCTCCGGCAAAAACGCTATAATGAATAGCTTTATAGATTTCCGCCGGCGTATTATTTTCTGTCGGCAGATACCAGTGCAGCGCTTCTTCCACGATTTTGCGTCTGTCCTGAAGATAGGCTTCCAGGAATGAATCCTTACTTATAATCACTATCCTCTCCAGCTAATTGTTTTGCCTGCCCGGAATCATCTTTTCCTAAAAGAACCTCGACGCGACGCCCAGCCTCGTCTAATTTAGACTGACAGGAACGTATCAACTTAATCCCTTCTTCAAAGGATTTGAGCGCTTCTTCCAGCGGCAGATCGCCCGTTTCCATTTTTTTTACTATATCTTCGAGTTTTTCCAGAGCATCTTCAAACTTTTCTTTGGCCATAGCTTTTACTCCCCGTATATTTTTTCCACCCGGGCGGAGAAGCCGCCCTTTGCCAATTGAATATGTACCTCTTCATTTGTTGTCAGCAACCCCGCCTGCCGAATAATTTCTCCTCCCGGATGCTTGCGCGTGATGCTGTAACCTCTTGATAATACAGACAGGGGGCTTAGTGTATCCAGCAGAGCGGAATTATTCCGCAGACGCTCCAAGCGGGCTGCCATATATGTTCTCCACCAAGAGAGTGTAGCCTTTTGTAAATTATTGAGCAACACTCTTTTTTCCCGGATGTGCTTTGCGGGGTTCTGGTGCAGCATAACCAGCTCCAATTTCTGCAAGCTGTTGCTCAGATTTTTTCTTTGATGGCACATGGCCCGCTGCATACTTTCTCGCAAATCGTCCAGATGAATCTGCCAATCAACCAGCAGGCGTTGCGGGTGTTGCAATCGCTCCCGTAACGAGGCCAGGTGCTTTTGCCGATCGGCGAGACAGCGGCTATAAGCGGCACAAGTCCTTTGTTGAAGATGGAGAATTTTGGTCAGTAATTCTGTTCTTGCGGGCACGACTAATTCCGCTGCGGCAGATGGTGTCGGCGCACGCAGATCGGCGACAAAATCACAAATTGTAAAATCCGTCTCATGACCTACTGCTGATATAACAGGAATCGGGCACTGGAAAATCTCTCTGGCCAAATCTTCGCTATTGAAAGGCGCCAGATCTTCCAGAGAACCGCCGCCGCGGGCAAGAATGATGACATCAACACCGTCTGCCGCCTGTAATTTCCGCAAACCTTGAATAATTTCCGCTGCCGCCTCTGTTCCCTGTACCCTGGAGGCCGAAATCAGTATATCTACGGAAGGAAAACGGCGGCGGGTTATATTGAGAATGTCTTTGATCACGGCGCCGGTAGGCGAAGTTACTACACCGATTTTTCGGGGCAAGAAGGGGATGCTTTTTTTATAGCGCTCATCGAATAAACCCTCTAAGGCAAGTTTGGCTTTAAGCTGTTCAAAGGCTTTTTGCAGGGCGCCGATGCCGCGCGGTTCCACGGCTTCCACAATTAATTGATATTCCCCACGGGGATGATAGACGCTCAGGCGCGCGCGGCACAAAACACTTAAACCTTCTTCCAGTTCAAATTCGGCCGGCCGATTCTTTGCCCAGCCAAATTGCTTAAAATAAACCGCCCGTATCTGGCTTTTATCATCCTTCAGCGTGAAGTAAGTATGACCGGATTGGGGTTTCCGTAAATTGGATACTTCACCTTCAACCCAAACAAAACTGAACGCTTCTTCGAGCAGGTCTTTAATAGTATCGTTAAGTTGTGAAACTGTAATAATTTCTTTCATCTGCATGTTCATACTGTGTGGATTATCAGATATTAACGGGTAAAACAAGATTGAAATTATACTATTTCGTGTATGCAGACGGTGCTTATTCCAAAGCTATTTGTGTAATAGTTCTTTCACCGTCTTGATGAGGTCTGAGCGCTGGAAAGGTTTTGCCAGTATCCGGCTGGCGCCAAGGTACTGGGCCATTTCTAAATAGTTTTGATTACCTCTTTTCCCTCCACCGGACATGGCAATGATTTTGATGCCGGGATAGTCTCTGTTCAATTCTATTATCGTTTCGATGCCCTCTTTTTCCGGCATGACGATGTCGGTGATAACAAGATCGAAAGATTGCTGCCGGAGCAGCTTCATGCCGACACCACCGTTGACAGCCTCTTCAATACTGTTGAAGTCTGCCTCTATGAGTATCTCTCTCACCATTTCCCGGAACTCATTGTCATCATCAATTATAAGTATTCTTGCCATAGTCACCGTTTTTCTTTTATTGTAGGCCAAGTCTTTCCTCTGGTATCATAACCCATGATCATGTTCGGAACCATGGGAATATCAATCGCATGGCTATTTTAAGGCCGACTATTTTTCAGTATCTCATGGATGATGGTTGCAATCTTGTTTTTGACCATTGGTTTAACAATAAAATGCCTGATCCCGGCATTTCTTATTTCTTCAGCATTTACACTACTACTGAAGCCGCTGCATAGAATGACGGGCATATCCGGTCTAATTCTGATGATTTGTTGAGCCATGGCCATTCCCGTCATTTTGGGCATGGTTTGATCGGTGATGACCAAATCAAACTGGCCAGGATTAGCGCGGAACATATCCAGTGCGTTTACACTATTTTGTATTGCCGTTACTTCATATCCAAGTCCCTCCAGCATCTCTTTTGCCATTTCAATCAGATCTTCTTCATCATCGACAAAAAGGATTCTTCCGCTTCCCCGGATACTTTCTGTGTCATCATTATCCGGAATGCTCTCATCCAAACAATTCTTTAACAGGGGAATCCATATGTCGAATGAAGTTCCCTGGCCCAAGTGGCTATCAACATTGATTTCACCACCGAGACTTTTAACGATTCCGTGAACAACCGATAAACCCAGGCCTGTACCCTCACCCTGCTTTTTGGTTGTAAAGAAGGGATCAAAAATTTTATCAATAGCAGCCGGGTCTATCCCCGCACCTGTGTCGCTTACCGTCAGCTTAAGGTAGTGGCCGGGATTAACTCTTAAGTGCGGCAGATTGTCGTTGCCGATATTTTCATTAACCAGACTGATACTCATTACCCCGCCATTTTTTTGCAGGGCATGATTGGCGTTTGTGCAGAGGTTCATAACCACCTGGTGGATGTAGGTAGCATCAGCCATCACCATGTCCGGTTCAGCCGTAATATTTTGGCGTATTTCAATCGTTGTCGGTGTTGTGGACGATATAAATTTAATGACTTCTTTTATTAGAGGGCTTAGTCTTAGAGGCTGTAATTCCATTTCTTTTTTGCGGCTGAACGTCAGGATCTGATTCACAAGATCAGCAGCGCGTTGTGTCGCTTTTAATACGCGTTTTAGATAGTTGTCAGCCTTGCTGTTGGCAGGCATATGTTCCAGAGTCAGTTCTGTATATCCGGAAATAGCGCCCAAAATATTATTGAAATCATGAGCAATACCTCCGGCCAGTTGCCCGATGGCTTCCATTTTCTGTGACTGACGGAGCTGGGCTTCGAGCTTAGCCTTCTCCTCCTCCGCCTGCTTGAGCTCGGTGATATCACGGACAAAAGCCAGCACATTATCTGGTTGCTCCTCACGATGAATCAGAGTGGTGCTCACTTCTACCAGAATGTGACGGCCATCTTTCCTTACCATCTCAAGTTCATCCGGGCCGGTCGCTTTGCCTTCAATGTTGGCTTTCAGTACCTCTAAGGCCTTACCCAGGCTTCCTTCGGCAACCATATTGAAATCGAGGAAATTCCTGCCATTGGTCTCTTCACGACTGTAACCGATGATTTCCTCTGTTTTGTAGTTGCCAAAGAGGAAATTCCCTTCAAGGTCATTCATGTAAATTCCAATAGGGGCACTCTCCAGCGAAACCCTGAATAGCTCCTCGCTCTCTCTCAGCTTATTTTCCACCTTCTTCCGTTCCGTAATTTCGCGTGCGGTGATGATGATGCCTTTGATCCCCGGATTTTCACCCTGGTTACTGCCAAGGACTTCCAAATCAGCCCATGTGCCATCAGCCTTCCGGTATCTGAACTCCGTCGGTATGTCTAAGTCAGGATTAGCTGATCGAATTACAGCGTCCAAATCATTTACAATCTTATCAAGATCATCGGGGTGAACATGTTCTAATGGTGATTTTCCTATGTAATATCCAGGAGAATAACCAAGAATCCGAGACACAGAAGGTGATTCATAGGTCAATTGGCCATTAGCATCAAGTATGAATATCATGTCGGATAAACTATGAATCATTGAACGGAAACGTTCTTCGCTCTCATACAATGCTGTGGCCATAAGCTTGCGTGTGGTGATATTTCGCGCAAGTACTGAAACACCAGTGATTTTATTATCAGTTATGATCGGATTTAAATGCAATTCAAAATAGGACTTCTTTCCTTCAATAATGTAGTCATATTCAATACTGAATAATTCTCCACCAAGAGCGCGCGTATATAGATCCTCCCAGAAACGGGCTACTTCAGGCTCATATAAGGAACGTGTGTTCTTACCGATTTCTGGTGTAAGACCAAGAACTGACTTGACGTAGTTGGCGAAACTTGAATTAAATGTGAGGAAATTAAGCTTATCATCGACTGACCAGATTGGTTCATTAAAGCTCTCCACAAGCGATTTCAGGTAGCCTTGTGAAAGCTTAAGTTCAATTTCTGCCCCCTTACGCTCAGTGATATCCATAGCCGAAAAAATGTACGCGTCACTGGCTGTTTGGGATATTTGTAATGAAATATCCCGAACCGCGCCATCTTTGCGTATCCACCTTGTCTCCACCTCTCCCTCGGTGTAAAGGGTTTCTCCTACACGCTCATACTCTGCCTCATTCTCATACAGTACCCTGGGATCCTGGGTTTGAAATTCTTGCATACTATAGCCTGTGATCCGAGACATCATATCATTTGCCCACTCACCCTTTCTTTCTCTAATCCTGCCGATTGCTACAGGTGATGCTTGAAGAATGGCTCTCATCTGCTGTTCGGAAAGAGCAAGACGATCTTCCGCCATTTTGCGGTCGGTGATGTCATGCCCTTCTGGGATTAGGAAAATAACCCTGCCGGTATCATCTTTCACAGCCTTCAGTGTAACGTCAATATTGCGAAGTTTTCCGTCAAAACTGGGATGGGTTGCCTCAAAACGCACCAGTTCACCACCGGCGGCATCCCGTACTGCGCGGCGGAGGACTTCCTGTATTTCCGGAGAATGGGTCCACCAAGGCGTTTCCCAGAAGGGCTTACCGATAATGTCGGACAGTTGGACGCCGGCGAATTCCAGCGCGGAGCGGTTGATGTCGACAACCATTCCCTCCGCGGTCAGCAATCCCATGAAGCCGAAGGAAAGATCGAAGATGGCACGTGCCTTCTGTTCGCTATCGCGCTGCGCCGCCTCTGCAAGCTTACGCTGGGTCACATCGCTCAACATAGTCAGGATATGATCCACCCCTTTTATGCTGATAAAACGTGAAGAGATATTGTAATATTTTATCTTGCCTTTATAATGAACCAGCAAATCTTGCCCGTTTATCTCTTCGCCCGTATTAATACTGTTTATCACTTTAACTATTTGCTTCTCATCAGTGATGATTCCCAGTTCCTGTGGTGTCTTGCCAATTATATTCTCTAAAGGTAATCCAACATCTTCAATGAATGCGCGGTTAACGGCAACGTATCTTCCGGATTCTATTTCATTAATAACTGTAATAACAGGACTTTCATTGAAAATCTGAGAAAATTGCACTTCGCTTTCCCTCAAGAAATCTTCTGCACGCTTGCGGGCCGTAATATCAATCCCAAGCCCCAAGAAAAAACCAAGCCCTCCGTTATGAATCGATGGCCGAACGTGCCATTCAACAAGGTATTTTTTACCGGAGCTGCTTATAATTCGATTTTCATTGACCGTAACATTTCCATCCTGAATAATTTTCTGGAAGACCACGCCCAGCGTTATGCGGTCTTCTTCAGGCACAAAAGTTGTCAGATAATCGGCCCCTGTGATCTCTTCTTTGGTATATTCGAGGGTGTCCAATAATGCTTGGTTCATCATCATGGTTTTCCCGTCAAAACCAATCGCCACAATGAATGCCGGGGAAGAATCGAGAAGTAACTGCTTGAATTTCTGTTCTTTACTGTATTGTTCTTCGCTTACCCGCAGCGCTTCTTCCGCCTGCTTTTGTTCGGTGATGTCCAGCATAACGCCATTGAACAAAATCTCACGCTCACTTTTTACTGGGCTTGATAGACCAATGAACCAAATCGATTCGCCAGATTCCTTTATGAATCTCCCTTCATAATGCCACGCCTTTACTGCACTCATTGCTTCCGTAATTGATTCTATGAAAGATTCAAGACATTCGGGAGCAACCCTTTCAGAAAACCGCTGAAAAAATCCCTCCGAATTGCTATTCAAACCGAAAATCTTTTGGGCACTTTCACTAATATAATGCAGCCCAATATTGCCATCAGGCTGCGCATAAAACTGATAGATCACGCCCGGAATATTTTCCGCAGTGTCCCGTAATTGTTGTTCTCTCTTACGCAGTTTATCCTCCATAAGCTTGTACTCTGTGATGTCATGAAATGCAGACACTCTCACTATTCGCCCTCCGGCATTACTCGCTTTTGTGCGCAACTCACAGTGAATAATTGTCCCGTCTTTTCGAGTTATTGGGATTTGATAGGGCAACTCATTTCCAGACAAAATGTATTGTCTAAGTAGTTCTCTGTAATCTGGTGGTACTAAACTGACTCCATCCTTGCCAATTATTTCCGATAGATCATACCCCAGCATATTTGCTGCTTGAGTATTTGCATCCAGAACAAACCCTTTCTCCGAAATGATAATTCCCTCAAACGATGCCTGAGAAAGCATAGAATATCTTTCCTCGCTTTTCCGCAACGCCTCGAGCGCAGCCTCCCTGTGGGCCTCCGCCTGCTTGCGCTTGGCATCTGATTCTTCCAGCTTCTTGTTTTTCTTCTTCAGGATGGATAACTCTTCGATAAGTTCTTGCTTTGTCTTGGATGAATCTTTCATCTGACGCTCCTCATTGCAACAAAATGCTTGGTAGAATAATTCAATTTACATCTTCAATAGACTCGACCAAAATACTTTTAGTATCTTCAAAAAAGACATCCTCATGGTATTCAACTGTAGGTGAAAACATTTTAATTATCAAGTCCTCGGTAATATTATAATATTTTGTGTAAATATTAAATTTGCTCCGCGTGACCATCTTGACTTGATCTGGCACGGTTATTACAATTTTTTTCATTGTATTCATCTCCAAAGATTTCAATAAACGGGGGAAATTAATGTTCTTGTATTTGCCTATCCTCTTCTGCCTCTCTATTTGAAAAAGCAAGAGAGGGCAAATCAGTAAAAACGCTTTTAGCATCTCTCAGAAATCTTTGAAGTCCCCCTCATCCAGGGGAATAACCTGTTCCGGTTTCATACCCTTCGCTCGGGCAAACGATACTCTTCCCTGTCTCCGCGGAGCTGCCGCTGTAAGCGCTTTCTGATGGAATTGAGTTCTGGAATCCAAACCACTATGATCGTTACTCTCCTTCTGCTGAATCGTTCTTCCTGCTACTGTCCCGCTTACAACGGAATTCAGCTCTGCTACGTAGCTTTTCATTTGTTCCGCTTGGGCATTTAATTCTTCTGAGGCACTGGCCGATTCCTCGGCGTTGGCCGCCGTTTGCTGGGTCACCCCGTTCATTTCATTTACAGCAGTGCTCACCTGGGATATGCCATTGGCCTGTTCCTTGGACGCTTCGGCTATTTCCGCGATCAATTCCGTTACCTTTCCGGCAATCTGTCCGTTCTTGTCCAGAACATCGGATATCTGCGCATATACGGACATGGATTCTTTGATCCGGTCGGTAGAATTCGAAATGAGCCCCTGCGTATTCTTAGCCGCTTCTGTCGCTCTCATAGCCAGATTTCTTACCTCATCGGCCACAACGGCAAACCCGGCCCCGGCTTCGCCCGCCCGGGCCGCTTCCACTGCCGCGTTGAGAGCAAGCAGGTTAGTTTGAAACGCGATTTCATCAATTGTTTTTATGACCTTAGCAGTTTCTGCGCTCGCCGTAACCGATGCCTGCATCGCTTTTTTCATGACCTCCATGCGCTCCCCAATCATTTGGAAATTGGGCCCCGCTTCTTTTGTCATCATGTCATTGGCCAACTGAGCGTTGTCGGCATTCTGCCTGGTCATGGAAGACATTTCTTCCATGGATGAGGAGGTTTCCTCCAGGGCCGCTGCCTGCTCAGAAGCTCCTTCAGCTAACGACTGGCTGGAGCCGGCAACGCTATGCGCCGCAGAACTCATTTCACTGATGGATTCAAATATTCCATCGGAGATATGCTGCAGCTTGCCGATTAGGGTCTTTCCAACCAGCAGAAAATTACCAACGATCATAACGGAGGCTATAGGCGCTAGAATCAGCGTTGAGGTCATGTTTTGAATCCCTCCCAATCTTCCGGCGAGATAAAAACATATACAGAGAGAACACATTCCCGGAAGCAGGCCAAAATGAAGCTTGTAGGTCAGGTTCTTTCCAAATAGCATTCGGATACCAACTACCGATAAAGCGGTGCCTCCCACAATGAACAATAATACAACAATTCCTTCAAAAAGCATTTCCATAATAATCCACTCCTTTTTTAATTTAATTTGATTATGCCGCGTTGGCGATGTCTGAAAAATTCCTATCGCTAAGTACGCGGTCTATATCCAGTAGAATTTTAACGCCTGTACCCATCTTTGCCATTCCCAGTATGTAGGATGTGTCCATCTTAGTGCCGAAAGTGGGCGTCTCCGCAATATCTCCCGGTTTGATATTGATCACTTCGGAGACAGAATCAACGACAATACCCATCTGTATTTTCCGCTCGCTGCTGCTGATCTCCACGACGATAATACAAGTCCTTTCTGTATAGGCTATTGTTTCCATGTCGAACTTCAATCGCAAATCAATAACAGGAATAACTTTCCCCCGCAGGTTAATCACTCCCTTGACATAGCGGGGTGTCTGCGGAACCTTGGTAATCGCCATAACCCCGATGATTTCCTTCACCTTGAGAATTCCGATGCCATATTCTTCTCCGGCCATCGCAAAGGTCAGATACTTACCCTCTTTACCGGTCATGCTGTTTGTTATCTCTTTCATTGTTTTCTTCCTTTCCATTTATCTTGTAAGTTTGATTTCAACAATTCAAGGGGCATATATTCCCCCTTGCTTATGTCCATAGTTGCTTTGCATGGTGAGCATCTTCTCAAAAACGAGACACATATGTTCGAGATTTTCGTCCGCTCCAAAGATGAAGCGCGGCCGAAGAAGGTGGGCTTTTTTCATTGTCTCTCCTGATGTGTCACGCATAATTAATATTAGCGGGATGCCGATAATAAGTTCCTGTAACCCAATCATCTTCAAAAGATCACTTTCTCCGTATATATATAAAATCATTAATGCGATCCCATGCAGCGGTTCACGGAGCTTACTTTCCAGGGTGATCTTTGAATGATGCAGTTTCAGGCTAATGTTGTAGCCCAGCGTCTCAAGCTTTGCGCATATTTCTTTTGACCTCTCATCAATGATTGATGAATAGAATATTGTTTTCATCACGCCTTTATCACTTCCTACTCAATTTTTTCTCCGGGTATTCCAAGAAGCATGCCACAGGACGCAAAATAATTATCATTAATATAATCAATATGTTGAATGGATGGGGTTGATAAACAGTTTGCAATGAAGGGAACTTTTGTATTGTGCCATAATACACGGGAAAGATTGTTTTGGTAATAAATATATCAGATCAATAAGTTAGGTTGTGTATTGTCGGGCAATACACTTAATTGTTTTGTAATACACAAGGTAGGTTAGGTAAAAGAAAAACATTTTACGAGAATTCAGATTTTATTTTGTGAGATGGTGCTTTCTAATCAAGGCATATAGCTGCGGGCGGGATATACCGGAAATCCGGCAAGCTTCCTGGAAATTCTCTTTGGCAATTACCATGAGCCTGCGCAGATATTGAAGCTCTGTTTCCAGGATTGCCGCTTCGCGTGCATTTTTCAGAGTCGGCAGAAATTCAGCATCAGTCGGTAGAGTTTTACTATTATCGTTATAAACTGAATTCAGCCTGATGTTTGTCGGCAAGTGTTTTGCGTATAGTGTGAGCTCCTGTCCTGCTGCGGCAAATGTCCATTCCAGACAATTGATCAATTCCCTCACATTACCGGGCCAGTCGTAGGCAGACAGCGTTTCCAGAAATTCCGCCGAAAAGTTTTTGGGATTCATTCCATAACGGCGGCAAAGTTTATTTACATAGTGCAGAATTAATTCCATCAAATCGTCATTGCGATTTCTTAAAGGCGGAATTTGGATAACAATGGATGAAATACGATAAAGCAAGTCCTGGCGGAATTTTCCGGAAGTGATCATTTCATCAAGATTTCTGTTGGTTGCCGCAACTACCCGGAAATTGCTAGTCAGTTCGTGCTTTGCACCGAGAGGGCGAAAACGCTGTTCCTGCAAAACACGGAGAAATGATTTCTGAACGGCCAGGGGAAGCTCTCCTATTTCATCGAGAAACAGAGTCCCGCCGTCGGCTTGCTTAACTAACCCGTCAACCGATTTGTCGGCACCGGTGAAAGCGCCTTTTTCGTGTCCGAAAAGCAGACTTTCCGCCAGCGTGGGTGGGAGTGCGGCGCAGTCAACAGTAACAAAGCTCATTGATGCACGATTGCTGTTGTTATGTATTGCCCGCGCGAAAAGTTCCTTACCCGTACCTGTTTCGCCCGTGATCAACACACTCGCATCACTTCTAAACGCCTGAGAGAGGTGAGTGATACATACCGCCATCCGGCTGCTTTTCCACAGCAATCCTTCCAGCTTTAAATCTCGAGGAATGTCAATTTCTTTTATTTGTTGCTCTTTATATTGGATTGCCTTGGTAATGGTCAGCCTGATTTCGGCAATGGAGTTTGTTTTAGATATGTAACTCCAGGCACCGCTATTTAATGCTATCTGGGCGCCATCGCGACTGTCAAATGCTGTAATGATAATTATCTCCGGCGATGATGGCAATCCGCGGAAGGCAGGCAACTTTTCTATTCCGTCGCCATCGGGAAGTCGGACGTCCAGGAGAATGACCTGATATGGTTGTATAGCCGCTGCTTTGAGCCCCTCTTCAAGCGAAAAAGCGGCAGTAGCGGTATGCCCCATTGTACTCACAACCTCCGAGAGCATGTCTGACATGTCCCGGTCATCGTCGATGATCAATACATTAGCCATATTACACTACTCAGCCTGAGCACACTTTTGAAACCGTTAGTAACCGGTTAACACAAAAAAAGGAGAAAAATGACCTTTTAGGAGAATCTTCAAAGACAAGCACCCTAAACTATTAGTTTTTAATATATGGGGATAGCTTTTCTGTGTCAAGAGAAAAGCGGCCGCTGGAATTACGGGTCGCAAAACCAAATAAGGCATAAATATAATACTTCGCCCAACAAGATTGTTATATGGCAAATTCAATCCATTGACTTTTAACCGTCCATGCTTTAAAAAGCTCATTAATATTAATATTAATCAGGAGAGTGACAATTCCAATGAAAAAGAAAGACTTACTGAATAAAAAAGTTGAGCACATTGACATCAAGGCCATTAATTCCGTGGACATTATTAATGCCATGAAAAAGATGTCTTTTTCCGCCCGTGATCTGGCCAACGCCGCCGATATTTACGACTCGATGCTCAAAGAAAAAAACTGCGCCGTGATGCTGACTCTGGCCGGTTCCACATCGGCCGCCGGGTGTATGCAGGTATATGTGGATATGGTTAAAAACAACATGATCGATGTAATTGTCGCCACCGGCGCCGCGATAGTCGATATGGATTTCTTCGAAGCCCTGGGATTTAAGCATTATCAGGGTTCTCCTTTTGTTGACGACAAGTTACTGCGCAGCCTCTACATTGATCGCATTTACGATACTTACATTGATGAAGAACAACTTCAGGCCTGCGATAAAACCATCAAGACGATTGCCGATGCACTGCCTCCCCGCGCTTACTCTTCGCGGGAATTTATCTGGGAAATGGGAAAATATTTAAAGAAGCACTCCAAGAAAAAGGATTCACTCATCCAGGCTGCCTACGAGCATAATGTCCCCATTTTTTGCCCGGCCTTCTCCGACAGTTCTGCGGGATTTGGGCTGGTCCTACATCAGCATGAATATCCGGAAAACCATGTTTCCATCGATTCCGTAAAAGACTTCCGCGAGTTGACCATGATCAAAATTAAAGCGGGTAAAACCGGCTTATTGATGATCGGCGGCGGCGTGCCGAAAAATTTTGCCCAGGATACAGTGGTTTGTGCGGAAATATTGGGTCATGAAGTACCCATGCATAAATATGCCGTGCAAATAACTGTTGCCGATGTGCGCGACGGCGCCTGCTCCAGCTCCACGCTCAAAGAAGCTAATTCCTGGGGAAAGGTGGATTCGTCCTGCGAACAGATGGTTTATGCGGAAGCTACAACCGTATTGCCGCTGCTGGCGAGTTACGCCTACCACAAGGGCAGCTGGAAGACGCGCAAGAAGTGGGAATTGGCAAAAATATTTGATGTTCAGGGGAAAAACGTTAAGAAAAAGTAAGCAGGACTATTCAGGCTTAAAGCACCCCGGGGATGTAACGTTTGAGAAACTTGATGAACGTTTTATGAAACGGCAGGAAATCGAATTGACGTTTATAAATTAAATATAAGTTTCTTTCCATCGTCAGTCCTGCAATTGGAATTTCAAAAAGTAATCCCTGGGATAATTCCCGCTCCACTGCGTGAAGGGAAATCACGGAAACTCCCAGACCGGCAATTACCGCTTCCTTGATGGCCTCAGAGCTTCCTAATTCGCTGCAAATATTAAACTGGGAAAGACTTACTGATTTTGCTTCCTTCAAAGATGATTCCAGTAAATCCCGCGTTGCTGAACCTTTTTCTCTGATGACAAACTGCTCGTTCATCAATTCCGGCAACGTAATTGATTTCTTTTTATGCCAGGGGTGCAGTTTCGGAACAGCTAAGATGAGACGATCCTTCCACAGAGGTTCGGCCAGCAGTTTTTTATTCAGAGGCTTCATACCGATAAAGCCAATTTCCACCTCGTTATCCAAAACCATGTTCATTGCTTCATTGCTGTCTGCCGTTTTGATGTGTATGCGGATATCGGAATGTTTCTTTTTAAATTCACTCAAGGCGCGGGGAAGAATGTAGGTGGCAGGAATAGTGCTGGCGCCGACGTAGATATTGCCACCGGTATTTTCGTGAAGCTTAATAATTTTTGTTTTTGCTTCATCCCGCAGTTGAATCATCCGTACGGCGTAATCATAGAGAATTTTCCCTTCCGGCGTCAGTGAAATACCGGCATTGTTGCGGTTAACAACGCTAACGCCCAGAGAATCTTCCACATTCTTAATGTTTTTTGTTATTGCCGGTTGAGTCAGGGTCATTTTCCTGGCGGCAAGGCTGAAGCTTCCTTCTGCCACAAGCGAGATAAGAACTTCCATCTGTTGAAGAGTTATATTTGTGAAGTGATCCATAGCGATGTTTTACGCCTATCATAAATATTATTTATCGACAAAACATAATTGTAAGTAATTGAATTCGTCATGAAGCTATTTGCAGGCAATTATTTCGGCAGCGATGCTGCGGACATTTTCCATTGCCGCAGGGAGGTCAATCGTGAACAGTTTCCGGTCTTTCATAACAACCTTGCCGTTAATAATGCTGGTTTTTACGTCCGCGCCGCTGGCGGCATATACAAGCTGAGAGTAGCAATTATAGAGCGGTGTAAGATGGGGCTGGTTCATATCCAGCAAGATTATGTCGGCTTGTTTCCCTGTTTCGATAGAACCGATCAATTTATCCAGACCCAAAACATTGGCTCCGCCGATCGTGGCCATTTTCAGCACGGTTTGGGCGCTCATCATGGTAGGATCAAGAGATGTGACTTTGTGAATTTTTGCCGCTGTAGCCATTTCGCTAAACATATCCAGATCATTGTTGCTGGCACAACCATCTGTCCCCAATCCCACTTTGATGCCGCGTTTCATCATTTCCGGCACGGGGGCTACCCCTGCTGCCAGCTTCATGGAGCTTTCCGGGTTATGCGAAACAAGAACTCCCCGCTCGGCCAAAATAGACATATCATCAACCGTAAGCCAGTTGCAATGGACGGCGATAGTCTGATCATCAAGAACTCCCAGGTTAAGCAGATGCTGCACAGGTTTTCTGCCGTAACGCTTGAAGATAGTATCGATCTCATCTTTATTTTCCAGCAAATGCGTCAAAAAGAGGATACCTGCTTCGCGGGCAGCCTCTTTTACTGTAACAAGTGTTGCCGGAGAACAGGTATAAGGAGAGTGGCAGAAATATGCCGGCGTAATCATCGGCGCATGAGATTGCCAGTGCGTCACAAAACGTTGTGCTGATGCCATTATTGTTTCACGTTTGGGATTGTCCGGCGTTACAAAATCTGCAAAACCCTGCGATACAACCGCGCGCATTCCGGCAGCGCTCACGGCTTCCGCGATGGTGTCTTCAAAAAAATAGCTATCGCAAAAAGTTGTCGTGCCGGACAGAATCATTTCCGCCATGGCCAGTGTTGCGCCATCGTAAACCATTTTTTTGTTGACGTAACGCGCTTCTGCCGGGAAAATATATTTAGTGAGCCATTCCATTAAGGGCAAGTCGTCGGCCATCCCCCGGAAACAGACCATCGGCAGATGTGTATGCGTATTGACTAAACCGGGCATTACGATGCAACCGGATGCATCGATAGTATCTTTTGTATTTATGGCGGGCCACGCCTGATAACTCTTGCGGTCAACCGCGACAATAAGACCGTCTTTAATGCCGATAATGGGATCTTCGATAATTTCCATTCCGGCGGACATAGTCAGCAGTGTTCCACCTGTGATTACTATGTCGAACATATTTTCCCGCATACGTTATTCCCGTTCTCTATCAAAACACTATCTTTGCTCGGCAATGCCAACCCGGTGAATGATTGCTATATTTGAGATGCTTGACTGTCTAATTGTGCCACATCTCTTCTTTTAATATTCTACATCCGTATGTGCATCCATATTTAGTTAATACGTCACTGCCATAATTACTGTAGCATTTAGCTTTACATTGTGCGCTTGCCTGTTCTGCCGTGGTCTTACATTTCGCTTTGATCGCCTCTGCTACCCATGGTTGGACCTTCGCCTCTTTAAGAATCTGATCTCCTAATGAATCACAACCTTCTGAAGCATACGCCTGCCCGGCTCCAATTGCCACTATTAACAACAGAACTACCAGCATTTTCTTTATGACGATTCTCCTTCAAATGATAAAATATAAGCAAGTCATTGCTTTTGAATGAGAGGAATATAAAAGAAGCCTAGAGAGCTGTCAAGGGGATTGAAGGGCAAAGGGGAATGACATCATTGATTACTGTTTGAGGTTTTGCATTTTCATCTGGGTTGACATTTTACGTATAGCAGGAAGGATTACTTGCTGTATGTACCCACAACTGCAAGGGATCCAGTTTGGGACGGCGTTGATGGTTATCGCTTATAAACATATCAGTCCTTCAGTCCAGAATCTCCCTTATCTTGCCGGAGAATTGGGAAAGATGAAAAGGCTTTTGGAGGAACCCTTTGCAGCCGCGATCCAGAATCTCCTGGGCCTGGCCGTTGAGGCTGTAGCCGCTGGAAAGAAGAATCTTGATTTGGGGATTGATCTCCATGAGACGATCGAAAGTCCCTCCTCCTGATATCCCCGGCATGATCATGTCCAGAATAACAAGATCAATCTTGTTTCCTTTCTCCATGTAAACGGCAATCGCCTCCTGACCGCTCCCCGCCACATAGACTTTGTAACCCAGTGATTCCAGCAGTTCCTTGCTCACTTCCATGACCATCTTTTCATCATCAACCAGCAGAATCGTCTCCTTGCCCCTAATAATTTTTCCGGTTGCCGTCTTTTCCTTTACCACTTCCTTCTCCGAAGCGGGTAAATAAACGGTAAATGTTGTTCCATGGCCGGGTTCGCTGTAAACATTGATTATGCCATGGTGCCCTTTAATGATCCCATAGACGGTCGCCAGTCCTAAACCAGTTCCTCTTCCCATTCTCTTCGTTGTGAAAAATGGCTCAAATATCCGTGCCTTTGTCTTTTCGTCCATCCCGGTACCGCTATCCGTGACCGTTATTTTTACATATTTCCCCGGTTTCGCGGAGCAGGAAATTGCTATTGCCTCATCCAGCAGAATGTTCTGGGTCTCCAGATAGATATCCCCGCCTCCGGGCATGGCCTGCCAGGCATTCACATATAGATTCAGAAAGACCTGCTCCATCTGTCCCCGGTCCACCTCCACGCTCCAGAGATCTTTGCCGTGTTTCCGCTGAATGGAGATTTCCTTCTTGGTTCTGCCGAACAGGCTGGAGATCTTTTCAATGACCTCGTTCATATCCGTGGGCTTGACCTCATATTTCCCCCCGCGGGCAAATCCCAGCAGTTGCTTGGTTAAGGCGGCTCCGCTCTGCACCTGTTCCTCAATACGTTTGAGGTTCTCATAAGTGGGATGGGTTGGATCAATATCCATCAGGGAAAGGGAAGCATTGCCCTGGATTCCCATGAGCAGGTTGTTGAAGTCGTGGGCGACTCCACCGGCCAGTGTGCCGATAGCATCCATCTTGTCGGCGTGCTGCAGGCGATCCTCCAATATCCGCTTCTCCTCTTCCGCCTGCTTGCGGGCGGTAATGTC
>CAZYIE010000013.1:0-25551 GCA_964646755.1 uncultured Smithella sp.
CCCCTTAAAACTTAAAACTTTAAGGGGGTTTTTGTTTTGCTGCTTTTTCACATCAACCGAGGGACGCCACGAACTCCACCTCACGGGGGACCTTGTAAGCGGAGAGGTAAATCCGACAATGCCTCATGATCTCTTTTTCGTCAGCCACAACGCCGGTCTTCTTCACGATCAGGGCTTTGACAATCTCTCCCCGCATTGGGTCTATCTGGCCTATGACTTTAACTGTGGCAACAGCGGGATGCATATCCAGAACCAACTCTACTTCTTTGGGATAGACATTAAAACCGCTGGTAATGATCATTCGCTTTTTCAGCCCGACAAGGAAAACATATCCCCCCTCATCAATGTATGCCAGATCACCGGAATGGAGCCACCCGCCGCGCATAACCTCGGCAGTGGCCGCCTCATCTTTATAATATCCCTGCATCACCACATCACCGCGGATAACCAACTCACCTGTAACTCCCGCCGGAACTTCCTGATCATCTTCATTTAAAACCTTTACTTCAACACCGGGAAGAGTCGTTCCAATGGAACCGGGCTTCTGCTTCCGTGCGGGCATCGTGAAGACACAGCAGGGCGAAGTTTCCGTCAGGCCGTATCCTTCCAACACACGAATACCGAGATGCTTTTCAAATTCCGAAAACAATTCCGGCTGCATGGCTGATCCTCCGGTTATGCCAAAGCGCAGTGAACTAAGATCATACTCGACACGCCTTTCGTGCAAGAGCATACCCATAAAGAGGCGGGGAACGGCAGCAATATAGGTCACCTTCTCTTTCTCTATTGCCGCAAAAATCCCGTCCATGGTGAAACGATCCACGAGAACAATGCCTGCTCCTACATGGATGGGGGCCAGCATGTTGACGGCTGCGCCGAATGAATGGAAAAGCGGAATTACGGCCAGACACCGGTCTTTTTCCGTTCCGTTGAAGACCGTTCGCAGCAGGACGGCCTGTGTTCTCAGGTTATTGAAAGTCAGAACTGCACCGACAGGCTTGCCCGTCAGACCAGACGTATAGATCATGACGGAAGGATCATCCCCAGACAATTCCGGGACGTCGAGTGTCACCGGTCCACTGTTTATGATCTCGCCGAAAGGAGATCCGGCATCCAAACCACTGGAAACAATCAGATGTCGACAACGGGTAAGTCTATCCTGGATTTCGTGGAATCTTTTGGACAGACTTTCCAGAGTAATAAAAACCATGGCATCACTGTCCTCAATGACGTGCAGGAGCTCATAGGAAGTGGACATGACATTCAGAGTCACAGCGATGGCGCCCATTCTAAGTGCTGCAAAATAGGAAATAATAAACTCAGGCGAGTTCGGAAACATAAGGGCAATTTTATCGCCTTTTTGAATACCAAGCGTCCTGAAATGGTGGGCCAGGGAGTTCACAAACCGGTTAAGCTTCCTGTATGATATTACGCTTCCTTCATAAATAACAGCCTCATTTTCCGGATATTTCTCAGCGCTCTCCTGGAGCATTGTTGCCATATTCATCACATTCAAATTTACCTTCCCTCTATTTTGCCCTTCTTAACATACGTGAAGCCGTTTTCCGACATTAATTATTTATTAATTTTGAGCATCTATATTATTGGCCAATTTTGACATCATATTTCTCTTGACGTTGATAACTTAACTTGCCTGAGCGTAAACCATCATAATTTCACGACATATCTTGTAACATACTGATATAACGCATTATTAATCATTGCCCAATCATTGCGCAATGCGGTATAAAGTGGCTTATTTTGAGCAGTTAGAATATTTATCAACATCCTTATCAACAATTTATTCAACAGTTCTGTTTATAAACTGACCGAGTGTCCAATTATTGGTTTTATTTTGTCAAAATAGACTTACCCGCTGGACCAGTTTTTGAGGAGGAAGGTTAAGAGAATAGTCAGCAGATACAAAAACTCTCTGAGAAAGAGGATTTATTTTATCTTTTTTAATCGAATTATATTATCCAGTATTAAAACCTTGTTTTCCAGTTTCCACTTTCGGGAAACCGGTGCTGCACCGACCAGATTCAGGATCAGGATATCATTGTTAAAGGTATAAGTCCCTTTCTGGGCGGCAATGACCGGATTTACGGAGCCTTTAGGAAACGTCTTCAGAAGTGCCGGCGTAAACCGGGAAACAAAATCAAACGTATTGTCTTTGTTCAGAGCAAGCTTGAATATTGCCTGCGGCATCCCATCCTGAAAACCCTCCCAGGTTCCAATCAGTTCTTTGACAATGACATTTTTCAGAACAACAGGTGCATCCTGCCTGGCGGCTTTAGATACCAGCAGGTTGACGATTGAGCTTTTCCCGGAACGTTGCGCATAACTTCCGGCTGATTCGCCGGCGCCGTTTTTCAGATTCACGTCGGCACCGCGGTCGATGAGCAGTTCGGCAACCTTTTCATTGCCTCGGCCTGCGGCCAGCATCAAAGCCGTTTCTCCACCGTGTTTTACCATATCGGGTTTGGCGCCTCTCTCCAGAAGCAAAGAAACCTTTTCGTAAGCCTGCTTTTGATCAGCACACATAGCCGCAGCAATTAACGGTGTTCTTCCATCGGAGGCCGCGAAATCAATATCGGCTTTATTGTCCAGTAAAATATTCATGATCTGAATGTAGCTTTTGTGTTTAAAAGGGTCAGGATTGCCCGCTGCCATAACCAACGGTGTCAGATTACTGGCGGAGGATCGAGTGTTAATAACCGCACCTCCTTCCATCAGAACCTGGACCATTTCCGGATCAGTCACTATTACGGCCGCGGTCAGCGGTGTGTAACTGGCTTTGTCCGGAATTTCCGTTTTAGCCCCGCGCGAAATGAGGTATTTGGCCGCAGCGTAATTTTTGGACATTGCGGCAACATATAACGCGGTACGGCCATTTGCCGGGGATAAAAGGTTGATATTTGCTCCATTGTCCAGCAGGAGCCCGATGGCTTCCACAAACCCCAGGTGGGTGGCCACATGCAGAGCTGAATAATCACCGGCTACATGGTTGAGCCTGGGTTTGAAGGTGAGAAACTTTTCCAGATATTGGAAGACCAGGGTCTGATTTTTATTCTTCCAGCCAATCGCCGCCATGAGCGGTGTGGATCCGTTGTTGTCTGCCTTATTAATGTCTGCGCCCTGGGAGACAAGAAAGTCCAGCACATCGTATTTTTTGTGTAAAACGGTGGTTGTCAGTACCGATGCTCCTGTTTTGTCCGGCAGATTGATTTTTGAGCCGTGGCTGTGCAGAAGTTTAACCATCTCCAGATTTTCATTGGCCACAGCGAACCAGAAGGCCGTTTTGCCTTCTCTTTCCTTCAGCAGGACATCGGGTTTTTTGGCCTGGGCCAGAAGAAGCCGGACCGTATCCAGATGATTCATCGCGGCAGCCAAAATTAACGCTGAATTCCCTTGTGACAGAGGGGCGCCATTTGTCCGGTCCCGGGCATTAATATCGGCGCCTTTTTTCAGCAAAAGATCGACGATTTCCGTTTGTCCCCTTTCCGCTGCAATCAACAACGGCGTGCGTTCCCACGTATTGCCGAATCCGTCCTCATGAATGCCTCTCTTGTTGACGTCCACCCTGGGCGCTGAAATGATCGCTTTCGCGACGTCCCACCTGTTGCCGTAAGCGAGCGCAAAGCACAGCGGGGTCTCTTGTTTCCAAACCACATTTATATCGGCACCGCTGTCTATGGCGGCGTTGACCTTGTCTATGCTATCGTTAACAATGTCCTTAAAAATAGCCGGCCGGGGCCCCTCTTCGGCTTGTGCATAAAACGGCAGCAATGCACTGCCCATGAGCAGCAAGATAAAAGCTGTTTGGAAATACCTGTATATTTTCAATTGTTTTACCCCCGAATTTGCCAAATAGAACCGTCGCCAATATTTCATTAACTCTATTTTTCAACCATCCATCCGAGTGCAGTCAGAACTTGGCTTGATATGGCGAGCTCCTTCATCTTTTTTCTTCCCAGCGCCGGTTTACTCAAACCGAGGAACCAGTGGACGCCGCGCCATTCGCCATACTGACCTCTTTGCATCAGAAAATACAGTTTGCCACCGGCGATAATCGGCATTTCTTTATAAATCGCGGCCACAGGCACAGTAACAAAAATAACTGACGCCCAACCATCATTAGTTATAATTCTGTTTATGATATTCGTGCAATATGTTTCCGCCGGCGGCAATCCTTTTCCTGTATAGAACTTACAGGAAAAGTAGTCATTAATGTACTTAGCTCCATAATCTTTATCGGCATATTTTAAATAGGATGCATAATTGGTTATTGCTTCTTGCAATAAGGCTGCATCATATATTGGATCAGTGGTGGATACCGGCGGCTTTCCTTTTCCGGCATGATCTCCGGAAGCAGCGCCACCCTCTTTCCCCTCAAAAAGCACTACATCGCCCCTGAGCAGTGTTGCGTTTCCATGATGCACCCGGAAGGTTATTTTACCATCGCTGTAAAGTGCGCCGGAAGCAGGTTTGGCGTCAGGCAGGGTCAGTGTTTTCCCATCAGGAAGTTCCAGTATTACTTTTTCAGCGGAAATATCAAAAAGTGCGTTCAACCGTTTTCCCTGAGCCGAAACATAAACCGTAATCACCATGCTGCCAGGTGGCTTCGCATAACAGTAATCATGCCCCCTCCCCGCCGTAATGCACAGGATCAGCAACAATGAAACCACCAGCTTCTTCATAATCCTCCGGTTTTTAAATGTAATTCATTATTGTTGGGTAAAGTCCAGTTCAAATTGCACCATGTTTTAGAATCAATGTGATTAATGGAAACAATCGTCCTCATTTTTTCTAAGATTGAATCCCGGTTTTTCGCGGAAGTTAATAGCGTAGAAATGCTTTTTATGTCCCTTGAATTCACACGAATCCGGGCTTGTCCCCTATGGATTTATCAGATGCTCTCCGCATACGTAAAGACGGCATTAACGTAGGCTTTTTCATGGTTGTAGCGATAAACCGCCCTGCGCATTCTTTTCTCGTGGCCGTTTTTCCAACCCACCCGGCGGAGGTAATTGGCTACACTGGCAAAAGCATCGGGATAGTCATACAGGTCGATTATCCCGTCATTATTGTGATCCACGGCAAAAATAACATACGATGAAGGCATAAACTGGGGGATGCCGAAAGCGCCGGCCCAGGACCCTTTCACGGTAAACGGGTCCATGCCCCTTTGCTTGCAAGTCTTAACCCAGGTAACCAGTTCTCTACTGGCCATGCGAACACGCTTTGTTCTTTTACTGAGCATGGCCATCGTATAAAGGGAATTGAAAACACTATATTTGCCGAGATTCTCCTTGAAATTCGTCTCTACCCTGATAATCGCCACAATATAATTGGCAGGCACACCATAGAGACTTTCCAGCCTCGCAAAAAGTTCTTTGTTTTCCGCCACGATTCTTTTTCCGGATTCAATAGACTCCGGATTGAGCAGGCCGAACTCCTCGTCGAAGTAACTCAGCTTCTTCTTTTTCTTCTCACCTTCTTTTGGTGACGCGGACGCATATATATTGTGGTAGATCTCCAGCCGCTCGTCGGAAAATATTGCATCAATATCAGCAGGACTGATACCGGCCCTTCGGAAAGACGCCTGCAAAGCGGCTCTCCGTTTTTCAATACTTCCCGTAATCACCGCTTTTTCTTTTTTCCCGCTACGCTTCTTTTTTACCGCGGTTTGTTTTACTGTTTCTTTGTCTTGGATTTCTTTGCCGGTAATTTCTTCTGTCGGGGCAACTTTATTCTCTGCAATCGCAACGCCGCAGAAAAGATATACAAAAGAAAATAACGCCACAACAACCACAACGCCTGTTTTCAGACTATTCATCTGCCTCCACACCGGTTCTTCAGAATGTATTCCCGCACTACTTCAGCACGCAGTAAACTTTAAGCTGTAATTTACACGATTTTTCTTATACGCTCCAGAAATAAATCGTTATTCCCGGCCTGCAATTCCCCCTGTTCTTCCTTTAATTTCTTAAGCGAGCCGCAGCACAAAAAACAAAAACGACGCTTAAAGAATAAATCGCCAACCGCCGGATTTACAGCAATGACGGAGCTTTGCTGTCATGACAAGGAATAAGTTGATAAGTTAACAGTGTCCCTCTGTTTGCTCTCTGTTTGCTTTTAAAAAAATAAAAAAGGCCTATGAAATAGGAAATTTTCATAAGCCTTTGATATTACTGGTGCCCGGGGCCGGAATCGAACCGGCACACCCACAAGGAGCGAGAGATTTTAAGTCTCTTGCGTCTACCAGTTCCGCCACCCGGGCATCAACCGAATACCTTGAAGAATTGTTTGCGCTTATATTATTTTTGATAGCGGCTGTCAAGGATTTGATATAAAAACCATAGATAAGTATCACTCAAACAGATATCAAACTGTTGAGGTACTTCTTTCAGGCGGCCATATTTTTTCCAACCATCCTGCTAATCATTCATGTTCTGCCTGTGACCCCGGGAATCAAACTATGGGCATCGGCATCTATCTCGTGATCTACCGCCAAAAGCAACGGCTGCAATTTATCTTCCGACTGCTGCCTTTTCACAAAACCGCAGGAAAGCCTAAACAGCTGGGCCATAACTTCATCCACAATCTCACGGGGGATTCCGTAATAGAGAAAATTTATGGGCATCAACGCGCCAAGCAGATAAAATAATTTATTTATTGCCGGATCAGAGGAACAGCTAATTTCCACCTGATAGCCCTGAAATATTCCGGTCTGAAGATCCCGCAATTCATTAAAATCAACATTGATCTCTTTATCTCCGATTTTTTTGTTTTTTTCGTCACAAAGAGATTGAAGAAAATCCTGTAAATCCGAAAACTCCAAAGTTTTGGTAGAACCGCTAATAAATAAAATTGATTTTTGACGACCATGCAGAATAATTTCCTCAATGTGTTTTTGTTTTAAAATGGAACTACCGATCACACCAATAAACATTTCGGTATTGCGTAATGCTTCTTCACCCAGTTCTTCGATGGTTTTAAACTCTGGTATCTCCCGGTTCGAATAATCAGCTGCGGCAATATCCACTCCGTAAAGATTGCCGGGTTCAACACGATGAAGGAGTTCCTGTTTCAGAAAAGACCCGATAGCGCCGGAAGAGCCGAGAATAACGATTTTCCGCCTCGATAAAAGGATTCCCAATCTGTTGAGAATTGTTTCCGTAGCATTGAGGATGGACATGGCACATTCGCGAGCTTCCGGGCCCCTCTTGAGGCTGGAAACCGCTATGCTGGCCACGGGAAATTGGAGCTTCCCGAATTCCTGCAAAACTTCGGCATTGTAATCGTAGCCGTTTCTGGTGTGTTCAATGCTTCCCAGATATTTCCCTTCAAGCCATTGGGCAAATGAAATCCTTTTATCGCCCAGGGGAAAAGGCACATGGAAATAATTAAAGACATCGTCTGCGGTTTTATTCTCCAGACAAAAACGATTCATCAGAGGAGCAAGATAGCCGCCGTCTTCCACCAGAAGCATTGATTCCCCCTTTGAACCAGACTTAATGATTTCCTTTAATAAAACATTACCGGTTGCCAGGCGCATCGCCTGCAGAAAACTAAAGTTTTCATCTAAAAAAATATTGTCAATCTCTTCCATTCCATCCAGCGGAGTAAACTGACGTGAGAACCTGTAAATTCCTTTCAGATTTTGCTGCAATTCAATTTTTTGTAAGCCGTAAAAACGGAAATTATCAGGAGGTAAAGACATCAGCGTTTCCAAATACGTCTCCGGCATGATGCCTGAATACCGAACAAAAAAAGTGGTCATTGATTCACTTCCCGCCCTGGCAAAGGCCTGTAAAAGGCCGATCACTTCGGCGGTATTATGGTGAATTAAAAATATTCTCACATGCTTCATTGGTTCATTCTGTTTCGCAAGCGCATGCGATAATGCAGGCATACGCATCAGGTAGTCATTCATCGTCAACACACTGCGGCGTTTATCAAAGCTTACATTTAAACAGACACCGTAGCGGGACACATCAAAATAAACACGGTACACCCCTGAAATCATTTCAATGATATTTCCCTGCGCCAGCAATCTTAATGCGCACGGATCATCCAGTAATTGAATTTCTTTTAGCAGAATATTTAACAGTCCGGCTTCCGCACTGAAATCATTATTTGTTTCCAGTAAACGCATAATCTTTTTATCTGCAGGCCAGTTAAAATAAATATTCTGAACATAAGGCAGGCCTTCACTTTGCAGGTGCACAAAAAAATCATTCAGAGAAACCGGATTTTCATTGTACTCGGAACGGTTATTCATGTATTCGCGAATAATGCCCTGATGAATTTTTTCGGCGGTAGGATAAATATCGGAAAAATAAGATGGACGAACAATCTCATCAACCACACGATGCGGTATATGTTTTAATTGCAGGCGGGAATTCATTGCATCTTCAATCGTAATACGAAGAAAACGTCCCGTCCTGCTGTATTCCGCAAGAAAATAATTTCCATTTTTCTCATCAGGATCATGGAGGTGAAAAGGAAACAATAAAGCGGGCGGCGCATCTCCCTTGTGTTCATTCTTTATTCCGAAATAATCCGGAAAGAGAATGCCGCCCCACCTTTCCGTTTGCAGAGAACGAAAAATAACCTGCATGCAGTTACCGAAGTTCCGATAACCGAATGGAAGACTTCCTGCCGTATCCAGCCTCACATAAATAACGATCCAGTCAAGACCGGTCGCGGCAAGTTCCGGCGTCATGCGGGAATCCACCCTGTGACGCACCATAACATCGGCAATACCGGTATCACACTGTTCAATAACTTCGTCAACCAGCAACTGGACAAAGGCGTGCAGATTACGGAAAACGCGAATATTTGTCAAATCAACGGCGTAATGATTATCACATCGTCGGAGAAAAGGCACACCCAGCGTCGTTAATTCTTCCTGAGATTGCAAAACAGTCGCTTTTCCAGAATCTTTTGCGTCCTGCTGTTGAATCAGCGTTCTGATTATGTCACCAACATCACGTTTCATTAATTAATGTCTCCGCTAATCAAATCTTCTCCGTTTTCTTGTCTGATTGATTGCTCAGGGATTAATTTCCAGCAGCACTTTAAGCGCATCGCTTTGTCTGGCACGGACAAAAGCTTCCCGAACTTTCTCCAGCGGAAAGCGAGCCGAAATGAGTCTCTCCAGAGGCATGTCGTGATATTCCCGCAGGAGTTTCAAACCGTCCGAAAATTTTCCGCAACGCGATCCCAGTAAAGTTTGTTCATTAATAACAATCGGCGCCAGATTAACCTCACCGGACACGGCGACGGTGGATTTAAGAACAATAGTGCCCCGTGGCCGGCACAATGACATGGCTGCTACAATTCCCTTTCCCGAACCTGTCGCCTCGATAACGATGTCGGCACCCGGTCTGATCTCGTTTTCATTCAATACTGCTTTGATATTTCGCCATTGAGCAATCCGGAGTTTCTCCGGATGATGACCTGATACTGTTACATCTTCCGTCACCGTCGACATGACCCAGGCACAAAATATTCCCAGCCTCCCGTCTCCCAAAACAACAACTCTTTCCTTGCCGTTCAAAGGCAGCTGTTCCAGAATTTCACAGGCTGCCGATAATGGTTCCGTAACAACCGCGTGCTCATCGGAAATGTCATCCGGAACAACAAAAAGGTTCTCAATAGGCAATCGGCAGTACTCAGCCATACATCCGTCAAGCCTGTCAATGCCCAGGGTTAACCGATCCGGACAATGCCTTCCCAAACCCTGTTTACACAATTCGCATTGTCCGCACGCGGCGTTAATTTCTCCGACAACTCTTTTCCCTATCCATTGGCCATCGGCACAATCCTCGACAATTCCTACAAATTCATGCCCGAGAACCCCTTTGAACCCCATATACCCCTTCATTATTTCCATGTCTGTTTTGCATATTCCCGCCAGTTTGATTTTGATCTTTGCCCATCCCGATCCAGTCTCCGGCACAGGATAGTCTGTTACATAACTGAGTTCATTATCAAACACCACCGCCTTCATCTTTCCCATAAAGTGATCCTTATCAAGATGCTCTGAATTTGCGCGCTTTTTCCCTCAATATTTTGAAATATTCCGTTTCAACTATTTCAGATACTTCCTGTGCCTGCATTTTACGGTCAATTTTTATCTGAAGTTCTTCAACCTGTCTCTGCAATTTCTTTTCCCTTTCCTGAACTTTCCCGGCCATCTTCTCAAAGACACGGGAAAGACGCCCCAATTCATCTTTGCGTCTTGACACTACTTCCAGCGATTCCAGACAATAATTTCCTTCTTCTACTGATTTCGCCGCCTGGGCAAGATCGGCCAGAGGATCCGTCAGTTTACGCACGAAAACAACTGAGGCCGCAAATCCCACGATCAAAAGAAAGACTGAAACAACTGCGGAAATGTAAAAGTTCTCAACCATTGCCTGGTAGGAAACAACATCGTCCAGAATCGCCCATGTAATTGCACCTGCTGTAAACAGAACGGAAGCTATCAGCAATGTGGTAACCATCAGAATTGTCCGGATTTCCAGAGTATATATAATTCTTCCGGCTAAAATCAGAATAACAGGAACAAGGACAAAGCCGTTCACCGCATCCGTAAGGAATGCAGGCAGAATCCAGGAATGAAAAGATGAAGGAAATACCATCTGATGTAAGAATAAAAAATCCAGTACTACGGCTAATGCCACCGAAATGGCGCTTGACATAACAACGCTCATTTGCAGAATACCAAAATCGCGTACGGAAATAATTCGGGAAATCCCTAGATACCGTATCAATCCTGGAATAAGTCCCATCAATCCGTTAGCTATGTGCCAGTTCCAGAATTTCCATACGCCGAATCCGGAAATACCGTCACCGATAATATTTCCCGCAAAGCCGGTGACAAACCCCGCAAACGGATGCCAAATAATGCCCACAATCATGGGAAGCACAACCTGTGGACGCAGAGAAATAAATGGCGCCGACGGCAAAAGAAATATATTAGACAGACTGTTCAATACTCCATACAAAACAGCGAAAAGGCATCCGGCAAAGATGATTTTTTGTGCGTTTTTCCTCATCCCGCAATCCTCCGGGTGATTTTACGCATCTCAAGGCTTATCGCATGATCGCGATTTTGCAAACAAAAGATACCGGAGCTTGCCAGCATCATCATTTCATCCGAATGAGGCAATACACCGGCTACTTCGCATTCGTAAGTAGATTGAACCCGGGCGGCAAGGGAATCAAATGCAAAAGCGGCGGGTACCTTGTTGACGATCAGGAACATCGCAGGAACTTCCAACTGCCGGGACACCTCCACCGTAACGGCCGTTCCCTGATAATCCTGCTGGTCGGGACGCAGGATTATCAGCAGAATGTCCGTAATGGCAATGGACATCAGCGTCTCTTCATTCAGTCCGGGATGAGTATCAATCAAGAGATAATCAAGTGAAAACTTATCGATTAGTTTTTGATAACCTTCTTTGAGAAGATTGATATCATAACCATAGTGAAGAACCCTGGCTATGTCTCCCGTACGGATACTGGAAGGAATCAAGTAAATTCTTCCCGTCAATTCCGCACCGAGAATCTTTGATACATCGTAAACTGCTTTCTCAATTTCACATTTCCCCCACAGAAAATCATTCAGAGAATATGCGGCATTGCTCTGATCCAGATTAAATAATACATGGATACCGGGAGACTGGATATCCGTATCTACAATACCGACATTTACGCCTTCCTGGGCAAGCAGACAGGCAAGATTTGCGGTAATATTTGATTTTCCCGTTCCTCCGCGAAATGAATGAATTGCAATAATTTTGTGCATAGATTTTAATTCTGAGAATAGATTTCCGTAAATATTTTATTATTTCTATCGTTTATGAAGTGTTATTGCATCGCAATTGCAGTATAGGAAATGCCCTTTTATATGTCAAGAATATCTTAGGATCATTCTTCCTTGTTGTCGGATGCTGTTTTGTGATATAGGTTGCGCCATTTCTAATGATAAGGATTAACATATTATGCAAGACATAGATCTCATGATTTCCGGTGGAAAAGCACTTCTTTTGGATGAAAAAAACTCCTGTATTGAAAATGCGGGCATCGCTATTAATAAATCTCACATTATAGAAATCGGCAAGAAAGAAGAAATTCTCATTAAATATAAAGCAAAAAAAACGATTAATACGGATAACTCTCTGGTCATGCCCGGTTTCGTCAATACGCATACCCACGCCGCCATGACTTGTTTCCGCGGCATGGCCGATGATCTGGAACTGATGGACTGGCTCAACAACTATATCTTTCCCGCCGAGGCAAAAAACGTGAATCCCCATCTGGCTTACTGGGGATCGCTGCTTGCCTGCGCCGAGATGATTAAATCAGGCACGACTACCTTTTGCGATATGTATATATTTGAGGACGAAACGGCACGCGCGGCCAAAGAATCTGGTATGCGTTGTCTTGTCGGCGAAGTCCTTTTCGATTTCCCCTCCCCCAGCTGTAAAACTCCCGAAGAAGGCCTCGAATACACGCGCCGGCTTGCCGAAACATGGCGCGATGATCCCCTGGTAAACATTATCGTCGAACCTCACTCCCTCTACACCTGCTCGGCCAGTCTGCTGAGAAACGCCAAAGAAGTCGCCGACCAATACGGACTGATGATCGGAATTCATCTTCTGGAAAACGCCGACGAGCTTACTCGGCTTGAGGATAAATTCGGGAAAAGCGCCGTGTCCTTCCTCAATGACATCGGCTATCTCAACGAGCGGCTTCTAGCTTTTCATTGCGTTTATTTATCGACAGACGACATTCGCCTGTTCGCCGAAAAAGGTTGTAAGGTTTCACACAATCCGGCCAGCAATATGAAACTGGCCAACGGCATACCGCCGGTTCTGGAAATGTTCAGAGAAGGCATCACCGTAGGCTTAGGAACCGACGGATGCGCCAGCAACAACACACTAGATATGATCAAGGAAATGTCCACGGCGGCCAAGCTCCACAAAGTTGCCGCACTCAATCCCACGGTCATGGACGCACGAACAGCAGTGCGCATGGCGACTATCAACGGCGCCAAAGCTCTCGGATTGGACAAACTCACCGGATCATTGGAAGCAGGCAAGAAAGCCGATGTTATTATTTTAGATCTCAACAAACCCCATCTTACTCCTATATATAATGAATACTCTCATCTGGTTTACGCGGCAGGGGGCGCCGATGTTGATACAGTAATAATCAACGGTAAAGTCGTCATGGAAAACCGTCGCCTTTTAACCATAGATGAAAACGAAGTCATGCAGCAGGTGAGGTCAATCGCCGCAAACATCACAAAAAGTTTTTCCACTTAAGGAGTCAAACAAATTATGCACGCGACAAAATATTTTATCCTGTCGTCAGTATTGGTAACCTTTATTTTTTTTATTGCTTCAAGTTCCGAAGCTTTGGTCAGCGAAGTCACTCTATTTCCGGGTGCGGCAAAAGTAGTGGAGACGGCGAAAATTCATCCGCAATGCGCCAATAATGAGAAATGCCGGGCAATTCTTACTATACCACCCCAGGCCGACCCGGAATCGCTGATTGTGGCGCTGCCGGCAAACAGCCGGATAAAAATCGATGATATCCAGATGAAAGCAGTAAACCGTCAGGATGAAGCCAGAATTTCCGCGCTGCGGAAACAAATCAATAAAGCCAAAAATGATCGCAAAGACTTCCAGGCAAAATTACAGGCGCTCGATGTTCAACTGCAATTCTGGCAGATGCAGACAAAGGCTAAGACAAAGAATGTTGCCGATGCCGATAATTTAGCCGCAGCTATCGGCCGCAATGTCCGAAAGTCCAGCCAGGAAAAATTCGTAATTGAAACCGAAATAGAAAAAATTGACAAACAGCTCAAAGAACTTCAGGACAACCTGAATCGGGCCGCCGGCAGCAAAGAAACATCCTGGGAAGCGACACTAACCTTCTCGGGTTTCAGTCAAAATGAAATGGTTATTTCCTATAATTACACTCTCGGCGGTTGCGGTTGGCTGCCTCTTTACCGCATCGAAGCGCTGCCCGCGGAAAACAAAGTTTCCTTTTCCTGGGAGGCGCAATTGTGGCAATCTACAGGTGTTGACTGGAAGCAGGTACAAATAAATCTGGCTACCTTGCAACCTGCCGTTACCGCCGTCCCGACGGATTTGCCGGATTGGATAATTAAAAAGCGCTCTGTGCGTTATAAATCAATGCGAACGGAAAGTATGGCACCGTCCGCAATGATGGAAAAAAGGTCTGCTCCTGCCGATGAGAATCAGGACGCCGTTGTTGAGGAAACTGTTAAAACTACTTACTCGGTATGGTCTATCGGCAGGAAAGACATTCCTGCAGGCAACCGGCAGAGGCTGAAAATCAAAGAAGAAAACTGGCCGGCGGAGTTCATCTTTCTTGCCCGTCCCAGCCTGGGCCAGCAGGCTTTCGTTCGCGCTCAAGTCAAATTTGCCAATTCCGTAGAAATTCCTTCCGGTGAGGCTTTATTCCTGATCGACGGAGCAGTTTTAGGCAAGCGTAATTTTTCTTTTGCCGGAACTGAAGGATTACTTTATTTCGGAACCAGCCCGCTGATTTCCGTGACCAGCTCCACCCTGGCTGATAAGGCTGGGGCCAAAGCTGTTTTTCAAAACAAACAAACTCAACTCTGGCAATGGTTAATCGAAGCAAAAAATTCCAGCAGCAACAGTATAAAATTACGGATTGAAGAACCGGTCCCGCAGGCTCGCGATGAAAGAATCCGCCTGATCTTCAGGCAGAATCCCGAACCATCGGAAAAAGATCATTCTAAATTTGTTTGGATTATTGATGTACCCGCACGGCAGAAGGCAACTATTCAAAACACAATAGAAATGGAAGCACCGAAAGATTTGGATCTGGATTTAGGGTGGCGCCGCTGATTGTTTGCCAACATTTACTGACCTCGTAAAAAGTGGAATATTTTACTTTTTACGAGGTCGTCAACATTTGAGTCACCATATTCTTCGTGCGCTCAATAATTTTTTCATAATATATATTATTTCTCTGAATGTAATAATGTGTCTCCAGATTAGTGGAATTGGCGCCTACATTGCCCAAAAAAACCTTCATCTTTTCTATTGTAGTAAACCTGCGCACAAAAAGTTCTTCCCAGTTATTTTTAAAGATAATGCAAAAATCACAAATATCCATATTCATCCTTTGATTTTCAAAACTGACAACAATAAGCATTTTGGAAATAGTCTCTTTTTGCAGAAAATTACCAAAATGAACACTGGATATATCGAAACTGCCAAAAACATCTCTGATCTTTCTTCCGAGATTTATAATTTCCTGGATCGTAACAGCAGTTTGATTAGGCAGCATCCTTGTCTGTACCGGATCAAAAATAGCATTCCAAACAATATATGCTGAACAAAAAACTATGTTTTCATTGATAATCACCGGCAATGAACGTTCATCAGAAGAATTAACCTGCCATCCTTTCCCGACCGGAGAAAAAGTAAGCACCGGCAATTTGATATTTTCCGTAGGAACATGCAGCACAGAAACTTTATGTTTTTTTACTTCCAGAGAAGATGATAATTTGCGTCCTAGAATTGTTAAATCCTGCGGCGCAATTTCTCCGCTTTTACCTTTCTGTATCCGGACAATGTCCTTGTAAATATCAATGAGAAACCCGAACATTAGCTCACCAAAATCAATCTTCTCCCTCAATTGCCAGAATTCAAATTCATTGAGACGGTAGATATTCCGGCGATCAATCTTGTGTTTTTTAAATGTCTCCCCGGCCATTTCTTCTTTCAATGTCTGTGTTTTCGACAGCAATTTCAGATCGTACCGCAGATAAAAACATTTTTTAATAAATTCAAAATATTCTTCTTTGGTATTTTGTGAATAGTGATCAAGCACAGCGTTCATTGTGAATATACTGGGGTCGGGAAATTCCGTCTTATCTATTTCTTCTAAAACCGCCTGGCGGAATTTATGGCATAAGAGATCTTCTTTCGGAGCTTCCAGAAACATTTTTAATTGCAGCATTTTGATGATTGATTTCAAGGGGTGGGTTAGAGATTTATTAAATTGCCAAAGCGAAGCTCCAAAATATTCATCCTGCTTAACCTCTTTCAGATTGCCCATATCAACAAAGTCACGCTCGCCAAAATCACTTCCGGCGTTTTGAGTAAAGGCCTGATCATAATCAACATATTCATCTGTTTCAAAACAAACCCACCAGAAAGGAATTTTGCCCTCGATGAGAATTGATGTGCGATAAAATTCTTCTTTCAAAACATTTCGTTGTGCTGATCCGCTGCTCTCATAATCCAGGTTACCGAAGTTACATTGCCTTATATCTTCGATATCACTTAAAAAAAAGTAAACAGGAATTTTTAATCGATTATCCAGCCAATCTTTAATAATATTTATTTTTTCGTTCAGATGCTGCAGCGCTTTACCGTTAAAAGCAGATTTATCAATACAAATCCAGATATCGCAGTCGGAACGGGAAGTTTGACTGATCGTGCCAACTGAACCAATAGTATAAATCCCCTGTATTTGGGGTAATTGTGAAGGATAGCGGACTAGCAATTTTTCTTCTTTAATGCCGAATATTTTTTTATAGAGGCTTTCCTGTTTGAGAATTTCCTTATTATTTTCGATATTAAACACATGAAACGGTTCTTTTAACTCCTTAATAAATCCGGGAACAGAAATCCGGTTAACGCTCAACAACCAGGGCAGCAGATAAAGGATTACCGGGGCATCTTTCGATGAATTCGTCATAAATATTTTTTTGCGAAAGCTATTATATTCCAGATAGCGTTTCTTGTTGTTTTGCAATGTAATGGAAAGCAAGCTCATATTCCTCTCGTAATTGAAACTGTCTGTATCTTATAACAGAGGAGCTGCGAAGTCAATTACGTTACCTCCATTAATGTCATATCTGAGGTCTATATCTGAGGTTGACAGCGCAGTCATTCCTATGAAATAAACGCAATTAGAATAGAGATTCCAGAGGAGTTATTTTTGCCTTCCATAAGTCAATATATTCATCGAATTAACAAACATATCGACCAGACAATGGCAGTGGATTATTACTATATCAGCCGGACTCTGGGGAGAATTGAACACAACGAAGCTACGTCTGGGTCTTCTTCATCATTAAAAAAAATACTCTCCCTGCAAAAAAAAGTAAGCCATTCGCAGCAGCGATACTCGAAACGAGCACAGAGTGTCCCGCCTTTGCGTTTTCCGAAGGATTTACCCATAGCTATAAAGAAAAATGAAATTATTGAGTCAATTAAGAAAAACCAGGTCGTCATTATAACCGGCGAAACAGGTTCCGGCAAGACAACTCAAATCCCGAAAATGTGTCTTGCAGCAGGCAGAGGCTTGCGGGGGATGATCGGTCTTACGCAACCCAGGAGAATTGCCGCTACCAGTATAGCCTCGCGTATCGCCGCCGAACTTGGTGAACTCTGCGGTAAATCCATTGCTTATAAAATACGCTTTGAAGAAAAGACATCCGCCGAACCACTGATCAAAGTTATGACTGATGGGATTCTTCTGGCAGAAACAGTTAGCGACTCGCTTTTGCTGGCCTACGATACGATCATTGTCGATGAAGCCCATGAACGCAGTCTTAATATTGATTTTATTCTGGGCTTTTTGAGGACATTACTCGACAAAAGAAAAGATTTAAAACTGATCATCACCTCGGCGACCATTGACACTGCTAAATTCTCCGAGGCCTTTCATCAGGCGCCGATTATCGAAGTTTCCGGCCGCATGTTCCCGGTGGAAGTTCGCTATCAGCCGGTTGACCCCGTTGCCGAAGAAAAGGGTGAAGCTACCTATGTCGATGAAGCAATCGCCTGTGTGGATAAACTGCAAAATGAAAGACGTTACGATGATATACTGATATTTATGCCGACTGAACAGGATATCCGGGAAACATGCGAAAGATTATCCAAGAGATGCTCAGGTTTAGTATTGCCTTTATATGCGCGGCTTTCCGGCTCTCAACAAAGACTTGTTTTTGATAAAATAGATCAGCAGAAAATAATTGTGGCCACTAATATTGCCGAAACATCTCTGACAATTCCCGGCATTAAATATGTGGTCGATTCGGGACTCGCCAGGCAGTTGGAATATAATCCCCGCAGCCAAACAACCGGACTACCCGTCTCGCCCATTTCCCGCAGCAGCGCGGAGCAGCGCAAAGGCCGCTGTGGCCGTGTGCAAAATGGTATTTGTATTCGTCTATACTCAGCCGATGATTATTTCGGACGGCAGCTTTATACCGCACCGGAGATAATGCGTTCCAATCTGGCTGGCGTTATCCTGAGGATGCTCTCCCTTAATCTGGGATCGGTTCATAATTTCCCTTTTATTGATCGTCCTCATCCGAAGAGCATCCGGGACGGCCTTGATATTTTAAACGATTTAGGAGCAATTGAAAAAATCACCATCGAGGAAGATACAAGCACATACAAACTGACAGCAATCGGTTTGAAGATGGCAGAGCTTCCTCTTGATCCGCGCATTTCCCGCATTCTGATTTCCGCACAAAAGGAAGGTTGCGTAAATGAAGTGGCAATCATCGCGGCAGCCCTGAGCATCCAGGACCCCAGGGAGCGACCATATGAAAAAGCCGATCAGGCTGCCCGTGCTCATGCTCTATTTCAGCATGTCGAATCCGACTTTCTGACTTATCTTAATATCTGGAATAATTACCACGATATATGGGAAAAATTGCAGACTCAAAACAAATTGAGGAAATTCTGTTCCGAGCATTTTCTTTCTTATCGACGAATGATTGAATGGCGCGACATCTACCATCAAATTATCGGAATAATTTCCGGAGATAAAATCCCGGCAAAAATAAAAAAACATGTCAAAATTGAAATTGATCAAATTCTTTATGACAAAATTCATAAATGTATCCTCAGCGGTTATCTTTCCCAAATTGCTCTGAAGAAGGAAAAGAACTTCTTCCTTGCCGCCAAAAGCCGGGAAGTAATGATTTATCCGGGCTCCGGCCTTTTTAATCGCGCCGGAAACTGGATTGTTGCTGCCGAAATAACGCAAACATCCCGTTTGTTTGCCCGCAATGTCGCCATTGTCAAAAGCGAGTGGCTCGAAGAAGTAGGCCGCGATAATTGTCGCTATACTTATTCGGCGGCTCATTGGGAGAAAAATCGCGGTCAGGTTGTCGCGCTGGAAAAGGTAAGCCTTTTCGGTTTAACAATTGTCGAGAAAAGGACGGTGGCTTATGAAAGAATTAATCCGGCGGAAGCTCATACAATTTTTATCCGCGAAGCTCTGGTTACCGGGGAAGTCAACCGCAAAATTCCTTTCCTGGAACATAATTTATCCCTGTGGCAAAAAGCCCTGACCACGGAAGAAAAATTGCGCAAGCGCGGTCTTGTTGTCGATGAGGAAGCAATTGCGCGCCTCTATGAGCAAAGACTGCCTGTTATTTCCGATATCCGTTCCCTTTTAAAGCTGATCAGAGATAAAGGCAGCGATGTTTTCTTACGCTTCGTTGAAGAAGATTTTATCGCCGTTGCGCCGGATGAAGATGAAATAGCCAAGTATCCGGATAAAATAAAATAAAAATAGGTGATGCGGCCTTCTCCTGTTCTTATCATTTTGCACCCGGCAAGAATAATGACGGCGTAACAATGAAAATCCCTCTGGGGCTTATCTCCAAGGCGGCAACGGGAAATGTCGAGCGTTTCCTGCCCAGCTTATTGCAGGAAAAAACCCTACACTTGTTAAAATCTTTACCGAAAGGAATACGCCAGAAACTACCTGCCGCGGTACAGATTGCCAGCCAGTTCGTGAGCCAGATGATCGATTCCAATAAAGCCCTGCCCCAAGCCTTAAGTCAATTTATCCAGGATAAATACCGGATTACCATACCGCTCGAAGCCTGGAATTTGGAAAAGCTGCCGGTACATTTAAATGTTCTTTACAGCGTGATCAACGAAAATGGCGAAGAAGTCAAAGTGAGCCGGGATTTGGGACAACTGCAGGAAGAACTGGCCGACACGTTTAATATCGGAGCTCTCGATAAAATCCGTCCACAGTGGGAAAAGGAAGATATTACCAGTTGGGATTTCGGAGAACTGCCGCAAAAGATACCGCTGACCAATCAGCATGGCCTGCTGGGCTATGCCTATCTTGCTTTGCAAGCAGTCGATGACACTATCAACCTCCGGCTCTTTTCCGATCAAAGGGAAAGTGAGGCCAATCATATCGCTGGTGTTGCCGCCCTTTACAATATTCGTTTTACCGAGAAAATTAAACAGCTCAAAAAAAATCTTACCCTGAACGGCTTGATGAAATTACTGGCGGCAAAAATCGGGAATTCTAAACTACTGGAACAATCATTGCTGCAGACAGCTAAAAATGATTTGTTCGGCAGGCCTTGGCGCACACAGAGCGAGTTCTTCCATTATGCCGATACTGTTGATGCTAAAATCCTGCCATCCGGTCAGCACCTTCTTGCTTCCATTGAGCCCGTGTTACAATCCTTCAATGATACGCAGGCACTTTTGCAGAAACTTACCGCGAAGAATACCGGCAACAATCATCTGCTTACTTTCCTCAAAGATACTCAGTCCGAGTTGCAGCATCTCGTTCCCGTTAATTTTCCGGAGCTTTATTCGCCGGAGCGCATGAAAGAAATACCCCGCTATCTGAAGGCGCTGTCTATGCGCGCCGAACGCGGCAGCCTGAACCTTGCCGCTGCCCAAAAGAAAATGCAGAACGTATTGATTTATTACCAAAAGCTTCAACAAATGGTAGTCGATACCAAAAGAGATCGTCATACCGGCCCGGCATGCGCCGGGTCTTACTCCGGCCCAAAGCCCGGCGACTGCCGGGGCTATCCAGAAGCCTTTCCGACTAAGGCCGGAAACAATTTAAAAAATGATCCTGGATTCCGGGTCGCGCTTCGCTTGCCCGGAATGACAATTAAAGATTGCGACACATTTATGGATTTCTCGGAAGAAAAGAAGAAAAGAATAGAAGAATTATTCTGGATGATTGAAGAATACAAAGTGTCACTTTTCGCCCAGGAACTAAAAACCCCCTACCCCGTTTCACCGAAAAAGCTCGACCAGCTAATTAAGGAAATTGAAGCACTTTAAATCGTTATCCCATATTTTATAATTTCTTGAGCCAAGGTACTGTATCGATCATTAATATCATTTGGTGAAAATGGTAACGGCTCAATGTGAGAATCAATTTTGAGAGCTATTCTTCGTAAAAACATCATTTCTTTTAAATTATTTTTCCCAAACTGAGAAGATATTATTGCAACATCTATATCACTTTCAGGTTTTGCAGTACCTTTGGCATAAGAGCCAAAAAGTATTACTCTTGATACATCAACTCCCTCCTGCTTAAGAAGATTAACATATTCGTTAATTATATTAAGTTCATTCTTTTTTAAAGATATTCTCTTAGCCATATTAATATCTCTTTCGTCATCTTAAGATATTTTGCAGTAAATCTTTTGTTTGCTTTCTTGTAAAAACTCAATTTGTAATCATCATACCGGGCTTGTATATTGAATGCGCTAATATCGGCAAGTTTATTCTTTACTGAATTTGATAATTTAATGTCTGTTTTTTCCGCCAGACGAACCAAATCATGAATAAGAGGCGGCGCCATTTTCGTTGTCTTAACAATTATTGCCTTAAGATATTTTTCTATACTTAAGTGGCAGAAAAACAACGCATGATGATACTTTTCATTTTCAAAAAGTATTTCCGCCGTTTCCAAATCTTGATCTGAAGCATTAGACCAATTTTTTGCTATCTCATTCTCATTCATACATTAAAACATTACCATAATAATATTTTGAAGTAAATTTTGTTTTTCTACTCGTATTCTTCCAGATACCTCTCGATATAATCGCGTACTTCCTCTTTTGTTTGAAATATACCGAAGTGGCCTTCGCAGAGAATATCAGCGTGAAGAGCAAGCAGCAACTGCATTGATGTTTTCCAGGCTTTAATATCCGAACCAAATGCTTTATGAAAGGGGCCATGGATATCCTGGCCGAAGAGAACTCGTTTTCCTTCTCGGTCAAGATAGACGGCAATCGAACCGGGTGTATGCCCGGGCGTGTGCAGGCAATGTAGTTGCTCGGCACCGAATTGTAATGCCTCCTGCGAACCTTTAAGTTTCCTGTCGACTTTTGTTGGGGGAAAAGTCGTATCGTACCAATTGGCTGCAGTACGGATAGAATCACCTTTTTCCACGGGTGGCGCATCCAGTTCATGAATAACAATTTTTGTGTTGTAATTCTTTTGAAAATACGGTGCCGATCCAATGTGATCAATATGGCAATGAGTCAGGATCAGATGAGAAATGCTTGTGGGATTTAATCCCAGCATTTCAATATTGCGTACAATCTGCGCTGTGCTGCGCCCTGCGCCGGCATCAATTAATACCAGCTCGCCTAAAAAATCAATCAGGTAAACCGCCGCATCATCGGAGGCAGTAATATTCGGCCCCCCGACTAAATAAACGCCGCGAATTATTTCTTCGCTTGTTATTTGCATATTTTCATCCGCAGGATTAGCCGCTTTATCTTTTCAGATCGGCAATTATATCATTGCTGTTTCCCATGATTACCGGCTGTTGCTCTAAACCCTTCAGCCTTCGTGCCATGTAGGGAACATTTTCTTTCAGATATTCCGCAAGCTCGCCTACGGTTATTTTCCCGTCCTTGTTGTGATCAGCCGCACCTTGCAACCCCTTTAGGAAGTAATAGGTAAACAGGGAATGACGCTTCTCCGGATACCAGGCGGATACCTGATCAGTTGAGGCGCTCGTCATGAGCACTGCTCCCGCCGGCCCCTGGTATTCTTTTTTAACCTTCACCATCGCCGGGCTCATGCCCTTAAAAAGCATTCCCTTATCTGTGTTGCCGGAGAAACAGGCATCCAGCACTACCGTAACCTTCTTTGCCGGAAGCTTCGCGACGTTGTCATAGAATGTCTGGAGACGGTAGCCGCTGGCACGTATGTACTCGGGGTTGCCATCCACGGGGACAAAGAAGGCATCACCCGATTCGATATCGGGTGCGCCATGGCCGCCATAATAGATGAAAACACGGGAAACATTTGGTTTAATGTACTTATGTAATCTGCCTTTCGGGTCGCGTTCCGTTCCGAATATTTCGTTTAGTTTGGAAAGCGAGGCGTTTTCGACATAGATGATATTGCTTTCTTCGTATCCCATGGCGTGGATAAGGTATTCCTTCATAATTCGCGCGTCGCGGTCGGCATAGTCAACTGCCGGGATACCCTGCCCATAAATCTTGTTACCGATAACTACGGCAATATCATATTTACCGGCTTTTTTGCCTGCGGGAATGTTTGTATCCACATCCACACTTAAACCGCCCGCAATAGCGATATCATCTGACTTTTGCGTATCCTGTCCGGCAACGACAATCTCCTCAATTTTCTTCTGCGGAGCGTTCATCAACAGCGCCAAGGTATTTTCCTTATTGAAGCGGGGACGTGCTTCGCTTAAGCTGATGGTCAGGGGAATCTTCTCTCCGTTGGCTATGCGGGTATTGGTATAGAACATGAATTTAAAATCCTTGAACTTGCCGGAAGGCAGCGAACCTAAGTCAAAATGCGTCTGACCATCGCCCGCCATAAAAACATTCGTGCCTGCCTTAACATCCGCCACAACACCGCGGGCGTCGCCCTGACCGACGTTCTGGGCACGAACGGTAACTTCAACAATTTCCATCGGCTCAATACGTAAATTGCCGCTGGCATCGTTAATACCGACATCCGCCACGATAAGTTTCGGTTCAACAAAAGATTTTGTCCGGAAAGATATTTTCAGCGGCGCAGGATCAAAGCCGTTGGCTTCCTTCACATCTACCGTAAAGTTGGCATTATCCGTGGCAATATCTTCATCCGCTTTGACCGCGATCTCTTTAACAATCGTCTGTCCTGCGGGAATTGTCCCCAGCGCCACATCCGCGTCAAAGTTCAGGCCCCTGATTTTTTTTGCCGTATTGATATGAGCATTGCAGTCAAAGGCGTCGCCCTTGCCGTTGTTTTTGATAGTAATAACAAGCTTGCCGGTTTCATCAGCATCCAAAATGTTGTTTCTCGAAGGTTCAACAAACTTGATGGACAGTGAAAGCGTCGGAGGAACGGGAGATACGGCGATGTTGACTTTTCCCTTTCCCGCCTGTGCTGTTGCCGCTAAAAATAATAACCCTGAAAAAAAGACTGCATATAAAATATTTTTCAGCATACAATCCCTCCTAACGCATAGATATTCCGTTGAAAACATATACTCGAAAATATTTTTTCCCGCAATAGATATGTATCGGCATGTTTTGCATGGCCAAGCCAACTCTGGACGCGGGCATTCACTTCTTGCAGGGTGACGCTGCCCGCTGCATAATTCTCCTGCATTTTTTTTATTCGGCGTTGGAAGCGTACGATATTGTCCTTCCGGAGACGGCGACGGTTGGGGAAAACACGATAGCCCAAATGATCCACTCCTTCCGTCACCGGTACGACTATCGTTTTTAACGGATGGAGGGAGAGGCGCAATTTCGATAGATATTCTTCCATCGCCTGCCGGATTGCCCAAAGCCTTTGTTTGTCATCATCGAAAAGCACAATGTCATCCACATAACGGATATATGCCCCGCATTGGAGAATTTCTTTCACATAATGGTCAAAGCCGTCGAGATAAATATTGGCGAAAAACTGACTGGTCAGATTGCCGATAGGAATGCCGCGCCGCCGCTCAAGTGGCGTAAAAAGATCGTCTCCCGGATAGTGAGTCGTGATTTCATCCTGCGGATTGCTGGTATCAATGATGATTTTTATGAGATCCAGTGTGTCCTGACATTTGATCTTTCGAGCTATACGTGCAAACAGAATTTCGTGGTCAATAGAGGGGAAATATTTGCGGATGTCTGTTTTCAGGACATAGCGGTTCCGGCGGGCAAATTCAGTGAAGCGATCCACAGCGCGGTGCGTACCTTTACCCGGACGACAGGCGTAGGAATCGTGGATAAACATCCGCTCAAAAATGGGTTCGATGACCCTACACAGGGCATGATGGACGACGCGGTCGCGATAGGGCGCAGCGCTGATGCGCCGGGGCTTGCGCTCGTAGATGGTAAATTCCCTGTAGCTGCCCGGCAGATAGGATTTCTCTTGCAGTTCTTTGTGCAAGGCGATCAGTTCATCTTCGACGTTCATCTCGAAAGTGGCGCAGCTTTGCTTGGATTTCTTACCCATTTTGGCAGACCTGCTTGCCCAGTAGAGGTTCTCAAAAGAGATGATTTTTTCGTAGAGACCACCATAGCGTTTCATCGGTAACCTGCCGTAACCCGAGCGAACCTAAAGGTTCGCACTACATGATCTGATGTATTTCGGGTCTCTTGTGAACTCGCGCCACCTTCAGGTGGTTATCAGACCCGTTAAACAAGCGCACCTGAAGGTTCGCACTACGATATTCGATGTAGTCCGGGTCTTT
>CAZYIE010000013.1:25561-66414 GCA_964646755.1 uncultured Smithella sp.
CGGGTCTTTAGACCCGTTCATCAAAACCATATTTCCTTGATATCAATCGTCGGCGATCCCGAATAAGGATAATCAAGATAATACTCTACCATTCCTTTGCGCACGGGATTATTCAAAATATACCTCATGATTTCATTGGTATCTTCTTCTTTTCGTAATACATGCTCATAATAGCCGGGTTGCCATAATTTATTGCCAGCATGGGCCTCTTCATGCGTGAACCAGTAACCTGTTCGCTGCTTAAAATCCTTTATGAATTTCTTTAAATCCGAATGAGGGTTAATGCCCTCCACCAGCAAATGCAGGTGATCAGGCATAAAACAATAAACCCATACAGTGAATGTATTTCTTTCCCCTGATTGGACAAGGAATTCAATCATCTTTTCCACAAGATAATTATTATTTACAAAGAGGTTATTCCTCCCGTTTGAGCAAATGGTAACAAAATAACGATAACAACCGCGATAGTCAAAATCTTGAAGATGTGGTTTCGGTTTATATTTTATCATAATCAAGCCACTGCGCAGCTAATAAAGCGCAGCTGAAGCAACGCACTACATTCGTTTACTTAGTTCGGGTCTCGCGTGACCTTCAGGTTATCAGACCCGTTTTAATATTGGCCGGACAGGTTTTTCGCTTGCGCTACCAAACCCGTCCGGCCTCTTTAATATTCGTCCGGATTTCTCCGGCGCAGGACGCGGATTCCATAGATGATATTTTGCACTATCCGGGCTTTAAGTAAAACCCCGGCATCTTGGCACGCCGCTATCGTCTTGGGAGGAAACAGCAACGCGAAACCCGTTGTTGTTGTTCCGGTTGTCCGGATTGTTCCTGTTCCGGTTCGCCGCGCGGGAGTTCTGGTTATTATTGTTCCAGCTACCACCACGCAGCACGTCAGACCCGCGCCCTAAACCTTTTTCAGCCAGCCGCCCAGGAGTTTGCCGATCTCCACAATGCCGATGGCCGCATATTCATACTGCTTGATGGTGAGAAGACCCATGTCCTTGCTTAATCGCAGGTAATGCTTAACCCGCTCCAACTCATAGGATGCCTCCCACAGGATTTCCTTCCTGTTTTTTTCCATTTTTACTGCCCGGAGCAGAAGGTCATAGAAGTTCAGAATGGCATCTTCTATTCTTTTGGCCATGACAAACCTCTGGCTTTTCGGAAAACGATTCGTATGATCTAAAAGCCAGCGGGTAAAATCATAGGTTTTAATGAATAAAGGCGATTCCTGAATATATACTCCTCGTCTAACGGGTCTGAAGACCCGAACTACGTAAAGCCGTAAACTACGTAGTTCGAACCTTCAGGTTCGCCTGTTCTGCGGGGCTGAAGCCCCGAACTACATAGGCTTGTGTAGTACGTAGCTTTAGCTGCGCTTTACGGGTCTAATAAAGGTCACATGAGACCCTGGACTACGTGTCTATTCTAAAAAAATGTCGCTCGCAGGGGCAATCCCCCTGCTCCCCCAAAGAAACAATAGAAAACTAGAAATCAGAAAAGATCATCGGGAGGAAACAGCAACGCGAAACCCGTCGCTGCTGTACCGGTTGTCCGGATTGAACCTGAACCGGCTCGCCGCGCGGGAGTTCTGGTTACTATTGCTCCAGCTACCACCACGCAGCACGCGGAAAGAGCTACTGCCCGGCCCCTGTGGATTATCCCTCGGGCTTTCGCCGTAATATTTCTCCCCGTACCAATCGGAACACCATTCCCAGACATTTCCTGTCATATCGTAGATACCTAAACCATTAGGCTGTTTCTGCCCGACAGGATGGGTCTTGCTTCCGGAATTAGCATTATACCAGGCATAATTACCCAGTTCGTTTTCACTGTTTGTCCCCGCCCATTTCTCTGCCTTCCCACCACTTCTGGCGGCATATTCCCACTCGGCCTCTGTGGGCAGGCGGTATCCTTTTCCAGATTTCTTCGATAACCAGCTAAGAAATGACTGCGCATCATTCCAGGAAACACATACTGCCGGATGATTGTCATTCTGGCTGAAGCCGGGATTGCGCCAGTTGGCGTCGCTTTTCTTATCCCACTTTGAACCGGTCCAAATATAGCATCCGTCACCATTTTCTGCCTCCGTCCGGTAGCCGGTATCATTGACAAATTTACTGAATCCGCCAACAGTTACTTCATTTTTGCCTAAATAAAAATCACGCACACAAACTTCGTGAACGGGCTTCTCATCTTTATCACCATCGCCAAAGGTATCGCCCATTTGGTAGCATCCGCCTTTAACAAAAACCATTTGAATGCCTGCGACAGAATCGGTAAAAGAATCCCCGCTTGTCGTTAATTCCCATTGGGCTTCTCCCCGCAGCCCCTTCGGGAAATCCTGCAAAATGTTCCAGGTGACTCTTTTGCCCTTCCCTGTTCTTAGCTTCCCCATGTCACCTTCAATATGCAGATCAGTGGATTTGTAGGCTTTCCCTTCCACCGTGATGGTCAGATTAACCTCCGCTTCTTTTTCCTTCCCCTCCAGATCGTAACTGATAACCAGCCGGTTGCCCTCCTGCCTCGCCCTTTCGTTTTTAAGTTCCGCCGCAAATAACGGCGCGACGAACAGCAAGCACAACGCTAAAACCATTAAACAGGTATTCTTTTTCCTCATCTTCAACCTCAACATGAAAGTTATTACGACGGGTCTGACAACCTAAAGGTCGCACGAGACCCGAACTGCATTAAGATTACCCGTGATCAAGACTACAGTAGCGATTTTTTACACCAATATTTCATTAAAATCAAAAGATTATTTGTTTTTGACTGTCACCTGCCTATATTATTTACCACGCCTTTTAATACAATCATAACACCAGCTTCCCCTGCTTCTTCTTGACATCTGCTGAATTTCAACATATTATTTTAATCAACACTTTACGGGACATTAAATGCCGACAATTGCGACGATAGAATCATTCAGGTTTTTCTTTTATGCAGGAGATGGCAATGAGCCACCACATGTGCATGTTGAAAGAGAAGACAAAGTGGCTAAATTTTGGCTTAATCCTGTAAGGTTGCACTCCAGCGGTTGGTTCAATAGGCGCGAAATAGCGCGATTACAGAAAATAATAGAAGAAAATGCAGAGGATTTTTTGAGGTCATGGAATGAATACTTTGGCGATTGAAATAAGTAAATCATTGATAGAAAGCGTCTCTTTTACCGAAGACAGCTTAATTGCTGATCTCAGTGACGGAAGAACAATTACTTTACCTTTGGCCTGGTATCCACGGCTTACGCACGCAACAGCCACTGAAAGGGAAAACTGGCGATTAATTGGCAGGGGTGAAGGAATTCATTGGCCTGAACTTGACGAAGATGTAAGCATAGAAAATATCATTATCGGCAGACCATCCGGAGAAAATCAGCGTTCGATCAACGCCTGGCTCAATCAGCGCAATTCAAGATAGTATTCCGTACCAATATTTACTTTGCTACAACTTCGTAGGGCAGAATAGCATCTTCACATTGGTCGATGATTTCGGAGAGCTTTGCGAAAAATTCGCTCAGGGGAATTGCCGCGCCCGGTGGAAAGATTTTCTGAACATCGATTTCTCTCTCGGTATCCCACGCAACAACAAACATGGCCTCGGCATCCTTTTTGTGACCGGAAAGTGTCTGCATCTCCAGCTCTACCTTCGCATCTTTGGCCGGAAAGACGAAATCATTTCCGGCGGTAATATTATTATCAGGATCATAGTTATTGGGAAACAGGAGGGCGACGGTATCATCGGCCATGATATTAAACAGCGCAAATTTTGCCGCGCTTTTCGTCCTTATCGTCACCTTTGCTTTCTCTCCGGCACGGAAAATGACGTTGTTGAGATTGGCTTTGAGTCCTATTGCCTTTTCCTTGCGCTGAGGGATATAGACGTCCGCTGTGATTTTGACGCGGTACTCCGGAATGGGTGCGGTGGATGTGTCTTTCTGGTATTGACCTAAGGGCAGCCAGATAACTTTCTCGGCAATGATGAAGCCGCGCGAGTAGGTCTTAATAAAATCGGCGGCAACGGTGTAATTTGTGACCAGGGTTGCCGCAGTTATGGAAACACCAGCCGCCTGCTCGATTACCGCCACCCGCGCCCGTTGTAACGCCGTCAACTGAGACTGCTCCGCGCTCATGCCGACGATGGCACAGGCCGCGTCGGCATGAATTCCTTTTTTAATCTCACCGCCGCGTCCGGGCAGTTCTCCTGACTGCGCCAATAATGGTGAAACAAGCAAGAAAAAAAGCGCCAAAGCAATTAAACAGGTATTCTCTTTCCTCATCTTCAACCTCAATTTGAAAATATTAGGGCGCAGTTTTTATTGTGACCTTGCTCTCAAAAAAAGACTCCGTGGGCTTACTTCCTCCAGACTTTTCTTTGAGTTGTATACCGCGGGTTTTAACGCCGACATCCTCAGCGTCTGTTTTTACTTCATAAACAGCGCCTGCTGCCTGCACATTAATATCGCCCAATTCAGTTGAGCTGGCGTAAACGAGAATTTTTTCTTCTCCGAAAGGTGGGCTTACTTCCAGTTCGAAACGGTCGTTGCCGGAGGGTATTTCGTATATTACGCCGCCGTTAAAATAATTGTCGCTGCGTGATGGATTGGGCAGCAATTGGAGAGATTCGCCTTTGACATTTACATACAGTACCCGGGCATAAAATGGTTTATTGCCTTTTAAAAATATTTTAATCTGTTCTTTATTTTTATATTGTTTCTTATCCGTCCAGACTTTGACGCTAAGCGGCAGCGCCGGATCATCAGCCGTTGCCGAATTGGCCGCTAAGCTGGTCATTGCCTTTTCATCGGGAATAACTTCCGCTTTAATTTTTATCTTGTAGCAATCGCCGGAACGTTCGTCTTTATACCAACCACGTTCTTTAATCTCCATTACCTTTACCGTGGCGTTGGAATATGCTTCCACTATGTCTTTTTCCACTTGATAATCTTTGATTTTAGTTTCGCTTTTAATATAGGATACTGCATATTCCACAGCAATTCGCTTGGCCTCGAACATGGCGGATAGCTCCGTCTGCTTTCTGGATTTATCGTCTCCGGCGCAGGAATATCCTTCCGCTTCCGTAATTGCCGATTGGGCGGCGTAAAGATTCTGAGAAAAAGCAAAAAAACAACAAATGATCATCAATACCAACCTGAACATTTGCGGAACTCTTTTATTTGTCATTCCGGGCTTGACCCGGAATCCAGGAATTCCTTGAAGATGCTGGATTCCGGCCTTCGCCAGAATGACAAAATTGTTTTGTTGATATCGTTTTGCAAAGGTTTCTATCCTGATCATGAAGAGCCTCCTTCGTTAAAAGTCCCGATCATTTCATTAATATCTTTAAGATTATTATTTCTAAGATAGTTCTGCATTCCTTCGAGTATCTCTGTTGTGGCATAGGGATTGATAAAATTAGCGGTACCCACCTGCACGGCTTTGGCTCCCAACATCAGAAATTCCAGAGCATCGCCGGCATCCAGAATTCCGCCAATGCCGATAACCGGAATGGATACGCGCTTTACTACCTGCCAGACCATGCGCAGCGCAATCGGTTTAATCGCCGGACCGGAAAGTCCACCTGTGATGTTTTTCAAATGCGGCTTTCTGCCTTTTAAATCAACAGACATGCCGGTTAAAGTATTGATTAGGGATAATGCGTCTGCTCCCGCTTTTTCTACAGCGACGGCAATGGCAGCAATATCTGTGACATTGGGAGTAAGTTTGATGATGACCGGCAGATCCGTTTCATCCTTCACTTTCCGTGTTACCTGAGCTGCTATTTCCGGATCAGCCCCGAAACTTAAACCGCCTTTTTTCACGTTAGGACAGGAGACATTTACTTCGAGGGCGTGTACACCTTTTACTGCATTTAACTTTTTGGCTACCTTTGAATATTCAGTATAAGATTCACCATAGATATTGGCAATTACCGCCACATTATATTTTCTTAAATAAGGCAGTTTTTCCTCGATAAAGGCATCAACACCGATATTCTGTAATCCGATAGCATTGAGCATGCCCCCGGTAGTTTCCATAATGCGCGGCGGCGGGTTGCCCAGACGGGGCTTAAGCGACAAGCCTTTTACAACAATTGCCCCCAACCTGTTTAAATCTACATAATCGGCGTATTCTTCACCATAGCCGAATGTGCCGGATGCCGTCATTACGGGATTCTTCAGCCTGAGCTTACCTATTTGCACCGCCATGTTCGGAATTGTCTTTGTTTTCATGTGCAACTACTCCCAGATAACATTTTCCAGATTAAACACGGGCCCATCCAGACAAACTCGTCTATAGGCAACATCACCGGACTTGTCCCGGATAGCTACTGCACAACCCATGCAGGCTCCCGTCCCGCAAGCCATCCTCTCTTCGAGTGAGACCTGGCAATGGAACTCGCTTTTGCCTATTATTCCGGCCAGTGCTTTCATCATCCCCTTGGGGCCGCAGGCATAAACAGCAGTATTGACGGGATCATATTTTTTAATGTCTTCGGCAAAAGCTTGAGTAACCAACGCTTTGCGTCCCTGCGATCCGTCGTCAGTGCAGATTTGCATATTGTAACAAAGCGAACTCAGTTTATCCAAGCCGACAATTTCTTTTGCCGTTTGTGCGCCCAGGTAAAAGCTCATCCTCGCCGACGCTATGCAAACTTCTTTGCATAAATATTGCGCGAGCAGCGTTAAAGGAGCTACACCAATACCTCCCGCAATAAAAACTATATTTTCTTTTTCCGGGTACACTGCATAGCCGCTACCCAACGGGCCATGAACTTCCAACTGCGACCCTTTAATCAACCCCGCCAATATTTGCGTCCCTTTGCCGGCAATACGATAGAGAAGTTCTATTTCAGCCGAAGATTTGCGCAGGCTGTAAGAATAGATGCTGATTGGCCGGCCTAAAAACGGCTCGGCAAGCCCCGCAATTCGAATCATCACAAACTGACCAGGCTTCGGGTCGTTAAAAGATTCTGGCAGTTTCACTTTCATGAGAAAATAATTCTCCCGGATTCCTTCATTTCTGAGAATTTCACCGATATAAATATTTTTAGCCATCTTAACCTTTTCAATAGGTATTTAGGCTGAAGACTGAAGGCCGTTAGGCTATAGGAAGAGCGCACTCCGCGCCTTCATCTTAACCTTCAGCCCTCAGTCTTTAGCCTATTATATATCCGCCCACATGATTAATGCATCTTCCTGCGTATCCGTGTAATATAGCGGCCTTCTTCCTTTTACTACAAAACCGCATTTCCGGTAAAGCTTTATTGCTTCTGTATTCGATTCACGAACTTCCAGCGTTTGAGCCTTCACTCCTGCCTGCCTGGATATTTCTTTCATCACATCCATAAACCCATGCGCCAGACCTTGCCGGCGAAATTCTTTTTTTACGGCCAGATTATGTAAATGAGCTTCATCGGCAACTATCCAGAATATCAGATAACCACCGATCATGCTTTTTTTCTCCGCAGACAATCTGGCCACCAGACACTGGGAATGCCTGACTTTTAGTTCATCAGCGAACATCCCCTCCGACCAGGGCGATATAAATGACTCCTTCTCAATCGCCAGAATTTCGGGCAGATCTTTTTTACCCATCAAGTCAAGTGTAACTGTAATGTCATCATTTTCAGGAGACATGGAAAAATTCCCAGGTAACAATCAGAATTAATACTATGGCACAAAAAATCGGGATGGCACCACGCAGTTTAATTGTATTCATTGCTACGGCAATGCCTAACAAAGGCAGAAAATAATAAACAAGCAGAAGCATATTCAGTAGCGGCGAGCTAAGCTTCGGATAAATCCAGATAACCGCATGGACTAACAGGGATTGTGCAATTAACAGACAGAATACCGTGATTAAGAATACCTTAACTAAAGCTAAATAATTTTTTTGTTCAATGGCTTTAATATTCCCTGCCTTTGCATTCTCCAGCGCCTGATCGGAAAGATCATCATTGGATTTAATAATAAATATTTCGATCTGCTTCGCAATTATTCCCAATGGCAATGCAAGTAGTATGGCCAGAGCAATGAGCTCCCGGGTTGTTCCGCCAAGGTCTTGACCGGCTAAGGCGGCAATGGATGTTGCCAACACGGCTACGATGGTATCGTTAGGAGGGATGTAAGTACCAACAGGAATGCGATCAATCCAGAAAAGTTCAACCAAAACACCGATGATCAAACCGGCGTACGGATTATTCAAAAGCAACCCGATAACCGGGGCGACAACAACCGGGCGGGAAATCATGACCTGAATGAAGATTCGATCAAGACAAAACAGGCCGCCGCAAAAAGATAATAAAATAATTTTCGTCAGCAATTAAATACCACTTTTTTTATGGCGTTATTTCGCAGTATTCCTTAAATACGTCTTTAACATTTACAGCCCGTTCCCGCGGGATGCGTCTTATCCCTATCTCCACTCCTTCATTTTCTAAAAGCTTTAGAAGATCACTTATTTCATTATCACACAAGAAAACTGAAGTACCCTGAGACAGTTTGTATTCTTCATTATAAATATTACCGATATTGAGTTTATCAAAATGGAAGCCCAGATTGTAAGCCCTGCAAGCATCCGCAACAGTTGCAAATAAAACAATCGTCTTTTTCCCGCCCTTCCCGCCAAAAACATACGTTTTGGCAAAATCTTCGACCGTGCTGATGATCACTTCGATTTCACTGGGGACAGCCATCCGTATTACGGTCTCACAATAAAAATCACCGGCAGCATTGTCATTGACAACTACAATGCATTTAGCCTTAATGAACGGCACCCATGCTTCCAGAATTTGACCGTGGACAAGCCTGTTATCAATGCGAACCAAAGCTATATCATAGGCGCTTTCTGTCAATTGTTCACCCGAGAGCTTTTTTGCTTAATATTTCGCTGGCTAGAGAGATATTCTTTTTACCATATTCTTTAATCATGCAGGCATATTCGCCTAAAGTTGTTTCAGCTTTTACGTCAGACAATTTCATCAACATCGGTAAATTAACACCGGTCACTACTTCCACTTTTCCTTCTTTCAGAAAAGATAATGAAATATTTGATGGTGTTCCGCCAAAAAGATCGGTAAGAATTAAAACCCCCTTACCTTTATCCAATTTTTTTATGGCATTGCCGATTTCCTTTTTCAAATCTTCAACACCTTTTGATTCATCGGTCGAAATAGGCAACACCCCGGTAAGCGGCCCCTTGATCAACTCTGCCGCTTTGATCAGTTCATTACCCAAACTACCGTGCGTCGTTATAAGCACACCAATCATTATCTCTCCCTCTTTAAAAGCATCTGACCGAAAATTTTCTGATATTCGTCTTACTGTGCAAATTTAAGGTGGTAAGCTAATGGATTGCCCTATAATTGTCAAGAGTTATAACGGCCGAATTCAAGATCACTCGAATGGAAATAATTGTTAAAGTTATTGTTTGTATTACGCCTGTATATAGATGTTATATAAAAGATTTTATATTCTTAACGTATTTGCATAATCCTTTACCGGCATACCGGCAAAGTAAACTTTGTTGTAATCATCTTTTGTCATGGGATATACGACAGTGAACATTTTTACTAAATCCGGTAAATGCACAATAATTAATTCAGGCCGATTGTTATGTTTTTAACAGCCCTCAAATATCAATTGATAAGATATAATATTCTACTCTTCTCAGCGGATAAAGTGACTCCATGATCCTGGTATAACGCTTGAGTTGTTCGTCGTACTTTTGTCTGAGCCCCCGCATTGAGCCTGATTTATAGTCAATGATTGTGATCAGATCATCGGACACTATCATTCTATCCACGATGCCAAAATTATTTTTATCCGATATCTGCTGCTCGATATAGAGTTTTCCCGGCCTGAACATTACATTAGAGACATCGAATCTTTGCACAAAACGAATTCCCGCATCATATTCTTCATCGTTTAGCTCTCCCGGCAGTGGCAGTTGCACTTGATCAACAACTTTCGCCAGCCAACGGTGCAATCGTTCACCACGCATGATGCCGGCTCTGATATATGCGGATATAAGCGTCGGGTCAATCTCGCCATACTTCTCCGGTTCATCATTATATTTTTCCGGCACACCGAGTATTGTGATGCTTTCAGCCTCTTTTGCCGGACTGGATAAAGAGCAAATATCCTTTTTAGCGCCGTCAGGTGCAAACTGCGAAAATGTATTCAGTACTGCCTGATGGACTTCCTTGTAGTTATCATTTTTTTTTGTGGGTAGAAAAACAGTAAGCGTTTGTATCGCCCTTGTCGCGGCCACATAGAAAACGTTGGCCTTCTCGCGGCGCATCCGCAGCAGATTGGCTTCACGGTTTTCCAGAATTTCCCTAGCAATGGGCAATTTGCTGGCAGCCCAGAAATCATACTCTTTCCCTGAAAATCGCACATTACATTTTTCGGAATCGAGATAGAATGACGTCTCTTTTTCATCCTCGTTCCAGAAAATAAAAACATGTTTAAACTGAAGCCCTTTTGTGCCGTGGATTGTATCCACTTTAATATTATCCCTATTCTCCGCCTCCGGCACCTTCACGTTAAACCGTATCTTGAACATCCGTAAAAGAAACCTGTCTGCATCAGCGCCGCCTTCACTAAAGAATGCCTGTGCCTCTTCCTGCCATATATCAAGTATTGTTGCACGCAGCTTCCCACGCAAAAGCTCGATAGCACAACTTACAGCCAGTAACCCGAACGGTTGGGGAAATTTCCCGGCAAACTCTGTCCTGATATCTTCTATATTTCCGAATAGATCCTTCCATAAAGGCGACTGCGCCACTATTTTAGCAAATGAAGTATCACCATCTTTGGAGAGAACACCTGATATGAAAAGCATGACCGTAACACCTTCTTGAGTCGAAAGAAGTTGCCTGCCTTTGACCTCCGCAACACCGATACCGTCCTGATTAAGCTCAGATGCTATCTTCTGGACATAGTTGTTGGTAGCCGCAAGTACCGCCATATCACCCCACGAACAACCATACTCAGCCTTTTTCGCCTTCAAAACCTCAAGAATAGCCGGATAGAAAGACGCTTCCGAACTACCATCCTTCGCCAGTTTTACAAGACTTACCTCTGTCACACCTTCAAACCCTGTGGTCGCCTCCGGCGGTTTCTGTGTTTCCGATCTTTCTTTTCCGTCAAAGATGTTTTCTACAAGTTTATTAAAAAATGATATCAGAAGAGGTGTGCTTCTGTAATTGAATTCAAGAGACTGTTCCAGTATTACACCGCTGGCCAGATAGCTGCCAATAGCCATTTCCAGTGCCTCGCGGTTTGCCCCGCGCCATCCGTAGATCATCTGCTTCCAATCACCCACGGCAAATAATGATCTTTCCCCGCGCTCGCCAGGACCGGATAAAATCTCGTCGATGAGCGGAAGCAATATCGCAATATCGCCTATCGAGGTATCCTGGAATTCGTCAATCAGCAGATGCTCGGTCCTGTCCAGCCCTAGAGAGAAGTAGTTACTCATGAGCTTTGGTCTTTCACTAGATGCCATACCGTCAAGGGCAAGCAGACATTTCCGCACATCGGAGAAAAAGATCAACCCTTTTTCCTTTTTAACAATATCCGCAGCTTCCAGATATATTTCACAAAGAAAGGCCACGGCGAGCTCTCTCAGAAGAGCCTTGTTAATGGACAGCTTCTCGGCAGTTTTTCTGTAATCCTGAAAAATCATATTTAGATCCGAGTATGGTTTCTCCTCCCACGCTATATTTTTGCCAAGGCTTGTATAATTCTCCAGGTCAGAATGAGTGGCAACTGTTTTGGAAACAAAACTGTCATAATCAGCCATAACATTGATAACCCTGTTTTTAACATTGGCGGACGCGATCAATTCCGACAATGCATTTGCCTTTTCACTCATTGATTTCAGACTGTTTCTTAATACGCCGTTCTCTTTAATAATATCATCAACATCTTCCAGTCTCTCCATATCCATCAAGCAGCGATCAACAGTTTGTTCATCTACAAGTTCTCCCAGGAGCGTATCAATGTCTGTTCCCAATACCCTGGCAGCAATTATCAGTTTTTTCCCCTTGCCGCTTTGCATTATTCTGTTCCGGAAAAGGATTTCTATCTGGCCGGTTATCTCTATCTGGGCCTTTTCATCGGCCATATTCGGCGCATAACCGGATGCGGCAAAAAGTCGATAAAAAAATGCATCAATCGTCGAATACCCGACGCGTCCCGCCTCCATAATAAGAGTCAACCTGTCCAGTAGGAGCATATCTTCTGGAGACGCTATCTTTTCCATGATACGTGAGCGCATCTCGGCAGTGGCGGCACGGGTAAATGTAAGGGCAGAGATGAATTTACCCCGAGTAGATATCCTTTTAAACACCTCATTGGTAAGTGTTGTTGTTTTCCCGGAACCAGCGGATGCTTTCAGAAGAATACTTTGCATTAGTTATTCCCTCTTGAAGCCTTATAATAGCCTTCTCTTCCGCATAATGCCTGAAACAGGCAGAATTCGCACTCTGAAGAGCCATGATTGGGAGCAAGTTCACTTCCGCCGATGATGGCGTCCAGGCGTTCTTTAATAGCAGACATAAGGTCATCCGTCGCAGCACTCAGATCATCCGGCAGCAGCATAATCCGATCTTTTGACGATTCTTTCAGAAAATAAAAGAAAGCATCGTCCACCCCTCCTATAAAGTGCTGGTAGATCATAAGTTGTGTCGCAGGATGCAGAATACCTTTTCCGTTAAAACGCTCCAACACGGTTGTTCTTCCCGGAAGAGTAAACCTGCCTTGCTTTTTTGAATACTTAAAATCAATAACCTCGGTGCGTCCTGATATCTTGGCTATTCTGTCGGAACGCCCGGTTATCTTATAGCACCCGGCGATTGTGCCGCTGAATTTTTCCTCGCATGATATGGCGTTGTCGGCAAAAATTATCCGCTCGCCTGATTCCAATTCATCTGCATATATTTCTTTTAATAATATCTTTGCGTTTTGCATGTAGATATTTATCCCGTCAATATCCCTTATCTCCGCGTTTTCATCGCTTTTCCAGAGTTCATCAAAAAGCACATCCCAGCTGTCAAGCAGATCCTTTCTGTCGGTCGCAAGCTGTTGCAGAAAATGATGGATGAAAGTCCCCATCTGCATGTTTATCTTCTCCTCATCATCCATAAATGAAGGTGGTTCAAGCCGGAGGATATATTGCTGGTAAAACAAAAACGGGCACGCCAGTATCTTTAAAAGGCTCGAAAAAGAATATGTAAAATCTTTAAGCCTGCTCCTGAGATTATCGTCGATTGGTATCACAGGATTTTTACTGTTTTGCCTTTCTTTGAACGATTCATTGAATGCAATTTTCGTAATCGGTTTGGCAAATTCCTGCGAAAGAAGGCTCATGTAGTAACTCGGCGTTCTTTCTCTGATTTTATCGTCAACGGCGGCTATTTTAATCCTGTCGCCCTGTGACAGGATCTGGCGTAAAATAAGATCCTCGTATTCAAATATGCTTTTTCTTATCTGCGGAACATGCACCGGATTGATAAAAGGCCCTTCAAAGGGCTGTGTCGGCATGATGCCGCTGTCCAGAGGAAGTATCAAACACCTACTGAATTTCTCTCCCGAAACATGGCCGAAACCGACAACCTGTACCGGCGCCGACCTGCTACCAGTAATACGAAATTTTCTTGCTTTGAGCAGCATTTTTGCAGTTTCTATCAGATTCCTCCCCAACCTCTCTTTCCAATCGTCCAGAAGGGTGGAAAATGATATCGCCGTCTCCATTGCTTCACACTCTTCGCGGATATAATTTTCTCTATTTTGGGACAATTCCACCGCACAGGTTGTGGCATATCTCTTAAAATCGGGCATTCGACCTGAATGTTCAGCTTTTTCTATATCAGCCAGCAGCCTTCTGCCTGCTGAAGTTGTCGAAAATGGCAGCCAGACGGCAAGATTGACAGCATTTCCGAACAGGCGCAGCGATCTATTCCAGAGCATCGAAGTGAGTGACTCATCAAGCAGGTATATCATTAGCTGATCTTTTTCCGACCGTTCTTTGAGGAAACTTTCGACCTCCAGCTCGACTAGGTCAACGATGGCATGAAGCCCGGCAAGACTGATCAGTTCAATGCCTGCACCTTCCGAGTACTCAACTTCGCCGCCGAATAACCCAACAAGATTTTTTGCCGAATCAAACGGAAGCTTATCCGTCCCGGCCAACTCGCTCCCGTAAAGCGGCGGATCTATGAATAACCTTTCCGGGATTATCTTTCTATAGAACCGTTCAGTCACCGGCGTTATCTCGGGAAGTCCAATAAATATCTCCTTTTCTCCGGGGTTGATGTCTTCAAGCCGTGCAATTTCTAGTTCCGGCATAAAGAGATTTATTCCGGAAAGCCACTTGCGAAAAGTCTGTGCAGTTTCCAGGTATTCCTCAAGCCTGCCCCACTCATCCTCGGTAAACCGCTCCGAGCCGGAAATAGTTTCCCTTCCAATGTTATATTCCGATAGTCTGGTAATAAGTGGCAGAAGGCCTGCGGCACGACGTGCGGGATATGCTTCATTATTAAATTTTTCAGCAATGAACTGAGTAAAGTAAAGCAACCGCTCTTCACCCGGCATAGGCTTTAGCTTAGAGCTGTCACCGATCATATTTGATATATATGAATTGAGTCCTTCGACTTTGGGAAGAATTCCTCCAAGTTCCTTGTGGATAAGATACTGCACGGGATCAACAGATCTTTCGCTCGCACAAATTATTGTCCAGCCGGAAAGATCGGGATGGTCATTGTGCAGCAACTCGATTAACTTTTTTGAATATCGATTGCTGATAGTTATATTCATGGTTGCTTTTTCCGCTTTTTTAAATTATTAAATCAACATTCTTCTGAATATCATAATTTTTCCAATACCAATAATTTAATTTTTACTATAGATATGAGTTATTATTTAAATACAACGGATGAATATTACCTGTACGACAAAGATTCCTTGAACTGGGAATTGACGGTATGTAATGCCTTGCAGCCGGAGGAAAGCCCTTGCCGCAAAGTCCTACAGACCGACAGCCCGTTTGGTTGCCAACTATTTTATTTTCTCAATGATCTGCTTGACTTCACAGGTCTGAAAGACGTTCTTGAAGTCGGTGGCGGTTTCGGTTATCTGATGCGCGATTTTCTGGCTCTGGCTCCACATCTAAGAGCGACTATGCTCGATATTTCTCCTTATCTTCTCGCAAAGCAGAAAAACTGTTTAGCTGATCGGAATGTCTCCTTTCTGAAACGTGATATTCTGAGCATGAAAATCAGCGAATTACGGCATTATGATCTGGCAATCCTGAATGAAAATCTTGGCGATTTCCCCACCCTGGTTGCCCAATCGCCGGAAGGACAATCCGATAATTGCCGGAAACTCCATTATCTGGACAAGCTGACTTATTTTCAGCAAAAGCATCAGATGACCTTGCCTCCGGAAGAAAACATTAATATCGGCGCACTGGAAGTCCTGGACAATTTATGTCTGGCCGGAGTCAGGCATATCTACCTAAGTGAACATAGCTGTGAAGCAACTCTGCCCCCTTCGTTAAAACATTATATCCATTTTGCATCAACTGTCACACCGGAAAGAATATCTCTCAAAAAGCATGATGAATATACAATTAAGTTTTCCCACCTTCAAAAGCTCGCCCAGGCTCATAATTACAAAGTTACCCGTGGCCAGTTTATTGATTTTTTGCCTCTAAATTGCAGTGATCGTGTGCGCACCGCCCTGCGCTTGTCGACACCTTTCAGTGACGAGCAGGAAATCATCCAGCAGTTTGTTTATGATCTCTATAAATACGAATATCTCGTTTTAATTAAAGGAGGGGAATAATGAAGAAAAACATTACAATTATTTTTTTTACTGCGTTGATTTTTTTATTTCTTTCAACGGTAAATAGCTGGGCATTTCGTTGTGGTTCCGGTCTGGTAAGCGGCGGCGACAGCAAGACCAAAGTCCAGGTCACCTGCGGAAAACCAACCTCTAAAGAAACGTCCTGTGAAAACCGGCAGGAATACACGACCACTGATAAATCAGGCAAGATCAAGAAAGTCAAAAAGTGCGGCAAGAAATTGGAAGTATGGCATTACAACTGCGGCGATAATGACTTTATCTATAAACTAACTTTTGAAAACGGCATACTGAAAAACGAAGATACCGAGGGACGAGGGAAAGGCAAATCCGATTGCCTGGGCAAGTAACTGGATTCAATTGCCGCGGGACGAAGTATTCGTGACAGCAGATGTAAATAGCTACTGTAAGACTTGCTTCCTGCTACACACACCGGCAACTTTGAAGAAAATACAGGATTTCCATCAGGACTAAATACAATTCACGAATGACGACAAACATCGGCACGCTACATCGCATCTTATGGCAGAAAAATATTTACAGTATTTTCTTCAACAGCGGAATGCGCAGCAGAATATAGTAGGCAATCAGAAAGCACAGCGGAATCGAAATCAGGCCGGCCAGTGCCCACTTGAATACCGGTAGCATATCCAGTGTTGTCATAAGCATTGTTACGGCAACAATTATCGGCGGGTGGAACATATAAACAGCAAACGCGCCCGCGGACATTTTTTGCGTAAGTTTGTTGCTGATATTTAATTTGTCACGAAACAGCGACAGAAGCCCCATGGTCATGGCCACAGCAACAAATGATTCCCATAGTGCATAGTAAGCGGCCGGCCAGGAGAGGCCACCGATTATTCTATTGCCTGTGTTTAAAGACTTCATTGTCAGAGTGGAAAAATCATAGGGGCCGGCAAAGTATTTCAATACCAGCCAACTGATAAAGCCTAAAATCAACCCTGCCGTAAGCCATCTTCTGCCGGTGGCCAAAGTCATGCTTTCAAAACAGTTCGTGCGGTATGCAACAATCCCCACTATGAACATAATAATATATTGTGAAAAAAATCCCAACTGCATTCCCCAAAACACTGACCCTATGGGAAAACACAATCGCAACAAAAACGCAACCATCGCAATGATGACAATAAGCAGCAGCAGGCGCACGGTAGTCAGAATACCCTGCCGGAAATCATGCGTTGCTTGCCGCGGAAGTAGAAGACGCCAAAGCGTATATATAAGGCAAAAAATAAACAATGCCAGCGCGAACCACATCGGGCCGGCACCGAGAAGTTGTATTCCGGCAGACTTAATGTATTGCCAGTAAAATTCCGGAAAACTGGAAGTGCTGCCTTTCCATAGGTTGGTTGACCCTACAACTGCTATCATCACAGGAGTTACCACCAGCAGAAAAAACAGTGCTGGCAGGACGAGCCTCCGGCATCTGTCAGATATAAATCGGGTGGGGATTTTCCGGTCATAGGCCAGGGGCGTAAAATAGCCTGCCACAAAGAAAAGCATCCCCATGGAAAACCCCTGGACAAAAGACTGGAAGAAGCTGAAGAAAATATGGCTGAAGAAGCCCAGCGGTCGGACTTCGTTATAAAACCAGATGCCGCTACTGCTGTAAGTTACAGCCAGATGAATCAAAATCACCAACATGATTGTCGCGACACGCAGATTGTCAATGTAATAAAGGCGCTTTTTTCCCATTACAGAGCAAGTTTCCTTTCAATCAAAAAGATATATTGGAAATAATGCACTTTTTTTACTAAAACCTGCCGGGAAAGTCAAATATAAGTCAGGACAAATAAATTAAACTAAAGCTTCAAACTTGAGAGGGCTAGTTTTCAGCAGGTGTCACTGATTTAAAAAAACGCTGGGCGATTTCTTCCGCAACAGAATAAGGGTCGGCTTTTCGGCTTTTTATTTTTTTAACTAAGCTCTGGAGTTCGCCGCTTTCCTCCAAATGGTGCACTATCGGTTCTAAGATATTCGCCCGTAAGGCATCATTTATTTCCACGATTATTTTACGGTTGATCCGCTCGGCCATCCTGCCGCTGCTCTTCAGATACAGATAATGTTCCTCCAGTTTCTGCACCAGTTCTTCAATTTTTTGGGCAAAAGCATTTGGTTCGTAAACATTCCCCAACAGAACAACGGGCGGCCGCCAATCTTCCGGAAGGTTCGGTACGCAATTGAGCATCGACATCAATTCCGTTTGCAATTGCCTGGTACCTGCGCGATCAGCTTTATTGACGGCAAAGACATCCGCAATTTCCATAATGCCTGCTTTCATTGTCTGCACTTCATCGCCCATGCCGGGTAACAGCACGACGATAACGCTGTGCGCATGATTAATGATGTCAATTTCCTGCTGGCCAATACCTACTGTTTCCACAATAATTATATTTTTACCCATGGCTTCCATAACGGAAATGGCTTCACCAACAGCATGGGATAGACCACCCAGCGCACCGCGCGTTGCCAGTGACCGGACAAAAACACCCTCGTCCTCGGCATGGCGCAGCATCCGGACTCTATCGCCTAAAATTGCACCGCCGGAAAACGGGCTGGTCGGATCAACTGCCAGTACTCCGACCGTTTTATCTCTCTTCCGCATCTCTGTAATCAGGGCATCAGTAATTGTGCTTTTGCCGGCGCCGGGTGAACCCGTTATGCCGATAATAAAAGACTTGCCGGTGTGGGGATAAAGTTTTTTAATTTGAGATTTCGCGGAAGGTATCTTGTCTTCGATATCCCGAATCAGCCGGGAAGCCGAGCGAACATCGCCCTGGCAGATTTTTTTGACCATTTCCATAAAATATCGCCGATTATTGGTGAGAATTAACCCCTGGGCTTAACGTTGGTTCTAATCCATTCAACAATGGAATCGAGTGCTGCGCCGGGAGTAAAGATTGCTTTTATGCCTGCTGCGTACAGAGCAGTGAAATCCTGTTCAGGGATAATGCCGCCACCGATAACGGTAATATCCGCTGCGTCTTTTTCGCGCAGCAACTCCACAACACGCGGGAAAAGGGCGCGGTGTGCACCGGACAGGCAACTCAAACCAACCAGATCGACATCTTCCTGAATAGCCGCCGCAACGATTTGCTCCGGAGTCTGATGGCAGCCGGTGTAAATGACTTCGAAACCGGCATCCCTAAAACATCGCGCCAGAATACGGGCGCCGCGATCATGTCCGTCTAGTCCCGGTTTGGCAACCATCACTCGTAATTTTCTGTCTGTCATCTATTGACTCCTCAAAGGCAACTTCTCTTGATTAACCCCGCTTCGCTGCTCTCGCGGGACAAGTTCGACTTACAGATATTACTGCGCTATACTTGTAATATCTGAGTCTCCCTAGTACAACCCCGGATCACGATATTCTCCATACACTTCGCGATAAACATCACATATTTCCTGGAGCGTAACCAAATTTTTCACAGCCGAAATACAATACGGCATTACGTTATCTCCCTTTCTACAGGCATTTTTAATATCATTAAGATTCTGCGAGACGGCACGATTATCACGCCTGCGGCGCACATCTTTGAGCCTTTTGATCTGTTCTTCTCCAACTTTTTCATCTATATCCACCAGAGGAATATCATGCTTGGCATCTGTTGCATATTTATTTACACCGACCATAATTTTTTCATTGGCATCCAATTGCCTTTGAAATCGGTAGGCGGCTTCGGCAATTTCCATTTGTGGGAAACCATTTTCAATGGCGGCAATCATACCGCCCATTTCATCAATTTTGGAGATGTATTCCCACGCCTTTGCTTCGATTTCGTTAGTCAGGGATTCAATAAAATAAGAACCGGCCAGCGGATCAATAGTGTTGGCCACACCAGTTTCTTCGGCCAGAATCTGCTGTGTGCGCAGGGCGATTTCCACAGCGTGTTCCGACGGCAGACACAGAACCTCATCAAGCGAATTGGTATGCAGAGATTGTGTTCCGCCCAAAATTGCCGCCAGCGCTTCTGTTGTGGTACGGACAACATTGTTATAGGGCTGCTGCGCCGTCAGCGAGCATCCTGCTGTCTGAGTGTGAAAACGCAGCCACCACGAACGCGGATTTTTTGCTCCGAAACGTTCCTTCATGATTTTCGCCCACATCCGGCGAGCTGCGCGCATTTTGCAGATTTCTTCAAAAAAATCTATGTGGGAGTTAAAGAAGAAAGACAGGCGCGGCGCGAAATCATCAACGTCCATTCCCTTGCGGCGGACAACATCTTCGACATATTCAATGCCGTCGCGCAGAGTAAAAGCCAGTTCCTGAATAGCTGTCGAACCGGCCTCGCGGATGTGATAACCGCTGATGCTGATTGTGTTCCATTGCGGAACATATTTTGTACCGAATTCCACCGTATCGCTAATCAGCTTTACTGATGGCTCCGGAGGACACATAAATGTTTTTTGGGCGATAAATTCCTTGAGCAGGTCATTTTGAATTGTTCCGCCGATTTTATTCAGCGCCACTCCCTTAATATCGGCAGCGGCGCAATACATGGCAAAGAGAATTGTTGCCGGAGGATTGATGGTCATGGAAGTCGTAACCTGATCAATCGGAATGTCTTTCATCAGGGCAAGAAAATCTTCCAGCGTATCAATGGCCACGCCGCATTTACCAACTTCGCCCAGCGACTTAGGGGAATCGCTATCGTAGCCCATCAGAGTCGGGTAATCGAACGCAGTGCTCAATCCGGTTTGTCCCTGTTTAAGCAGCATATGCCAGCGCTGGTTTGTATCTTGCGCGCTACCCATGCCCGAAAACATGCGGAATGTCCAGTAACGTCCGCGATAGCCGGTAGCCTGATTGCCCCGCAAGTAGGGATATTCCCCCGGCACGCTGATATCATCTGTAAAATTGGTATCTTGAATATCTTCCGGAGTATAGAGTCTTTTTATTTCCAGATCGGATACTGTCGAATAACGCCCTCTCTGATCAGCAATATCCGAAACAGCTTTTTGCACATCTTTATCCCATTTTTCAGTTAGTTTTAAAGATGCTTCCTGTGTTTCTTTTGTGAAATACAAAATCAATTCCCCCGGATATTTAAGTAAGAATTATCTAGCTCTTACCGTTAAGAGCTAGAATAATTATGCTGATAGTTTTAACTCTGTCAAGGAATATTAAGAACAGCGTTAGGAGCAAATAGAAAAGTCCTATTTTGTACCTGGCAGGGACGATATATCATGTCCGGATGTGACATATTGCCCCTTGCACACTTTTGCTCCCCGGTGGTTCGTTTATATAAAGCAATACTGCAATAAATACGGTATTATGCAGGCATAATACCTGCTTGTTTTTCCTGGCATCGAAGTTGCTAGTGTAGTGCTTCGTTAATTCCTTTACACAGGTTAGGAACACAGTACTCCAGAACAAGGGGTTGCAGCCCCTTTTTCTAAACAGATTCAAAGAGTGCAGTACTAGCATGATTCATAAAAGAGTTCACATAGAAAAAGGAGGTAGGATTTTGCTATGGATATGGAAACGATATCGATCGAAATAAAGGACAACAGGTTTCTGAAAGAACTTCTTACCGAAGAAGATAAAATGTTGATCACGGTGATTCGAGAGTTTGTGGATGATGTCATAATACCCGCTCGCAGGGAAATGGAACAATCATCGCGCACTGATTTTAAATTGATCGAAAACCTTCAGAGAAGGCTTCTTCCGCTCGGACTTCAGGGAGGGATGTTGCCGGAAGAGTACGGTGGAATGAACATGACAAGAGCGGTGATCTCCTGTCTTCTTTGTGAGGAATTAGGGCGGGGAGAGGCTTCTTTCATTGCCGCCACGGCTGCGGGAGCCTGGGCAATTCGTCCGGCCATATTCGCCGATAACAAGGAAGTTCTAAAAGAATTTGCTCCCAAGTTATTAGGGGATGATCTCTATATCAGTTGTCTTGCTATGACTGAGGCATCAGGTGGGTGCGATATCGAGAATTTGGATATGCATGGCCTTGGAATCAAGACCACCGCGCGACTTGACGGTAACGAGTGGGTTATCAATGGGGCTAAAGTATGGCCGACCAATTCGGGGATTGCCAATCTCTACCTGGTAGTATGTACCACCAACCCGGCGCTTGGTGACGAGGGGATCGCACTCATTTATGTACCGGTTCCGACTGAGGGATTCAGCTTTGGAAGCTTCTCAGACAAGGCAGGATTTCGATGCAGCAGAGAAGGAGATTTCTATTTTGATAATGTGCGTGTTCCTAAACACTATCGTGCTGCCGGCCCCGGTAAGGATGCTGATCTTCTTCATGACATGTTAATTATGGGCCGCCTTTTCAGCGCTGGGCTGGCAACGGGTGTGGCGCAGGGTGCTTTCGATGAAGTGCTGAAGTTTACCAAAGACAGATTGGCGGCGGGTAAACCCATCAGACAGCATACCATCGCAGCCACAATGCTGGCTGACATTGCCATTGGAATTCAGGTAGGGAGAGATGCGTATATGAGTGCCGCCTATATGTATGATCATCCCGAGATTTATGGGCCACGAGATTCAAAACAAATGCTTTCCAGGGCTTCCATAGCGAAAGTCTTTTGCGCTGATGCAGCGGTTGCGGCAACAAACAAAGCTATGGAACTTATGGGTTCCTATGGCTATGTGACCGATTACCATGTGGAGAAATACTGGCGTGATGTCAAAATAATTCAATTGTGGGAAGGGGGAGCCCAGTTAGGCAGATTGGACGTCGCGCGAGGCATCTATGATTACGACCAATTTCACAGAAACATAATATACGACAGGCTTCATCAGAAAAAGTAGAATGATATCGCATAAAATGAATATTATAAAATGTGTTCATTTAGATTGATATTGTTAGAGATTGTGTGCCGTATGAATATAAAAATACGGCACCACTATCCTTCCGAAGAATATACAAAGATGCTTAATACGAACCCTGGCAAGGGCATTTCCGTCTTTAAAGCCAAGCACCGACGAGACTTGAACGCTTCGGCCCCAATACGGTAACAGCAAAAAAACAAAGCCGCTGGTCTATATCCTGCTTGTGACCGCCTTTGTGACACTGCTTTTACAGGAATGGGTGGATTCCTCAGTCATCTTCTGCCCGCACTGACACATACTCGTAATCAGACAGATGCTTCTTTAGCAAACAGCGGAATGTTCCGCGTCGCGCGTCCTTCTCACAGGAGCGGATGCAGTATCTGGATCAGGAGGGACTGTTGTCTATAAGGCCAAGGACAGAAACACATGCAATGTCTTCTCCGTAATGGAGCGGCTAATTACCCTGAATGTTTTATGTCTGTCCAGGAATGTTAAACCGCCCCTGAGGTCTGCTGTCACTAAAGGCGGCCTGCACTGACCATAAATCGGGCATCAATCCCTGTTTAATCTTTTCCACCCTTTTTAACAAACGGCGCAATCAGTGAGAAAAATTCACCGGAAAACACCATGATCGTCTGGTTGCGATTCTCCAGATTAATGGCCGCCTCCAGCGAAGGGGCGTCAATATTCTGATCAAGGGCGCGTTTCGTCAGTTTCAGGGGACCGATACCCTTGGCGATCATAGGCCGGGCATAGGAAAGAGCAGCCTCCAGGAGTGCTTCCTTCGCGACCATCTTATTAACCAGCCCCATCCGCTCTGCCTCCTCTCCTCTCACTTTTTGTCCTGTCAGGAGGATTTCCGACGACCGGGCAACACCGATAAGCCGGGGCAGAAGATATGACGTGCCCAATTCTCCACCGGTCAGACCGATATTGGCAAACGAGGCAACAAAAGATGCCTCCGGCGTGGCCACTCGGATATCACAGGCCAGAGCCAGGGAAAAACCACCGCCTGCCGCAACACCGTTAACAGCGGCAATGACGGGCTGTGGAATCCGCCTCAGTCCCAGAATCAGTGATGCATAACGCTCCTGAACAAGTCGCAGAAAGCTCTCCGGATCGGCAAAAGCCTCCGAGTCCTTGTGGGCAACCGCGTCATTCAAGTCCGCTCCGGCGCAGAAGCCCCGACCGCCACCGGTGATGATCAGTATCCTAATGGCGTCATCCTTGGAAAGGACGGCAAACAGATCTTTGAACTCATCGAGCATCGCCACATTGATCGCATTGAGTTGTTCCGGCCGATTCAGGGTAACGAGCCCCACCTTGGGCTCGATTTCCGTGAAGATAAACGTTTGATACTTGCTCATATTGCCCACCTCATGCCTTGCCCTGGTGTTTCTTTATCTCCTTATTCCGGAGCTCCCGTCGAAGAATTTTACCGACAACGCTCTTGGGTAGCTCGCTGATGAATTCTACGAACTTCGGCACCTTGTAAGCAGCCAGATGCTCCCGGCAGTAGCTGATCACCTCGTCCTCCGTCATCAACTCCCCTTCCCTCAATACGACAAAGGCCTTGACAGTTTCTCCCCGATACGCATCGGGAATGCCAATGGCACAGGCCTCGATTATTTTTCCGTGATTAAAGAGGACCTCATCAATATCCTTGGGATAGATGTTGTATCCCCCCGACACAATCACATCCTTTTTCCGATCAACGATGCGGAAGTACCCTTCTTCATCCATCACACCGATGTCGCCTGTATATAGCCAGCCTTCCCGGAGGGCAATTGCTGTTTCGCCGGCATTCTTGTAGTAACCGGACATCACCTGAGGACCTTTGATACAGATTTCTCCGGCCTCGCCGGGTTTGAGTTCCCTCTCTCCGGTTTCTACGTCAACGATCTTCAAATCAGTACTGGGTAGGGGCAAACCAACGGAACCGCTCTTCGGTTTCCCGCCCCACGGCGTCGCGGTAGCAAAGGCCACATTTTCGGTCATACCGTAGTTGTCGTAAACATCCTTACCGGTCAGTTTCTTCAAGCCCTGGACAGTATCCGCTGCAATCGGGGCAGCCCCGGTGAAAAAGCCCTTGATGAAGGAAAGATCCATTTTGCGGAATTCCGGGTTGGCGAGCAGGCCGACGAAGATGGAGGCTACGCCGGGTAGAAAATCCGGTTTGAATTTCTTCAGAGTTTCGATCAGAATGACCGGCTCCGGCCGCGGGATGATGGTCGACGTCCAACCGCTCCAGACGATAAGCTCCTGGCTCGCAATATAGCCTGCGGAATGAAAGATGGGATAGGTCCCCACGATGTGTGCCTCCCCGTCTTTCATGTCGGGAAGCCAGGCCCGGAAGATTTGCACGACGGACGAGAGATTCGCCTGGGTCAGCATGGCCCCTTTCGAAACGCCTGTTGTCCCACCCGTGTAAATCAGGGCGCCCAGATCGTCCCAGAGTGAGCTGTCCGGAACCGGCGTGGCGGGATATTTCCCGATCAGGTCCATAAATTCATGGACACCTTCCTGCGGCGCCACCTTCCGGTACATGGCCTTCTTCACGAATGGGTAGAGTTGCTTCTTCGGAAAGGGGAGATAGTCGTTGATGTGGCACGTGATGATCGTCTCGACACCAGTCTGAGCCTTTAAGGTAAGAGCACGGGGCAGCAGCAAATCCAGCGTGACAATGATCTTCGCATCGCAGTCGTTTAACTGGTACGCCAGTTCCTGCTCCGTGTAGAGGGGATTGTTCATCGCCGTTACCGCCCCGAGCCGATGGACAGCATGATTGGCAATGATAAGCTGGGGCAGGTTGGGCAAGATCATTCCCACTTTATCCCCTGCCTTGACACCAAGGTCGATCAGGGCATTCGCGAAACGGTTCACCAGGTTATCCAGTTCGCGATAAGTGATCCGCCGGCCCATGAAGATAAAACCGGTGTGGTCGGGATACTTCTTCGCGGTCCGGATCAGAGCATCCCCTAAGGTGATCTGCTGAATTGTAATTTCAGGAGGCACCCCCGGGGCATACGATTTGTGCCATATTCTCTCAAAAGCCATCTCACAACCTCCTTGCAGGATTATTAATCCGCATCTCTGTCGTTTAATCGGCGTGCATGATTTTCCTCACTTCCCGTTTGAGCACCTTGCCCACGGCGCTCAGCGGCAGGGCATCCATGAATTGAATGATCTTCGGCACCTTGTATGGCGCAACCTTCTCCTTCATGAAGTCCGTAATTTTCTCACGCATCGCATCATCTCCCACCCGTCCAGGCTTCAGAACAATCGCACTGGACACTATCTCCGATCCCGGCCGTTTCGGATCAGGCAGGCCAACAGTCGCCGCATTTTCGATGTCCGGATGCTCGATCAGGACTTCGTCCACCACACGGGTGAAAACCTTAAAACCGGAAACGATGACCATGTCTTTCATCCGGTCCACGATGAAGAAATAGCCGTCATCGTCCATGACCGCCACGTCGCCCGTATAGATCCAGCCGTCCCGGAGAGTATGGGCCGTCTCCTCTGGCTTGTTGTGATAACCCATGGTGAATACCTGCGGCCCCCTGACCACCAATTCTCCCGGCTCGCCAATGGGCACTTCCATCCCCGTTCCCGGATCCAAGAGCTTAACCTCCGTATCGCTGATGGGCATGCCCACGGAGCCGAACTTCTTGAGGCCGTCGCGGGGCATTGCCACAATGATCGGACTGGTCTCCGTCATGCCGAAGACCTCGACCAGCTTGTTTTTTCCCACAAGTTCCTCGAATTCGCGGAAGTGTTCCGCGGGAAATGCGGAAGCGCCGCTTACAAAGAATTGAACACCGGATAAATCGAGGCTCCGGAACTCGGGCAGATTCATCAATTGGAGGAAAATGGTCGGCACATTCATAATTATAGTGGGCTTGTATTTGTCGATTGCTGATATTATGAAAGGCAAATCCCGCGGGTTGGGGATGGCAACAAGCGTTGTACCCAACGCAAGGCTCCACATTACGACAAAATTCCCCGCCTGGTGGAACATCGGGAAGGCGGACAGACCGATGTGCCCCCCCATCTTGATCTGAACCCAGTGCGTCATCTGCACAATTTGATGGACCATGTTGTTATTCGTCAGCAGCGCCCCCTTCGGCGGACCAGTCGTTCCGCCCGTGTACATCATCAGACAAGGGGCAGCCGGATCGATTTTCACATCCACCGGATCGGCCGGCATGGAGACGATGGCATCTTTGAAACTGATCGTCTCGATGCCGGGGATCGGGGTCACCGGAGTGGCAGGAATGTCTTGCGGCAAGTAATCAAATACGGAGGCGACTATGACAACCTTCACACCCGTCTCTCCAACTGCTTTCATGGCTACGGGGAAAAGAACGTCCGCAGTGACCAGGATTTTTGCCCCGGAGTCGTTCAATTGGTAGACCAGTTCCTCTGCGGTCAGGAGGGGACTTACACCAGTGAAGATGCATCCCACCTTCTGAATAGCGACGGCTCCGATATAGCTGGCGGGGATATTGGGCATATGGTACCCGACAACATCCCCGGGACGGCAACCTTTCTCGATCAGAAAACGGGCGAACTGATTAGACATCGCATCCAGTTCCCGATAAGTGATCGCCGTTCCCATATAGTGAACAGCCACCCTTTCAGGGACTTCCTGAAAAGCCTTCCGCAATACATCGGCATAGGCCATGTTGGGATATTCAATTTTCTCAGGCACCGCCTTGTCATAATGCTTCAACCAGGGCTTCGCCGTGTATACACTTTCCATATTATCCTCCTAAGTTTCCGTAATATTTGGGATCGATAAAGGTGAATGTCCTGTCACCCGCTTAACATTGTTCCGGCGACTTTCGAACTCCGCCGCTACCGATAAGGCTTTTGATGCCTGGGATAACGCTCTAACCTATAAGGAGAAAAAAATCATCCTCTATGATGCAAACCCTTCATCGGGGATCTCGATCATGGAAAGATCCTCGCTCTTGATCGCTTTCACTGCCGCGTGCACTTCCGGCAATACGTGCACTATAAAGTACCGGGCGGCGGCAATCTTGCCTATATAGAAAGCCGCATCGTTGTTCTCCTTGGCCAGTGTTTTGCGCTTCTGGACATCGGCCGGATCGATACCCTTTCCGGTACAAATCCCTTCGAGCTTTTCCTGGGCAACCCCTGCTTCCCACAAAAGCATCCAGGCCATCACTACCTTGCCCATCATCACCAGGAAGGGATAGGCATTGCCTATGGGAATCATGAACTTCCCCGCCTTGGCACTGCCGGCAAAGTATATTGCCATATCCGCCAGTGCATTCACCGCATTTTGAACGTCGTCCGCCAGGTCTTGAAGGGCTGTATTCCCCTTGTAGGCCGCCACCGTCGCGTTCATCTCACCCAGGAGGCTCATAAAGTACATCCCTTTCTTTAATCCCAGCTTTCTGCCCACGAGATCTAAAGCCTGGATGCCGTTCGCCCCTTCGTAAATCGAGGTAATCTTGACATCCCGCAGGAACTGCTCTACAGGATATTCGGCGCAGTAGCCGTAACCGCCGTAAATCTGGATGGCAAGTTCCGTCACCCTGAACGCCATGTCCGAGCAGTAGGCCTTGACGATCGGAGTCAGTACCTCGACGATTCCGTGGCATTTCTCGCGCTGGGACTCATCAGATGAGGCGTGCGCGCGATCTTCGCACAAGGCCGTATAATACGTCAGAGCCCGGAAACCTTCCACATGGGCCTTCATCCACAGCAGCATTCGGCGAATATCGGCGTGCTGGATGATCGGTACCTGGGGCGCAGCGGGGTTCTTCATCTCCAGGAGCGACGAACCCTGGAAACGGTCCTTCGCATAGTTGAGCGCGTGGAGATAGGCGATGCCGCTCAACGCCAGCGACTGGACACCAACGCCGATGCGGGCTTCGTTCATCAGTTGGAACATCACCTTCATTCCCTGACGCTCTTCACCCAACAGTTCGGCATAACAATCGCCATTATCCCCCATGTTCATCACACAAGTGGCGCTCCCGTGCAGTCCCATCTTCTCCTCGATTGCGCCGATAGTGTAATCGTTCCTGCGTCCCAACGAGCCGTCATCGTTCACGAGATACTTGGGGACGAGAAAAATAGAGATACCACCAGTCCCCGCCGTATCGCCTTCAATCCTTGCCAGCACAGGGTGGACGATATTGGAAACCAGATCATGGTCGGCAGCGGTGATAAACTGCTTAGTACCCTGCAGACGGAATGTCCCATCGGGATGCCGCACGGCCTTCGTTTTCAGATTACCCACATCGGTGCCAGCCCCCGGCTCGGTCAGGGCCATCGTGCCACCCCATTCGCAGGCATACATCCTGTCCATGTATTTGCGCTTCTGTATCTCCGTACCATAAACCTCGATCAGGTGAGCAGCTCCCTGCGTTAAATAGGGATAGCACAACAGCCCGAAGTTGTGGATGAACCATTCCTGGGCCGCGGAGGATATGACCAGCGGAAAACCCTGACCGCCCGCCTCCGGCGAGACACTCATCATACTCCAGCCGCCTTCCTTATAAAGCTGATAGGGGCGATGGAAACAGGCGGGAACCTTAACCTCGCCGTTTTCCAGTTTGCAGCCAACCCGATCCCCCTCCGCCATCACAGGAAAGATCACTTCCGTCCCGAATTTTTCTCCTTCCACCAGAACCATGTCAAAAGTCTCGCGTGAAAAGTCCGCATATTTTGCCGTCTGGCAAAGATCCTCAATCTTGAGCAACTCGTAAAGAACGAACTTCTGATCTCTGACGTCAACAATCAAACTTGCCATCTCCTTCTCCTCTCGTTATTGCTATTCTTCAGTGTTTTTAAATACTGTTCCAAGTGTATTCCTGGAGCCGATCTATTGCGTTACGATTTTTTGGCGGCTTTCAGACAAGGCCGCTATTACTAAGGCATCTGACGCCAGGAATTAAGATTTATTTATGGATGTAAAACGATAAAACCCGACCCCGCGCCGCAAAAATCATCGTTGCGGGGTCGGTATCTTGAACTTTAAACTCTTTAAGATGCTCCGATTTTCTTTTTGAGATCTTCCCGCAATACATTCTTCAGGACTTTTCCCACAGGATTCCGTGGAATCGCATCAACTATTTCTATACGCTCAGGAATTTTATATACCGCAATTCCCGATTCCTTCATAAAGGTTCTCACATCCTCAAGGTTTACCGATTGGCCTTCCCTCGGAACGACATAAACACAAACCTTTTCCCCCATCGCCTCATCCGGCATTGATATAGCAGCGACCTCGAGAATCTTCGGATGTCCCAGAAGCATGTTTTCCACCTCCTGAGCGCTGATATTAAAGCCGCCACGGATGATAATATCTTTGGTACGGTCAAAAAATCCCACACAATCATTCTTCTTGATCTTGAACAAATCGCCCGTATTAAAATACCCCTCCTTGTCAAAGGCTTTGGCAGTAATATCGTCGCGTTTGAAATAACCGGGAATGACATTCGGACCCTTGTATATCAATTCGCCGATCTCTCCTTCTTGCGAGAGTTCCTTTCCCGTCACCGGATCAACAACTTTCATTGAAATGAACTTGATTTTATCCGTTTCCTTTGCCCATTTGGATCCCGGTTTTCCATACTGGGGAAAATTGTCGATTCGCATTTCCATATCGGGAATGTTATGAGTCCCGGAGATATTGGCGGTTCCTTCGTTTTGTCCCCAGATATTTCCAAACTCAATTCCCCAGCGTCTTTTCAACTCCTGAACCGACCACAGAGAAGGAGGTGCTGAACCAATAGTAATAGCCCTCATTTTGCTGAGATCAAATTGATCAACCATGGGATGTTTCAACAGGGCATTAATGACAGCCGGCACAAGAAGGGTGTAATGAATCTCTTCTGTCATCAATTGCAGAATGAACGTCGGACCGTCAAAGGGGTGATGGAGCACCAGCTTTCCCCCGCCTTTGAGCCATTCTACATAGACCGTTCCGATGGAAGCCATGTTCACGAGAGGACCTGCCGTAATCAGGTTGTCGCCCGGTTTAATGATTGCAGCATCCAGACACAATGATGCCTGAAACAACCAGTTGTTATGACTCAGCGGACAGCCTTTAGGCTGTGCCTCTGTCCCTGAAGACCAGCAGAGAGTGAAAACATCATTGGCATCGATAACGATCTTATCAAGGCTTCCCGTGACGGGACCTTTGGCCATTTCTCTGATTTCCGCAAGATTAATAATTGATTTAATCGATGGAGCAGAAGATTGAAGTTGTGTAACCATTTCCAGGTGATTGAATCCGCCGAAGGAATCAACGGTAATTATTGCCACGGCATTAGTCATGGACGCTATAAACTGCAATTCTGAAATCCGCCACTGCATGGGCATGGGTGAAATCAGCGCACCCGCACGGGTGATCGCCAGGTAAAGCATCGCCAGTTCCCATACATTAGGAAGCTGGACCATGATAATGTCATCCTTCTTAATGCCTTTAGCCAGCAGACTTTCTGCGACGGCATCAACGGCTTTATCCAATTCCCGATAGGTCAATCTTTCCGGTTTCGACCCCACCAGAGATTCCCTGTTCGGCGGATCCACAAGGCAAACTTTTTCGGGCTGTGCCAGAACATGTTCCTTGAAGTAATCAATAAATGTTTTGTTGCCCCATGCCCCCGCATCCGTCCAATACCGGATCATTTTTTCTGATGCCAGAATCATTGCGTTCCTCCTCGTTTTATTTTTACCGTATTCTCTTTAAAACAATTAGATTTACTTTTATGTGTTCCTGCTTTCTTAATTTTTTCTCATCTGCCATACGCCCTGAATAAGACAACAGACCTGTCCCGATTCATCCTTTACCTCCAGATCCATCTTCCAGTCGGCTTTCCCTTTTTCATCCGCCTCTTTCTGGACAGACTTAACCGCCTCCTCACTGAGAGACGCCTCAACGCTCACATCCGTTGTTGCCGGACGGCGGTACTGAATTGACATGGTTTTAACAATGGGATAATATTTTGTGTGATCAAAAGAAGCGAAAAACATGGGACCACCCAGATATTCACCGACTGTAAAAAGAGAACCGGCATACATGGTCCCGATGTGGTTAATGTTTGGTGCAAGCGGCAGGACGACTTTAACATAGCGATCCCGCATATCCACGATCCGGATACCCATTGCCTTAATAATTTGAATAGTTCCTTCAAGTAACGGTATATATTCCTGAAATTTTTCAGCTATCATAATCTAACCCTTATAAATAACGAGATATTTCCCCTGCATTACGGCAAAGCCGCAACAAAAGTCCCCGTGATTTTAACAGCGCCGAGACCATCGGCTGCCTGGATTTCGCAACGGATACGCTTCTCACCGGACTCTTCAAACTTCTCCACGACCTTACCGGTTACGATAATCGTCGCCCGCTGATTTGTGTTGCCAAAATCGTGCAAATCGACAGGCTCGGTCATGCCGGCAAACCGGACACCAAATTTCCGGATACATTTGTCATCAATCCATTCCGTAATAGCTCTTCCGGTGATGCCCATAATGAGCATTCCGTGGGAAATCACCCGCGGCATCCCGAATATCTTGACGAAGGTATCGTCGTGGTGCAATGGATTGAAGTCCCCTGAAGCCCCGGCATAGCGCACCATATGGGTACGGGTAACGGGATCAGATGTAAATGTGGGCATTGCGTCGCCAACTTTTATGCTGTTGTATGTGATTGCTGTTGTCATTGCTCCCTCCTATCTCTCTATTAAGGTCGTACGGGCGCGAATTACCAGCTCGCCGCGCTGATTAGAGATTTCCGTCTCCAGGACGGTAAACTCCATAAACTTTCCGGGTTTATCTTTCTTCTCCTTGTCGTACATATTGACGACCTTGCTTTTTCCTTTCATGACATCACCGGGATGAATGGGAAGCAGGTACTCATATTCCTCCTCACCGTGCAGCAGTCTCCCTAGATTGATACCGAGGGACTGTAATATCGGCGTTAACCCTCCCCCACCCCAGAGGGCAAAACAAGTCTGAAATGTAAGTGTCGGAATGATATCCTCGTACCCGGCCGTCTTTGCCGCTGCAGAATCCCAATAAATGGATTTCACCTGGTCTTTGCTCTCCTTCTGAGAGACAGCCATGGCGAATTCGGCAATCTTTCCCTTTTCCACCTCAAAGGTGTAGGGTGGGAACTCCGTCCCAATTTTAGTTTTGTCTGCCATAATTCCCTCCTGTTAAGATTAAAATTCACTGAATTGTTCTTACTTCCCTGTAAAATGAGGCGGACGTTTTTCCAGGAAAGCCGTTACTGCCTCCATCATATCTTCGTTCGGTACGGCGGCGGCGTTCTTCTGAGCCACGTAATCAAGACTCGGAAATATGCCATTATCCCTGGTGTAGTGAATTACTTCTTTTACCCCCTGGACGGCCAGCGGAGGATTCGCCGCTATCTCTTCCGCCAACGCTCGGGCGCCATCGTAAAGGGTATTGCGGTCATCGTAGATCCGGTTGATGTAGCCGATCCGGAAGGCCTCTTGGGCAGTAAAATCACGTCCCGTCAGCGCCAGTTCACGGAAAAGTCCCTGTCCCACTATAGTAGGAAACCTCTGGAGGGTGCCCACATCGGCAATTATCCCGATCCGCGTTTCCCGGATCGAAAAGATGGCGTCACGGGATGCCACGCGAATGTCGCAGGCACTGGTCAGGTCAATGCCGCCGCCGACACAATGTCCGTGGATAGCGGCAATGACTGGTTTCCGGCAACGTTCAATGGCACTGATATTATCCTGTAATCGCTTGATCCAGCGCTTCATATCCTCGCGCTGCGAGGCCGAACCGTCGCCCACCATTGCCGCCGCTTCTCCAAGGTCCAGACCAACCGTAAAGCTTTTTCCTTCCGCACGGACAATAACCACACGCACTTCAGGATCGGCATCGAATTGTTCAAAATATTCCGTTAATCCCGCAAAAAATTTAAAGCTCATCGAATTGCGCTTCTCCGGCCGGTCAAAAATCAGCCAAACCAGGTGTCCTTCCTTTTCCACCCTGAACGGAGCCTTGTCATCCTTGCCAACCATCTTTACCCCCTTTCTTCATCAAGAAAACAGTCCAGTTTTCTCAAATACTTTAATCTCGTCGGCCGCAAACCCGATTTCTCTCAGGACATCGTCGTTATGCGTTCCCGCTGTTACACCCGTCCGGTTGTATGCCGGAGGCGTTGCCGAATATTTTATGGGATGAGCCAACTGACGCACGGTACCTCCCTCCGGCAGGGGCACTTCGACCACCATGCCTCTTTCCCTGGCCAGATCGCTATTGAGGGCTTCCGTAAGCGAAAGAACTGGTTCTACACAGGCATCGGTCGCGGCAAACACGTCTTCCCATTCCGCCCGCGTTTTGCTCCGAATAATTTTCCGGATATCTTCCTTAATCCTGTCACAGTCCTGCGGCATTATGCTGCCGGGAATCAGGTCGGGCCGTTCAATCGCCTGACAAAAAGCGGTAAAGAACTGCGGTTCCAGACCGCCGAAACTGAGATACTGGTCATCGGCTGTCTCATAAAAGTCGTAAAGGGAACCCCCGTTCAAGACAAATTCCTCCCGCCCCAGTGCTTCTCCACTTACCAGATAGGCGGCAGCCATCATCGCGTTAAAGGCCATGGCGCCGTCAGTCATGGAGATGTCAAGGTGCTGCCCTACTCCCATTTTCTGCCGGTGAATTACTGCCGCAAGTATGGCAATAAGGGAATTGTATGAACCGGAGGCAACATCGGCGATTTGCATCGACATCAGCGTTGGCCCTGTTTCCCGTCGGCCTGCATATCCCATGAGCCCTGATCGGGCCAGATAATTGATGTCATGTCCGGCACGATCCTTCATCGGCCCGGTCTGCCCGTATCCAGTGAGTGAGCAGTAAATGAGAGAAGGATGATTTTCCCGGAGTGCTTCATAGGAGAGGCCAAGTTTCGTCATGACTCCGGGACGGAACTGTTCGATCAGGATGTCATGTGTCGCCAGCAGGCGGTCGATAATTTCACCCGCCCGGGGATCTTTGAGATTGAGCATCAGAGATCTTTTACCCCTACCCAGATACGCAGCCGCGGCGGATAACTTTGTTCCGGGAATGAATGGTGGCATGTAGCTGGCCATATCCGGGCGGCTTCCCGAAATTACGGCGAGAACATCCGCTCCCAGATCAGCCAGTGTCATCGTCGCGAAAGGCCCGGGCAGCAACGTCGTGAAGTCCAGAATTTTCAATCCCGCCAGAGGTCCTGTCATGTCTCCTCCTTATTGTTCGACCAACAACCACCGAAAGCAGCTCTTGTTAAAGTCCCATGAATCGGGCCACAATGATTTTCATGATTTCATTTGTTCCGGCAAATATCCTAGTCACGCGGACATCCCGCCAAGCCCTTGAAATAGGATACTCATCACAGTAACCGTACCCCCCGTGCAGCTGCAAGCAACGATCGGCAACGCGGCTGGCCATGTCCGTGGTCCAGTATTTAGCCATGGACACTTCAACAACTACCTGCTGGCCCTCCATGTGATCCATGATCATTTTATCGATGAAAGTCCGGCCCAGCTTGATTTCGGTGGCCATCTCCACGATTTCGAACTGCGAATGCTGAAACTTGGAGATGGGCTTGCCGAATACTTTGCGTTCCTGACAGTATTTGATGGTGACTTCCAGCATGTATTCCGCGGCGGCGACGGCACCGATGGCGCAGACAAGGCGTTCCTGCTGCAGCTTCAACATCAGCTTGAGAAATCCGCTTCCCTTTTCGCCCAGACGGTTGCTCCGCGGAATCCGGCAGTCCGTAAAATACAACTCCGCTGTATCCTGACTGTGCCAGCCGATCTTCTTGATCTGCTTCCCTTTTTCAAATCCCGGCGTCCCGGCTTCAACCAGGTAGAGATCTACAGCTTTATGAGGGTTGTCCGCGGACGGATCTTTCGCTGCCACCACACAGAGATCGCAGTTAATCCCGTTGCTGATGAAGGTCTTCTGCCCATTAAGGATAATCGAATCTCCATCCTCCACCGCCGTGGTTTTCATTGCCGCCAGATCACTGCCGGTATTGGGCTCCGTCATCGCCACCGCCGTAATGATATCGCCGGTAACGCATCCGGGGAGATACTTCTGTTTTTGTTCTTCCGAACCAAACGCAATGATATAAGGAACGATGATGTCGCTGTGCAGCGGCGCGGCAAGCCCCGCAAAGTTGCACTTAGTAATCTCTTCGCAGATAATAACAGAATAGAGAAAATCACCACCCGGTCCACCGTATTCCTCCGGAACAGCTGTTCCGAGAAAGCCCTGATCCCCCATCTTCTTCCACGCGCTTTTGGGAACTATACCCGCTTCCTCCCATTCCTCGACATGGGGAACAATCTCCTTGTCGAGAAATTTCCGCAAGCTATTGCGGAACATTTTGTGTTCGTCAGTATACTTAATAATTTCCATAAACTGCCTCCTTTAATGCCTGCAGCGGGATTAATTACTTCCCGTATTTTCCGATAATGGAAATTGCGCACACATTCTGATGGGGGAACCCACCCAGATTGTGCGTCAAACCGTAACGGGGATCTTTCAACTGGCGGTCACCGGCGCGACCCAGCAATTGTAGATACATCTCATAAATCATCCGCAGTCCCGATGCCCCGATGGGGTGACCGAAACATTTGAGTCCACCGTCAATCTGTGATGGGGTCTTGCCGTTTCGGTCATACATACCGTCCAGAGCGTCCTTCCAGGCACACCCTGGTTCGGAGATGTGAAGGTCTTCATAGGTAACAAGTTCCGTGATGGAAAAACAGTCATGGACTTCTATCATGCTGATATCCTCCTTCGGGTTCTTGATGCCGGCTTCCTTATAGGCGGCCGTACTGCACTTGCTCGCCGTAACGAAATGCTCGCCGTCCCACTCATTGAAACCTCCTTCATATCCATTACTGACAGACAACTGCACGGCCTTAACGGAAATCAGGTCTTTCTTGCCTAGTTTCTTAGCGATTTCCGGCGTGGTGACGATAGCACATGCCGACCCGTCGGAAACGCCGCAACAGTCAAACAGGCCCAGAGGCCAGGCGATAATCGGCGATGCCATGATCTGATCCATCGACACCGCTTTCCTCAAGTGCGCCTTGGGATTCAATGCACCGTTTTGGTGGCTTTTCCACGAAACATGAGCAATGGCCCGTTTGATGTCGTCGTTGCTGACCTTGTATTTGGCCCCATAGGCCGAGGCCAACTGGGCGAAAAGCCCCGGGGCAGTGGCGTTGGGAAACACTTGCCAATTGAGTGTTCCCGCCGTTGATCCCCATGCAGGAAGACCGCCGTACCCAGTGTCCTTCAGTTTTTCTACACCCTGGGCCAGACAGATGTCATAGGCACCCGAAGCCACACCATAGACCGCTCCCCGGAACGCCTCCGTTCCCGTAGCGCAAAAGTTTTCCATACGGGTAATTGGAATATTGGGAAGCCGGAGAGTAACCCCAAGAGAGGTTGCGCTCTTTCCGACACTGACCTCATCCATACACACACCATACCATGCAGCCTGGATGTCATTTCTTTCGATGCCGGCATCGGCAATCGCTTCCTGAAAAGCCTCAACGATGAGACCCTCAGCTCCTACATCCCATCGCTCTCCAAACCGGCTGCATCCCATACCAATTATAGCGACTTTATCTCTTATTCCTGAAGCCATGGTCATACCTCCCCATTAATCAAAATTTGAACAGCTTGCTTATGAGCTGAGATTTCATCATGTCGCCACCGATCTTCAATTTACCGGCGCTAAAGGCCTTCATGCTGTCGAGCCGTCCGGCGATGAGATCGATGAAATCAACATCGGCCATCCCGATGGTTGTTGTAGCATTGCCGGTTTTTCCGGCCTCTACCTTGCAAACTCCGCCTTTTACAACAACCATCCAATCCCCTCCGGTAGGGCCGGAGATGTTAAATTCGAAGGTTACGTCTTTGCCGGCGGCGACCGCCGCATTGAATACCGAGGGCATCTTTTCAAAAATCCCCTTAACGTCCATTTCTCCGCCGCTGCTCTTGGCCTTGTCAGCGCCATCTGCAGTCGGAGGAGTAAGGAAGGTCATCACTGCTGTGTTGAGATCGGCATAGTTTACAGCGCCCACCATGCTGTTGATTTTATCCCAGTTATCGCGAATGTCTTCCGGCGTCGGGACACATTCTGCTTCTCCGAGATGTACGCCGGTACCAGTCATGATGGCTGCCCTGTTGTAGTAACCGGCAGCCGCATTGAAGATGGCACCAGTATCCGGACACTCTTCCGAGCAGAGATACAGAACGATCCCGGCAATGTAATCAGGGTTCATTTTCTGGAGCATTTCCGGCGGCAGAACATCTTCGGTCAGGCGGGACGCAGCAATCGGGGCAATCGTGTTCACTTTAATGTTGTATTTCGCGCCTTCCAATTTCAATGTGTTCATGAACCCCACAAGACCCAACTTTGCCGAACTATAGTTTGTCTGACCAAAATTGCCATACAGACCTGCCGCCGATGTGGTCATGATGATCCTGCCGAAACCATTGTCCCGCATCACCTGAAATGCAGGCTTGGTCACATTGTAGGCGCCGTTTAGGTGGACGGACAACACCGACGACCAGTTCTCCGGTTCCATCTTCAGTATGCCCTTGTCCCGGAGAATGCCGGCATTGTTAATGAGAATATCAACCTTGCCGAAGGCGTCAACCGCCGTCTTTACGATGTTCGCCCCACCTTCTACCGTCGCCACGTTGTCGTAGTTCGCCACGGCTTCGCCGCCCATGGCCTTGATTTCGTCAACAACCTTGTCCGCAGGCCCTGCGGCCCCTGTGCCGGAACCATCACGGGCGCCGCCAAAGTCGTTCACCACAACCTTCGCACCACGCCTGCCCAGCTCCAAGGCATAAGCCCGACCCAGGCCGCCGCCGGCACCGGTCACGATAGCCACACGACTATCAAAACGGATCTCGGGAATCCAATCTGTCTGGGGTACGGCTTTCCAGAAATACTGGGAGAAACCACGATTAACGTCCACTACTCTCCGGCGGAAAGACAGCTTCACGGGCATACCGACCTTAACATCGCTCAGTTCGCAATCGGTAAAGTCTGCCACAAAACGACCGCCACCTTCGAACTGTACCAGCCCGTAGATAGCCGGTGGATCAACGGAGACAGCCAGCAGATCCCCCGTAAAGGTCCGGACGCGTGCGGGTGTATTGGAAAACTCATAATCGTCCTGGATGCCTGTGTAACCGCAGGACGGATTCACGCAGATATCCGCCGGAGGGAATTGCGGCGTACCGCATGCTGTACATTTCCCCCCTACCATACCGAGAACCATCTTACGATTCCTCCATAGTGCCGTCATGGCTGTCTGGATCGGGGCCTCCGCCCGGATGCCCATTTCCGGATCGATCAGCTCACGGAATTTTAAAAACTTCATGTAATTGTCAATCGTTTTTTTCTTCGCCAGCGAACCTTTGACTCCGGTGCGCGGGGCAAGCTTCAGGATATTTTCCGTCACCTGGAAATATAGCGCGTCACACCCCTGCCCGAAACCGGCCAGCAGGATGCCATCGCCGGGTTTAGACGTTTCAAGGGCAGACACAAGCATTAGCAGGGCATGGGCCACGCCGGTCTCGCCGCAAACCTCATGCATTGTATCGACAAGTTTGTCGCCCGTGGCGCCCAGCTTCTTCCCGATGGCGCGCTGCTCGGCCTTGAATATGCATGGAAATACAAATTTCTGGACATCGTCCATTGTAATACCCAACTTCTTGAAGAGACCGTTGACCGCCTCGGGGATAAATTTGGAATAGCCTTCTTCCCGCAGCCAACGTTCTTCCCATGTATAGTCAAACTGACTCCACGAACCACGATAATGGTCTACGAAATCATAAGTAACACTGTAAGAGCCTTTATATTCTGCGATCACGTTATCCCGGCCGACAATTAACGACGCTGCACCGTCGCCGAACCACATCTCATAGAAGGATGTGGGACGCGTCATTCGCTTGTCGGAAGCTGCAATGATGATTTCTTTGCGGCTTCCCGATTGGATAACATCAAGAGCGGTGATCAGTCCGGTGGTGCCGGCGCGCTGGGATGATGTAAAATCCGCCGTATTGATGTCGCTGCGCAGATTCAGCGCCGTGGCCATAATCCCTGCGTTCAGACGGTCGGCAAAGGGCATCGTCGTGGAACAAAGATACCCCGCATCAATCTTCTTTTTATTCTGTCCGATCAGGCAATCCCGGGCTGCGGCTACTGCCATCGTCAGACTGTCTTCATCATAATTGCACATAGAACGTTCACCTTGGGCAACACTTATAATCGCCGGCGCATACCAGCCCATTGCTTGAAATATTGCCATCCGGTCCAGTCTCAGGCGGGGAATATAGGCGCCGTATGAAGTGATTCCGATCATTTTCTTACCTCCTCATTCGTTGCGTATTTTATATTATGCTTGTAAAAGATTATCCGTCTGTTCGGCCTTCAACTTTAAAATTTGAAGAGCTTTTCCAGAAGCTGCGATTTCATCAGATCGCCCGTTATTTTCAGTTTTCCCGATGTATAGGCTTTCATCGCGTTCATCTTACCGTTCATCAGATCCAGATAATCGCCGGCAGCAATATTCAATGAGCAACCGGGACTCGCATGAACGCCGGGGACGACTTTGCAGGCGCCGCCTTTGATTTCCGCATACCAGTCACCGCCGCCTTCGCCGGAAATGCCGTACTGGAAGACCACATCTACACCGGATGCCGCACCGGCCTGAAAAGCACCGGACATTTTGTCAAATATTTCTTTGATGGAAGTAAAACCACCACCGGAAACTCCTTCCTTCTTGCCTTCGAGTGCAGACAACATATCGCCCAGGACTAGATCGTTGAGCTGCGCATGTTCCTTGGCGCCATTGAGATTCTTGATTTTCGTCCAGTTGACCGAAACTTCCTCGACTGACGGCACCTTCTTTCCGCCGCCGATAACGATGCCGGGTGATGTCAGAATAGCTGCACGATTGTAGAAGCCGCTGCCAGCGTTATAAATCCGTCCGGTTTCCGGGCATTCCTCCGAGCAGAGATAAAGCACAATAGGAACTACGTACTCCGGTTTCAACTTGCTAATTATTTCCGGCGGCAGAACATCTTCGGTCAGGCGGGACGCAGCAATCGGGGCAATCG
>CAZYIE010000014.1:0-24447 GCA_964646755.1 uncultured Smithella sp.
GGCGATCCTCCAATATCCGCTTCTCCTCTTCCGCCTGCTTGCGGGCGGTAATGTCTAGAGCCGTAAAGGTAACACCTTTGGCAAGATCATCGGGATCAAGCGGTGTAGAACTTAAGATAATATCAATGATTTTTCCGTCTTTTCTCTTCCAGTGCGTCTCCACGGTCCCGATACCATTTTTACTAATTTGGCTGTACTTTTCCTGTCCTACATATTCATAGTCTTCAAGAGTTGGATAGAGCATTTGGGCATTTATGCCCATCAGCTCGTCGCGGGAGTAACCTGTCATCAGACATAGTGTATCGTTGCATTCCTGAAACACCCTGTTGATGACCATCCCGATGCCGACCGGGGCGGCACGGAAGATACTCGATAGCTTGTTTTCCTGTTCTTGCCGCACCGCTTCTGCGCGTTTGCGCTCAGTGATATCCTGAATCGTTCCCATTACACAGGGAGTCTGGCCATCCATCACGTGGGCCAGACCACGGACCTCGGCCCATAATTTCTTTCCGGACGTCGTTACAACCTCACAATCCTCCACAAAGGGTTCGTTTGTCGCGAGAGTGTTTAGTATCTTGCCCCTTAGAATCTCTGTGGTTTCAGGGGTGTAATATGTCATGCCTTCCTTTAACCCTGGATGATAGTCCAAGGGAATCTCGAGCATCCGGTAAACTCCTTCCGTCCACTGCAGGAAGTCTGTTTCCGGGTTAGCTTTCCAACCACCCATCAATGCGATTGATTGTGTTTCCCTAAGGAACTGTTCGCTCTCCCGCAGTTTTTCTTCCGTCTGTCTGCGTTCGGTAATGTCGTGAACAACCGTAAAGCGGTATTTTTTGTCTTGCACAATGATATTTTCCGATGAAAGCAGCACATGCTTCATATCACCATTCTTCGCTTTTAAATTGGCCTCGGCATTTGTTACATTTCCATTACTATCAGCTTTCAGCAACGCTGCGCTGATTGCCTCAGTGGTTAGAATCCCTAAATCATTTGCTGTCTTGCCAATAACTTCATTTTTATCAAATCCCAGCAAAGCGTAAAATGCTTCATTTACTTCAATGTATTTATGGTCATCCAAGCCACTTAAACCACAAGCGGAAGGATTGAGATGGAATAATTTGGAAAACTTTTCCTCCGATAATCTGACTTGGGAAACGTCCTTAGTAACTCCGAAAATTACCGGTTTGCCATCCCAAAATCCATGTGAAACTCTTGTTTCGACAGGGATTTGAGCACCGGATTTTGTAATAACTGGAACAGGACAAAACTCTGCCACTCCGCTTAACATTTCCCCCACAATTTTGCCTGCTTCATCACGGCGTTCAGGTGGATGAACCATAAGAACTGATTTTCCTATAAGCTCCTCTCTTGTGTAGCCAAGGCGGTCAATAACTGTAGTGTTTGTATGAATTATGTTGCCTTGTTCATCGAGAACAAAAAGAAATTCATTAATTGTGTTAAAATAGGTTTCATAATTTTTATGGATTTGTTTCAGCGCCTCTTTTACCTGCTTGCGTTCAGAAATATCAATGAAACTTTCAACGTAGTAATCCCTTCCCTTGAGAGTAATAGGATGAACGGTTTTTAGAATGTCCTTTTGATGTCCTTTTGCGCAAAGCAGCTTACGTTCAGATTGATCAACGCTTTGACCAAGATCTTTGACAGGACATTTACCGGCCTGAGCAGGGCAAACCAATGAGTGACAGATCTTACCTATAATCTTTTCTTTGGGAAACCCGGTCATTGCTATGGCAGTCGAATTAGCTTCAATAATGATCTGAGTGTCCTTATCAACGATGAGAATCCCTGTTCCTACCGTATCAAAGATTGCTTGCAGTTTGTTTTCACTGTCCCGCAGTATCTCCTCCGACTGCTTCCAATCGGTGACGTCTTGGATGGTTGTCAGTAAATAATTTTCATTGTTAATGCTCATTAAGACAACATTGAATAATCCATATCTCAACCCTCTGCCTTTCGACATGATTTGCATCTCGAGGTTTTCAATGCGCCCACTTTTGCTTAGTCCATTGTAAAAAACAGATCTTTGTTCTTCAGTAATAAATCCGGTTTCTCTGGATGTATGTCCGACAACTTCATCCCGCTTAAGTTCAACGAGCTTAAGAAAAGCATCACTGACATCAACAAATCTGCCGTCCGTCACTGTAGTAATAGTCATGGGGATAGAATTATTACGGAAAGCTTTGGTGAATTTTTCCTGAGTTACCCTGGTTTGTTTGATTTCCTCTTCGAAGCTTTTTAATTCAGCGGCAGCTTGATGCAGTGCATTTAGCTCGGCGATTAGTTGTTTTTTGGTCTTTCTTTCATCTTCCATAATAAGCCCTTAAGAAATATTAGTGCGATAATATTGCTTCGCAAATACAACAAGTTAAAAAAATGGGGGGGGGGAGTTACTGCCGCCGTGCAAAATGAGTCTGTTCAAGATACCGTGTCTATCATGGATTCCCTTAAACATTAATCCACCCGTATGATAACCAGAAACGATGAAAAATATGTGAATGACAACAGCTCGTTTGTAAGTTGTGCTGGATTAGGTTTTGGTGGAGATGAGGGGGATCGAACCCCTGGCCTCGGCATTGCGAACGCCGCGCTCTCCCAGCTGAGCTACATCCCCAACCTGGTGACCTTACACAGTCAGTTGCTGCAAAATGGTGGGCGAGCATATATTATTGTTCGTGCCAGTGTCAAGGAATTGTTCTTTTTCTATTCTTGCCTTGACAAAATCATAGCCTTTTTCCTATACTCACCAGTAATTTTAGCGGGGAAAGGCCGTTTTTTCTCTGATTGCGTTATGCGCATTAGTTAAGTAGCTAAATTTCCAACAATTTACTTCTGGGGGATAATAATCATGGCGAAAATTGATGCTTTTTTTCAACTCTTGAATGAACAGGGTGCATCAGACCTTCATCTGGTAACCGGTCAGCAGCCGGCAATGAGAGTTCGAGGAGAAATCGAGCGTATCAAATACGACATTCTGGAGAATGACTCACTCAAAGCAATGCTCTACGAGATTGCTCCGGAATATAAAATCAAGCAATTTGAGGAAACAGGCGATGTCGATTTTGCTTACGAAATACCAGGTCTTGCCCGCTACCGCGCCAACTTTTTCCAGCAAAAATGGGGCGTAGCGGCAGTTTTTCGTGAAATCCCCAGCAAAATACTTTCCTGTCAGGATTTGGCTCTTCCCGATGTTATCTCCAAGCTGGCCCTGCTGCCCAGAGGGCTGGTGCTGGTAACAGGGCCTACCGGCAGTGGTAAATCCACAACGCTTGCGGCCATTATCAATGAATCGAACAGACTGCGCAAAGATCACATCATTACCATTGAAGATCCCATTGAGTTTGTTCATCAGAGTCAGGGTTGTATTGTTAACCATCGAGAAGTCGGCATGCACACCAAAACTTTTACCTCTGCTTTGCGCGGCGCACTGCGGGAAGATCCGGATATTATTCTTGTGGGTGAAATGCGGGATTTGGAAACTATTTCTCTGGCCATAGAGGCTGCCTCCACAGGCCATCTTGTTTTTGGCACTCTGCACACAACGAGCGCGGCAAAAACTGTGGACAGGATTATTGAAGTTTTCCCATCCAATCAACAGGCCCAGATTAGATCGACATTAGCCGACGGCATTCGTGCCGTTATTTCTCAGACACTCTTCAAACGCGTGGACAAGAAGGGACGCTGTGCCGCCCTCGAAATACTGATAGCCACCGCGGCTGTGCGTAACCTCATCCGGGAATCCAAAACATTCCAGATTCCTTCGACTATTCAAACCGGCAAAAAGTATGGTATGCAACTTCTTGATGATGCCATTTTCGAACTTATCAGTAAAGGTTGGATAGGGGGAGATGATGCCTATGCCAAATGTAATGATAAGTCACGTTTCCGGCAATTCCTGAAAGGTGTGCCGGCAGATTTTACGGAAGTATAATTAAGACAAAATGTCAGGGTGGCCAATGTTTTTTTCTAAAAACATTTTTATAATCGGGAGTATCTTATGAAAAAACAGGAAATCGATTATATTCTGGGTAAAATGCTGGATTCCAACAAAAATGTTTCCGACTTGAACATCACAGTAGGCAAGTCTTTCCAGGTGGAAAGTTCGGGACAACTGGTAGCTGTTGATTTTGATCCTCCCTTTGAAAAGCTGACACCGTTTCAGACGGAAATATTTGCGCTAAACCTGATCAATTATGACCGGCGGCTTACCGAAATACTTCTTTCCCAGGGGTCCTGTGATTCTTCCTATGAATTGGCCGGCAAGGCGCGTTTCCGAGTTAATATCTTTTCTCAGCGCAGCAATTATTCCATCGTTTTAAGAAAACTGGAAACAAAGATTCCGACAATAGAAGAGCTTGGCCTTCCCGAGCCATTTAAAAAGATGGCGGAGGAAAAAAACGGGATTATCCTGGTAACCGGTTCCACCGGCAGCGGTAAGTCCACGTCTCTGGCCGGTGTCCTCAATACCATCAATGAAACAAAAGCCTGTCATATCATTACGCTGGAAGATCCGGTGGAATACGGCCATCCTCATAAAAAGGCCACATTTAACCAGCGGGAAATGGGGCAGGATTTTGATACATTTGCCAGTGGACTGCGCGCCGCGCTCAGGCAGGCGCCAAAGGTTATTCTAGTAGGAGAAATGCGCGACCGGGAAACTGTGGAAATCGGCATGTCTGCTGCGGAAACCGGCCATCTTGTCGTCAGCACCCTGCACACAGTCGATGCCGGACAGACTATTAACCGCATCCTCGGCATGTTTACTATCGAGGAGGAAAAGCAAATACGTATTCGCCTTGCTGATACGGTGCGTTGGATTGTCTGCCAGAGGCTGTTGCCGAAAGAAGGTGGAGGCAGGGTTGCCGCCTTCGAAATTATGGGTACAAATATGCGTGTCAAAGATACGATTCTGAATGGTGAGTCGGAAGGCAAGACGTTTTATGAAATTATCTCGGCCTCCAAGGCCTATGGCTGGACGACATTTGATGACTATATTATTGAATTATATAAGAATGGACTTATCAGCGAAGAAACAGCTAAAGCCTATGCATCCAACAAAGGCATTGTCGGCCGGGGAATTGATTCGGTAAAGAGTTCGCGCGGTGAAAAGACAACGGACCTGCTCGGAAAACTGCAAGTCGATTCGAACTACGGCAAAGAGAAAAAACCATGGTAAGCGGAGGATTGTAGTCATGGAAGAAGAGAAGAAATCAATAGCCAATGAAGTTGCTTCTGCAGGGTATGATGCCGCAGAAAAGCCGTTTGACTTTATAAGTACGAACAGTGAAACTGCTCTGGTCTGCGAATCGGACCCGGCAATCAAGGAAAAAGTTACAAAAATATTAATAGACATGGGCTACCATGTTACCGAGCCTGCCGCCGGACGGGAAGCCTTAAAAAGTATGCGGTTTCATTCATATGATTTGGTTGTTGTAAGTGAAAATTTTGACATAGCTGATGCACAGAGCAGCAACGAAGTGTTGAATTACCTGCAAAACATGGCCGCAGCTGCGAGAAGAAATATATTTGTCGCGCTGCTTTCGGATAATTACCGCACCGCGGATAACATGATGGCCTTCAACAAAAGCGTCAATCTGGTGATCAACAAAAAAAATATTGAAGATTTTGCGACAATTATAAAGCGAGCACTGGACGATAATAAGACCTTCTACGGTATTTTTAAGGAAACCTTAAAAAAACTGGGAAGAGTTTAATGCCTTATCTAAAAAAACTGTAACCAGTACTGTAAGTATTTTTATTCCAATTCTTAAACAAGTCGCGTTTTCCGCTTTTCGTTTTACCCGCATGAAATTATCGGCTATTTGTAGTGACGAAGCAACATCTCCCAGACCGGAATAATGGGGTATTTGCCCCAGTCGGAAAGAGGGTAATTATCTATTCGTATTATGCAAATACTACGCATAAACGGGGTGATGTACCCGTTGTTTTTGCAATGTGTTCCTGTATGATTAGCAAAAATGTAAAGGAGACTGTTCTATGAGTTGGAAAGAACTTTACCGCAGTCGTCTCGTGACTGCAACTGAGGCGGCCAAGATTGTGCAAAACGGCGATTTCGTCTGGCTTCCTCTTGGTCTCGGGCAACCGGATAGGCCTATTATTGATGCCATTGCGGACCGGAAGGCTGAGCTGAAGGATGTGGAACTTATGGTTAATCTGGCGCTCCGCCCTTATAAAATTCTGGAGCCTGCCTACCGGGATACCTTTCATTTGCTGTCCGGGTTTTACAGTACGCTCCCTATGCGCAAGATTGCCCAGTCGGAATGGGCGAATTTTTTTGTTGCTCAGGGCGCTGATATGGCGAATAGATACGCTAACCGGAAAAAAAATATTCAGCACCGCACCGGGATTGTAATACAGGTGACGCCGCCTGATGAACACGGTTACGTGAATCTGGGTTTCGATACGTTTTATACCGAAGACATTCTCAATATGTCCGAATGGGCAATTGCGGAAGTCAATGCCAATCTTCCTCGCACCTATGGTCGAACGAACATTCATGTTTCGCGCTTCAACGCCTTTGTGGAAAATCCCATCCCTGTTGTTGTGCTTCCTGCCGTTGTTCCATCAGAAGTGGAAGAGAAGATTGCGGAACATGTTTTGCCCCTTTTAAAAGATCGTGATTGCCTTCAGGTCGGGTTAGGGGGCGTTCCGGCAGCGATCAGTACCCTTATTCAGCATTCGGGGCTCAAAGATCTGGGTATTCATTCGGAGATGGCACCCGTCGGAATAAACCGTCTGGTAGAGAAGGGTATTGTTACGGGGAGCTACAAGAATGTCAATGCGGGTAAGATCATCTTGGGATTTGCCTTGGGAGACCAGGAGCTCTATGATTTTCTGGGGAATAACCCCATGGTAGAATTTCATCCGTGTTCTTATGTGAACAATATATGTGTTGTTGCCCAGGAAGACAATATCGTGGCGATCAATGGTTCCCTGGAAGTTGATCTTACAGGGCAAGTCGTTTCCGAATCGCTCGGCAACACAATGATTAGTGGCCCCGGCGGACAATTGGATTTTGTGATCGGTGCATCCTTGTCGAAAGGAGGGCGGGCTATTAACCTGATCCCTTCCACGTCCAGCAATGAGGCCATATCGCGGATCGTTCCCTACATTACGCAGGGGGCACGCGTGACAGTGCCGCGGCACTATACGCGATATATTGTCACCGAGTATGGTGCTGCCGACCTTATGGGAATGACGGAACCGGAGAGGGCCAGAGCCCTGATTGCCATTGCCCACCCGAAATTCAGGGAAGATCTGGAAAAGGGCGCGAGAGAACGCGGATTCCTCCGCAAAAAGACGTTCTAACAGATAGAAAATTCCGGTTTTTATACCAACCGGAATCAAGCAAATAGCCGGGAAAAGACGGGAACGCTTTGCGAACATCCGCTATTCCCGGCTTGCTTGTTATTGAAGAATATTAATTTTCATAATCATTTTATTCCTGCCCGGTTGGTTGTTTCGTGACGGAAATTTTATAGTCTGCATAAGAAGTTAGAGAGGAGAAGAAAAATGGAAAAGCGGAAGTATATCGAACTGGCAAAAAGCGAAGGCCGGACAGCCCTGAACGAGGCCGAGGCCAAGCAAGTGCTAAGCCTCTATGGTGTTCCCGTTGTAAAAGAATCGGTTGTGTTCAGACCGGAGGATGCGGTTAGGCAAGCTAGAAAATATGGATTCCCTGTCGTTCTCAAGGGATTGGGATCTAAGCTGACTCATAAGACAGAGAAGGGACTGGTCCGTCTGAATCTCAAAAATTCGCGAGATATTTTGGCGGCGGCAAAGGGCATCGCCAAGTCGGCAGGGGAAGACCTGGAAGGATTTCTTGTTCAACCGATGATCAGCGGACGGCGGGAATTTGTAGCGGGACTGTTCTGTGACCCTGATTTCGGTCCCATTGTCATGTTCGGTCTGGGCGGGATCTTCACAGAGGCACTGGGGGATGTCGTCTTTCGTCTTGCCCCATTAAGTGAGGCCGAGGCAGAACTGATGATCAATGAGCTCCATTCCTCGAAGCTGTTGGATGCCTTTAGAGGAGAATCGGCAGCCTGGAGGCAAGACATTGTCCAAACACTCGTCGGATTGTCCCGCCTGGCGGAGGAATTGACCGATATTACCGAAGTGGATATCAACCCCCTGGTTATCGGGGCCGATGGCCGGGTGACGGCAGTCGATGCCCTGATCATTATCGGTGATCGGCCCGTCGGGGCATCCACCAATCAACACATAGAGCCGGCAGAGCTAAAGAAAATCTTTTATCCCGGTTCTCTGGTCTTGATCGGCGCGTCCGCCCAGATTGGCAAATGGGGGAATCTGCTTCTCTCCAACGTCTTGGCCGGTGGCTACAAAGGAAAACTTTATCTGGTCAATCAGAAAGTACAGGATATTGCCGGCAGGAAGGTCTACAAGACCGTCACGGAAATCCCGAGCAAGGTCGATCTCGGCATCGTCACGATTCCTGCGTCCCATGTTTCCTCTCTTATTCCCGAATTTCAGGCGAAAGGAATCCGGCACATGCTCCTTATTTCGGCCGGTTTCGGCGAGTTGGGAGACGAGGGCCGTCAGTCTGAAGCGGAGCTTGTCAAGGCCGCCAGAGAAGCGGGCATCACGATCCTCGGTCCTAATACCATGGGCATCTGCAATCCTCATGCAAACTTTTACTGTACGGGTACATCTTGTTGGCCCAAGGCTGGATCGGTTGGTCTGGTTTCGCAATCGGGTAATCTGGGAATCCAGTTAATGAACTTTGCCGAAGCGGAAGGTATTGGCATCCGGGCCTTCTGTGGATCGGGCAATGAAGCCATGATAACAATCGAGGACTACATCAGCACATTTGCAGCCGATGAGATGACGAAGACGGTTGTCCTCTATATAGAAAGCATCAAAGACGGCCGGCGATTCTTTTCAGCGGCCCGCCAAGTTTCTCGAATTAAGCCCGTAATTGTTCTCAAAGGGGGTCGGACAGCAGCGGGCAGCAGGGCGGCAGCAAGCCATACGGGCGCCATGGCGTCCAACATCAGGATTTTCAATGCGGCCTGCAAACAGGCCGGCGTTGTCCTTGCTGATCAGCCCATGGATCTTCTGGACCTTTCCGCCGCTTTTTCCTCGCTGCCCCTGCCCCGGGGAAAAAGAGTCGCCATCATGACCCTGGGGGGAGGATGGGGTGTTGTCGCAACAGATTTATGCGTTGAACTGGGGCTGGAAGTTCCTCACCTGAGCAAGGATGTCATCGCCCGGATTGATGAGATTTTGCCACCATACTGGAGCCGCGAGAATCCTGTCGATCTGGTAGGTGAATTCGACACCTCGATGCCCGAAAAAATCCTGGAAGCCCTCATCAGTTGGGATCAATGCGACGCCGTCATCCATTTGGGTGTTGTTGGGAGAACCAATACCGTGGTTAAGCTTCTCGATGCGGCCCGAGTCTCCGGTCAGGATATACCGCAGGTCGCCTATGATGAAGGTCAAAAACTGTATGAGCAGGCTGAAAATGATTTTTTCACTTGCAGCGCCAAGCTGATGGAAAAATACGGGAAACCGATCCTGGGAGTATTCCTGGATGACGCAAAAAGCAAGACTGTCACGGAAATTCCCGACAGTCCCTATAAAGGCATATCCTTCCTGACACCTGAACGCGCTGTCAAGACCCTGTCCAGTATGGTGACCTATAATGACTGGTTAAAGAAAGAGAACTTCCGGGATAACTAGTTGGGGAATAGCGGTTAAGGTTAGGATTTATATTTGGAGATTATTTACATCATCAATTAATCCCAGGGCTTTATAGGAAAGGGCAAGATGCCTCAGATAAAACGGATTATCCGGCTCTATTTTCAATGCTTTGCGGAAGGCTTCCACTGCCTCTTTATGGTAATTGGCCCGGGCCAGCATGTTACCGAAGCGGTTGTAGTAGGCACCGGCGCTGGAGTTGTCGGAATGCGCGGCAGCTTCGTATTGGGCTTGTGCTTCGGAAATCAGGCCCAACGCGACTAACGCATCACCTAAGCAACAACGATACACAGTTTTAGCCGGATTGGCCGCAATACAAGCTGTAAGCAGCCTTTTTGCTTCTTCGTAACTTCCGCTTTTAGCGAACAGATCAGACATCTTAAAATAGTAATGGTCAACTTGATCCGGATCAATTTCTGCGGCCCGCAAATATGCAGCTTCGCTCTCAGAGGTTAGCCCTGCGGCAAACAGAGCATCGCCCCAAAGGCAGTAAAAAGCGGGATTATCGTTTTCCAGCCCGACTAATTTTTCGAAAATGTCGCAGGCTTCCCGGGCGCGGCCAGCCAGAAGATAGGCATTTCCCAGTTCGTTTTGCAGGCCGGTATCGGCGGGTTGGGCAGCCACGGCGCTTGTGCATATTTCCACAAGCTTACCGAAATTTTTTCCCTGCTTATAAATGCGCACCAGTTCATCAAAAGCAAAGCCGGTAAATATTTTTCTTTGCAGTTCCCGTTTCAGCAGAATTTCCAGGTAGGCAACAGCTTTTTCTGTAGCGCCGCTGTCGTGATATGCCCAGGCCAGCATCAACAAAACTGATTCCTCTTCCGGATAAGTCTGATAAATATCTTCTAAGAGCACGATGGCTTCCGGATATTTCCCCTGCTTCAGAAGCTGATCTGCCGTATCCAGTTTTTCCATTGTTTCCCTTGATAGCAATTTATTAGTGGATTAGCACTTTGGACGCGAAATGGTGGAAGAAAACATTTGGTCAAAAAATAAGGGGGAGAAAAATCTCCCCCGAAGTTTCAGCAACCTCCGCACGATGATCCGCAACCGCCTTCCGCTGCAGCAAGCCCGGAAGTCAATTTAAATCCCGAGCCACCGGCTGATTCAATAAAATCAACATTAATAGGTTTCGCCTGACTAAGAAGGTCTTTATCAATTATAAATTTTGTGCCTTGTTCGTCAAACACTTCATCTTCACTTTTAGGCTCGTCCAGAGCCATGCCCAAAGAGGGCCCGGATCAACCAATTGACATTGTAATCCGGATTGCCGAATTTACATTCTTATCCTTGAGAAAATCCTTAATTACCTCGGAGGCCTTATCTGTAACTGTAAACATTAAACTATCTCCTTTCTTAAGATGGATTCTTTACCATCAATATTGGAGATAACTTATCCATAATCAAAGTATTGTCAATTATATTTTTCGGGAAAGCTGTAACAGGCTGATTATTTATGGATTTGTTTACATTGATGCCATTAATCAATTATGCAAAATTATGAATGGATATCAGTGATTCCATGTTGATTGATGAAGACCGGCTAAACTTTAACTTTATTGACTTAATCATCATTAATCGTTATGATTAACCACGATTAATGATGATTAGGAGATCCTGATGGATACCAAAGTATTGACTGCGCACGTACCGTTGCCATTGGTCGAGAAGATTGACCAGTTGTCCATCCGCTTGGAGCGATCGCGGGGATGGATAATCAAGCAGGCCTTATCCGCATGGCTTGACCAGGAAGAAGAGCGTCAGCGACTAACGCTGGAAGCGCTGGCCGATGTCGATGCCGGACGCGTCATTGCCCATAAGAATGTACAAGAGTGGGTGGAAAGTCTTGGCACAGAAAATCCGCTGCCGCTGCCGCTGCCGAAATGATGGAACTGAACTGGACAAGTAAGGCGCTTTCTGATTTGGCGCGTCTTTATAATTTTCTGGCGCCCGTAAACTCACTGGCCGCCGCCCGCATTGTTCAGGCGCTTGCTGCCGCACCGGGCCGCATCATCGAGAATCCGCGTATCGGAGAGAAATTAGACGAGTTCGCGCCGCGTGAAGTTCGACGCATCCTGGTACAAAATTACGAGATACGCTACGAAATCCAGGAATTGAATATCTATGTGCTGCGCGTCTGGCATACAAGAGAAAATCGGTAATCGACCGGCAGCTTTAGCGATCTATGTTCCCCGCTGGTTCAAGCGTCCTGCGCTTGAGCCGAAACATTTAGGAGCAACCAACATATGTCCGACACAGCCACCGCCTGCGGTGCTATTAAGAAGCTTATGCGACTGCGTATTTAACAGGCAAAATCTTGTCAAGTGAAACATTCCTTGAAGCATCCAGGATTTCTATTCCTATGATTTTGTCGTTCTCGCCAACATCAAGAACAATATCTTCCGCTACCCTCTTATTAATAATAACACAAAGATTACTTTCGGGTGTTATGCCCGTGATTTGTTCTTGCTACAAACTGCGAAATGGTATTAGACCGTAGATGCCATTTTCCCGGAAGCAACATGCAAATGTAATCCAAGCGCATTAACTACTTTGAGAATCGTGGAAAATTCCGGATTACCTTCCGGCGATAACGCCTTATAAAGGCTCTCGCGGCCTAGTCCAGTTTGTTTTGCTATTTGTGACATTCCTTTAGCTTTGGCAATGTCACCAAGCGCTGCTGCAATTAATGATGGATCGTTTCCTTCCAATGCAGCTTCCAAATACGCAGCCATATCTTCTTCAGTTTCAAGATGCTCTGTAACTTCCCAGGGACTTGTTTTTTCTCTGCCCATTTTTATTCCTCCACTTTTTGCGCCAGTTCATGTGCTTTCTTAATATCTTTTGATTGTGTTGATTTATCACCACCTGAAAGCAGAATTATCACCGTATTCTTTTTTTGCAGGTAATAAATACGGTAGCCGGGACCATAATCTATTCTGATTTCAGAAATACCCTCACCGACTGGTTTGACATCACCAAAATTGCCTAATGATATTCTTCTAATCCGAATAGCAATCCGCATTCGCGCATTTCTATCTTTAAGCGAATCAAACCATTTCCTATAGGTTTCTGTCTGGCGGATTTCGATCACGAGTATTTTGTATCCCAAAAGATACGAACTGTCAACATATTTTACCCCGCTGGTTCCCCTGCATCCTGTTGCCACTATTTTTCAAGAATGAAGTTAACAAGTCCCTCTCTGTTTTTGAAAATTGGGGTCAGCGCTTAATCCCGAAAGAATCCGCTTGGATTTGTTTCCATTGACATGGAGCTCCTCTCTCGTTTATATTAAATAGTAATTTGAACGACAGGGGATATTTTTATGAAAAAGATTGCAGGCTTAATATTTTTAGCTCTGGCAGTATTGGCATCTCCCTGCTTTGCTGAAAATTTTATAGTGAAAGGTGACATGGCTTCGACGATTCATTATGAATTACAGCACCAGATCACCGCCGGCGATGCTATGCGCAAATTGTCTTTGAGCTTTGTTCTGCCTCAGAGTTTTGAATCCCCCACCTATAGCCAGAAGATAACCAACCTGAAAATATCATTTTCTCCGGAAGCACAGGAAAGAAAAACTGCAACCGATGTGCGCGGTAATAGTACGATTCTGGCTACCTGGACAAATGTCCCCGATAAAGTAAATGCTATTATTTCTTTTGATGCTGCCAACCACACTGGATTAACACTTCTCGAAACGAATGCGCCTTTTCCACTGACCAACCTTTCTGACGATCTGGCCGATTATTTAAAGGCAACGGCCCAAGTGCAGTCGGACAATCCGGAAATTCGCAAGCTGTCTTTGCAATTAACAAAAGATGTAAAGACCCAATTTGATGCCGTGCAGAGGGTTGTTTCCTGGGTAGTAGATAATGTGCGCTACGTCAGCCCGCCTGCCCAGTACGACGCCGTTTATTCTCTGGAATCGGGCAAAGGAAACTGTCAGAATTTTTCTCATCTTACCGCAGCTCTTTTGCGTTCAGTCGGAGTTCCGGTGCGTATTGTCAACGGTGTTACTCTGAATCAACCTTTTGATGTCAAATGGGAAAAAGGAACGCTGACTTTTAAAATGGGACAAGGCAGACATTCCTGGATTGAAATATGGTTCCCCGATAAAGGATGGGTGCCTTATGACCCGCAAAATATGCAGCTTTTCGTTTCCAACCGTTTTGTCCGCATTGAAGTTGGTGTAGATAATAACGAGACAAAAAATGACGGTTTAGTCCGCTGGTCACAAACGACTGACGCCCGCATTAAACCGAAACTGCAGGAAACAATTGATGCGAACTTTACTTCCGATTCCGTTAAATTTACGGGAACCCGTCAGAGTTACGGACCGAAAAATTTACTTCTGGGACCAGGCGTAAAGGCTGATTTTAAGAAAATCGCCATGCTCCCGACGCCGCCACCCGTTGTCATTCCGGAATCCCAGAAGAAATTACTGCGCTTTTTTATTCCCTTTGTTTACGGCAACCTCGATTTTCCGGAAGATATTGATTTTGCTTTTCCCCGCTCCACGACCAAATCCGGTGCTAACAACTACGAAATGTCCCGTAATTTTCTGGTGGAGACAGCCGAATATGTAACAACCAAAGCAACGCAGTATGCGCAGGTTGTTGTTTTAAAAAAACCGTTGAAACTGCAAAAAGCTGCCTTGGCCCTGCATAAATTCGGCGGCGAAGGATGGTTGTGGGTCGATGTTTTTCAGGATGATCAGGGTAAACCGGGGACGCCGCTATATACAAGCGATATGGTCAATCTGGATCACATTTCCCTGAAACCCGGTTATCGCTGGGTGAATTTTGATTTTAAGAAAGATTCCCCTGTTTTAATGCCCGGTTCTTATTGGATAGCGCTTGGTTTTTCCGGCAGCCCGATTATTAATTGGTTTTATACTTATGGCAAACCGGTAGGTCCTGTCTATGGAACACGCTATAAAGGTGTTTTTCAGGATGATTGGAGCGGGGCGCTCAGTTATGAATTTAACTACCGGGTTACGGGGCTGACGGTAAAATAGTTATTTTGCCAAGTTTATCTATGCCTCCCCGACGGCCGAATCTTTTTCTTGCGCCAGTTTCTTTTGCGCATTGGCCAGTACTTCATCAAAATGCTTTTCCAACTTTACATTTGCGCCACGCAGGCCGGCAATAACAGAATCGGCCCATGCGAGATATTCAACCCTTCTTTGACACGACCAATGCCGTGGCGGAAAATTGGCGATATCGTTGATATTGCAAATCTTGTCGGCCAGCTTTATCTGCCTGGCCCGGTCCGAGAGAAGAGATGCCTTCTCAATTTGTTTGAGCTTCCTTTCCTGTTTCGGCAAACTCTTGTCGTCAGTTACTTCCAAGATCAGGGCAAGAATATCTTCTCCGAAATTAAGACGGATTTCCTCGGGTGTGGTATTTGTGTCTTCAATTGTGTCATGAAGAAGCGCACCAACAATCGTGACGATGTCGTAGATATCACCGACAGTCCATAAAACATTGGCAACTTCAATGGGATGGTTGATGTAAGGCGAAGCCCGTTCATCTTTCCGGCGCTGGTTGCGGTGTTTTTCTGCGGAGAAATTCAACGCTTTCAAAAATAAGGTAATATCATTGTGCAAAATATTATCTCCTCTATGGCAGGCAATTTACCATAATTGGGAAATCCATGCAAATCTGCCAGTCTTTTTGTCTTGACTTTATGGGGGAACTGATCTTTAAAATTCACCTAACATCCTACATAAGGAAGTGAGGAACAATATATGAGACATAAAAGCCCAATGATTTTTTTTGCTATTGTCGGAATGATGTTGTTTTTTACGCAGCTAAATTCAACAGCGTCGGCCTATGACAATATTTCTGATTTTATTCTCAAGGTAAATCCCGGCGCGCAGGCTTCAGCAATTCCCGATGATTTTTTACGATCCGGTAGTGATGATGAATATGGTTATGCCTACGAAGGTTATATAGATGGCTATAAAATAATCTGCCGCGCAAAAAATGGCCGCGTTAAATCAGTCCATGCGCAAAAGGAGTTTAATACGTCGGATCTCAGTGCACAACATGCTTACAATAATATTTTAGGGAGCGTATTAAATAAGCTGATGAAAAAATACAACGGTACGTTGTTTATTGAAAAGGGCAGGGGAGAAAGCACTGATAAAATGCCCTATGAGTTTGGTGAGTATTGTTATTATACGGCCCTCCGCGGTGAAGGAAAAACGATCAAGACCAAAGAGTTTAATTTAGGTTTCTGGTTTGATCTGGGTATCTGGAAACGCTGCGATAATGATAAGTATAACAGCTCCAACCCCGGCAAAGTGATCATAGAATTTAAGCCAGCGAATTAAAACCTAAACTATTTACGCGGGCTAATCCATGTACCGTCGCTGACTGTATCAGCGGGATGGACGATTACCTTTTCATTTTCCTGCAAACCGGAGACAATTTCCGTCATTAAGCTGTTTCGCTGCCCGGTTTGAATTAAACGCTTACGGGCATTTCCTTTTTCTCCCACAAAGACAGCCCAGTCATGTCCTACGCGAAAAAGCGCACTGGTGGGTACTTGAAGTATGTTTTTGCCTTCCCAGACCACAAAATGCGCTTCCAGCCTGTAGGCGTCGCCCAGTGCGCGCCATATTTCCATAGGGGATGTAATATCAGCAATAACCAATACTCTTTGTTCTTCCACGCCCAGGCTTGATATTTTGGTAAAGCCGCCCGGTTCGACAATCCGCACAGTTCCCGCAAGTGTTCCCTCGCCGCCCCAGCGTTTGAAAAAAACAGCGGTTCCCGGCTTGATCTTTACGGCATCCGAAGAGAGAACTTCTACCCGGACTTCGAGGTTTTTAGCATTTCCGATATCCAGAAGAGGCTCACCGACGTTGACTGCCCCTTCACTTTCCCGGTAGATACGAAAAATATTGCCGTCGGCAGGCGTGAATACGTGAACCTTGTTGGCGCCGGCTGTTTTTTTAGTAGAAGAGAAGTTACGCAGCAGTGTTTTCGTCCTTTCCAGATCGGAACGTGCAACATCTACCGCCGCCTTGGCTGAGCGCGCAATTGCCCGCGCCTTTTTAGCCTCCGCTTCTATCTGGTCATACTGATCTTTGGCAATAGAACCCTTGTCATATAGATTCTTCAGCCTTTCGAGTCTTTTCGCTATATAATCGGCATCCGCCGAAGCCGCGCTCTCTTTTTCGATAGCGGCATTCAGGGCCGCCCCAGCGGTGATAATGGTTACTTCCGCTTCCGCCCGGCTGCGGGGATCAAGCGCAGGCGATCGCAATGGTTCCAGAACGATAACGCTCTGTCCCTTTTTGACCGGATCTCCCACTTTGCCCCCAATTCGTTCCATGTATCCGGCTATTGGCGCCGTTATTACAAAACGCTCTTTCAAACGGGTGCGCCCTTCCTCTTCTATTGTTACCTGCAACGGGCCGCGTGTTACGGAAGCCAGATCAACCTCCACCGCTTTCGGAAAGAAACCGTAAATAGTCGCTCCAACCACAACCGCAATCAGAATCGCGATAAACAACTTTCGACGTAATGCTACATTCATAATATTTATTTACTCCCTTGTTTTTAGTACTTCCACCAGATCAAGATGATCTAGTTTGCGGCGCACGATCAGCCCCGATACTGAAGCTGCGCTAAGAACTACTGCCGCCGCCAGGGCAAAAGTTTTCATTTCGATAATCAGCGGCACCCGGAAAAGATCAGACACCAGAGCATGAGCAATGTATGCACAGAGCCAATAGCCGATAAGAAAACCCAGCGGAATAGCGGCAAATACAATTAGCGACAATTCCCCCAGGAGGATATAGGAAATTTCACCCCTTGTATACCCGAGCACTCTGAGGCTCCCGAGCTCCCGACTGCGTTCGGATAAAGCAATCCGCGCGTTATTATAAACCACACCGATAGCAATAGAACAAGCCATCAGAGTGGCGATAAAAGTAAAAAAGAGCATGCCTTTGGCCTGCACTTCATAAAAATTGCGAATTTCGTTTCTTCTCACGATAGTTCCGGAAACGCGGGGCATGTCCACAAATTTTCGGTAAAGTTCATCCTGATAAAGGCTGTCCGCCGTCAGATAGGCTCCCGATATGGCATTGCCTTCCTTCATCAGACGATTAAGCGCCGAGATGTCCATATAGCCCATTACTCCCAGATACAGCTTCACCAGAGCGACCACCTGCACCTGATGAATATTCCTTGACCCTTCCAAAGTTTCGACAGTGAGCATATCACCGGCTTTTACGCCCAGAATCTCGCCTAAATAATCGTTCAATATAATGCCTTCTTGCGGCAGGGTTACCGGTGCTAAATTCGTATCCAAAAGAGGATGAAGGCGGCTATCCGGCTCTATCCCGTTGATTGCCGTTTTGTAGCTGCGGCGGCCGAATCTGAATTTTACCGGCACTGTACGAAAGGTTTCGACATGCCTGATGCCTTCGAGTCCTTTGAGCTCATATATTGCTTTATAGGAGGTTTGATCGGTAAAAGCAACTGCCATGTCTTCCTTCTGGGAAAGAACAAATTGGACATTCACCATGTAATCAACGGAATCCTTAAAAAATCCGCTCGCGATCATCGTAGCGCAGGCCACGGCAATTCCAACAATAGAAAGGAAGGTTCTGATGGGCTTGCGCTCGATATTGCGCACAATAATCCGCGATGGTTGTGTCAGGAGGCGGCCAAGGCCTGTTTTTTCAATCAGTGTTACTTTGAATTTTGCGGGCGGTTCGGGACGCATGGCTTCGGCAGGCGGTTGTCTGGCCGCAATCCATAGAGAATGCAATGTGCCGACTAAAGCCGAAGCGATGCTGATTACTATTGCTGCAAGAATAACCCATGGTTGCAATATAAAGACAAGAGCGGGAAAGCGGTATACTTCCATGTAAATGCCTCCCAGTATTTTCGAAAGCCAGATGCCCGCTCCAAGACCTGTCAGCAGACCGGCTGCTATAATCAGTACAACCAGCTTTGCATAGTGAATGCCGATAGCTAAATTGTCATAACCGAATGCTTTGAGGGCGGCAATCTGCTCGCGCTGCGTATTTATTGTCCTGCTCATAACAACATTTAATAAAAAGGCGGCAACAAATATGAAGATTGTGGGGAATATTTTGGACATATTCCTAAGCATCCGGAATTCTTCATTGAGCAGCCGATGAGATATTTGATCATGGCGGGCATAGGCGCCGAACCCGCCGTATCTATCCACAATATTATCCAAATCGCGCAGAACATCATTTAATTTAGCGCCGGGATAAAGAGTCAGGGCCACATCATTAAAAGCACCTTCCATATTATAAGCACGGCTTATTGCCTTGCGGCTCATCCAGAGAATGCCGTAGCGCTTGAAATCCGGGCTCATGGCATAAGGCCGCATGACCAAAACGAATTCGGGTGAGAGAGCAATCCCGGTAATGGTGAGCTTTTTCCATTTGCCGTTAATGATTGCGGCAAACTGATCGCCCAGAGTGAAACCATGGGCATGGGCAAATGTTTCGTTGATCACTACTTCGTTGTCTTTGGTGGGATCGGCGAGCCTGCCTTTGCGGATATAAAGACGATTCAGCAGGGGGTGGCCGTCATCGGGAATAGAGATTATGTGGCCGGTAACCGGTTCAGGAAAACCATTGATATCCAGTTTGACATAAGCGGAAACACGGGTTTCGACCTGATTAACACCGGGTACTTCTTTGATCTTTTCTTTCAGGCTTTCCGGCGCCCGCTTTAAATTAACAAATACATCGGCAAAATTATAATCGAGATAAAAACTGCTGCGAGTGCGATCAAGAGAATGCATAGTGGCAATGAACATGATGAAGGTGGCTACCCCGCTGATTATTACCAGCGTTATAGCGAAGACCTGCCCTTTCATATGCCACAAATCCCGCCAGACTTTTTTATCGAGAGACTTCATCAGCTTACCACTGTATTTCGCGCGGTGATTTTCTTGTCTTGTTTGTTATTACTTCGGCAATTCTGCCGTTGCTGAGATGAATGATACGATCGGCCATGCCGGCAATATCCACATTATGGGTGATAATCGCCGTTGCCGTACTCAGTTCACGATTGACCCTCTCCAGAGCTTCCAGTACCACGATTCCGGTTTGGGAATCGAGTGCGCCCGTAGGTTCGTCGCACAGCAAAACCTCCGGATTTTTGGAAATAGCGCGGGCGATGGCTACGCGTTGCTGTTCGCCGCCGGATAGCTGTGCCGGAAAATGATCCAGTCTTTCCGTCAGACCGACCAGGGCCAGTGCATCTTCCGGCTTCATTGGATTTTTGGCAATCTCCGTTACAACAGCAACATTTTCCAGCGCCGTAAGACTGGGAATCAGATTGTAAAACTGAAAAACAAACCCGACATGGAAACGGCGATATTCGGTCAGTTCCTGCTCAGTGGCATTGGTTAATTCTTTCCCCCGGTAGGAAACGAAGCCACTTGTTGCCGTATCGAGGCCGCCGAGAATATTCAATAATGTCGATTTCCCGCTACCCGAAGGGCCTAGAAGCACAATTAATTCGCGTGGAAACAGTTCCAGGTTAGCACCGCGCAAAGCGTGTACCTCTACCTCGCCCATTTGATAAATTTTGGCCAGATCCCGCACTTGAAAAACAACAGCATCCTGATTGTCAGCTTTATTGTCCTGATCGCTCATAAATTTTGCCATCCTTTGTTCCCGGGGGAAAGTTAATGCCTTTGGGACAATGAGTTGTCAATAGAACAAGGGGTCGCATCCCCTTGTCTTAAGCTTTAAGACGCCTGTTTAACTACAAATCGCCACAGTGCTTCCCGGTGCTCCTTTTTTGCGTAATCAATGCCTATTCTGGGTGTGGTTAGAATCGACTTATCCGGAATGCCTTTGTAGTTTTCCACCCACAATTCTTTGCCGCAGGTTAAATCCCAACCATTTAAGCATTTATCAATTCCGAAAGCCTGGCAGAGCTTGGCCGGTCCATTGGTCAACTCTGTTCCTTTCTTCTTGCGGCGGGCTTCCATTTCTTCAATGCCGGCAAGAGGTAAAACTGCCCGAATCAGCACAGCGCAGGGATTGCCCTCATCTTCGGTCACCATATTAAGCAGATAATGCATGCCGTAGGTAAAGTATACATAAGCATGTCCGGGTTTGCCAAACATGACAGCGTTGCGAAGTGTTTTTCCGCGATGGGCATGGCAGGCGCTGTCGGCTTCCCCGCAGTATGCTTCAGTTTCCACGATCATTCCGCTCAATTCGGCACCGTTGACCAGACGTATCAATTTCGCCCCTAAAAGCGCACGGGCGACATGCAGCGTATCTCGGGCATAAAATTTTCTGTGCAATATAGTCATAATCATTCAAACATTTTCGTGGAAAAATCAGAAATTTATAAATGAATGAGAGAAGCCGCGGTGAAACCTTTGCACAACTCCCTTATTCGTCATTCCGGCGAAGGCCGGAATCTAGGAAATGCTTGATAATACTGGATACCGGCCTTCGCCGGTATGACATAATTGCTGGTTTCATGTAGTTGTGCAAAGGTCTCGCGGTATAAAGAAAACCGCGGCTTCCTGTTTGATGGTTAAATGAGTTTTAGATAATATTTCACCAGATATTCCGCTGTTTGCAGAGCGCCTTTTGCAGCACCAAGCTTGGTGTTATGGGCCAGGCAAACGTATTTGATTCCGTTTTCCAGAATCGGGTCTTTCCGGATACGACCGACAGTTACAGTCATGCCGCCGCCTTTTTCCCGATCCATGCGCGGCTGCGGGCGGAATGGATCATCGGTCACGTCAATCAGATGTTTAGGTGAACTGGGCAGGTTAAACTCGGCAAATTCTTTGCCGTAATTTACCATCGCTTTTTTTACATCTTCCGGAGTACAGGGTTTGACCGTTTGCACAAACGCGCAAACCATGTGACCATCGATTACCGGTACGCGGGTACATGTTGCCGTAATTCCAAAAGGAGCGTGAGCAATTGTTTCTCCGGTAAATTTCCCCAGAATTTTTTGCGGTTCAGTTTCTGCTTTGGGTTCTTCTCCGGCGATATAGGGAACAACGTTTTCCGTCATATCCATCGCGGACAGTCCCGGCGTTCTTCCGGCGCCGGACATTGCCTGTAGTGAAGTCATTACCACCTGCTTTACGCCGAACAAATCCTGAATCGGTTTTAAAGAAACGACCAGACCGGCAATGGTGCAGTTAGACTTGGGTGATATAAAACCCTTCCAGCCGCGATTTTTTTGCTGAACGGCGAGCAGTGCGGCATGATCCATATTTACACCGCCGACCAGAATCGGTGTGTCGGATTCATAGCGAAATGCTGAAGCAGTGCTGATTACCGGCGTTGTGCGGGCATATTTCGCTTCTAATTCTTTGGCCGGTCCGGCGTCCATGGTGGAGAAAATAATGTCCACCGAAGTTGGATCGAAGGAAGATGCATCTTCTACCGGCATATTGCCGATCTCTGCGGGCAGTTCTTCCGTACACCACCAGCGTGATGAACCGTTGGCATCTTTCAGCGCTTCGCGATAATTTTTCCCGGCGGATCGCTCGGAAGCCGCCAGCTTCGTAATTTTAAACCAGGGATGACCGATTAAACTGACAATAGCTTGCTGACCTACAATCCCTGTTGCGCCAACTATGGCAATTCTTAACATTGAACTATTACCTCCAAATTAATTTCCTAATACTTTATTATTGAGTAAGCCGTTATTCAACAACAACTGCAACGTTGTAATATCGTAACCGGCATAAGGAGCCGTAACGAAATACAGAAAATAAACAAGTCTTGCCACCCTTTAGCGGTGGTTATTTCGTAACAGCTCCTAAGATTGCTCTCACTTTTTCCACATCCGCTGCGATCTGTTGTTTCAATATTTCGGGACCGTCAAATTTGACAATATCCCGTAATTTCTCCACGAAGAGAATATTTATTCTTTTGCTCCGGACATCGCCTGTAAAATCAAGCAAGTGAGCTTCAAAAGTAAATGTGTAATCGGCAAACGTCGGTTTTATTCCGATGTTTAAAGCCGCCATATAGCATTTTCCTTCCAGCTCAGCAAACGCAGCATAAATGCCGGGCGGCGGAAGCAATTCTTTGTCCGGCTCCAGATTGGCCGTGGGAAAACCAAGCCCTGTACCCCGCCCCCTGCCGGAAACTACAATTCCGGCAATATTATGCCACCTTCCCATAAACTGAAATACGGCATTCACATCACCTTGCAGAATTAAGTTGCGAATTAACGTACTGCTGATAATATCAGTCCCCACTTTAAAAGCATCAACTACTTCCACCGCAAAGCCCAGTTTGCGACCTTCAGAAATCAAATAATCACTGTTGCCCTGCCTGGCCTGGCCAAAGGTGTAATCATGGCCGACGATAACTTTTTTAACTGCCAGCTTTTGTCCCAGAAAGCCATAAACAAATTGTTCAGCGGTAATTTTCGAATATTCCGGTGAAAAAGGAATTACGAGTATTCCGTCAACTCCGCAATCTTCCAGAAGTTTTAATTTTTCCGCCAAAGTAGTAATAAGATAAAAAGGTCGGATATTGGGATGCAGGATCATTTTAGGATGGGGATCAAAGGTAATAACCAGCGATTTTGCCGAGGCGGCCTTGGCTTCTGTTGCCAGCTTACGGCAAATGAACTGATGGCTTAAATGCACCCCGTCAAAATTGCCAATTGTGACAAATGAACCGCTAAAATCTTCTGTAATATTTTCAATACCTTTAAATACAATCATAAGTTTCTCACCAGTAATTTTTTCGTTAGCGCGATACCATAGCATTTTGGTAATTAAATTCAACATCATTTTATCTTGACAAGAAGGTACTGATCGTTATAGTTCATCGCCTGCATGCCGAAGTGGCGGAATTGGTAGACGCGCTAGGTTCAGGGTCTAGTGGGTGTACGCCTGTCCGGGTTCAAGTCCCGGCTTCGGCACCATTAAAAAACCAGGCGCAATCTTTTATGGATTGCGTCTTTTCATTTTTCGCCTGTTCTGTTATTGTAAAACCATACAGAAAAGCATTGAAAGGTAGATCATCGCGACAGCAATACTGTTGAACCGGCAATATCAATAAAAATAATTGTTCCACTCTTTGATGGGTCTTATTAATGATGAAATTGCACCCCCAGAAAGCAGGGACTTATTGTAAAATATTATTCCTTCTGACCTTTTCCATTTTTCTGCTGTCTTGTGTCAGCTGGATAATGCAGACACCATCTTTTACCCTGCGCGGGATTACTCTGAGGCCCCTCTCCTTTACGGAAATGAATCTTCTCTTCGATCTCGATGTGCAAAATCCGAACAGTTTTGATCTTACCTTTAAATCTCTGGAATACACAGTTTATCTGCAAAATGAGGAGATCGGCAATGGCCGCCTCCAAAAGGAATTATTAATTCCCTCAGCATCAACAACGTGCTTACAGGTGCCTGTCGTGGCCGGATTTAAAGACTTCAGCGGCAGTCTGAAAGCTATTTTAACCCAGGCAGACCTTCCTTATAAGATAGAAGGCAAGGCGACGGTTAAAACAGCATTCGGCAGCAGCCAATTCCCTTTTTCTAATGAAGGACGGCTCAATGAGAAAAATTAGTTCTTAGACAAGAAGGGAAACTTTCTCCTCCCAGCATCAACGAAACGATAAAAGAAGGAGTTTTCTCTTGATGAAAAGGGCACAAGCCAATATA
>CAZYIE010000014.1:24457-66282 GCA_964646755.1 uncultured Smithella sp.
TGTATCGGGAAATAGTCAGGGCAGGCAAAAAATGGCTTGACGGGTTTTGGGCCAGAAAAGAACTTAAAGAGATTCATGATCTCGGTGGTTGGCGTATATACTATATCGGGATTATGCTCTTCATTACATTAATCATCCTCCCCATCGGACTGGTTTTTTCACTTCCAACCTATATTGCCCAGGAAAAATACTGGCTGATCGCTTTAGAAATCGTCATCGTCTTCTTCATCGCCATAATCTTGCGCGCCCGTTATACTACCCCTTCCGTTAAAATATTTTTTGCTCTGCTTTATGGATTAATGTTGACATTTATTATCACGCTCGGCCCTTTCTATGCCCGTCCGGGTTGGCTGGTAATGTGTGTCGTCAGCGCCGCCTTTCTCTTTGGAGTCCGGGCTGCTATTCTTACCACCGCCATCAACGTCGTATTGCTGATGCTCCTGTACTGGCAGGTTGGCCCACACCTGTCGGTCTGGGCGCCGGTCTATTTGGAACCATTTACTACATGGGTTATGTTTGTTGTGAGCATTTCTCTCGTTTCCCTGTTTGCCAGCCTGCCGGTGGGTTTGCTCCTGAATCAAATGAACAGACTGTTGATTCATGAACGTGATTTGCACACACAACTCGCCTTGGAGTCCGAGGCTTTGCGCTCCAGTAATACGGAGCTGCGCAATGAGATTGCCGAACGCCAAAAAACCGAGGAAGAGAAAAAGCGTCTTCAGACCGATCTGGATCAGGCCCGGAAAATGGAAGCTGTGGGAACGTTGGCGGGCGGCATAGCCCATGACTTCAACAATATCCTTTCGGCCATTATCGGATATTCTGAACTGACTCTGAACGACACAGGGGTTTCCGAAAAAACCAGACAAAAAATTCTCGAGATTCTTAATGCCGGTGAACGTGCCAAAGCACTGGTCAATCAGATTCTGGCCTTCAGCCGCAAGGCCGAAATTCGTATTGCGCCTCTCGAACTTAAAGAAGCGATCTCGGAAGCGTTGAAAATGATGCGTTCGTTGCTTCCGGCCAACATCACCATTGAACAGAATTATGTTGCTTCCGGTCTGGTTTTGTCGAGCTCGACTCATATCCATCAGATCATCATGAATCTATGCAGTAACGCCATCCATGCCATGGAGAGCGAAGGCGGTATGCTGGAAGTCGGCCTTACCCGAGAGCGAATCGACGCGCAGTCTGTGGCGGGCGAGTTGCACCTTCCGGCAGGATCATATATGAAAATGACGATCAGCGATAACGGTCAGGGCATGTTACCCGAGGTTGCCGCCCGCGTTTTTGAACCTTATTTTACCACAAAGGAGATCGGACGGGGAACGGGGCTGGGGCTTTCGGTAGTACACGGTATCGTCAAAAGCCACGGTGGCGCAATTACGTGTCGCAGCACACCGGGAATGGGAACTTCTTTCAACATCTATTTTCCGGAGATCGAAGACCGGAGAAAGTCGGAAGACTTCCGACAAGAGGAGACAATGCCCACCGGAACGGAAACCATTCTCTACGTTGATGATGAACCCATGCTGTGCGATATAGCCATTGAAATGTTAGAGAGTTTGGGATATCAGGTGGTCGGTAAAACAAGCAGCCTGGAAGCGCACGATCTTTTTATCGCTAACCCGCAACGATTTGCTGCCGTTATTACTGATATGAGTATGCCGCAGTTAACCGGTGATAAGCTTGCCCGGAAAATTCTTGCGCGGCGACCGGATACGCCCATTATTGTCTGTACCGGGTACAGTGAGCATATCTCCGGTGAGGATGCTGCCCGGCTGGGCATCCGGGAGTTTCTGATGAAACCATACAAGATGCCTCAACTTGCCTACGCAGTCCGCCGGGTGATTGACGGCAATTCTTTTGTCCAAAAGCACAAACCGCAGAGCGTCGAAGCTAGAGAATAGTTCGGGGTATGATACAGGCAATTACATTTTGCGTTTATCAATAACCCGGCTGGCCTTGCCTTCGGAGCGCTGGAGCGATTTTGGCTCCACAAGCTTAATTTTCGCCGTGATCCCCAGATAATCTTTCATATCTTTTAAAATCATCTTTTCGAGCTTCTGCAATACCTTCACTTGGTCAGCATTGACAAACTGGCTCTCTGTAACTTCGACCTGTACCTCCAAAGTATCAAGCGTACCCTCACGGTCGACAATTAGTTGATAATGTGGTTCGAGGCCTTCGATACCGACCAGCACGGCCTCGATCTGGGAAGGAAAGACATTGACGCCCCGGATAATGAGCATGTCATCGCTCCGGCCCATGACGCGATCCATGCGGTAAGAAGTCCGGCCGCAGCGGCATGGTGCCGGATACAGACGGGAAATATCACGAGTCCGGTAGCGGATCAGGGGAAAAGCTTCCTTGGTCAGGGTTGTAAAGACCAGCTCGCCCTGCTCACCGGGGGGGAGAACCTCACCAGTTTCCGGATTGATGGTCTCCACCAGAAAATGATCTTCAAAAACATGCATGCCTTCCTGAGCGTCGCTGCATTCCATGGCGACTCCCGGCCCCATGATTTCTGAAAGGCCATAGATATTCATGGCTTTAATATCAAAAGCTTTTTCAATCTCCTGGCGCATTTGTTCGCTCCATGGTTCAGCGCCGAAGATACCAACCCGCAGGTTCAAAGAACGCATGTCGATACCCAAAGCCTCGCCCTGTTCCGCCAGATTAAGAGCATAAGAAGGAGTGCAGCAGATTGCTGTCGGGCCGAAATCCTGCAGAATCATGAGCTGTCGCTTGGTGTTACCGCCGGACATGGGGATAACGCTGGCCCCGAGCTTTTCTGCACCGTAATGAAGTCCCAAACCGCCCGTAAACAGTCCGTAACCATAAGCATTATGGATTACATCGTTTTTTGTAAGGTTAGCGGCGACAAGACAGCGCGCCACCAGCTCCGCCCAGGTGTCGATATCCCGCTTCGTATAGCCGACGACTGTAGAACGGCCTGTTGTTCCCGAAGACGCGTGCAAGCGGACGACACTGCTCATAGGCGCGGCAAATAATCCAAAGGGGTAATTGTCCCGTAAATCCTGTTTGGTGGTAAAGGGAAATCGTTTAAGGTCAGCAAGAGTTTTGAGGTTGTCCGGGGATACCCCAGCTTTGTCAAACGACTTTTTGTAAAAACCGACACAGTGATAAACACGATTAGCAACTTGCTGTAATCGCTTTAATTGTAATGCTTCCAGCGCTTCCCTAGGTAGTGTTTCATATTCCTCATTGTAGATCATCTATTCCGTTCTCCTGTAGATATATTTCTTGTCCTATAGCATAAGCCGAAATAGCAGAGCAAGGAGCAAACAATAATTTTATTACAGGTCGTTTAGACGGCAGGCGTTTTCAGCAAGAACTATTGATCGATGAAATACATTACCCAAAATAGTGTTATTTATGGTAAAGACGATAACATGAATATTCTTCTGACTTTTGCTGGTGTCCGCGATCCATACAATGCCGAGATAGTTCGGGGCAGTTACACGGATGGCCCTGTCCTTTCGCTCCTGAAAGAACGTTCCTTCGCAAAGATCTACATTTTTACAACACCCAACACCCTTGCTAATTCCCGTTCTTTGCATACAGAAATCGGAAAGCAATGGCCTGACATACCCACGGATGTTGTCTTCATCGACATTCCCGATCCGACAGACTACGAAGCCCTGTACCTCCACATGTTTCGTCAAAGCCAAACCATTCTGGATGCGCACAAGAAAGACAAGCCCCTTTATTTCATCGCCACATCGTCCGGCACACCGCAAATGCAGACTGTGTGGTTCCTCTTATGCCAGTCGGGCATAATACCGGCGACTCTACTGAAAATAACCCCGCCGCGCTTCCTGCGCTCCCGGCAGAATGCTGTCTCAGAAATCAGTCTGTCGATCGCGGCCTTTCCCCGGATTACAATGCCGTCACCGGAAACGCTGGAGATCGCCGCGACCTATCTGCGTAAAGAAAAGCTGGAGGCCGAGCGGGACGAACTGATCCGGGAATTCTCCGGTATACAGATGATCGGGCGAAGCCCCACCCTGACACAGGTTATGGATACCGTCCGAGCCGCTGCCCGGTATGATTCGGGGGTTCTGATCCAGGGCGAAACAGGGACAGGCAAGGAACTCGTAGCCCGGGCGATCCATTTCAACAGCGCAAGGAAGGTGGAGCCCCTGATAATCGTAAACTGTGCGGCCATTCCGGATACCCTCGTGGAAAGTGAGCTTTTCGGCCATGAGAAGGGGTCATTCACCGGTGCCACTCAGCAGAAAAAGGGCAAGTTCGAGCTTGCCGATGGCGGGAGCATATTCCTGGATGAGATCGGAGACATGTCGCTTGCAGCCCAGGCCAAGATACTACGCGTTCTTCAGGACAAGGCCGTTGAGCGGGTAGGCGGCGGTAAGCCGATCTCCGCTGACGTAAGGATCATCGCCGCTACCAACCGAAACCTGGCCACAATGATCGCAGAAGGGAAATTTCGGGGAGACCTCTACTTTCGACTCAAGGTCGTCGATATTTCCATGCCCGCCCTGCGGCATCGTTGCGAGGACATCCCCTTGCTCGTGGAATACTTCCTCGAGCGGCATAACCATCGCTACAACCAACGGAAACAGATCAGTCAGAAGGCGATGCGGTGCATCCTCCAATATCCGTGGCCGGGAAACATCCGGGAACTGGAAAACGCAGTCGAGCGGGCATTTGTGTTATCGCAAGGAAACTTCATCAAAGAGACAGACTTGCCTCCAGAGATGCTTTCCACCTCAGCGAACCCCCATAGCCAACAATCACCTGATCACGCCGCTTCAATCAATGCCGGTGCTATCCTCCCAGAAGGATTCGACTTAGACGCCCATCTGCTCGCCGTCGAAAAAACCTTAGTCGCGGAGGCCATTCGCCTGAAAGACGGCAACCGCGAGGCCGCCGCCCGACTTCTGAAAATGAAACCCCACACCTTCCGCAAAAGGGCAAAGGAAAAATTCGGTTTGTAATCAGGAAGTGAATGCCGAAATTTTGCTTTACATATTACGCGAGGCGTAATATCATAACCGCGTGATAAAAACATTCCATTGCAAAGATACAGCGATGCTTTTTGACGACCGATGGGTTTCTCGTTTTCAGTCTATTGAACGTCAGGCACGCCGGAAACTCCTCTACTTGAATCGCGCCCGGCAGCTTCAAGATTTGAAGCAGCCGCCCGGAAATCAGTTGGAGGCGCTTAAAGGCGATCGGATGGGGCAACACAGCATCCGAATTAATGATCAATGGCGGATATGTTTCAGATGGGATGCCGGTGATGCGTATGATGTTGAAATTATAGATTATCATTGAGGAAGCCAGGAATTATCCCGTTTATCGGGGTTAGGAGGACATGAAAAATGGAAGAAAACGAATTATTAGATCCCATTCCACCGGGAGAGATTCTTTATGAAGAATTTATGAAACCGCTGAATCTAAGCGCCAATCAATTAGCCCGTGACATCGATGTGCCGCCCGGACGTATCAGTGAGATCATCAACGGCAAACGTGCGATTACAGCGGATTCAGCCCTGCGCCTCGGCAAATACTTCAGCGTATCGCCGGATATTTGGTTGAATCTGCAAGCAGATTACGACATGCGTATCGCCCGCCGGACAACATGGCCAACAATTGAACCCCGTGTCCGGGTGCGAGCGGCTTAGGGATATTGCGCAAAATGGAAAACAATAGTATTGAAACGTAATAATAATTACTATTAACGTAAGTTTAATTACGCAGTTTTGTTGTTATCTGAGTTACTTGTTTATTTAGATTAATAAAAACAGTGGCATAAGATTTATCGCTGTTTTGGCATGCATCCTGCTATTTATGTATTGAAAAATATGATTTCAGGAGCTGTAAATGACAACCGCTAACATAATCAAAGAAAACATTAGTGAATACTGTGCGCAAAAACCACCTGTTGACTCTTCTGACATTTCAGCTATTCCTTGTGACAACGTTATTCATGCCTTCACGGAGGTCATTGAGGAGGCACCAGGACGCGCGGAATCCTATGCAAATCGTGCTTTATTGTATAGAATAAAAAAGGATTATGAGCATGCTTTGGCCGACTACACAAGCGCTATAACCATCGATCAGAAAAACACCGATTTCTATATACAGAGAGCCTGGACGTACTGGCGCTTAAACAAAGGCGTTGAAACCTTGCATGATTTTGCCAGCGCCCTCGAGCTCGATATGGTTAAAGAATCTCTTATTGAATTTCTCGAAGGCCCGCTTCATGAAATATCCAATAGTTTTCTACCTGGTGGAGATGATTATGATGTTTTCCCCTCCGACTTTCCGTTATCAACGCGCCTCTTGGAATTATATAACGATATAATCGTCCAATATAGTGACTTGCCCGATGGCCATCTCCATCGAGGCATCTATTACATGTCAATAAATGATTACGTAAATGCTGAGAAAGATTTTTCCGCATTCCTTAATTTCCATAACGATGACATTTTCATTATTTTCTTGCAGGGTGTCTGCTACGATCAGTTGAAGGACAGATCGCAAGCAATGGAAAATTTTAAACGGATTGCACAACAAGGGGCGATTGATAGCATCAAGAAAATCAAAATTGAATTGGCTAAATATTCGCCAATCTACAATGGAATCGATTCCAACGTATTTCTGTCAGTTATAGGGCAAATATCCTCCATTGAGGAAACATTGTTGGCGTTGATTCTTTTTTTAAATGTGGAGAAGTTGCTTGATAATAATGACAAGAGTCCTTTGAGCCAAGAACTGTTGTCCATGGCCAAGTATTTGGATACATTAGAATCCGATCCGAATGCTGCCACGGATGGCCGAACCGGGGAAATTATAAGGGTTGTATTCAACAATTATCCGGACTACACAGGATCACCGAAGGCAGTCTTGGAGAGGGACGGATGGCCTGTATTTACCATCAATGCAAAACTCGCCATTATGGAGTATATCGCAACCCAAGTGAATGTTCTCGATTGGGGAGAGTTTGACGATGACATACCTTACGAGAATGCTAATGGCAATTTTTACAGATTCCATGAAAAAGACTTAAATACCTACAGAAATCTCATTAACATCCCCGTTCATTTCTCTAAACAACTTCAATATCAATTGATTGAGGTCAAGTTAAAGAAGCAACAGGAAGAAGATCAAGCTCGTCTTGATGAAAGAAACAAGGTGATTGCCGATCTCTCCCATTCCATTAAGAATCTTATCAGCACTATCATTGATCCTCTGGAAAACATGAAAAAGGATAAGGTTGGTGAACCGATAATTATCCAGAATGCTCTCAGAGGCGCCAACTTAGTGCGGGAAATTGTCAACGCCATGAATCTTTCCTTCAATGGCTCCCTTGATGATTTTTATTACGACGCCACCCATAATGCGGGGAAAGACAGCATTGATTTGGAGACGCTCGTAATAGAAGCCCTCAAGTATTCTGTCGGCAATATGTTCGACGGCAAATATTTCTCCAATTTCGTTCAGAAATATTTCCCAACGCGAGAAGTTTTCAGCGAAGCCAAGGCGGAATGGGCAAGCATATCGCAAAGGCCCGGCAAGCATGATCTTCTATCGTTTTTGGCGAAGTATTTTTTTAATATTGAGGTCTCGACAGGTACTGCGTCTCAACATATTCTGGGTAACGAAAAAGGATCTGCCATTAAGCTGCTCATTTTATTCCAGGAGTTGATATTAAACGCTGTCAAGTATTCTGCTTTCGTGGAAAAGGAAGTACGCTTCTTGAATATTGACTTGGCCATAAATCAGGACACAATTTCCATACAGGTGGCCAACCGTTTCAGAAAAAATCTGGCCACGAAGACATCCGGGATAGGCCATATAATTATTGATAATTTTTCAAAGCTTCTACACGCCCAGCCCGTTACCAAGCAAATGGATAACATTTATTCCGTTGAAATAGAATTCAGCAACTTATGGGAGAAGAAGAATGAAAATTTTGTACGTGGAGGATGACCTGTCAGGCAGTATTGATCGGGTGATACGTTTGTTTTCAAAATATTTGGACGCTAAAACCATTGATGGCTTGAAGCGTCTCATGGCCGACGACTACGGGGCCACGCCGGATGAGATTAAGACGATTGTTGAATCAACCAATATCATTGAAATTGCAGATCGTTTCCCTGATGCCCTGCGGAAGATTATGCGTGGCTATGACCGGTATGCCTGTTTCATTATTGATAGGAACTTGTTTGAAAAACAACGCTATGATTTCCAGGAGGTCAATGAAATTTATCAAAATTATACTGAAGCCTCACACAAGGAATATAAGGAGCGCGAGGGAGACTATCTCTTGAATTGGCTGGGTACTAACCCAGATGTTCCGAAAGGTACGTTACAAAGATTTTATTTCTTGTCAGCCTATCCGGCCAGTGATGTGCGCGGAGTAGAAACTATTAAGACATTTATGGACTTCGGAAAGTTTACCCAAGAGCAATTCTTCGATAAAAGTGATACAACCGCTATTGAAAAATTAAAGCATAAGATTGATAACATTGATGTTTTGAACATCCAAAACGATAACCGGGTCTATCTTGATATTCTGCGAAACAATCTTGATGAAGAGGATGCGGAACTATTCTTAAACGTGCTTTTAGAAAAAAATGAGGTAAGCCGAATTGGTAAGAATCTGTCTGAAGTACGCATTATTTACGAGCATATACTTGAAAAGTTTGCGGCCACGATTCCACAATGTAAGGACAATAGAGGCAAAATCAATGAAAAAATAATTTTTTCTGAACTTGAAAACAAAGGGCAATTCAACCCAATGCTGAGAAATTATTGCTTTACCATCTGGCAAGTTTGTAGTGCTTATGGTGCACATAGACGCACAGGTACTGAACAGAAGGATAGAATATTCCTGCCGACATTAAATTCTATTAATTCAATTATTTACGCATTAAAAGAAGTGATATTGTGGCTTGGCGACCAGTTCCAGCAAAAGAAATAATTACAAAACGATCTATACGCGGGGAATGTCTATGAAAAACATTAAAATCGACGACGAGGTTTATACCTATCTCCAAAGGAAGGCCATCGCCTTTGAGGAAGGTCCAAATGATGTCCTTCGGCGTATTTTCGGTCTCAATCAAGTAACCGCCCCACAGAAACCATTGCCAGAACATGTTCACCATCCCCGAAAACCACGTAAGCAGCCCGTTACAAACTTGAAAGATCTGGTCAGCGACGGTGTTCTCTCCGAAGGCCAAAAGCTTATTTTTCAACACAGCGGAAAAAGGCTTCCCGAATATACAGCCACCATTTCGGGAAAAGGTTTGATCTGGCGGGGAAAACACTATTCCATGAGTGAACTTGCCGGCAAGGTACTTGAAACAATTGAGCTTGATGGCACTTCTGTTCGCGGGCCTATATTTTGGTTTACCGAAGAAGGCAAAAGCATTAGCGACATTTGGAAACAATACATACGGAAGCAAAGCAAGGTTTCCTGGACCAGACCAAGATAATGACTGGGAAAATACCTGGTCCACAACAGTTGCTAATGCCTGCCCATAACGAAATCAGGAAAATATGGACGATGGCTCAGATTATATTACACAAGGCTATTATGTGACCTATGAAAAATTCAAAATTCCTCATTATCTGCTGCGTCATGGCCATGTTTGCATTCATGCCGGAGACGGTTTTCTCGCAAGATGCCGCCCAGAAAATAAACCTTACGTGGGAGTATAGTTACAGCTTTGATGCTGTCAAAAATAAACCAAAAAACAATCCCAAGCTCGAACCCCTTCGTAAAATTACATACAAATGTAGTGATAGAACGTTTTCGAGTGGTTATGCTGTGACGCTCAAGGAAGGTAGCTTTCATAAGACATTGCCCGATGATGAAAACATCTATGTCAATTTTGCAGATGGCGCCTATGGTGATATAAATGGCGATGGGAAAGAAGATGCCATTGTTTTTCTGGAATCAAGCTTTGGCGGAAGCGGTACTTTGGTGACGATGGCCGTTGTCATGAACCAAAACGGTAAATGGAAGAATACAGACTGCATTGTCTTAGGCGATCGGGAATTGGTCAATTCCGTCATGATCAAACCCAATCAAGTTACCTCAGATATGCTGCTTCATCTTTCCGGTGAGCCCAGTTGCTGTCCGAGTACGCCTCTGAAATTCACTTTCAATATATCGCAAGAGGGACGAATATTAAATGCACAAACCTTTAAAAATGTTTCAGCTGCAGGCTCCGAGTTATTGCAAGGTCAACTGTTTGATTTGCGCAAACCGGACAATGAGGCCATTGCCCACTATAACAAAGCCATTCGTCTTTATCCTCAGTATGAGCATGCGTACTTAATCCGGGGGGATGCCTTAATGAGCCTGGGCAGATTCAGGCAGGCATTAAGAGACTATGATTCTGTTCTACGGCTCAATCCCCAACATGCGGAAGCATACTACGGACGGGCATACTGTTATTTAAAGCTGAAACAATATGACCTTGCCATAAAAGATATTACCCGTACAATAGAAATGAAACCAGGAAATGCCGATGCTTACCATCTTCGTGCCGATGCATACCGCCATCTTTTGAAATACAAGGAAGCAATCGGGGACTATTCCTTCAGCATAGAGAAATTCTCCAAAATGAAACACGAACCATGCAGCCAATGGCAGAATATGTTTGAATTAGCATATCTGTCACGTGCCGGGCTTTATGCGCAGCTAAAAGATTACACAAATGCGATTGCAGACCTTTCCAAGATTATCAATATGGTGCCGCCCCAGGAAGATAAAAGCCATATATGCCTCCCTGAAGTGAAAAAATATGAATCAATGAAAGGTCAAGCATATTTATTGCGGAGTAAGGTTTATGCCGACCTAAATAATTACAAGCAGGCCATTAAAGATGTTTCGATGAGTATTGGGAATGAAACAAAGAATGAAAGTGCTTATAATGCTCGCGGAAGTTACTATTTTGAGGCAGATGAATATAATCTGGCGATTGACGATTTCACTAAAGCCCTGAATCTCTCGAAAACATCAAGGAGAAAGTTGGATAATCTGATATGTCTTGCATCAGTGTATTATCAGGAAAATAATTTCATGAAAGCAAAACATTATTTTCAGAAGGCATCGGTGTTAGAACCAAAGTTAAGGCAGGGGATGAAGATATTGGAAAAACGGAGTCTCATTTATTATCCCAAAATGGAAAAAGCAGTCGTAGAAATAACGCGCAGAGCCTTATAAAATAAGACTCGTAGAGAAAGCGATAATTTCATTTGGTCAGTGTGTCTCTTAAAAGTAATTGACATACAGCCAAAACGTTCCATATTTCACCAACGAGAAAGCAATGTGTTATTCAATTTAATCTCTCTGGGTTAAATTCCCCGTCGCTTGCGACGAAGAAGAGAGCGTTGCTGCTCCCATCAAGATACCCCGCTGCTTGCGGCGGGGAGATTCATTTTCTCTTGGGGGGAATTCTTACTATCCGTTCGCCTTCAACCATCGATATCGCGTTTTGCGGGCAGAAGTGCGCGCACACCCCGCAGCCGATACAGAGTTCTTCCTTCCGGCGGGCCTTTTTATCGTCGTTTAAATACGCCGCGTAGGTATGGCATTCTTTTACGCATTTGCCACAGCCAATGCAGAGATCATCGTTAACCATTGATAAAAAATTGGTCGCGTTAGTCATGGGGGCGATCATGTTATCAATTCCGTTGGCGCAGCAGCACCGGCAGCAATTGCAAATACTGGTTTCTTCCTTGCTGGTATCGAAATTGGGATGATAGGCCTTATGCACAAGTCCCGCTTCCTCCGCCCGCTTTAAAACACTCAAGGCCTCATCTTTGGTAATCATCCTCGCAAAACCCTGCTCCGACGTAAATTTCGCCGATTTGCCGAAAGTAAAACAGGTCTCCCGTTCATCAGTCTGTTTGCAGGGTGACCCCGCCAAATCTTTATAATGACGGCAGAAACAATGGCCCAGCGCAATCTCGTCAAATTTTAAAATGAGTTCCTCAACCTTTTGAGAAGGAACAATTCTATCCACTGCTGTTCCCAAGTCTTTATTTATTATTATTTGGACAGGTTCATTTTTCGGTTTGTTTTCTAAAACCGGTACGGTTCTGTCTATCGGCGGGGCGGTCATCAGAAAAGGGATCAGTGAATCATAATTTTCCTGAAGCATGCTGCGCAAATCTCCGAACATTTTATTAAACAAGGAATAGATTTCCATATTCCTGTCATTTCTCTCTAATTTACCCATGAAATTGTATTCAAAAGTTCCGACATTCAACAGCGGCAGTAATCGAAAAACCATAATCCCCTTGCTGTTGGGCTGATTGAATATAACCCCTCGGCCGGCAAGATCCTTCACTTTTTTATTGATTTCTTCTTCCGATAATCCACTCGATAGTTTTAACTGTTCCATGGTCTGGGATTTTTTATCTATGAAAGAAGCAATAAAATCCACTTCATCTTCCATAATAAAAAATTTTAGAAGTTTGATCAGAGTATCGTTAACGGGAACAGGCGTTCCTCCGGCTTTGCTGATGATGTCACCGGCTTTTTTGTATTTTTCATCAATATTCATATTTTCCCCTCCGAATTTTATTGAGAATCATAACACTTGTTCCTATTCCAGTGATTCTATGACCTTTTTCTGCATGGCGTCAAAATACTCGTCGGCTTCCTTAACGCTGGCAAAGAGTGTCATGCCCCGCAGGAGATTAGCAATCTCAAACACCTTTTTGATTTGCGGCTGCATATTTATCATTTGGACACCGCCGCCGTTGCCTTCGATAAATTTTCTCGTTTTAATTATGATACGTAAGCCCATGCTACTTATGTAATCCAGATTGGACATGTCAAAAACAATAGTCTTCGTTTGGGGAATCAGCAGTGAGGTAATTTTTGCCTCACAGTCTGCAGATGTTGTCCCGTCAAGGCGACCTTTCAAGCTGACGAAATAGTAACCGGGAGCCTTGATTTCAATGTTCATGATCAGAGACATTTCTTTTCTCCTGCTTTTTCGTTGGGGTTGAAAATCTTATGCTTTCAAAAATATGTCCGTGCTCTTAAAACCTATATGCTTCAAACCCGGCCTGGGGCTATAAAGTCGGAAGTTTAACGACAGGTAAAAGTCACTGTTGCCCTCTCGCGTTGAGTATGCGGAACAATACTCTCTGCATTGAATTTTTTACCTTGCTTATTACAATAAACTTTAGCACCATCGAGAGCGTCTTCTGTGTTATAGCCCTGAATCAGAAATCGGTCTGATCCAATGGTTGTAACTGGTGTATATTGATTTGAATAAAGTCTACCGCTCGTCTCACGGGTATACGGAGCCGGCGTGCAACTGGACATAAAAGATGCAACTAAAATCAAAATTGTTAACATTATTCGCATTCTGATCACCCTTTTTTACTTAAGACAAAACATCATTTTTTGTGTTGAGAATGTATTCGAAGCTATACTAAGCGGACAACTCCATAAAAATCAAGAAAATTAACAAAGGTGTTTAGCCGGACTTCAAATCCGGTGTGGGGTATTAAAGGTGGAAGGTTAAAGAAAGTTGAAGACATGCTAAAGAAATTCTTATGGCGAATTATCAAAATTGACGAAGAAAATGGCGGAAGTGCATGAGAATCGAACTCACCTGGGACGGTTTTAGCGCCCCACACCGGATTTGAAGTCCGGCTAAACACATTTTTAACCCCTTGATCTAAGGTCTGATTTCCCGTAAGTACTTAGAAACAGACAAAAAGACGATTCCATCTGTTACTATCTCTTCTATCTGTTCCCCTGTCTTGCGTATCATTCTATCACAATTTTATCACAGTTGAAACCGGATTAGTGATCCGATGCTCATTTACAGCATTCCCCGTTTTACACCAGCTAATATTAACGCTTCATCAGATTGATTATTCCGGATGGTATCCAACCAGCAGTAAGGTAAAAGCGTCAGCAGCAAACCCATCTGCACTAGCAAGCGACCGCGATGGACTACACCAACACACAGCTGCAACAGCATCTTACTGGAACATCTGAACACTATCCTGGTTATTAACCCATGCTGCATGCAGGCGGCTGGGAACAAGACTGGATTATATTCAGGGTATTGAAGTGGTTGAATCTGGAACAGTTGATTGCTCGTAGAGGGAGATGCAGACCTGTGTTGAAACAATCTGACGATTCTGTCGGTTATTAAAGAGGATGGGGGAAGGTTATGCGGTTGTTTGTAGCAGCAGTTTCAGTTATATTTCCCCGTAAAAGATATGGAAGAAAAGCAAGCATTGTGATGTTGACTTAATTAGAAGACTACCAGTTATTGGTTAGCGAGATAACATTCTACTTCTTCCAGTAAGGCTGTATTCAAGAAATTAAGCTCCTTGTGACAGTATTGATATTCTGCTTCTTCTAAAGGCGCGCCTAATTCGATCCATAATTTACCATATTTGATATATTCATTTTCATTCATATTTTTATAGCATTCAAATGGATAGCGCATTTTGATGAAATTATTGCTGTATCGTATAAACAGTTTTTCAAGGTCATTTCGACTGACACTCATGCCCGACCAATACGCCATACGATTTATTATTCGATTTTTCACTATGTTGGGAAGTAATGTAAAAATCTGTTCATAATTGTGATTTTGATAGAAGTGACCAGCGTGAATTAATGTGGTAGCCTTCAGTAATAATTCGAATGCCAGTAAATCAAGTAAATAGCCAGAATCTGATAATACACTACTCTCCATGTCAGTATCGAGACGCTCAGCATCATGCAACCTTTTAAGAGCTTCTCTGTGTATCAATTTTATTTGTAACTCGCTCATTTATATCTCGTTAACAGTACTCAAACACTGTTTTTTAGAAAGATTGTAAATGATTTACCAAGCAATCCCTCGCTTTATTAAATATTCCTGAGCTTCTTTATCACCTAACCTAGCAGCTATCTTGTAATCATTGATCGCTTGATTTTTGTTACCTAGTGAATAAAAGATAATGCCTCGGTTATGATAGGCCATAAAATCTTGCGGGTTTAGTTCAATGGTCTTGTCATAATCCTTGATCGCTTGATTTGTGTTGCCAAGTTTACTATAGACCCTACCACGATTATAATAGGGTTGAGATCTTTCAGGATTGAATTCAATGCTTTTGTCATAATCTTTTATTGCCTGGCTGTAGTTGCCAAGCCCATCATAGGCATTTCCACGTTCATGATAAGCCTCTGCAAATTGAGGATTGAGCTCTATGGCTTTATTGAAGTCCGCAATTTCTTGGCTGTAATTACCAAGACTATGATAGGCCCTCCCACGATTATAATAAGCGAGTGCGTTTTTCTGATCTAATTCTATCGCCTTGGTGGTATCTGCAATTTCTTGATTATAGTTACCAAGATTATCATAGGCAACCCCCCGGTTATTATAGGTCATTGAAATATTTGGGTTAAGTTCTATTGATTTATTAAAAGCATCTATAGCTTCTCTCCAGTGCCCCGCAACACCAATCTGATAACCTATTTCAAGCCATTCTAAGGCATTGAGGTCTTTGATTGTTTTATTATATGCATCCGAGTCCTTCTGTTTCTTTTCTCCAGTTGCCGTTATCAGTTCTTTGCGCAGTCGTTCATTTTCTTTTAAAAGTTCGTCAGATTTTTTTCTTAATTCCTCTAATTCTTTTACCTTTACACGGTCTTTGCGAAGGCTATCAATGGATTTTATCATACTATCAGAATCAGTCGTAATTCTGGCTTTTAACCAATAGGCTTTGCCGTCCCATTTTTCTTCAATAAGTTCTGTCTTGACAATGCCTGCCGTCAAAGTAACTATTTGGTCTTTTGTTAGCTTAAAGTTTTGAACTTCTGTTTCACTTTCCAGATATGTTTCCAACTCCTCCAGAAGAAGTCTTTTAACTTCACGCAGAGCAACAGTGCGGCTGGAGTTCTTGCTGTCTTCATCACTTGCCTGATAATAGTATTCTTTGACGAAGGTTTTTGTTTCGGCAACTGTTAGACGTGGAATAAAGAAGATAAGCAGAAATAAGATTAATATAATTCGCTGACAGGTGGAATTCATCGATATACACTCCTCTTGAAAACGATAATTGTTTATATATCAACCTTGAGTATAATACAAGAATCACTCGCGATTGTCTAATAGAACTAGTGTATGCCTACGATACAAAAGACTTTACCCTTCGCACTTTAAAAAAACACTTTCCTACTGAATTCACCATATCTATATTTATGATCTGCTAGATTCGGCAAATCATAAATCCAGAATATTTTTTTAAATTCTTGGAAATCAAATGCCTCATCGATGATAATATCGGGCACAGAGTCGGCATGTAATGTAATTAGTAGCCAATTATCGTACAGTTCAATTTTTCCGATATCTCTTGCTTTTCGAATGATTTCTGATTTTTTATCAATACGTTTATTTATCAGTTCTACAATAATTTTTTTGGTCAAATCCAACTTTTTGTAGCCTGGAACAACCTTATTTTCTTTATGGTTTTCAATGTACACTATATCATATTCATCATTTCCATAAACTTTTCGCGAATCCTCCCATGTATTTATTGTTGTAGAAATATTTTCAACAAGCTTCCTCTCCTGCTTTTTGGAAAATTTGTTTAAATATATCAGCCACTCTCCATCTTTTGTAATTTTTCTTTCGATAAGTTTTATTATTTTTGATAATTGGAAATTCAAGGAAGCTGCATCGTCCATTTCCGATGATATTAAAGTAATCTCCAGATGAATAAATTGGCTGTCTTTCGCTTGTACTATGTAATCGGGGAAAGCATTAGTGCCTGCATTTTTACAAACAATTTTTAGATCGTTAAGAAACATAAATGTTTCTGCTAGTTCTTTTTCGGAATCATCATCTCTACTGTTTTTATGTAGTTTATAAGCACTATCAGGCTGAGATAGGTTTTTCTGGATTTCAATTATACACTGATCTACATACTCGATGTCATCATCCATTAATACCTCATCGTTTATTCTAGGGGATAAGCACGTCACACGAATATTCTATCACAATCCTGCTACTTTTATTATTTGTGTAAGAAATTGATCCACATCTTCAATAGCACCTAGTCTGGAATAAATCACATTATGCGAGCCATCTCTATTGATATTAATCGCAATAAAATAGGGTGTCCTCACTTGCCCAAAACGATTATGTATGAAATATTCTTGGTCCGTGAAAAGAGGAAATGGAATATTGTATTTAACTTTGAATATACCCACCTCATGATTGTCATTTCCTGCACCGATCCCTATAAGCTTAATTTTACCTTTCAGGGCTGGATTTTGCTCAATACTGGCATACAACTGGTTTATACTGGGGGCTGCCCGCTGACAGTATGGGCAATACATAGTGAATATTTCAATAACGACCACTCTGGCTTTAATCTGAGATATTTTAAAATATTCACCGGACAAACCAAGATAAATCCTTTCTTTATCGTTTTTGGGGACGGTGAGATATATATTGGGTAACACTCCGCCTACCAATGGAGGCGTTTTGGCATTTTTCAAATCTTCAATGGCTTTGTCATATAGCTTAATTTTATTATTATCTATTTTTGCAGTCGCTAATTCTTGATTCAGTCTTTTTATCTCCTTCAATGCTTCATCTGCTTTTTGCTTTGTCTCTTCTAGTTCTTTAGCATATGAGCGATCTTTACGAAGTGCATCTATTGCTATCGTTACATCTTTGGGTTTTGCAACAATCTTTGCTTTAAGAAAATATTTTTCGCCATTCCATTTTTCTTCGATTATCACTGCACTTACCACGCCCGCAGTTAGTATAATAATTTGGTCTTTGGTTAGTTGAAAGTTTTTAACTTCAGTATGGCTTTCGAGATACGTGCCTAACTCCTCCAGCAGTAGGCGCTTTACTTGCTCCAACGCCAATAATCTGCATGTAACCTTACTATCATATTCACTTGCCTGATAGGTATATTCCTTAATGAAGGTTTTTGTTTCAGCAGCTGTGAGACTGGGAATAATAAAAAGAATCAGAAAAGAAATAAGGATAATCCGTAAAGCAGATTTCATGATGCACTCCTTTTAAAAAGTTATTATAATCGCAACGAATAAAATGGCGGTGAATATCTTATTACTTGGTGCATCTGGAAACAAATGTCGATACCCCTGATGCATTGATCACCACCTTATAGTCCTTGTGAGATGATTTATTTTGTTATGCCATTTATATATTTATTCACTTAATAATCATTCCTGAACGATCTGGGATAGCACCCTCTAGACTTTCTCTGTGTGGTGTACTTCCATAAATAATAAGGGCTTTACCGACAAATAATTTTTTTGAGACTGTTCCAATAACACGACTATCAAGACTTTGATCTCTGTTGTCACCTAATAAAAAATAACTATCTTCAGGAATAACAAGTGGGCCATAATCATCTTTTTGAGGTACATAATTCTGATCAATATAGTATGCACTTTTATCAATTACCTTTACATTATTTATAATTATGACTCTCTCTTTTATTTCGATCTTTTCCCCAGGCAGTGCCATTACTCTTTTGATCAATAAAGATTTTGAATCCGAAGGGTTTAAAAAAACCGCCACATCTCCTCTTTGTATTTCTTTATGGTTATAGTATTCATTGTCAACAATAATATGGTCACCTATAATTAATTGCGGATCCATGCCCTGCGAAGGTATTCTAAATATTTTGCCGTCAAAAACACCGGGGTTCTTCTTCTTAGCGTCAATCCAATATTTAACGGACTTATCACGATCACCAAGGAGAAAATAAGATAGACCTATTTTGTATTGGATATTTGTTTTTTTTTTACGATCGTAGTCATCATTGCTTAATGCATGATTATAGAAAGATATCGCTTTTTCGAATTGGTTATTATAGAAAAAACCATCTGCAATCTCAAGGTTTCCGGCATGGCATGGTGTGGAGTTGATTTGACACAATATAGAAAAAGCAAAGAAAATAATTGATCGTTTAAAAAGATTCATTCATTAATCTCCTTTTTAGCATAACAATTAACATACGTAACCCATTATATACCGGTTTGAAACAACAGCTATCCTTTGAGTGATATATTTTCTACACGAATATTTATTTAAAATAAAGTAGTTATTAGTAGTTATTATTGAAGTCTTACGTAAAATGTTTGTTATCAGTAAAAGCGTAATGCTTATTATCAATATCGTTGATGTTTGTTCGAATTAAATATTTTCTTCAAAGGTAGCTGTCATAAATATTCAACATCTTTTTGCCAAAATAGCCCGCACAGAAATATCGCTACATCCCCAACACCACTCCCACAGAGACTCAGCACACACCATCAGGAAAGACACCCCTTCAGCATCTCTCCGTCAGCGCATGCTGCTGTCTGCTGTCTCTGTTTAATTTCCCCAGATAAAAGCTGCCAAGCAACTTTAAACATTTCCCGTTATCAAGACTCCTTGGGATTCTTGACATATTATTTTACTTGACCATCCCCAAAATATTTCCGCCCACCTTCTCCAATCTAAAACTGCTCTCTGCCGGAAGCTCTTTATACTGTGCCGCCTTGGTATAAACATTGACCACATGAAACATCGTGTAGCCATATTCCAGAGGCAATGCCCAGTCTGTCGCTTCTTGCTCCGCCTTGTTCAGCATAAACTGACTATTGAATCTATTGATGGTGCTTTCCGGATTATCAACTTTGCTCTTCAGTGATAATTTTATCTGCTCCTTCTGTCTGCCCAGTTCCTGAGAAATGTTATTTAATGCTGCCGGAAACTCTGCCAGGATTTTAGCAGATACATGTCGGTATGAAGCGGATACTTCCGTCTTGGAAATAATTCCGTTGGTACAGACCAATCTCAATATGAATGCAGCTATAGATAATGAAGCTAATCCCACTTCCGAATTGCTGACAGATATGCCTGGAGTCATCCTTTCTCCATTGACATGAAAGGTCTGTCTGCCGTCAGGAATGCTCAAAGACATAAATTCATCATCCATATTACACTGTGCTCTGGTATCGGCTGCATAATTAAGGGCATCAAGCTTCTGTAAAACTTCCCAATTATCCGTTGGAATATATCTTGGTGTAAACAATGCCCGAACATCATCCCCGTCAAACCGGAAGAACAGTTCTTCATTCTTTTCGTATTTAATCCAGTGATTCATATTGAGCGCCTGAATATCTTCCGGACATTTTCTCAGATATTGAATTGGTATCCCTAATCTATTGGCGATAGATTGCTGGGCAACTGGTCTTAATTTATGCTCGTCACTGCCAATTCTGATGGTGTTAAGGTTTTCAAAGGATATTTCCTTTGTTTGAATATTTTGATCAACGTGATTTTTCGACATCAATTCTACTCTTTCCATAACTCTTGCGAGTGTTGTCATTTGAGACATAGTTTTTCCTCCTTTTTTATAATAGCAATTCTGGCATACAGGCCGCTGTGACAATACCGTATCCAGAGACATATTAAGATGCCTATGGATAAAATGGACAGGACATTCCCGAAGATGAACACCAGATCCATGATATAGACGGAATAAACCGTCAGCATGATTATTCCGGTCATTAAAGTTATGAGATAGGTAATGCTCAGGTCACGGGCGCTTTTAGTCCTGTATGTCCTGATCACCTGGGGAATAACGCTGCCGCAGATAATCAATGATCCGGTTATTCCCAAAAATTCAAATACAATTTGCATGGACATAAAACCTCCTTGGTTAAATTCATAATGGCATTTGGTTTACTGAATAAGTTTATCGCAGACTTGATGATTGTGATTGCTGAAGATGCAGCCTGAACAGAGAGATTTATCTTTGCATTTAGCGCAGACCTTTTGGGGATCAATGAGCTTGGTGATATTTTTCATGACAATCTCTATTGTTTTTGTCATCGGTTGATCCAGCGCCCAGGCAATTCTTCTCAGTATCTGCGATCCTTCCAGCGACAGTTCCGGTGTATAGGCCATATATTCACCTAAGCTGCCGATTGATTTGGAATGGTTGCTTTACGGGTCTTTACACGGGATTTCTTCTTGTTCTTCTGGGCATCGTGATATGCCTGTTCTTCAGCATTGGAATAATCTTTTTTGTCCTTGTCAGATTTATCTTCCGGAACATCTTCAAGTATGAATCCCCTGTGCGGATTAATAACCATCCTGTCCGGAATATCATCAGGCAGCTTTGTATTTTCCTCATAGAGTTCTCCCGGTCTGCCCAGGTCAAACAGTACAACCATTATCGGAAGATTTATTGTTGGATGCAGCATTTCGATTTCCTGAGCGACTAATTGTTTCGTTGTACCCAGTTTGCTCTTCTCGCTTCTCTGTGCTGTAACCATGACGATGCCCAGATCAATTTTCTTTTTATCAAAACCGACTTGTAATCGGAGAAGGGCGTCCTGGATATATTCATAGCTGGAAAAGCTGCCGTCCAGAGCTACACGGTTCTTGAATCCTTTGTAAAAGTATTTTCTTCCGTCCAGAATGTTCAAATCGCCATTTTGCCGCCAATCCATTTCTTTTAATGCCTGACGCAGTAATTCGCCTTTGTGGCAGGTGCCGTAAAGGCAATCATGCAGATATTCCATTGTCCGTTTAATTTCTTTGTCCATCTTCTTCTCTTTGATAATCTTAGTCGCATTGCGGAAATTCAATAGTTCATAAGACATAATTATTCTCCTTTGTTGTATTTAATTGTTTTTGGTTTTCTTTCTTAAATGGCAAAGGGAAGGATGTTATTCCTTCCCTTATAATTGGGGTTGCCCGTTACATGTTTTCACTGCGAAGACGATTTTAAACCGTTTAAGCGGCTATTATTGATTGCTGCCCAGCTCCCATTATTTCATCAATGAAAAGCGACTTCTTGGCGGCCTGCCCCATGTAGGTATGACTGTAACAGATATAGAGTATTTTCATTGCTCGCGATATGGCCACAAAGACAATTCTTCTTTCTTCTTCAATGTCGCCTTTCTTTGTCGGGGTGATTCCTTCCACCAGTCCGATGACAAACACTATCGGAAATTCCAATCCTTTTGCTTTGTGGATTGTCATCAGCGCTATTCCTTCTTTGTCATTGCTCATCTGTTCCGAAAATCCATCCGTGTATTCCAGAAATGCCTGGATGTCGGAGTACCTGGCAGCTGACAATTGCAACTGATTCAGATTGGCAATCTTCACGTCATCGGGTGTGGGTATGTCTTCATCCGTAATAAATCTGTCATAATCCAGTTGGTTTCTCAGCAGCTGGATAACTTCAGCTGGCAGTAAATTGGGAGCATAGTCCGCCAGGGGAATAATAAATGAGATGAAATCTCTTACGTTCTTGCGGATATAAGGGAGATCAACGGGCATGGACTTCAATCCTTCAAAGAGATGGATATTTTGCTTATTGGAAAACTCCGTCAGCTCCTGAATAAACTTTCTGGAAATGTAACGATTGGGTACGTTTAATATTGATTTCAACGCCTCATCTCCTTCTTCGGAATCGGGATTAACAATCAGTCTTAAATAATCCAGCAGGTAACGAACTTCGGAACGCTGATAGAAGTTCAGGCCATTTTCAATGTAATAAGGTATCTTCATCTGGGCGAAGACCTCTTCCGTAAAACGACTTTGAAAATTGGCTCTGTATAAAACAGCAATGTCTTTATACTGATATCCCTTTTGATCAACTAAATCCCGTATTTCATTAACCATGCTCAGAGCTTCTCCTTCTTCCGAGGACGATTCCAATAAGATAACTTCCTCTCCAGCGGCATTATCCGTTTTCAATGTTTTTTCTATTTTCCTGACGTTATTGCGGATGAGATTTTGGCAAGCTGACAATATTTGCGGAGTGGATCTGTAATTAACATTCAATATGAAAATTTTCGCTTTGCTGAAGGTGCTCTGAAAATTAAGAATATTGTTAACTGAAGCTCCCGTAAAACTGTAGATGCTTTGCCAATCATCGCCAAAAACGAGATATGATCTGTCATTACTGTTTTCCTGATCAACAATAAGTTTGATAATTTCAGACTGAATTGGATTAAAATCCTGATATTCATCAATTAGCACATGATGATAACGCTCCGTATATTTATTACGGATGACATTATTGCTGCTTAACATAAAATACGTTTCCAGCAAGAGATCATCAAAGTCCAGCAGACATTTTTTAGCTTTTGCAGTTTCATAAACTTCATAGATGTCAGCTATCTTTAACATGCGCTTGTCCGATTCATAAAGGATCCGGAATTCTTCCACGCTGATAAGGTTATTTTTAGCTAAGCTTATTTCACTTAACAAAGCTCCGGACGATATGTCCAGACGCTTCCGTTTCAGGAGCTCCCTGACAAAGTACAACTGCTCTTTGCCGGAAAGAATTTCAAAGATTTTGCCTTCCGATCTTAACAGATAGTGACACCAGCTGTGAATTGTAGCGATAGTTACTTTTTTCGCCTGTTCACCCAATACAGGAACCAGTCTCTGACGCATTTGCTCTGCTGCATTGCGGTTAAAAGTAAGTCCAATGATGGATTCAGGCGGCACGTTGTGACGGGTAACGAGAAACCCTATCCTCTCCATCATAGTTAATGTCTTGCCGCTTCCTGGAACCGCTATGACAGCCGCTATTCCGCTTATAAAACTTGCCGCTTTTCTTTGTTCTCGGTTTAGACCTTTCAATTATTGCCACCTCCTCTCCTTCTTCCAGTGTTTGAATTGCCATTGCCATTCTGAATAATGCTGCAATATATTGATCCACTTTCGGATGGGTCTTGTCGATCAGGATCATGTTTTTCAATGCTTTTTCCTTCTCCTTGCTATAGTCCTTCAGAAACCGGATTACTTTATTCATGCTGTGGCGGTTAAGCAAATTCTCAAGATTAATGATCTGACTCTTGCTGCCATCTATCTTCTCCATCGTCAAATAATACTGAGCTTCCATTATGCTTTCCTTTATCATGCCGCCTCCAGAAACCAGTCATCGCAGTTTTTCTTGAACGAGCAGTTTTTGCATTTGTAATTGGAAGGTGAATCGTTAGGGATGAATATCCCTCTGGATATGCCTTTGGCAACTTCCACTATTTTTTTCTTTGCCCGTATTTCATCAATAATGCTGCGGGTGGTGTAGTAAGATTCAAACTTGGGCTGTTTGGTTTTAATCAGGCAATCGAAGCGCAGCAGAATATCAGCGTCTTCATATCCGGTTGCCCTGGCAGCCATTTGATAGAGTGTTAATTGAAAATTCCTGTCCACTTCATCATTGGAATATGCCCGAGCAGATGTTTTAAAATCAGTGATGATGATAGTTCCGGCATTATCCTGTTCAATCAAGTCAACTGCACCAATGATCGGTATCAGACAACCATCAATGGTAAAGCTGAAAGGTTGTTCTATAGCTATTACCTCAAAATCCTTCCAGGATGCCTTGTTGTAATATGCGGTCAGCAGTTCCTGACCCTGTAAAAGCAATAGCTCCGCATCATTGCCTTCAGCATATTTAATGTCATCCCGGTCTTTGGTCAGTTTCCTCCAGTGAGCTTCAAAGTTTTTATGCAGCTCTTTTACCGTTAAGCAGTTGCCTCTCATTTTACCCGTATGAAAATCAGCCAATGCCAGATGAATGGCGCTGCCGAATTCCAGGGCGTCCGGTTTAAACTCAGCTTGAATTTTATCTATCCTGCCGAATTTATAGAGCAGGCCACAGTCGATGTAATCATTGATGGAACTTGCCGATAAATGATCCGCGTTTCTTAATTCCTTTAAATCCATATTTCACCTCGCTTCTGAAATAGCGCCATACTCATGCGTTTATTATAAAACAGGAACAGGACAACAGGTATAATAGATAAAAGAGGATAAATTGATGTTATCCTGTCCCTGGTTGCAGAGATGGCGCTATTGCTTTAATTGTGATTGATTAATGGTTAGTGCTAGGAAGCGGCCTGCAGGTAACGGATAAATTCTCCGGCATTGTTGGAAGTCAATTGCTCCACCGGAACTCCGTATTTATCCATAGCTCTTGTCGCAATATCTTCCAGCGATATTCCTCTCCTGCGGGAAAGATTAAACAAAGCTGATTTCTGCGCTTCACTCATCAGGGGTATTTTCTCGGTTTTAGCTGCTCCGTTGCCGTTGCCCGGTTTAGCTGCCTTTGTTTTCTTTTCCTTGGCAGAAACTATTTCCGCTGAAGCGGCATTAATAGTATTTATTGAATTAACAGGGGCAACAGCATCAACGGCATTTGAGGAATCAGCAGGAGTATCAACTGGTGCCGACTGTTTTTCTGTCACAGGTTCTTTTGTATTGACAGCAGGTAATTGATCTTCCGTTTTCTTTACCAATGCCAACGCTTTATTGGCGGCAGGTTTGACAAATGCTTTTACATTGTCATTTCTCTGTTGGGCAGTGGGTTTGTTGCCGATGACTTCACTCAGATCACCTAGCTCTTCCAATGCGGTCATTCCGATATTGTCCATATCACGAAATGCCCGAGCTTTTGCCCGCGTTGAGGAGAGGCGAATAAGGTGTTTGGCCACTTTGGAATTGCAATTTTGCGGGTTGGCATCGCCCAGATCTGAAAATTTCCTGCCATCAGCTGTTTCCACGGTGGCTTTACAGATAGCTGTCTGTTTGTTTTCATCATTGGGAAACTGAATTAATTCGACATTCACGCTAATCAAATTTTTCTGATGCGCACAATCCAAAAGTCCCGCATATAAAACGAAATCTTTATCATCAATCTGTTTGATAAAACTTTCATCCAGCTTCGGTCGCCATCTTTCCAGATAATGAATATTCTCTGCATCGCCTTCGGTAATTGAGTTCATCACTGCCATGATGTGTTTACATTTAAATGTGGAATCGTTTTTGAATCCTCGGGAAAAATCGCCACAATTACAAAAGTAATCGGTTGTGCTGGTAAAACATACCTTGTAACATATTTTTCCTTCTTCGGATTCGACATAATACCAGGGGGTATCCTGTAGATGAAATGCTTTTAAGTTTTGAGATTTTTCACTTCTCTTTAGAGCTTCCTGACTTGTCATTGCTTTTTCCTCCTTTATAATGATTTCTTGAAACTAAGATGTTGGAAATAAGTTCCACAATCTTTATGATTATAGCGATTGTCTTAGCTTGCATTTTCACCTCCTTATTTAAAACGGCACTTCGTCATTGATTGCTTCCGCAGTTGCTTCCCCGTTCTTGAAACCTCTGCCGTCTGTCTTGATGAATTCCAGGGAATTTCCGATGATCTGGAAGGTGTTGCGAGTCTGTCCGTCATCAGTTGTCCATTTTTGTTGATCCAAATTTCCAGAGATGGCGATTCTGGCGCCTTTGTGCAGATAAGTGGAACATACTTCCGCGAGCTTATGGAAGGTCAATACCTTTATCCAGCAGGTTTTCTTCTTTCCGGCCTGAAAAGCGAGGTTGAAAGATGTTACGGGATTGCCATCGGGCGAATAGAACACCTTGGGATCGTCTCCCAGATTTCCTGTTACGATACATTGATTGAGCATGTTTGTTTCTCCTTTCTAAGATGAATGTTTGATTTAAATACGACCGAATACGCTTAAAAATTAACCTCCTTTCCTGACAAACTGTTTGTCTTTACATTTATTTATGTATGTAGTTGCTGCGGCTATACTGATGCTGAAGGGGTTACACGTTACTGGGGAAATGTCGGGATTGACCAAAATGCCTGCAAGTGAATTTGGTATTCATTGCTTCGTTTATAAATGTATATGGAAATTTGTTTTATCAGGGATTATCAGGGAGAAATTACGGTGTTTTGCGGGATTTAAGGGTATTTATGCTGAAATATGTTGATTTTTGGTGAAGAAACCGAGATAGTGGCCAAACTTAAAAGAAATGCTGCATCTAAGTTGTTACCCAGGAGTATATTACTTAAACGAGCGTAAATCATACAAAGAGAATGGAGGATAATATCATGGGAAACTTGCATAAAATTAGAAGAATTGAAAATCTGTTTTTTATCAACTTAGTATTAATAATTTTCTCTCTGTCTGCATGTGGCGGTGGCGATATATCGGCAGTAAAAAATGGATATATGAATTTTGATAGATCTATAACTGTTGGGCAAGCCTTTGATGGATATAAATATTTTGGTAAAAAAGAATGGACTCAAGATAAAGACAAACAGGGTCGAAAGTATGTATTTTTTAAAGCACAACTGAGTCAGGAAGCAATAGATGCAGTAAATGCACGCCATAAAGAAATACAGAACTGGGAGAATGTAACTAGTTATAAAAAGTTTGGTCCATTTGCAACCGCAGAATTGATGATTCGATTTACTATAAATAATGATGGTACATTTTTCCAATCTGATTCTAAATTTTCTTCTAAATATGTTTCTGGTAAAAGCGCAGAGGGGGAAGTTCATGATATTGACTTAAAAAGCATATTTAAAAATGAAAAGATTTTCCCTCCTGAGTCCTGGCATTAAAAATATGTTTTAGCTGAATTACTGACAGCTAAATGAAACGAGTCGAAAACAACAATGTTAATAAATTTTTTGAGGCCACTCATAAAACAGAGATATAATTTTAGAAGATTTTAATCCTATATTATCTAGAAAGGCAGCTAAAGTGAATAAAATTCGACTTAAATCTATTTACACGCTTTTAATACTCGTGATGGGTTTATTTTTTTCAAGTCAAGTATTCGGTTACGAACGTGAAATAAAAGATCTATCAGAAAAAATTGCTGTTAAAATTGATGAGTCCGGAAAGAAATCTGTCGCTATTGTCGACTTTACAGATCTGCAGGGGAGTGTTACTGAACTTGGGAGATTTATTGCCGAAGAATTATCCGTAGAGCTGATGAACAATGTAAAGAAAATTGAAATAATTGATCGTAATCACCTTAAGAGCATTTTGAAAGAACATAAATTTTCCATGTCAGGGTTAGTAGATCCAACGACCATAAAGAAAGTGGGTAAAATCGTTGGTGTGGATGCAATAATAACAGGTTCCGTTACGCCATTCGGTGATAATATTCGGGTAACATGCAAGGTGATTTCAACAGATACAGCCAGAGTCATAAGTGCAGGCAAGATCGAAATAGCAAAAACTAAGGCTATTGATGAATTACTTGCAAAGGGAATTGATGATGGTGGTATATCAAAGTCAGAAAGCAATGTTCAGAAAAAACCCGAAGATTCAAAAAAGATGCAAAGTAAAGATTCTAAAAATGTTATGACTTTTCCAGACGTTACAATTTCGTTTTTAGGCTGTGAATTGGATTACAGCACAGCCACTCGCATTACGGAAATTCACTGCAAAATCAAAATAACAAATAACGGGAAAAATAGAGAATTTAGAAAAAGTGGTAATATCCTTGCTTTTGATAATTTTGGGAACAAATTGAGTGGTGGATCACTTTGGTTTAAGAAGGGAGGGCAGAATGCTACTTTAGAAAGCGGCATGTCAGCGGAAGGGAGATATGATTTTTACGGCAAAACGCCAAATACAACCATGTTAAAATTGTTGAGGTTTACAATTCAAACGGATGCTAAGGATTCTTATGAATTAGAATTTAAAGATATTTCCGTGAAAAAATCTGATGAGTAAAAATAATTACTATTACAAAAACCCATCGAATTTGAAGAATATTGCCAAAAGCAATGGATATTATTTTGCTCTCCACCTCCCCTATTACTTTCCAAACATCTCCTTCCCACGACAACCCAGGAAGGTTTTAGCAACTGTTACTCGGATATAACCGGAAAAAGCAGCAGCCACTTATTAATACTTCTCTGACCATTTATTTTTTTTTGTTTTTAAAAACGATTTAAATACTTGCTTGGAAATTCCTTGATAACTTCCGACATCTACGTCCGAGTTAAAGTTGATACTTCTTCCTTACCCTTGCTCCAAATCTCATCCCAATCCTAAAGCAAGTATTACTATCATGACTCAAACTTTTCTCTTCTTAAAAACAAAAAAATAAAAAAATAACAGTCCCCAGAGAACACCGACCCGAAGGGAAGGTGTTTCTCTATTAGATATCTTTATATCTCTTTATATATCATGTCCTTTTGAGATCCTCACCATTATCAATCGCTTAATTCGCTTTTCGCTTTACTGACCCTGTATTAAAACTTTACTGACCCTGCATCATTTATTTACTGACCCTCCATTAAAACTTTACTGACCCTGCATCCACCCCTTAATTTCATAAGCAGTCATCCGATAATTTCCCTGTCCGGTTGATTTCTTTTCACCCGATTGATGATGAATTTCCACCCTTGCAGACCTTCTTCTTTCACATAGGACTCAATCAACCCCTGCTCAATGAGTGGATTTAAGGCGCTTTGCTCGATGGTCTTAACCAGGTTGGATTTATTCTTATCCCTGAGATTTAGTTTTTCCGCTATCGTTTCCAATTTCAGCTGCGTATGGAGATAGTTGTTATGGATTAAAAAACGCCTATATAATATCTGCGCTGAATACGGGAGTGTGTAGAAACTTGGTTCCACCCAGTCATAATTTTTAGACAAGAGGTTATGAGCAAATAATTCTCCCAGAATTGTATTGAAGGCGACATAATATTCCCTGTTCCTGATGATGCCATCATCTCTTTCCCTGTCAATAAAACCAAATTCAAAGAACCTGCTGAAGAAGTTCATGTAGTAATTATTATTCTTTTGTTTTTTCCCCTCCTGGAGACGCACAGGATACACGATCTTGAATTCAACGCGTGAGGTTTCCAGCAGGAGATTCATTATATCATTGGAACTTATGCTTGCTGAAGTGAATTTACGGAAAATATCATCGTTGAAATGAATATAAAATTTCATTCCCTTAAAATAATCGACATCCTGCTCGTTCATTGTCGGTGGATATTTGACAATGTAATTTGGTTTGTCCAGTTCCTTTGCTCTCCTGTTGATGCTGTCTAAATCAGAAAAGACGGGTAAAGGTTCCGCGGGAAGAAGATTCTTTCCTTGTTTGAGAAGAAGAAAATATCCCAGAACATCCATCACCATGAAGTTTTTCACACCCCAGAATCCGTTGCTGATGAAACAGTTTTCCTTTGTCTTTTCATCAACCCATTGAAGGGGGAATGAAACAGGTTGATTCCTTTTTTTGGTTACTGGCATTATCACCTTATTTATTCCCCTTTCAGAAACATTGCGCCAATCCTTTTTCTCATTATTAATAGAAGCTCTATTGATCTTTTTAATGACCTGCGCCATTCCGTTGACAAGATTTTTGTAATCTCTGTTATCCTTCAAATAAATGCCCATAGACAAAATCTGCTCATACTGCTGCCTGAAGGTTTCATTATTAATGAATTTATACCTGGGTTCTTTCAGGGCATCGTATTGAGTTTTAATGATTTCAAAAATCTCTGCTGCTTCCTGCTGATTCATATAATTTCTCCTTTCAGTCGAACATTGACTCCATGTTAAAGTCACTTATAGGAATTCTGGAGTCAACAATTATCCTGTCCACTACAGTCATGCTGGTTTTATCCACCTTCAACGGGATTTTTCCTGTTGCTCCGGTTCCGCGTTTAGCTTTAAATATGATAAGATCAACATTACCGTCCTGATTAATAAGCTTGTCCCAGTTTTCCTTTAAGATGTATTCTCCATTTTTCCCTTCCTCCACCGCAGCGAGTATTCCCAACCAACTTGCTTCATATTCAATTGATCCTGATTCTTTAAATGACGCCATGCTCAGGCGCTGTCCGGATCTGTAGGAATCTCTGGCCAATTCCGATATAGCTATCACTGGTGTATTGTAGGTTTTAGCGATTTCCGTCAGTTTGGATAGAATATTATCGACACGCAGTCTTTCATCACCGGAGCTCTTTTCAGTCCTGAGTTTTCTTAGATAGTCAACGATGATGACCGGTGCTTTCCCATGCTTCTTTTTAATCTGCTCAATTAAATCAAACCATTTTTCTACGGGGATCATCTGTTGGACTACATATTTCAGGGTCATTATTAGTTTTACATCGGGAAGCTGGCAGATGCTATGAATGTCACTGACTGTCCTGTTATTAAAGCATTCAATGGATTGTCCGGAAAACCTGGAGAATGTCCGATACCGCAGTTCTGTTTTTCCATCGTCATAACTGAAGAACAGCACAGGGTAATTATTCAGGCAGATATTATCTGCTATATTATTCAGGAGAACTGTTTTTCCTGATGAGGGAATGCCACCAAAGAGATAGAATCTTCCCCCCGCAAAACCTCCACTCATCATTTTTTCCAGATTGGTCAGATTGTTATTAGCAAAGGGGACGCGGACATAATTCTGCTGATAATCGGTAACAGTTGCATTCAGATCATCCAGCATGGAATCAATCCGGATTATTTTTGCATCCTTACTTTTCTGTTCAGCAGTTTTGATAGAATCAAAGATATTCTTCAATTCATCATTGCCCAGCGGGGGTTTAACTTTGTCCTTATTCCATATCCGCAGCAGCTCCCAGAGTTCAGTTTCCTTCAATCCTGTTTTCAGCAAGTGACCAACTAGCTTAGTTGTCGTATGATTGCGCTCACCCGCAGCACATCCACGCATAATGATGTCTGTATAACTGTTATCCCCTGAATCAGTTATAGTTTTATTGACAGGTTCTTTATTAATAGATGCTTTAGGCGCCTCTTTTTTAATTTCCGGTTTTGGTTTGCTGTCGGGTTTATCTTTACCTGCGCCATTACTTACTGCCTGCAGATAATCAACCATCCAGGGTGAGCATGGAGCAGGGTCAATCTGGAATATGGAATAACCTTCAACCCATTCATAAGTGCTTCCGGAACCATGCATAGAAGGGGGAGCAATCAGTAATCCTCCATCAGCACGAATATCAATATCCAGTTCCTTATCGACACTGTTTCTGATTTCAAATCCCGGATGCCTCATATAAACATGGTAACCCCTGCTGGTTTTCACCCTGACAGTATCTTCAGGGAATCCCCCCATTTCTTCCGCATATTGAACTGCTGCTTGCGAATCCAGATCAAAGACGACAATGTTGGAAACAGCGCCTGTAACAATTCCGATATTTGCATCTGGATTCAAATTAAACCAGTTGTTAACTTCCCCTATTGTCGGAAGTCTGTTTTGATATTCTTTCCACGGGACAATAGGCAGTTTGCATTCTCTCAGGTAGAGCTCTTGGTAAATTTCATCTTTTGTCCGCGGTTTAGGCAGAGTTAAATTGTTGTTGTATTCAGCATCAACCCTTTGCTGAAATTTGGGTGATTTTTTAACAGTCACAGGACTCTTGCATGGTATAATGGAAAGACCTTTTTCTAAATATGATAAAGCAATTTCACGATTTGTCATTTCTTGTTTCCTCCTTCATAATCAAATTTTCCGATTTCATTTAACGCTGACAACAGCAATTCCGTTGCTATTGATGCTCCGGTGACAACCTGACTGGGATCTGACATCACCCTTTCAGCCGCCATTCTCCTGAGCAGATTGCGATACTGTTCGGGTATGGCCAGATTAATTTGAACATTATTTCTTGATTCCATGATGCTATCCTCCTTCAAATCTATTTATTGTTTGTTCTGTATGCCAAGACGAATCGGCAGCAAGTTAGTTTCTGTTTTAGCTTGATGGAAATTCACTTTGGTTTTCGGATTGAATCCTTTGCCAGTTATATCTTCCACAGCATTTTCTCCAATACATTGATATCCATATCCCGCATGTGTGTAGCGATGGATAGCGCCTGAATTAGCTTATCAATCTTTTTCTTCTTACGAACGCTGCGCTTCCGGAGGCATCTTTCCAGAGTCACCAGGTCAACCGAATTCTCATAAAATTCCGTGCATGCCTTCTGGACGACATAGAAGTTGTGGCAGCGGAGAAAAGAAGATCGGTCGGTCAGCGGTATGTTTGTTATCCCGGTAAATGTTATTCCGCTTGCACACCAGGGGCAGTCACACACAGGCCGCTCCCCTTCCTTGAAAACAGCATTAGAATTTACGGATATTCCGTGAAAATCATTGGGGTCCATGTAAACCTGCCTCTCTGCCTGAAATCGCCAGGTCGTAGCGTCCGTTGAGCACCAATCAAAAATATGACGTGCAAGGTATGCAGCGAGTGCCAGACCTGTAAAACTGGATACGCTGAGCAGATGAATTTTCCTGATGCCCATTTGATAGAACTTCAGCAGGAAAAGCGTTACCCCACCTGAACCCAAATTCCTTGTGGGCAGTGATAATCCGTCAAACTCCAGTTCCATCAGGGGTTTCTCGATATATGCCTCAAATTGTGCGAGGGTGTAGCATTGGATCGGAATATACAGTTCAATTTCTGGGCAATATTTCTTGCGCAGCAATGCTGTTTCCCGCATACAGACTAGATTTGGACCAAGTTTTTTCATGAACTCCTCATACTGAAGATAAGGATCGGATATTTTCGGCACAGGAAAATCCAATGAAGTCATGATTTGCGGCTTGATTTTCATGTTTGCCTGAATAATAAGCTCAGGGTTTATGTTCACCGCGAATTTACCGTAGCTAATCGGTTTGGACGGATCATAAGTAACGGCAACCCCACCCTCCAAATCTTTCTGTAACAATTGGTATCCCCCAGAATCCCCGAATACATTTTTCGCGCAGCTTTCATGAATCAACTTCCTTGTCCCTCTCACAGCGGCTTCACTGCAGGCATTCTGGGGGACATTATAGAGGAGCGAATCGACATGTCGAGCAGGAAGCACATCCCGACTCGCCCCGGCACAGTAATTAACAAAAATTCCCATTCTGAATATCCGCCTATTTTCCCGTGTTATTCAGAAAAGCGATCTTGCTTAAGAGTGTCATAATATTTTGAAGTTCCGCTTTAAGACTGTTCTCTATTTCCGTAAGTTGGGCATCATTGCTGACGCCTTCCTCCAGCCGCTTTGAAACACTAAGCGTTTCAGCTTTAATGGTTTCTATGGTGATTATCAGTTCAGGATTGACTTCTGGGGCAGTGTCGGGAGCATCATCTTCAACTTCGGGAGACTCATCATCACTATTACCTTCACTATCATCTACTGCAGCGTCTGGAGGCACCGCTGTTGCCTGTGTTTGTCTAATTTTATTTTTCTTTCCACCCGCCAGAAACTCTTCAAAGGCAGCAAGCATGAAATTCGATATTGTCTGTGTTATTTCAATGAGTGTTAATTTATCTGCGACTACTTTCGTTTCCAACATCCGTCTCTGCGCTTGGATAATCTCAAAAAATCTCTTTGGCGCCTGTCTCTCAATAAAAAGTTGAATTACGTCTTCGGACAGATACTTACTGTGAAGCAAGTGTTTAACGACAGTATCGCGGTCTTTCCTAATCCTTCGCGCTAAAACTTCGGCAGCATCTGTCTCTCTGTTTCCACTTAAAGCATCATGATCCCTCCGGCCACCGTGACTGAAAACCCTTAACTCATCGCTGCTGGAAAGCAGCATCTGGTAGGTATCCCGAGTGTTCCTGATGATTTCCGAATAAACTGTATCGCCTCTGGTCGGCAATCGCAGTGCCATTTTTCTGATACAGAGTTCAGTATCGGAGTGAGCAATCATCAAATCAACATCAACTGTAATTGTAGCTGCTCCCGCAGACTTGGCCAATTCCACAAGGTCCCATCCGTCCAGGCAGCTATATCCATCTGGTGTTTTGGTAACCATGGGCCGATCCGCTTCAGTGGGCAGAAAAAAGTCGGGAATAAGGGTGAAGTGATTAATTTGATCAATTGCCACTTCTTCGGTTGTACAGCCCATGTTCCGATATTTGGAAGGTTCATCTTCTTCAGGCAAGCGTCCCGAGGAGGTTTGACCACCACTTGGCGCTGTTGTTTTGTTCTCCAAAATATCCGCAAGCTCTTTTTCCAAGGTTGCCACTCCTGCCGCTACTGCTTTTTGTAGTTTCTTCATAAAAATCCTCCTAAATTTTTTTTTTGGCCATTTCGCAGCTCAATACTGTGTTGGCCTGTACTTAGGATGGGTGACTCATCGAGGAACAATTGCGGAACATTGTTCCATGTAAAAATTATTTGTAGTTTCTTGAAAAATATATGAGCATTGAAGGTGCCAGAGCGTTTAGGGGAACGAACCAATCAATCATAAATGTCTTTCAAAATCTGGATTTATTTGGTATTTTTACTGACAGCAACAGCTTTTTACTTAACAACAAAAACAGATGGAAAATATTTCAGGGTATTGTCGAAATGAAAATAAAACGAGATTTTATAACAAACTCCAGTTCAACCAGTTTTATAATTGCCTGTAAATCTGAAGCGAGCGACAAAGATGATTTTATTGATAAGTTTAACGGAATGCTTAAAGATTATATAAAGAAGAGGGAGTGGGATGAGGAATTTAAAGAACCGCCATTGCTAACCAGTGATAGGGTGACTGCCCCCAGGCAGGGTGTATTTGTCATTCAGGATTTCGTTCCCGTTTACTCCAATGATCAGGATACGCCACAGTATATTCAGGAATTGTTCCTTGATAACGACTCGGATATCGGCAAATTATTTGAACAGGCGGGAATTAAGCTAATAGATGTAAAAGCAAAAGACCTAAATGAATAAAACATAGAATTAAGCTATTTAGGTGACCATGAAAATTCTTATTGATACCCATATTCTGATTCAGAGAGAGTTCGACCGCGCTGTCGAAAGGCATCTGTCGGATGTAATTCGCTATATAAATGATTTAAATTACCAGGTCGTTGTCCACCCCCGTTCTGTCGCTGAAATTGAAAAAGACAAAAATATTCCAAACAGAAGTGCCTTGCTATCTAAAATTAGAACGTATTCCTGTCTTAATTCGCAATCAAATCCCTATGACGATAAAGACTTTTTTAAAGTAATACAGAAACCAAAAAGCGAACGTGATACGGTTGACAGCTATCTATTATATTGTCTCTACAGAAGAGAAGTCGATATTTTTTTGACGGAAGACGCGGACATCATGGAAAATGCGGCACTGTTAAGTATCTCAAACAAAGTGATGAGCATGCAGAAAGCTGCAATATTTTTCAAAAATACACTTAATGAGAGAAAAGCTAAGGGCGGCAATGCTCCCGTGTTTTGTTTTTATAAAAAGGGAGCACACTGGTACATAGGGGAGAAGGACAGGGAAATATCTTTTGAACATCAGAGTGGGTTCGGGTTTATTCATTACATGTTAGGTAAAGAGTATAAACAGTTACGACCAGCGGTTATATATCAGTGTGATGTAGTTTCCGGTGATGAAGGAAAGACATCGGAAAGAGAGATCATTGAGCTTGATTTGAACCCAGAGAGTTCTCTCGATAATTATAGTGAACTGCTTTCAAAAGAACAAATACGTTCATATAAAGCAGCCATCAATCAACTCCAACATGACATTGATACTGGTGATACTGATGATAATGATCTGTCTTTATCCGCTGAGGAAAATATTATCAAAAACGAAAAGAAAATGGAACAGATCGCTTGGATAAAAAGGGAGTTAAAACAGAATTCATATAATAAAATTAGACCGAAACGAGATCACCATTCACAACAGGAAAAAGCTCGGACAAATGTTACACGTTCAATAAAGAGAGCGTTATCAATAATTCACAAGGACAAAACGATTGCTTCTATTACAGGATATCTGAACAAAGGAACAATAAGAACGGGAGACACATGCTCCTATTACCCGGTGAAAGCTGGCATACCCATCTGGATTCTTGACCCACCATGAGACGCTAAAAAATATTCATCGAACCATCCGCAGAACAATGTTCCCCAAATGTTCCACTGACAATCACCCAACCCTTACAGTTAGCAAGATTGTTTTGCTAAACTTCTGTGTTACAGGGTGGGCAATAGGTATGGAACAGGAACAACAACAAGACAGAAAGCTTTTAACAGTTTCAGATGTAGCGGCTTATTTGAGTATAAAAGAAAAAACCGTATATGCCAAAGTGGCAGCAAAGGAGATTCCTCATTATAAGCTTAATTACCTCATCAGGTTCCGTCTCGATGAGATTGACGCATGGTTAGGCGGCTGCAGACAGTATAAAAAACCAGAGGCAGAACAACAGAAGACCAGGAGAAAAAGAAAGAAAGCATCCAACAGGACCAATGATCATATCAACAAAATTGCTGGAAAGATCATTGACGAAGAGAGCAATAAATATTACTCTGCTGAGTACGGGAAGTCAGACCGGATCGAGGGACCCAAGAAGGAGATAAACAATGGGTCTATATAAAAGAGATTTGGTCTGGTGGATTAGTTTTACTCATAATGGCAAGCAAATTAGGCGCTCAACGGAAACGGAAGACAGGACGCTTGCCAAAAGGATCTTTGACAAATTAAAAGGGCAAATAGCAGAGGGAAAATGGTTCGAAAAGCCACCCGATGATGATTACACGTTAAAAGATCTAAAACTGGAACTCGTAAACGATTACAAACTTAAAAGCCGCAGATCATTGGATCGTGCAGAGCTTAGCATGAAACATCTGGGTTCTTTTTTGGGCGATGTGAAAGTCAAAGAGATTACCTCGGAATTGATCAGTGGTTATATTCTTAATAGGCAGGAAGCAGGCGCGAGTAACGGGACAATTAACAGAGAGTTGTCCGCTTTAAAACGAATGTTCACCTTGGGTGCAGGATGCAAACCGCCCAAAGTTATGGGTGTGCCTCCTGTCCCAAAGCTTAAAGAGGCAGCGGCCAGAGAAGGTTTTTTTGAGCACAAGGAATATGTCCGGTTGAGGGAATTCTTGCCTGATTATTTAAAAACTGTCCTGACCATCGCATATTATACAGGTATGAGAAAAAAAGAAATTCTGAATTTGACGTGGGATCATACCAATGTTTTTGAAAAAAAGATAACTCTTCGGGCAGGTACAACTAAAAACGATCAGGGACGGGTGATATTTCTGTCGGGTGAACTATATGAAACCATATTGAAACAAAAGAAGATCAGAGATAATCGTTTTCCGGATTGTCGCTATGTTTGTTTCAGAGATGGTTATCAGATAAAAAACTATCAGGATGCCTGGCATACTGCATGTAAAAAGGCGGGACTGATTGGAAAACTGCTTCACGACAACAGAAGAACTGCGGTGCGTAATATGTCACGGGCAGGCATACCCGATACGGTCGCAATGAAAATTTCCGGTCATAAAACGAGAAGTGTCTTTGACAGGTATAACATTACAAGTGAAGAGGATCTGCGTATGGCCGCAGAAAAAATGGCTGGAATATATCAGGATAAACAGGTGTCGATTCTCTAGGTTGAAACTTTATCACAATTTTATCACAATCAAGATTCATATCGAAAATTTGTGATTGCCGAAATTTCAGAAACAATTCCTAACTTATTGAAATAAATGGCGGAAGTGCATGAGAATCGAACTCACCCGGGACGGTTTTAGCGCCCCACACCGGATTTGAAGTGCAACAAGCGGGTAATCCAGGTGAAAGGAGGGATACTGAAAGAAATAAAGATTTTAAATAGTTACCTCTTGCTTCGTTTAGAAGCGCTTCATGAGGTAATGCAAGGAAGTAGGGGGATATATTCTGTGAAGTGTTGACCAAGTGTTGACCAAAACCTAACTGCTGCAAGATTTTTTCCTAAGATTAATATCATCTATCTGTTGCAGACTCCACTCAATGAAATTCTCGAAAACCATTTGTCTATAAGCTTAGGATTTACAACCGTTTAATGACAGTTCGGTTGTGCCTGAATATGTATAACTGTCTAAATAATTTATGTTTTATTACATAAGGCTTAGGAGATTATCATGAATACTAAAATAGAAGATCACAAAAAACAAGCTATATCATCTTTGAAGGGCGCGCAACGATTACCTTCAAATCCGCTCCTTAATAATTTCTATTTAAGGCCGATGATAGTTAGTGGAGAAGTTAATATAGAAGCAATTCCGAAAGAATTACGAAAAGTTGAACATTGGGTCGCATGGAAGAAAGGAAACCCAAAGCCGAACGGCAAACGTCCAAAAATCCCTATGAACCCGAACACTGGAGAGTCTGCCTCACCTAGTGATCCGCAGACATGGGGACCTTTTGAAAAAACTTGCAAGTTTTACATAAAAAACAAAAAAAGAGGTTGTGCAGGGATTGGCTTCGTTTTTAACGATAGCGACCCATATTGGGGGATGGATTTAGATCATTGTCGAAACAAAAAAACAGGCGAGCTCAGTAAACTCGCAAGAGATGTTCTCTCACAATTTGATACCTACGCAGAGATTTCGCCGTCCGGAACGGGTATAAAACTTATCGGGAAAGGTAAACTACCCGGGAAAGGAATCCACACGGATAAAGTTGAATTATATGATTGTAAGAGGTTTTTCACAATTACAGGGTGGTGTTTAGGAGGGCACCATATTGCCATTAAGGATAAATCTAGTGAGATTGCTGATTTTTACAATTCGCTATCACCCCCCCAAAAAGAGGAACCGAAGAAAACACAAGCAATAGTTTCTTCTTTTCTAACTGATAATGAAGTTATTGCCAAAGCGACTAATGCCGCTAATGGTGATAAGTTTACAAGCCTTATGGAAGGGGACTCCGGCGGTTATAACAATGATAATAGTGCGGCGGATCAGGCATTGATTTCCATGTTGTCATATCGGACTGGAGGTAATGTTGAGCAGATCGACAGGATTTTTAGAAGATCGAAACTTTTCAGGCCTAAGTGGGATGAAAAACATCACTCAGATGGAAGTACGTATGGGCAAATGACCATCCGGAAGGCTATGGAATTTTGCCAAAATTATTATCAACCAGTTCAAGTAACAAGTGCAGAGATCATTAAGGCGCTTGATGACGTAGAACAAGGTGACGCTAATCTATTTATTAAAACCCATCAAAATCGTTTTTGCTTCGATCACTCCGCACAGCAATGGTATCTTTGGGAAGGCAACTACTGGATCGAGGATCTTACAAATCAAGCATTAGCCTCCGTAATGGACGTAGTAGATATTTATCAGCGTGAGCGTGACAGACTATTTAAGCAGCAATTTGAATTACCGGATAGCGGAACGACTTCGAGAAAGGACTTCAATACCGATTTAATCAAAAGAATAGAGGAAAGAATTGCCAAGCTTAAATCTCAGCATAAACGGGAGCACATTCTCAAGCTCGCCAGCGCTGGTCGAAAATCTCTTGGTATTACAGGCAATGAATGGGACAGTAAACCGTGGCTCTTGGCATGTTCAAATGGTGTTCTTTCGCTGAAAGGTGAAGAAGTCACATTCAGAGCTGGTTTACCAAGTGATTATATAAAGACATTTGCTTCCGTTGAATGGCAAGGGGTAGATACGAAGGCGCCTTTATGGAAAGCAGCCTTGAAAGAAATATTCGAAGATGATCGTAAATTAATTAACCATGTCCGAAAGTTGCTCGGATATGCCTTATCAGGATCTGCTCAGGAGCATATTTTCATTATTTTTGCTGGAATTGGAAGAAATGGGAAGTCAACAATTATCGAGGTAATGAAGCATGTTCTGGGAGCTCTGTCTGACCCCATACCATCGGAAACACTATTAACACAAACTCATTCATCTTCCGGAGCTGCTCCGCGGGCTGACTTGATGAAATTGAGGGGATTACGTTTGGCCTGGGCAAGTGAGTCTAATGAAGAACGACGTTTTAATGCCGGTCTTATCAAACAATTGACTGGTGGTGATACAATTACAGCAAGAGGGCCATTTGGAAAGAAAATGATCTCATTTAGGCCGATGCATACCATTTTTTTTCTAACCAATCACGTTCCCCATATAGCAGTTGATGAGTATGCATTTTGGCAGCGAATACATCTAATTCCTTTTAATGTATCTTTTGTCGCTTTCCCGAAAGAATCACATGAACGAAAAGTAGATAAGGAGCTTGCAGAGAAACTGAAGACTGAAGCATCTGGAATTCTTGCTTGGTTAGTGAGGGGATGTCTACGTTGGCAAAAGCATGGCCTAAAGCAACCCAAAACTATTCAAAATGCAATTGGTGATTATCGCCATGAGGAAGATATTATAGGCCGATTTCTAGAAGAATGCTTTGATCGACGATCAGAATCCAGGATTGGGGCTACAAAGGCGTATGATGCCTATAAGCAATGGTGTGATGACAATGATACGGAATGCTGGAGTCAAACAAAATTCGGTAAAGAAATGGGTAAACGATTCAAAAGACAGTTATCCAATGGGAATTACTATTTAGGTCTGCATTTGAAAAAAAAGAAAAAATACATATAATCACAGTTGTTTGGTTGGAGGGGTTGTAATAGTTATCTGTAATAATAAAAAATTGATTATTTATTGATTATATTTATTACTTTTGACAAGTAACCCTTCCAACCTATCCAAAAGCAAGAAGATACCCGCTTTTGATTATGCTTCTCTTCTATACTACATCCTCAGGCATAAGGTTTACTGTTTATGTTGATTTTCGATAAAAACCCAAATTTCCTATGGTACACCACCAGAGGCACTTTCTGGGTGTCGATCCCTGCTATCCCGGAGGCAAAATATGGCAAGGATAGGCTGTTTTGAGGCAAGGATTTTGACCTTATTTGGAAATGAACAGAATCTGTAAGGTAAAAAAATCCCAAAAATCAAGTGATACAACTGTTACTTCAATATTCCAGGTAACAGTTTAAAATTTCATCAAGTAACAAATCAGATTCGAGTAAAGAAAAATCGGTATTGGTCCAACCAACTAAAGGGGAAAAAGTGAATTTGCCGTTTTGACCTAACTTTAAAGGAAATTAGTGCTCCCCGGATTAATGCCATTTTAAGCCATCTTGACAGTGTAAACCAGAGGTGGCCCGGGTTCTTAGGACAGGGAACAGGGATTTATAAGTGGGAAACTGC
>CAZYIE010000015.1:0-41474 GCA_964646755.1 uncultured Smithella sp.
GCGATAGGCGAGCGAACCTTGAAAGAATTGGCCATTGTCCTGAAAACGATGCCCAGACTCGAAGACGATGATAAATTTGCGGCCGACATTGAGGCGATGATAAGCAGCCAGCCCGCTACTCCGGAGAAATCTTCATGGGCGTAATTTTTGACACCAGTGAAATTATCACTCTGGAACGCAACCGCCAGAAGATAGAAGAGATAATCCAAGGCCGGGAAGATGAATTCTTTGGCATTAGCGTAATCACCGTAGCCGAGCTGCTTCACGGAGTCAAACGTGCAGATACTGAAACGAGAAAGATCAAGCGGCAGGCATTTGTAGAAAAAGTCATTGAATTTTTCCCCGTCCATGACTTCGATGTGACCATTGCGCGTATTTATGCGCGAATATGGGCGACTCTTGCGCAAAAGCATCTGAATGTGGGTGCCCATGATCTCATCATTGCCGCAACAGCGATTTCAATGAACTACACCGTTGTCACGTCAAATCTTAGAGATTATAAAAAAATCGAGGGATTGAAGGTGGAATGTCGATAAAAATTCCCGCTTGAAGGTAACAGAAGTAACGATATTCGTAATTATTGTTACGTATTTCGTACTAATAATTACTACTTCTTTTGCATCAGCGGAAATAATTTTTATTTTATTTAGCAAATACAGAGGCTTACAATAATTCATTACCTGGCACGGTTACTGCTAAGGAAGGTATAAAAGCGTTCAGGCATATAAAGCAAAAAGATAGCCACGATAACGCAACACTGATCAAGGAGAAAATATGTTCACCGAAATAGGAATCGAAAATTTCAAGGCCTTTAGCAAAATGCAGCGCATGCCTCTGAAACCAATCACTTTACTTTATGGGCCGAATAGCTCCGGGAAAAGCTCATTAATCCAATCATTGTTGCTCTTCAAGCAGACATTAGAGGCATCAACAAATGATGAAGTTGCATTGCTGTCACGAGGAAGCTTAGTGGATCTCGGGGACTATTCAGAATTTATTCATAAGCATGATGATAAAAAAGAATTTAAAATGTCTTTTTCATTCAATTTTATATGGGATCCAGATATTAACATATGCTGGGATTCATGTCCGGTTCGTAAAGATGAGGTCATGACATTGGAATTCACATTTCTTAAGGATAAAACAGGCGATGTAATTGTGAAAGCGATACGCTTGTTTTATCTGCGGAATCCTGAGCCGCTATTGGTTTATAAAAATGTTTTACTGTATCCAAAGTTGTCCCGCAGAGTTTGCGATGATTCTTCAAAATCATTTCTCTTTTTGGAATCGATAAACTTTAACTCGGAATTTATCAAGACAAATTGGGAAAGCCTTGCTAAGAATTATAGGAATAATGAAAAGAGTGACGCAGAGAGTTACCAATGGGATTTTTCCAAAGATTTAAACCGCCTGAAATCATATGCATATGATGATGAAGAAACAGATGCCGAGGACATAAAAAAATATAAGAAAATATTAAAGCATTTAGAAAAAATAAAACGGTCATTTGAAAAAAAATCTTTCGAGGAGTTTGCAAATATCGGCATGCCACCCAATGACAGAATAATTAAACTCTCAAAATGTTTTCCTCTCGGATTGACGGGTTGGGGGCAACATCATAATAGTTGTAATACGAGCAGTGGCTTGTTTGATTATGAAAGTTCGTTCAGACGAGAAGCATTTTATTACACCGACATTGTTCCTATTGATTTCATCGTGCAAATAACGAACCTTCTTAATCAATATCTTAATAAAATTTGTTATATAGGGCCGCTCAGAGATTTTCTGGAACGATCTTATTCTTTTTCAGGTAATGTCGGTTTAGATGTGGGCAAATCAGGTAAATACATGCCTGATATTCTGTTGAAACGTCCAGATATTGTCGAAAACGTTAATCAATGGCTTAATAAGTTCGAAATTGGTTATGAACTTAAGGTAGAGAGTTTTAAACGTAATTTATTTACTTTAACCCTGATTGATAAAAAAAATGGATGCGAAGTGAGTCCCACAGATGTCGGCTTTGGCATTAGTCAACTTCTTCCCATTATTGTTCAAGGCGCTTTACCTGCTTATATCTTTCCAGGTTATCGAATTATTTGTATCGAGCAGCCTGAAATTCATTTGCATCCAAGGCTACAGGCAGAATTGGGAAGTTTCTTTGCTGATTCCATTAATGCGATCAGGCCCAGGCTGTTGAATGAAAAAGGTCTGGATGATGCCGACATTAATGGCAATCAATTTATTATCGAAACGCACAGCGAACACCTGATATTGAGATTGCTCAGATTAATCCGAAATACGACCAATGGCGAACTTGAAGAAGGTGAAAAGCCTCTGCGCCCCGAGGATGTGGCTGTCATCTATGCCAAACCCACAGAAAACGGGACAGAATTAATGGAAATGCGCATCTCCGAGGACGGAGATTTTATTGATAAATGGCCCGATGGTTTTTTCACAGAACGGGAAAAGGAGCTTTTCTAATTATGATCAACGAATATGCCGTCGAACCCGCTGCTGTCAATAACTGGCAGGATTTCCTCCATGTTTATGAAGATGTAGGGGTGGAGCACGGGCGGCTCATTTCGCGCTTTCCCAAAGAATGGGACAGCAAGGTTATAGAATCATTTAAAGAGAATCCCGCTTTGCGGGATATTGATCGTTCCCGCATTGTGGAAAGACTGAGGAGTTTGAAAAAGAATAAAATGGCCAGGCTGGGCAGGCAATATGATCCGGAAAAAAATTGGATAAAAAACGTAGAAGCGCAACAGGGGCAGCGTCCGTTTCAGGCTGTCCTTACCCGAAACAAAGAGCAGAATATCCAAAATTGCCTGAATATAGACGAGCTCGAAGAAGCCCATCCCCTATGGAAAGTCCCAAAAGATAAAGTTGTTCCCCGGAAGGCATATGAATTGGCCTGCTGCGCACGCCTCCTTTTGCAGATCAGCAGAGAAATCGTAATCGTCGATCCCCACTTCGATCCGGATAAATCGCGTTTTCTTGAGACCTTTTCCCATATGGTCACTTTTGCATTCGAGCAACACGCACCCAACAGGTTGGAATTGCATGTAGAGGATAAGGGACAAGATGACAACTGGTGGCATGAGAAATGCCAAAAATATTTGCCTAATTGCTTGCCTGTAGGTTTTCCAGTCGCCGTGTATCGCTGGCGGAAAAAGCCAGACGGCGACAAACCACATGCACGCTATGTCCTGACGGAGCTGGGCGGCATACGCTATGATTATGGACTTGACGAGTGGGAAGGCGACGGACAAACGACAGATGTATCGCTCTTGTCGCATTCTGTATATGAAAGGCGCTGGTGGGAGTATCAAGAAAAAACGGCCGCTTTTGATCTTGTGGATAAAATCAAAGTAGTTGGGGGATAACTTTTATCGGAAAGATGAAGTTGGTGGTGCGCTCCAGCATTAAAAATATATTTTCATTGATCAGGTGGCTTTTCAGATTGGTACAAGAATTGATTTTATCCGAAAGAAAGCTAAGAGAAGTTGATGCTCGAGCCAGTTATGATATGATTTGGAGGGCGATTTGTCCGGGCAGGGAGTGGGAGCAACGCAATCTACTCGATTCAGAAAAAACTGCACTTCTAATTGAAAGGGCACTATATGACGGAACAAAAGAGTTTTAACGTAAAGAAGGTTGCAGTGGTTTCTCATGATTACAATATTACAAACATTCATGGACATCAGGATTTTGCAGAGCATTTTTCGCAGATCAATAAAGTTTGCGATAGCAAGGGATGCAATACCATATTGTATTCTCTTTTTACGTGGGACGAACAATCCCCTGTTCCGAGAAATCATCAGAGCGTATTTGAAGGTCTGAAAAATATTGAATGCGTTTTCGTAGAAGTGGGCAACAAAAAGTCAGCGGGTAAGGTAATGGAAGTATGGCTTAAAGACGAAGAAAAACCAAGGCTTTTAGAACAGAAGTTTGCCAAGTCAATTGAACCTTATGAACAAAAACGTGAGTTCGCCCGCGATATTTATAAGCGTCGTATTGGCAATGGCATACTGGTTATATGCGGTGAAAGCAACATCGCCAATTTTTCATCGAAAGAAAAAAACTTCAGGGATGACTTTGGCTTTAATGACACCCTTAAGTCATACGGGACTCAGTTTGTCTTCAATCCTCTTCACGATTATATGACGCGTCACGAAATGAAGAAAAAACGAGGTTACTATTCCAAGGACAAGCGGGCTGTGATAACGGTCTGGAATCAGGGAAAAAGGAAGGGTGAAGCCGCTATCCCATGGACATTATTTTACAATGGTGAAGACCTAACAGGAAAGGTACAGGAGCTGTCCCGTCAGATAGCAACGAGACCTGATATTCGTATAGGAATAGTGCCCGATATTTTTTAGGACTCAGTATCGTCCTGCCGGATAAACAGTATAAGGAGAAATGCCATGATGCAGTTCGATGAAAGATTAATCAGGAAAGAACATATAGAAAGAGCAATAATATATTACCTTAAAAATAGGCCAGAGCATTCAAAAGCAAGGAGTGCTTTTCTGATTCATGATGACGCTAAACTACCTGCCAAGTTTATACTTCGTCTCGCCTACAAGGAAGTATCTGGTTGTATGCCCCCGTCAGAAGCGCTTACTGGTGGTCGGGCAAGTGTACGTGTTTTGAATGATCTTGGCTTTGATGCCATTTATGAAAAAGTGGAAGGTAGAGCAAACAGAAATCCTATTAAGAATGCGCGACGCAGTTCATTTAAAAATACTTTGGAAAAACATTTCGGTAAGGTCGAGACTGAAAAAAAGTTTGAGGAAATTCTTATACCAGACTTGTCTAATAGATCATCAATGGATGCGGAACTTCTTTTAATACTTGATGAAATCGAATCTTTTCGTGAAATGAAGATAAAGAAATGGAACACTAACAGGAAACTTTCCTTTGACTTCTTTGTGCCGGCGAAGAATATCGTCATTGAATTTGATGAACGACAACACTTCACTTTACCAAGGGCTGCCAGCTTAAGAACCTATGCAGGCACTACGAAACTTGGTTTTGATAAAGGCAAATGGATTCAGTTGTGTGAAGACATTAATGCTGGCGATAATTCCCCTGAATATCGGGATGAACAGAGGGCATTTTATGACGCAATTCGTGATGTCATGGCACCTCGTGTTGGTTTGAAGCCAGTGATCAGAATCTACGAATCTGATGTTCTTTGGGAAAGAGATGGAGAGTCTTCTCCAAAAGCAAAGGAAATATTGCGACAGATAAAAATTATGTAAAATAATCGGCTGTTACTTTGAGGAATGAACGGATTGCTCAGATACTGTTCGATGCCTTTTTGATGGTCCATCCCTTTGAACGGCGCGATATACATTTCGCCGCTGACCGCTACCGTATGGAGCGGGGACCGATTGCCGAAGGTGCAAAATTTGTGGCGATTTATGACCAGACTTACGGTAGCCTGCATTTATCGTCACGTATTATGGATGATCAAACATCGCGTGAAATTAAAGAGAAGCTGAATGTTGTGATGCAGATACAGATCGATGAAGGCAGATTGGAAAGGGATTCCGAAACGGCGGCTGCCCTGGGAGAAATTCTGGCCTACCTAGGCGAGATGCCTGGTAGTCTCTCTGTCGGCAGGGAGAATACTCCCGCAGATATGTATAGTGATGCCGTAAGGGTCGTTCTTCCAGGTTCGAAGGGATTGAATCTACGGGACAACAATGAAGAATTCTTTGTGGAAGATGTTTTCTACAGTCCGCATTACAAGGGATTGGCGTATCGGGGCAGCAATGGTTATATGGGAAAGGAAACAAATCGTGACGTCAAGACCATTGTCGCCCTGGAATCCATGATAGAAATTCCCGGTGAAAGCAAGATGGGATTATACAACACTGAATCTGGCGAAATTGTTGCTATTTAGTTAACATTTCTAACAATGTGTAAAAAACGGGGCATGATTCGAAGTGAAATAATCGGGCGTGCGCAGGATTATTTCATTGATGGCCGGATGTTTTTTGAAAGTCTTTTCTAAAAATTTGCGCACGTCGGAACGCTGCCAGCCCAGTGGATGCAGAAAATCTTTATAAAGCGACAAATCCCCTTCATAAAAATTGGTAGTGGCCAGACTTTGCGCCTCCGGACTCAATGCCGGCAGGTTAAAAATCGCCAGGTTCAAAAAATCAATACAGTCAGAGTGATCGCCGGCAAAGTTCAGAGTCTTCATTGCGCTTTCTTCGTTTTCCGGCGGTGTGCCGAAAAGCAGGTAAATGTAGGTGGCAATACCGGCCCCGGAAATTGCTTTTAATGCCCGCGAAACCGTCGGTAAATCTATTCCCTTATGGAGCGTATCGAGCACTTCCTGATCACCTGATTCGATGCCGAGTTTGAGCATAGTGCAACCGCTGCGCCGCAAAGACCGGCAAAAATCTTCATCGGTCAGGTGGGAGGTAATTCGAGTAAATCCGTACCACGGGACGCCAAGGTCATTTTGGGCTAAAACCTTTAGCAGGGCAGGACTCAGGGCATTATCCACAAGATGAATCAAACCTGGATGCATCTCATTACAAAGCCTGTGCAGTTTTGCCAATACTTTAACCGGGGGTTGCGGCCAATACGGATTATCTTCGGCCCTTTCGGGACAAAAAGAGCATTGATGCCAGTAGCAGCCCTGTGCTGTGCTGAAGGGTAGAATCGGAGTTGACGCCAGGTAGTCATGAACAGGAAAATCCCGGTAACTGGGTGGCGTATCGATTGACCCGCCTTTATAGTTAAGCAACTCCAGCAATTTCCTTTCACCGGCCCCGGCGACCATTTCATCAACGAGTCCACCGAAAATATTGTTATTGCCGGTAATCTTCACCCAGGAAGTCGTAAGAGAGCCACCCAGGATAATTTTCTGCCGGGGATTTTTCTTTTTGATAAAACCAATCATGGCAAAGGTGCAAAGCGCCTGACTTAAATAATTTAAAGAAAACCCTACAAATTCCGGATTTTCTTTCAGGGCATCCTCCAGACGCAAGGAGAAATAAGGATAAAAGGGATTTAACTGAGGTTTTTCAGCGATCTGAAACAAGTTGCTGCTTTTAACCGGAGTTAATTGCGGATCACGATAATCGGTAAGCGATAGATCAACTCCAGAAGCTTTCCCAGCCTGGCTTACCAGACGATTGATATCGGCAACTGCCCGCTGGTAGCGGCTTTTATTGAGATATATTTTACCATCCCGCAGCGCGGAAAGATTTTTTTCCCAATGTTTCCCGGCGCGTGCCGTCCAACGATCGCTTCCGGATATTTCCGGGGCGGAGTTGGCAAGCAGATAAAGAAAGCCTTCCAGATTCGCATCTATTATTTCATGAGCGATGCCGTTTGCCTGCAAACATCCGGCAAGTTTGGCGATACCGGCCGGTGGTTCTGAAGGCTTGCTGACCGGTGGATGAATCAGAATTATTTTTGGCTGCATGTATCATATTTATTATCCAATGATCGTTAAAGCAAGATGATTTTACATCCACCTGTCCCGGCATTTTTAAAAGGTTGTGTTTTCAGACCTTATTGGCTAGAGAGAAAGCATTGATCACCGTGGAGATTGACAATGTTAAAAATGCTGGCCAACCGTAATTTCATTTTTATTCTGGCCATTACACTTGGGCTTGTTTTTCCCGGACCGGCGTCCTGGACAACAACATTAATGATCCCCGCCTTGGCGTTCGTAATGACGCTGGCGACGATCGCTGTACCCAATGATTATTTTCTCAAGCTGCGTTCGATTTTACTGCCGTCGCTGTCCGGTATCCTCATGACGTATGTTGTGCTGGGAGGCGCTATTCTGGCGGCATCGGCCCTGCTTATTTCCGATCATAACATCTGGATCGGTTTTGTCCTGATCGCGGCCGTACCTCCGGCCGTAGCCGTCATTCCTTTTACAGCAATTCTGGAAGGAAATGTCTCTTATACGTTGTCAGGAACTGTATCTTCATACTTGACGGCTTTACTGATCATGCCTTTAATGTTCTGGATATTTATCGGAACTGGTTTTGCCGATCCCTATAAGCTTTTTCAGATCATGCTGTTGCTGATTATTCTGCCGCTCGTCCTGTCACGGCTGATTCTTTACTTTCAGCTGCAAGACCGGATTGCTCCAGTCCGCGGAATACTGACAGACTGGGGATTTTTTATTGTCCTGTATTCGATGATTGGCGTAAATCGGGATTTGATTTTTTCAAAACCATTGATGACCTTTCCTGTAATTCTGGTTGTGCTTTTGGCAACATTTGTTCTGGGATTTGCTATTGAAAAAATCGGAGTTTTTTTCCAAATTGATAAAAAAAATATTACCAGTCTGGTTCTTCTGGGCACTTTGAAAAATCAGGGCATCGCCGGAGGTCTGGCCATTGTGCTGTTCGAGAAAGAAGCGGCGCTTCCTTCCGCCGTCTATAGCATTTTTATGATTCTTTATTTCCTTTGGTTAGATTGGCACAGGAGCAGGCAATTAGCCGGGGCAGCGAAGAGGTAATTTTTCACTCCTCCGCTTATCTTTTTTCAATAACTGTTAATGTCAGTTGATTTTATGTCCCCTATTTCCAGCTTGACAGGGAAGGCAATGTTTGCGCAATATATCGCTACTGCAGCATGTTTCTAATTACTGCGGATAACGGTACATCCGCGAGCATACATTGGCAAAATGTTACCTCGTGCAAAACAAAGAACCCATTAACATTAAACAGCATTTTGGTATTTTGTGATAAATAAAATAATCCCATTGCCCCAAAGTGGCAAATTGATCATAGCTCTCCTGGCAACACTTTTTGCTCTGTTTGCCTGCGGTCATTTATTGGCTGCGGAAAAATATCCCCAACCGCGCGGCGCCGTCAACGATTTTGCCAATGTTATTGATCAGACAAGTGCTGCAAAAATGGAAGCATTGGCCAGGGAAGTGCTGCAAAAAACCGGTACGGCCGTTGTTGTGGTAACTGTCCCGACTATCGGAGAGAATGAAGAAACCAGTCTTTATGTTAATGGCCTTTATAAAGCGTGGGGTATAGGAAAAAAAGGCGAAGACAAAGGGGTTTTAATATTTTTAACCGTTAAGGAAAGAAAAGTCCGAATAGAAACAGGTTACGGTGTCGAAGGCATCTTACCGGATGGTTTGGTCGGTGAAATTCGCGACAAGTATTTAAAGCCTCAACTTAAGGCCGGCAAATATGGCCAGGCCTTTTATGACACCATGTATGTGCTTAGTTCTTACATTGCCAAAGACGCCAATGTTCAATTGAGTGGGTCTCCTGTTCCGGTCAGGTCAAAAGCCCGGACCGAAAAAAAAGGCCTTAATGTTTTCGGGCTGATTCTCTTTTTGCTGGCGGCAGCATTGCTTTTAGGTACAAAATCAGGAAGATCAATGCTTCCCTGGATATTGCTGCTGCTTATGAGTGGTAGTGGCCGCGGGGGCGGCGGTGGTGGATTCAGCGGCGGTTTTGGCGGTTTTGGCGGAGGCGGCAGCGGGGGCGGCGGAGCCGGAGGAGATTATTAGTGATGAAATGGATTGAATTTATGACAAAAATACCAGATCAGCCACAAGACATTTTTGTTCCCTTAACGCAGGATTATTTAAAAGTATTCGGCAACGAACTCGTGGCGCTGATTCTTTACGGCAGTGCTGCCGGGGGATCTTATATCCGGGGCAAGTCGGATATCAATTTGCTGGTTGTTCTCACACCCGCCGGAATGGATAAATTTTCGAATGTTTTGGAAACTGTCAAATTCTGGAAAAAGCGCCATGTTGCCGTGCCGCTGATTATGACCAAAGATTTCATTGAATCATCTTTAGATTCCTATCCCATTGAATATTTAGGCATGAAAAACAGCCATATTTTAATTTACGGGGAAAATATACTGAATGGGTTGAACTTTAATCCGGCCGATTTGCGTCTGCAAATAGAGAGAGAACTGCGGGGCAAGTTGATTCTCCTGCGGGAGGGCTATCTTAAAGCAGAAGGCAAGCCCAGACAATTAAGACAGCTTATCGGCAATTCATTAACGGCTTTTATTTCGGTTTTTAATGCCCTGTTATATTTTAAACAGGGAAAAGCGCCACAGAACAGGCGTGACACAATAAAAGAAGTGGGAAAGCTCTTTACAATTGATACGGCAGTATTTATGTTATGCGCCGATATAAAAGAAGGCAAAGATAAGCTTTCCAGCGGTGAAGTTGTGGATATTTTTAGAAAATATTTACAGGAAGTCAATAATATTTGTAAGATCGTTGATCGCTTATAATAGAGAAACTCTAACATAATTTCAGGAGGTAAAAATGGATTCCAAAAAGAAAACTTTGCTTATCGTGCTGGCGGTAATTGTCGTTCTGGTCATAGCCTTGTATTCTTTCTTTGCCGGCAACTACAATAAATTCGTCAAAATGGATGTGGGGATAAAAGCGGCCTGGTCGCAGGTGGAAAATCAACTGCAACGCCGTTATGACCTGATTCCCAATCTTGTGGAAACCGTTAAGGGTTATGCCAAGCAGGAAAAAGATGTGCTGGTGGAAGTGACCAATGCGCGGTCGAAAGTTGGCGGTGCGGGAACTGTTCCGGATAAAATTGCGGCCAATAATCAATTGAGCGGTGCGTTAAGCAGATTGATGGTTGTTGTCGAGCGCTATCCGGATTTGAAATCAAATCAAAATTTCATGAAATTGCAGGATGAACTGGCGGGTACGGAAAATCGCATTGCCGTGGAAAGAATGAGATATAACGAAGCGGTTAAAATATTCAACGAAGCAATAAGATCGTTCCCGGCGAACATTCTGGCCGGCATGTATGGATTTAAAGAAGCAGCCTTCTTTGAAGCCCCGAAAGACGCGAAAGTGGCGCCTAAAATTAAGTTCTGACATATAGCAAGACGGCTAAATTTCACTTGCCCTGAACTTTTCGTTTATAAAAGTTCAGGGCTTTTTTACAATCAACGTTAAGCCTTAACTTTATCTTGACGCAACTTAACATATTTGTTAACATCATTTACATGCAGTGGAAGATTGAGTATTACAACGAAAAAGTGCAGTTAGCGGTTGATGCTTGGCCAGTGGGCGTTCGTGCCTTTTATGCAAGAACAACCGAAAGGATGAAAATCTATGGTCCAAATCTCGGAATGCCAATGACTAGCTCGCTTGGTAATGGCTTATTCGAGATAAGAGCAAAAGGGAAAGAAGGCATTGGCCGCGCTCTTTTCTGCACAGTTAAAGGAAGAAAAATAATCGTTCTCCATGCGTTTATTAAGAAAACAGAAAAAACACCGCTTCGCGAATTAGAAACGGCAAGAAAAAGATTATCGGAGTTGTACAATGAAAACACATGACGAAATGATCGCCACTTGGATGAAAGATCCTAAGTTCAAAGACGAATATGACGCGTTGAAGGATGAGTTTACTCTCTTTGATGAAATAATCAAAGCACGCAAGCACGCCGGTCTTACTCAGGCCGAAATTGCTTACCGTATGGGAACAAAAGCTCCTGCTGTGGCTAGAATTGAAGCCGGTGGAGGCAGCAAACATCATTCTCCGTCGATTGCCACTTTGCGCCGGTACGCTGAAGCTATCGGATGCCGACTGGAAATCAAGTTTGCCCCGAAATAAACTGCTTCATACCTGATCGCTTTTTATTAAGTATTTATTTTAAAATACATATTAATTGGACTAGGTGCCATCTGGTCTAGATGGAAGATTTTGTCATAGATAATTCGGTTGTCATATCCTGGTGCTTAAAAGATGGAACAAAAACTAAAGTCCGTTACCCCCGGTGAAATCCTATTGGAAGAGTTTCTCAAGCCGATGGGGCTAAGCCAGTGCCGCCTGGCCAAAGAGATTAGAGTTCCCACCCAGCGCATAGGTGATATTGTTGCCGGCAAACGCGGTATTACAGCAGACACCGATCTTCGTTTGTGCAAATTCTTCGGTCTTTCTAACGGCTATTGGCTGCGCGCTCAAGCCGCACATGACACGGAAGTCGTGGAGTGCAAGCTTGGCCCGGAGCTTACAAAAATCAGACCTTGGATATCGGTTGTGGCCCCGCATGGCGCTTAAATTGACGGCTACCAAGGTTTAGTCATCAATTGTTGCACATTGATACCCAACGCAACTGCCCGCTTTTGAATCATTACTTGTCACAGCTTTTTTTATCTTTGTAGCAAACCGCTTTCCACACTCCGTCTTCGGCAATAATGCGGGAGTGTTCATCCGGATTTGCCGGCCTTCTATATTGTTCGAGGCCGTATTCCGGATCATGCGGCAATTTTACTCCCTGAGCAAAAATCTGCGGCAGTATGGGATATAAAATGCGCTTTTTCGCCGCCGCGAAAAGCTCATCAACGCTTGCGAATGAAGTCAATTCCATGACCGTTTTGAGCGTCGGCGGCATTAAAATAATTTTTCGGGATAAATGCATTGCGAGAGCATTTTGCGGTGTGACCCATAAGAATTCTGTAAGCTCCTTGTAATCGGAAACAGTCTCCTGACCCTGGGGAAGCTCCGCGAGAAAAAAGCGGGTATCAAATCTTTTTGTCTCACCTTCCGGAGTAATCCAATGACTATAGGGTATCAGGGCATCCGGAAATAGCAAAATGTTTTCTTTGCGGAGAACATCGGCAAAAGAAATTTCGCCTAAGTTCAGCGCCTGGCGATGAGCGGTAAAACGAGCAAAAGCTTCCTCTTGCTGAAAATTAATAAAGTTACCGTTACTATCACCAGCCAGGAAAATTCCCGCTTCTTCAAAAGTCTCCCGAATGGCAGCAATGAAAAATCCCCTTGCCCGGTCCGGCGTCAGGCTGTTATCCTGCAATAAATCCTCTGGATGGAAACTGTCTGCCGCTAAAACTAGAGAAGAAAGTTCCGATTCACAATCACTTTTTTCCAGTTGTCCACCGGGAAAAACAAAAGCGCCGGCCATAAATGACTGACGCCGATGGCGGCGGGCTAAAAACAATTCCCACGAACTCTCATTTAAAGTCCGTACCAGAATTACTGTTGCCGCATCCCGAGGATTAACAACATTTGATGTAGGCAAATCTCATTTCCTTAGAAGACAATTCTAGTGGGCCAGCATACCACCGTCGTCAATAAGAACATGGCCGGTCATATAAGCCGATGCAGCGGACGCGAGAAATACGGCAACCCCTTTGATATCATCGCTTTTCCCCATGCGGCGTAGAGGAATAACACCAAGCGTCGCATCGTATGCCGGTTTAAACTCCGGTCTTTCGATGTAGGCCATCATATCCGTCAGAAAGAACCCGGGGGCAATGGCATTGACCCGGATATTATAGGGAGCAAGTTTTACGGCCAAATTCATGGTCAATACGTTAATGGCTGCTTTGGTGGAATTGTAGGGAACCGCCGGGTGTGCCTCTTCCAGCGTGCCGCGAAAAGCCGTGACGGAAGAGATATTGATAATATTGCCGCCACCCTGATTTTTCATGATGCGGGCAACTTTTTGGGTAATTACCCAGACGCCACGGACATTGACATTGAAAAGTTGATCCCATTTTTCCAGAGGGAATTCCAGTGTGGGAGCACCCCAGGTAACACCGGCGTTGTTCACCAGAATGTCAATGTGCCCGAATTTCTTTTGCGCTTCGGCCAGCATGGCATCAACTGTATCTTCTTTGCCCATGTCGCTGGCAATGGCCAAAGCACGTATTTTATAATTGTCTTCCAACTCCCGGGCTGTGTCTTCCAGGTTTTTTATTTTTCGGGATGTTAAAATCAAATCGGCGCCGGCTTCTGCAAAACCTGTCGCGATAAATTTACCAATACCGCGGCCACCGCCGGTTACCAGCGCAACTTTTCCTTTTAGTGAAAACAATTCCGCAAGATTCATGTAATACCTCCTGACTTTAATTGGCATTGATTTACCATTAAATAAGCAAGCATGGTAGATATTTTTTTATTGTGGTTTAATAATACAGTTCCAGAGTACGCCATAAACTATTTATAAATTGTTTTGTTGGCGGCGCAGATCCAGAATAGCCAGAAGGACGATTCCGCAAATGATCAGGGTCATCCCGGCAGTTTCACCTGCCGACGGCCTTTCGCCCAGCTGAACGGCGGCGGCTAGAGCGCCAATCACCGGAGTGGCCAGAGTACCCATGGTAGCTGATCCCGCAGGTAATTTCTGCAGGGCGTAAAACCATAACAAGATAGCGATGGCGGTAGCAAATACGCTGTTGTATGCCAGTGCCCCCAGCAGATAAGGTGTCCACCGGACCTGCGGGGAGTCAATCAGTATAGCCGCAATGACGATCGGAATGGCTCCGAAAAATAGCTGCCAGGCAGTAACGGACAGGAGATCGAAATCGCTTTTTTTACCCATGATCTTAATCAGGATCGAACCGCCCGCCCACATAAGGCCGGATACAATCGCCAGCAGCGAACTGGAAAAATCGAGAGATGTTTTCCAGGGCGCCAGGATCACAATTAACCCGGAAAAAGCCAGCCCGACAGCTAACCATTGCAGGCCGCGGATGCGTTCCGCAAGGAGAGGCCACCCCAAAATCAGAGCCCAGAACGGCATGGTGTACACCAGAATCGCCGTTTTTCCGGCCCCGCTATTTTCGAGGGCCCAGGTGGATATGCCGGTTCCGCCGGTAGTCGAAAGGATGCCGGTTAAGATGAGCAGCGTAATATTTCGGGGGACTATGCTCCCGCGCTTCCAAACAAGAATAAAAAGCAGGATAAATGATCCGAAAAAGACGCGCAACGCACTGAAAACAAAGGGGTCACAATATTGGAGTGACTCCTTCATGATGACCCAATTGTATCCCCAGAGGAAAGTGACGGTCGCGAGGGCCAGATAGGCCTTGCGGCGGGTGCTTTGTTGTTCGGTTATAGATAAGGAAATAGCAGCTCTCCCGGACAGGCCATTTATTTCTTTCTTACTATTTCCTCGCACAGACTCAGGAAATCTTCCGCACCATGGCTTTTCGGCGCATATTCAAAAATTGTCTGGCCGAAACTTGGGGCTTCCGCCACCACAATATTTTCGCGTATTACCGTAGAAAATACTTTATCCCCAAAGCGCTCGCGGATGCTGTCCATAATGGCATTGTTCAATTTCTTGCGGGAATCAAAGCGGGTAGGAATAATACCGGATATCTTCAGATCCTTGTTGAAACTTTTCTGTACTTCTTCAATGCGGCTCATCAGCCGCCCCATCCCCTTTAATGCCAGAAACTCCATCTGCAGGGGTATGTAAATCTCCCGGCTGCAGGCCAGCGCATTAACGGTAATAAATCCTGTGGAGGGCGGACAATCAATAAGAATGTATTCCTTGTTGCGGATGCCGGCTAGTTTGTTCTTCAAGGTAAATTCGCCCTCAGGAAAAGCGGCTTTTTCGTTTTCCATCTGAGCCAGATCAAGATTGGCGGGAAGCACACTCATTCCTGCATGCTCCAGAATCGCATCTTCCAGAGACACCGTACCCTTAATTACTGAATAAACCGTCTTCTGGAGATCATGAGCAACAATGCCGAGAGAATAACTTAAATGTGCCTGGGGATCGAAATCAATAAGCAGCACCTTTTTACCAAGCAGAGTCAGTCCGGCAGCAATATTTAAAGCACAGGTTGTTTTGCCTACGCCGCCTTTTTGATTACATAGGGCAATAATGTCGGGTTTCATCATTTACTCCTTATAGTAATGCACTTTATTTGGCTTCTTTATTGGCAGCGGCGGCGTTGATTGCTTCGATCGGGTTGTTACCCAATCTGCCGGTTGAATTCTTTGATAATTTCGACAATTTCTTTGGGTTTCTGCATCGGAATTAAATGCCCCGCACCCGCTACCGATTTATATTGCCCCTGACTTAACAGGGAAACGGCTTTTTGAATATCGACGAACCCCTTGTTCTCGGTTAGTTCTCCTTCAATAACAAGAACTGGGCAATTTATTTTTTCCAGCAACGGCCAGGGGTTTATATCCCAGCCGCCCATGAACATTGCTGCTTCGTTTTGGGGCGAACAGGTCAATTGTAAATTCCCTTCTTCCTGTTTTTGCATACCGTATTGATGGTATATCTGCAAAACTCGTTCATCCCAGCTGGAAAAAAGTGATTTTGATTTGAGATAAGACCAGGCTTCATTCTCATTTTTCCAATGGTTTGTTCTTTTAATCGATTTGGATGCTAAAGGATGGCTGTCAACTTCCGGCTCCATTGTATAGAATTCGTCCGGCAGAAAGATCGGTTCAATGAGAACCAGACCACGCGGCTGCACACCATAAAGGGCAGTTGCAATTGATGCTACGGTTGCCCCCATGGAATGACCAACTATTAATGGTTGCAGAATTTGCTGCCGACTACAAAAAGCAGATAAATCACGGGCGATAACATCCCAGCTCAAGCCTCCCGCATTCGGGTTACAGGATCGATAATCACAAATAAAGGGAGCCCAGACATTGTTGGCCGGAAAAAATTCTTCGATAACCGGCTGCCAGAGCCAGGGCAGAAAACCGGTGGCATGCAGAAACAACATTTGCGGCGCGGCAACTGCGGCTTCAAAAAAAAGGTAAGGTAACCCGGCGCCACCAACATCCTGTATGCGTAACTCCAGCATTTCGTTTTTATTGTCAGTCAATTATATATACCCGGAATAGCAGCAACTCATTGTCTGCATTGATTATTTTTTCACTTAGGCCAAGTCGCCGGCAACTGCCTTAATTTCCTCAACAGATAGAACCTGGTCAATATCGAGCAGTATCTTAATACCGCTGCCAATTTTGGCCAGACCCAGGATAAATTCGGTGTCAAGCTTAGTCCCGAAAGCGGGAGTTGCTTCAATATCGGTCTCCTTAATATTAAGAACTTCCGAAACGGAATCAACAACTATGCCCATGAGAATAGTTCTTCCTGCTGCTAATATCTCCACTACGATAATGCAAGTCCTTTCGGTATAGTCAGTGGCTTCCATCATGAACTTTACACGCAAATCAACCACCGGAATCACTTTACCGCGCAGATTGATTACTCCTTTAATGTAGGAAGGTGTCTGAGGAACAATGGTAATAGGCATCATGCCGATTATTTCTTTTACTTTCAGGATTCCGATACCATATTCTTCTCCGGCAAGACTGAAGGTTAAATATTTCCCCTCTTTATCGCCAATAACTTTGACGGCTTGATCAATGATTTTTGTTTGTTCCATTGTCTTGTGTTACCTCCTCAATGCCTGGTTTTTTAATATCCCGCTTAGGTACAATTTTTCAAAAAACAAACACAGCAGCGGCAATAACAGTGGTGTAATTATTGTTCTTACATATTGTTGATTGAGTGACATTGAGAGTACGGACTATTTTCCCGCTGATTTTAAATATTTCCTTTTTCTCATCCCAGCTTTCATCAACATTGAAATCAATACCTAAGGTGGAGGCAAGCATAGCTGCCGCAAGATCCTCGGCATATTCACCGGCCTGTTTTTCCGTTTGGCCGTAAGCATGGTGTTCACTGATATAACCATATGACGATTTATCCGCAGGAATAGCGCAACCGACAGACGCCGCCAGTAGACGTTTTGGCTCATTGCTGCAGCAACGACTCATGACACAATAAGTAATAGCGCCGGGAACCAGCTCTGTGAGCCCCAATGGCTTGGAAATCATTTTACAGTGCGGCGGGAAAATACTGGAAACCTGGACCAGATTACATTTCTCAATTCCGGCATCGCGCAACGCCCGCTCAAAGGAATGCAACTCATCCTTGTGTGTTCCCACACCTTTGGTAAAAAAAATCTTTTTGGGTACAAAATCAGACACTTTCCATCTCCTTTTTTTCGTCCTTATAAAGGCGAATTCATATATTTGCGGAAACCCGAACTGTTATCCGCCGTCAGTTTGAACAAATTCTGTATTATCGTATAAATACTATACTTCTTCTTTGTGCTTCTAATAATTAATATTCGTTTAAAACGGAAAGGCCTCTTTCTCCTACTAAAATTATTCGTGTATGGGTCAACCTTGTCGAAATTACTCTAGCCACAACCTGCATAACTTTGAAACCGAGATTATTGTCCTCGTCCATTAATTTTTTCAGACCGACGGCATCAAAAGCAATTACCTTGGTGTCATCAATACAAAGAGCACCGAGAGTATAGACATAAGGCTCAACTACTGCTGACCACCCCATCGACTCCCCTTTGGTAATCATATCTACAGTAACCTGCATTGGCGGCTTGTGTGGCCCCATATAATTATCTATAAACAAAACTATTTTGCCCTCTTGAACCAGAAAAAGGGATCTGGCGGGATCGCCATTTTGATACATCTGAGTCCCGGCCAAAAAACTCTCTTCACTTGCCAAGTCGGCTAACTTATTTAACTGGTCATCATTAAATTCCTTGCAAAAGACAAATTCCTTTAATACGCTAATGGGGACCATAAACTATCTCCTTCATCTTAGATTTAAGTGGTTTGTCTCTTATACCAGCCTTCAATATCTTATGCCACAAAATTATTTTGTGTAACAAGTTAAAATCTACCTCTTTATTCATTTATTCTTGCCCAAATACCTAAAAAAGACTATAAAAGTTTCCATTACAATTAACGGAAGTCAAGGCAGTTGAAGTTCGGTTGAAGGATTTTTCATGAAATTGAAATTGGTTATCGTTATTCTGGTCATTTTTTCTTTAACAGCCTGTCTAAAAGCACCAGAAACAATTAAAGATATAAGCGATTTACAGCAGAATCATCTTGCCTATTTACCTGACCAAACCAAAAGCAAAGATTTGATTACTGCCGAAAACCAAAATCGCTTAGACGAAGACTACAACACCATTTATTTTTCCGTCTGGCATCAGCGTGAACCTTTTTACGCTCAACTTCCTACCGTAAATATTGATTCCAAAAAATTTAGTGCCAATTTCGGCTTCGGTGAAAATAAAAGAAAACATACCGGTGACTGGTATAAAAAACTCCTGCAAAATGCCGCGCTGGATAATTACCCCAATGCCCTCTATCCCGCCATTACTATACGCAATACTGCTCTGCGGGCATTGCCCACGACAAAACCTCATTTTTCCAGTCCGGACGGAGACAGCGACGGCTGGCCTTTTGACAATCTGCAGCGATCAGCAGTGGCCAGCAACACGCCGATTTTTGTCTGTCATTTAAGCGCCGACAAAGCCTGGGCACTGGTGGAAACCTGCTTCACTTTCGGCTGGATGCCGGCTAATGATTTTGGCCGCGTAGATGGAAGCTTTATGAAAAAATGGGAATCGGGCCGCTATGCCGTAATTACCCGCGATCAAACTCCAATATTCTATAAAAACGGGCAATTCGGTTTAAAATCATCACTCGGATATCTTTTCCCCTTGGTCGGGGAAACACCGGAAAAAATGGAAATTCTTATCGCTGCCATGAGCATTTTCAGTGACTATGCGGCGATCAAAAAAGGCTATGTTTCCCGGGAGGCGTCCGCTATCAAGCCACTGCGGCTAAACTCTCTCAATGCTGTTAAAATCGCCAATGAAATGATTGGCGAACCTTATGGCTGGGGCGGGCTTTACGGAAACCGTGATTGCTCCTCCATGACTCGCGATTTTTTTGCGGTTTTTGGAATATGGCTGCCGCGCCATTCCGAAGATCAAGTCAAGGAAGCAGGCCGCTATATCAATCTCAGCGGTATTCCACCGGAGCAAAAGGAAAAAATTATTTTAGACAGGGGAATCCCTTATTTAACAATCCTCTGGCGCAAAGGTCACGTCATGCTTTACATCGGTGCACAGAACGGCCAGGCCCTGATTTTTCATAACATCTGGGGGATAAGAACCAAAGATTTAACGGGACAGGATGGAAGAAAAATCATCGGGCAGGCGGCAATCACAACACTGCGTCCGGGTCGCGAGTTGAGAAGCTTCGATGCCGAAGCAGGTGATTTATTAACGAACATTTCCGGCATGAGCATTTTAGCGTCAGAATAAAAACCCAGTTACTAAAGCCTTTTCGCTTTTCAAGGATGACAATGTCAGCAAAGTTAATTCAAGACCGGAAGCGCATCATTACGGCAGGAGAGCAAAAAGTAAATGAATCTTCCACTGCCGGTAAGAGCCACCTGCAAATCGGCCACTTACAGGGAAAAGGTCTGAACAGACAGGATAAAGCAACCATAATTCATAAATATAAGATTACCCTGGAATATGACGGCACTAATTACAGTGGTTGGCAAAAACAAAATAATGCTAAGAGCATTCAAGGTGCTTTAATTACAGCTGCACAAATTTTTTTAGATGCACCGGTAGAAATTCAGGGCGCCGGCCGCACCGATGCCGGAGTGCATGCCCTGGCTCAAGTTGCTCATTTGGAATCTACCAAAAAAATTAACCCGGCAACTCTGCAAATGGGCCTTAATGACAATTTACCGGCCAGCATCAATATTCTGCAGGTCGAAAATGCCCCGCCCCGCTTTCATGCGCGCCACTCCGCAGTAAGCCGCAGTTATCTTTATCTCATCGCCAAAAGACGGACAGCCTTCGGCAAGCGTTATGTCTGGTGGATTAAAGATAAGCTGGATATGAAAAAGATGCAGCGGGCAATCCATGTCTTCGCCGGATTTCATGATTTTTCTTCCTTTGCCGACAAAAGAATGGATAAAGAGACCTCCACCCAAGTCAACATTGAAAATGTCCAGCTCCAAGAATTTGACGATCTTATTGCCGTGCGCGTGACGGGCTCGCATTTTCTGTGGAAAATGGTCCGGCGTATTATCGGTATAACCGTCGAGGCCGGTCGGGGCAAATTCACTGTTGGTGATATTGAACAAATGATCAATTCCCATACGGATATTCCGGCGCAATATACAGCCCCGCCATCCGGTCTATATCTCGAAAAAGTATTATACGAAGGTGATATCCTGCCGGAGATAAAGCTGCCCATTTATTTATAGCTATACAAAACCTTGACAAGGCCAACGCCTTAAGATAAATACTGCGGCTCTTACCGGACATTATGGATGCCGATGTAGCTCAGCCGGCAGAGCAACTGATTCGTAATCAGTAGGTCGCCAGTTCGATTCTGGCCATCGGCTCCAGTAAAATCAGATCGTTAGACTTTAGCGACTCAACTCCTTTGCGGACAATTCGGCGGTCAAGATTACCTTGACATACAAGACGGCGTTTCTTATACTTCCACCACAAAAAGGAAGTTCTTATACAATCACTCCAGAAAAAGACAGAGCAATACTGAAAGCCACCGTTGAGAAGGAACCGGGAACCTAACCAATTAACTTGTTTACAGCCAGGTTTTCTAGGATGGTAGATGAAAAAAAATAATCAACTAATCCTAATTATCAGTTTGCTTCTGGTAGCTGGTTTCTTGATAACGAGTCTCACTAGCTACTTTGTATCCCGTGCTTCACTGAGACAACAAATCACCGTTAATCAATTGCCATTGACCAGCGACAACATCTACTCGGAAATTCAGCGCGATCTTCTTAGCCCCATTTTCATTTCATCAATGATGGCCACGGATACTTTTCTAAGGGATTGGGTAATTCATGGAGAAAAAGATGTAGGGCAAATCACTCGCTATCTTAAAGAAATCCAGAAAAGATACGGCACCTTCACCAGTTTCTTCGTTTCTGACCGAACCGGAATTTATTATCATGCGGATGGGATACTGAAAAAGGTATCGCCTAATGAGCCTCGCGATGTCTGGTATTTTCGGGTTCGGGAAATGAAATCTGATTATGAAATAAACGTAGATCCTGACATGGCCAGCAAAGACACGATGACAATTTTTATTAACTACCGTGTGTATGATTATAAGGGAAACTATATCGGTACCACAGGTGTTGGTCTCAACGTCAATGCCGTCATAAAACTCATTGAGGTATACCAGAAAAGATATAGCCGCGAAATATACTTTATCGACAAGCAAGGCAATATAAAGCTTCATGGCTCAAACTTCTCAAAAGCAGTTACCAGCATATTTAAAAAGGAAGGCCTCGCAATCATGGCCGCCGAGATTCTTGCCAACAAACATAATTCGTTTATATTTAATCGAGAAGGGAAGACCACACATCTCAATACACGATATATCCCGGAGTTTGGGTGGTATTTGCTGGTGGAACAGACTGAAGAGAAGGATATTCGACAAATTGCCCAAACTCTGTTTATGAATTTGATGATATGCGCCATAATAACAATTGTCGTAGTGCTATTGACAAAAATTACGATAACAGCCTACCAGAAAAAATTGGAAAAATTGGCCACAGAAGACAGCCTGACCGGCGCTTACAATCGGCATGCTTTTGATATTATTTATGATCAGACCTTAAAAGAGGCACGCCGTAAACAGATGATATTTTCCATTATATTGTTTGATATTGATGACTTTAAGCAAGTCAATGACAAGTTTGGACATCTTGCTGGAGATGCGGTGCTGAAGCATATTACCGCCTTGACGGCACGCTGCATAAGAGAATCAGATATGCTCTGCCGATGGGGAGGCGAAGAATTTCTGGTTCTTCTTAAAGATTGCGACTCAACAAACGCATTGGACATGGCGGAAAAAATTCGTACGACCATCAAAGATACGCCAAACATTTATAAAGGCGAAGCTATACCGGTCACGGTAAGTCTTGGAGTCGCTCAATATCATCAAACAGATGAACAGGACATCCTTCTTGGCAGGGTTGACGACGCCCTGTATCGAGCCAAGATGAAAGGGAAAGATCGTTTTGAAGGCTAATCCGCAGATATAACTTGACCAGGACGAGGCCTTCTTCCGACTCTAAATCAAAGATAAACACAAGACGCCGAGCACGAACATGAGGACGTTTGTAACCCCTGGCTCAATCCCCTGTTCGCTACTTTTTCGCCGCCATATCCTTCCTGATATCCTCAATGAAGCGGTCAATCGTATCTGGTCCTTCATGCTGCATCACGATGTCATGGGCCAGGTCACCACCCAGACGCTTGTCGTGGTCAGGCGCCAGATCCCACTTCTTCATGACCCACGGACTGGGGCGCTTGAAGTAGACCGTGTTGGAGAAGTTGTTCTTCCAGGCCGGATAGTTGAGCTCGTCAAAGCGCTGCTTGAGGTAGTCCGCGTTCTTGAGGATCTCGGCGGCCTGCTTACGGTATCCCTCAATCCCGGTCTTCTGCACCTTCCACCAGAACTTGAGAGGCCCCAGGCCGGAGCGGGAGCAGGTGATAGTCGGGACGGCATCGTTCAGATAGGATACTTTAAAGGGATTCTGACGGGAAAGAACCTCTGCTGTCGTGATGAAAAGGCCGAGTGGTTCGTCGAAACCGAAGAATTTGTGGCCGCTCACGGCAACCGAGTCGAAGTGGTGTTTCGTACGGTTCACCAGATCGCTGTGTTCGCTGAAGGGTAGGTATCCGCCGAAAAGGGCGGCATCAAGATGACGGTAGACCGCAACCGGTTTCTTCTTTTTCAACACCTTGTCAATTGCTTCCTGGTCGTCAATACCGCCCTTGAAGGTGGTGCCCATGGCGATCACCACCAGGGCAGGACGCCGGGGATCAAGGGCCTTTTCAAAGGCGTTGATATCCATCTGTCCCTTCACATCGGCCTTAATCAGCCGCATATCCAGGTTCTGCAGGTCGCCCAGCTTCTTGATGGAATAGTGGGCCTCCTCCGAGACGTACAGGATCGGCTTTTTCTTGCTCTTGGAGAGCAGGTACTTAACACCGAAGTAGACCCCGTGGTTGTTGCCGTCTGTCCCGCTCATGGTGACGATCCCCCAGGTATCATCTTTTCTAAAGCCGTAAAGCGGGGCAAAGAAGTCTATCACTTCGTTTTCGAACTGGTGCGTATTGAGTGATAAGGAGCTCTCTTTTCGCGGGTTGCCCACATTGTTCATCGCTACGTTGGCAAGACCCGAATCGGCAAACCAGCGGTAAAACTCCTGCAGATCAACATTCTGATTGATTGGATAGCCGATTGCCTGGTTTTTGGATTCAACCATTTTTTTGGCAAAGGCGTTCAGCCGGTTCATGTCGACATCGCCGGCAAAGGCAGGCAGGGCCAGGCACAGCAGGAAAACGGCAGTGCTCAGGGTTTTCATAATCTTCATCGCATATTCCTCCTTATAATGGTGGTGATAATTCTGCTCAGTGTGGATGAAACAGTTGCTGCGCTACCTTGAGGGTAATCTTAATCTTCAGCTTCCGGCCTTTTGTAAATCACGATAGCATTTCAACCCGCAAAGCGCCGTTGTGTTTTTTACCGCGTTCACAACGGCGCGCTCCATCACGCGCGCGGCCAGAAGGCCGACAACGCTTAAATCTGCGCTGACCGAACCGGCGGACAGGGCGAAAATTGTGTCGCCGTCAACCATCGTATGGGCAGGCCGCATCGTGCGCGCGTAGCCGTTGTGCGACATGGACGCGAGCTTTGTCGCCTGGGCTTTGTCCAGCGCCGCGTTGGTGGCGACCACGCCGATGGTCGTGTTGCCGCTGAACAGATTTTTCTTGTCCGCGTAAGCCCGCATCATGATATCTTCCGTATCCTCAAACGTCTGTCCGCCTGCGCCTTGCGGGCCGGCCAGTTTCTCCCCCGTTTGCGGATCAATCACGTCGCCCAGACAGTTGACTGCCACCAGCGCGCCAACTTTCAGATCACCCACCTGTAGAGCAAAGCAGCCCAGGCCGCTTTTTATCGCGCGATCCATACCCAGAATTTTTCCGACGGTGGCGCCTGCACCCGCGCCGACATTGCCCTGAGGGGACTCCTTTCCCGCACTCAGGCAGGCCGCATAACCCATTTTTTTATCCGGACGAATCCGATAATCGCCAAAAGTCAAATCAAAGAGCACAGCCCCGCAGACAATCGGAACTCGCGTCACACCAACATCAAAACCGATTTGCTTCTCTTCCAAATATTGCATGACTCCAGCAGCCGCATCCAGGCCAAAGGCACTGCCTCCCGCGAGCATTACGGCATGAATCTTCTGCACCATATTGACAGGGTTGAGCAGGTCTGTCTCGCGTGTGCCCGGCGCGCCGCCACGCACATCCACGCCGGCAGTCGCGCCATCCGGGGCGAGAATCACGGTGCAGCCCGTCGCGGCTTCCAAATTTTGCTCATGCCCGACCAACAGGCCCTCAATCGCTGTAACTTCGATCTCCTGCATCGGCATATCCTCCTGGGTAGCTATAACTTTAATTGCTTTTTTCTCTTTATCGTCAGAACATAATCTTTCCCGGCATTCCTGACAAATTCCACGACTGGACTTGGCTTCCGGGGAATCATGGATGTAAGTTTCAATCTGATTATAATTGATGAGAACTTCCTTTTCGTGGGTTGAAGTATATGAGGCAGGTGGTTGTGTGTCAAGATTATTTTGCCTAAAAAAATGGGGATTTAAGAATAGGAACTTGTATTTCCGGATATTAATCATCAGCCTTCCCGGCTTTATCGTCGCGGCGCAGACAAAGATTAAGCCGGAGTAGTTGCGCTTCGTTTCTTGTTCACTTTCGGTGGATTGCCTTCAGCCCTCAACCTTCGGTCCTCAGCCTTGTGCATTTACCTGTTGCATTGTTTCTTGAAAATTGTATTATGCCAAAACAATTAGGCTATTTAACGTTCTGCCGGAATAACTGATGTGCTGTTTGCTTCTATAATATGATGTGATTAATTATCGGATAATTGATATAAAATGACCAATCAAAATCCCGAACAGATAGCGCGCGATAATATTGACAAGCAATTGATAGATTGCGGCTGGATCATTCAGAACAAAAAGCAAATTGATCTGTCTGCCGGGCCGGGTGTTGTTGTCACCGAGTATCAAACTGCCATCGGCCCTGCCGACTATGTTTTGTTTGTTGATGGCAAACCCGTGGGTGTGATTGAGGCCAAAAAAGAGGACGAAGGTGTCCACTTAACGATTCATGAGGATCAGGCCAAGGATTATGCCGAAAGCAAACTCAAACACCTTCATAATGATTCCCTGCCGTTTGTTTATGAAAGTACCGGCACACTAACGCGATTTACCGATTATCGTGATCCCAAGCCGCGCTCCCGTCCGGTTTTCACTTTTCACCGGCCAGAAACGTTTCGGGAATGGTTAAAGCAAGACACCACATTGCGGAGGCGGGTATTGGATATTCCGCTCCTGCAAACATCAGGGCTGAGAGATTGCCAGATTGCCGCCATCAATAATCTGGAAGATTCCTTCCGCAAAAATTGCCCCAAAGCTCTTATTCAAATGGCTACGGGTTCGGGAAAGACCTTTACAGCCATTACATCCATTTATCGACTGCTTACATACGCCAAAGCCAGGCGCGTCTTGTTTCTGGTCGATACCAAAAATCTGGGCGAACAAGCCGAGCAGGAATTTATGGCCTATCTGCCCAATGACGACAACCGCAAGTTCTCCGAATTGTATGGCGTGCATCGCCTGAAATCCAGCTTTGTGCCGACCGACAATCAGGTCTATATCAGCACCATTCAGCGTTTATATGCGATCCTGAAAGAAAAAGAACTGGACGAAAAAGAAGAAGAAACGAATCCAGCGGAAATCAAATGGGAAGGGCGCCAGCCGGTGCCGGTGGTATACAATGCGAAATTACCCATTGATTTTTTCGACTATGTGGTGATTGACGAATGCCACCGCAGTATTTATAACCTCTGGAAACAGGTGCTGGAGTATTTTGACGCCTTTTTGATCGGACTGACCGCCACGCCCGACAACCGCACATTTGGTTTTTTCAACCAGAACATCGTCAGCGAGTACACCCACGAGGAAGCAGTCACCGACGGTGTCAATGTGGGCTCTGATGTGTATCTGATCGAAACGGAAATTTCCCAAAAAGGGGGCGCGATTTGGAAAGGCCAGTATGTGGATCATCGGGAAAAACTCACCCGCAAAAAACGCTGGGGGCAGTTGGATGAAGACGTTGTTTATTCCCAAACACAGCTCGACGACAAAGTTGTCAACCCCAATCAGATACGCACCGTCATTCGCGCTTTCAAAGATCATTTGCCGGAAATGTTTCCGGAGCGATTCAATGAAAAGGGCGAATTGGAAGTACCCAAAACCCTGATCTTTGCCAAAACCGACAGCCATGCCGACGACATTATTCAAATTGTGCGGGAAGAATTCAGCGAAGAAAACCGCTTCTGTAAAAAAATTACCTACAACAGCGAAGACCCCAAAAGCACCCTGGCGCAGTTTCGCAACGACTATCATCCCCGCATTGCCGTCACCGTGGATATGATTGCCACCGGCACAGATGTTAAACCGCTGGAATGCCTGCTCTTCATGCGGGACGTCAAAAGTCGTAACTACTTCGAACAAATGAAAGGCCGGGGCACACGCACCATTACTCTGGATGACCTCAGAAGAGTAACGCCATCGGCTAAATATACGAAAGATCATTATGTGATTGTGGATGCCGTGGGTGTTACCAAAAGCCTGAAAACCGACAGCCGCCCGCTGGAGAAAAAGCCGGGTGTGCCGTTCAAAGATTTGCTGGCCGCCATTACCGTGGGCGCCAGAGACGAAGACCTTTTCACCACACTGGCCAATCGCCTGGCCCGCCTGGAGAAACAACTTACCGATAAAGAAAAAACCACTTTTGCCGGAAAGGCCAAAAACAAAACCATTCCGCAGGTGGTTAAGGAACTGCTGGGCGCCTATAATCCCGACACACTGGAAGACATCCGCCTGAAAGTAGAGCAGGAAAATCCGGATGCACCGCCGGTGGAAAAAGAGGAGAAAGTCAAAAAGCTTACCGAGGATTTGCAGAATTCGGCAGCCGCAACCTTCAACGGCGAGCTGAACGCCTACATTGAAAACGTCCGCAAAGCACATGAGCAGATCATTGATATTCTCAATCCCGACAAGCTCGTGACGGCAGGTTGGGACAAAGACAATAAAGACAAGGCCGAGGAATTAGTCAAAACATTTGCCGATTGGATTCTCCGGCACAAAGACGAAATCACCGCCCTGCAAATCTTTTACAGCCAGCCTTACCGCAGGCGCGAACTAACCTATGCGATGATCCGGGAACTGGTGGATACCATCGTGGCCGATAAACCAACTCTTGCCCCCTTGAACGTATGGCGCGCCTATGAGGTTCTGGCTTCGACCACTTCGATCGTTTCGACAAGCTCAACGACCGAAGCGACCGAAATGGTCGGACACAACCGGGGGCTGAGCCTGTCGAAGACCAGTGACCGTGGCAGTCCCAAAAACCAATTGGTGGCATTAGTATCGCTGATCCGTAAAGTGGCGGGCATTGACACAACTCTTACCTCTTACGACAAAACAGTAGACAGGAATTTTCAGAACTGGGTCTTTAAAAAACAGGCCGGCACATTGAAGTTCACCGAAGAGCAGATGCAGTGGCTGCGGATGCTTAAAGATCAAATTGCCAATTCCGTACATGTGGACGTTGATGATCTGGACTACACCCCCTTTGATGCCCAGGGCGGCAAAGGCAAAATGTGGCAGCTTTTCGGCAAAGAGACGGAAAATATCATCAACGAACTCAATGAAGCATTGGCGGCGTAACGCTTCGGCCCTTCGACCACTTCGACAGGCTCAGTGACCGAAGCGACCGGATTGACAGACTAAGGGATCGAACGTAGAGGTGGTGGCTGAGCCTGTCGAAGCCCAAAGGCCCATTATGAAAGGCTACATGTACATATTGCTTTGTTCAAATGGCCAGTATTATACAGGCAGCACGAATAATATTGAAATAAGATTGGCACAGCACCAAAATGGAGAAGGATCAAATTTTACCAGGAAACATCTACCTGTAAAATTAGTTTATCTTGAAGAATTCGATAGAATTGATGAGGCATTTCAGAGAGAAAAACAGGTTCAAGGGTGGAGCCGGAAGAAAAAAGAGGCATTGATCAAAGGGCAGCATGACAAATTGCCGGAGTTGTCCAAGCCCCCTTCGACAAGCTCAGGGACCGCCTTCGACGAATCATGCCGACTCAGTGACCACGCTGCGACAAAAAAACGTGCAATAAGCTTAATGAATCGGACCCTGACCCTGTTCATCCGGTCCCTGAGCCTGTCGAAGGGCCGAAGCCAAATGAAATAATAAGGTAGTGACCATATACAATGAATGAGAATAAAGATATACCAACAAGCTGGGAATATTTAAAGTTAGGAGAATTATGTGAAGTAATCACTGGCACTACCCCACCTAAAAATGATTTATCAAATTATGGGAAAGACATTCCATTTGTAAAACCACCACATCTTCAAGATAAATTAATCGAAGACATGGATGAAAAATTATCAATTAGAGGTGCACAGAGAGCTAGAGTGGTACCATCAAACACGGTGCTCGTTACCTGTATCGGTAATTTGGGAAGAACTGGGTTAACCAGAGTTAAATCCGCCTTTAATCAGCAATTAAATGCAATATTAGAAAATGAATTTATAATTGGTAAATATATTTTCTATCAAGCGCAGTCTTCAAAATTCAGAACTCAACTCGAAGACTTGTCCTCTGCAACGACTGTTTCTATAGTAAATAAAAGTAAGTTTTCGACTATTGAAATTCCCCTCCCACCCCTTCCCGAGCAGCACCGCATTGTCGCCAAAATAGAAGAGCTGTTCAGCAGTTTGGATAAAGGCATCGAAAGCCTCAAAACCGCGCAGCAACAACTCAAAGTCTATCGGCAGGCGGTCTTGAAATGGGCATTTGAAGGCAAATTGACAAAAAGCACCCTTCGACAAGCTCAGGGTACGGTAATGCCGGTGGTTGAGCCTGTCGAAACCACCTTCCCAAAAGAAGACTCTTTGCCGAAGGGCGATGCCCTGAGCTTGCCGAAGGGGTGGAAAAAAGTAAATTTAGGCGAACTATGTGAAGTTAAAGATGGCACGCATGATACACCAAAATATATTGAAAATGGAATTCCATTTATTACACAAAAGAATATCAAGGAAAGTGGTTTAACATTTAATAACGTTCAATGTATTACCGATGATGATCACGAAAAATATTATAGAAGATCTAATGTCACTTATGGTGATATTCTTATATCAATGATTGGTGCGAATAGAGGAATGTGTTGTATTGTTAACGATAAAAGAATTTTTAGTATCAAAAATGTAGGACTCATAAAAGAAAATGATAATAATATTTTTTCATTTTATCTTCTATATTTCTTAAAATCTATCAATGCTAAAAATTATGTAAAATCACTTTCAAAGGGTGGTGCACAGGAGTTTATTGGCTTGACTGAATTAAGAAAATTTCCAATTTTACTTGCACCCATCCCAGAACAAAAAGCCATCGTCGCCGAAATCGAATCCCGTCTGTCTGTCTGCGACAAAATTGAAGAGACCATTGAGCAAAGCCTCCAGCAGTCGGAATCCCTGCGGCAAAGCATTTTAAAGAAAGCCTTTGCCGGTAAGCTTGTCCCCCAAGACCCCAACGACGAACCGGCGTCGCAATTACTGGAACGCATAAGAGCGGGAAAAGAAGCGCTGAAAAAGAAAAAGTAAATTCGAATTTTATCTTGGCAAAACCGGTCCAAAGTAGTATATCACAGGTGCAATAGTTCGCTGAATAGTTGAATTATTGCGCTATTGATATACCAAAAAAGGCGAAATATGGTTGGGAATAAAGACACCGTAAAAGATTTATCCGGTATCGGAAAATTAGACCGCCTGCGGCTGGGGCAGGTGGTTCGTGGCACCAAAGGTTCCATATCTGTTTCTGATACAGCGAGAATATTGAATGTGTCGTCCAGCGACGCCGCCAAGTTGCTTTCCCGCTGGGCAAAAAAAGGCTGGCTTTCCCGTGTTTACAGGGGGGTGTATGTTACCGTTGCGCTGGAGTCGAGCACTGCTGATATGCCGCTGGAAAACGCCTGGGTGATTGCCGAGAAGTTGTTTTCGCCCTGCTACATCGGCGGCTGGAGCGCCGCGGAAAATTGGGGATTGACGGAACAGATTTTCCGCAAGATCATGGTCATGACAACTCAAAAGCCAAGGCGCAGTTTGTGCGTCGTGAAAGGCACGGAATATTTATTACGGCAGGTTCCCGACAAGGCAATGTTCGGCCTGAAACCCGTCTGGCAGGGGCAGGTGAAGGTGTCTGTATCCGATCCGTCGCGCACGGTCGTGGATATGTTTGGCGATCCTACGCTTGGTGGAGGTATCCGCTCGGTTGCGGATATGTTTATAAATTATTTGAAATCGGAAAATAAAAATATGGAGCTGCTGCTGAAGTATGCAAAGCAGCTCGGTAACGGTGCGGTTTTCAAGAGACTTGGTTTTATGTTGGAGCGGTTTGCACCGCAGGAGTCGGACGCCATATCTAAATGTCTTGGGGAATTAACCAAAGGCAACACAAAGTTAGATGCGACGCTTGCTACGGATAAGTTAATTACGCGCTGGCGCTTATGGATACCTCAAAGCTGGAGCAAAAATAAATGATTACCCGTCAGGAAATTATGGATGCGTCGAAAGAATTTGGACTCGGCGCGCACATTATTGAAAAGGATTATGTACTCGGGTGGCTGTTGGCCGGAATTTCCAGGCATAATGTTGTCGGCCAAGATTGGATATTCAAGGGCGGCACATGTCTGAAAAAGTGCTACTTTGAAACATACCGTTTTTCCGAAGATTTGGATTTTACGCTTATACGGGAAGATCATCTTAATGAGGAATCTCTGACGGAGGCGTTTCGGGAAATTGCGGATTTTGTTTACAATGCGACAGGTCTGGCAATACCAAAGGATTTAATCAAATTTGAAGTTTATAGGAATCCGCGCGGGAAGTTATCGGCTGAAGGTAAAATCAGCTACCGGGGTCCGATGCAGCAGCGCGGAGATATGCCGCGCGTTAAACTGGATTTGACGGCGGACGAGGTCATTGCACTTTCGCCGGTTATGCGGGAAGTTCAGCATCCTTATTCCGACAGGCCTTCCGATGGTATTTCTGTTCAATGCTATGGTTTTGAAGAGGTGTTCGCGGAAAAAATACGGGCGCTGGCAGAGAGGCTTCGGCCAAGAGACCTCTATGACGTGATTCATTTATATCATCATAATGATGTAAATCCTGCGCATGATGTTTTAAGCAAAACACTCCAGCAGAAATGTGATTTTAAGGGTATTTTGCCGCCTACCGCAAAATCACTTGCGGAAAAACCGGAACGAATTGAGCTGGAAGCCGAGTGGTCAAATATGCTGGCTCATCAGTTACCGGCACTTCCACCCTTTGAGCAATTCTGGCAGGAACTTCCTGCTGTGTTTGAATGGTTGTATCAAACCGCGGCAGCAGCGGCAGGCGCACCGGCGAGAGCGGCGGCTCCGATTGCAGCCAGCGGTATCGAAATTGATACATCATTGCAAATGCCTGCCATAACTCAAGCCTGGCGCGCCCGGACAACTTCGCCTCTGCACATTATCCGCTTTGCCGCGGCCAATCATCTGTGTGTCAATCTTCAATATCAGAGCGGATCGCGATTAATAGAGCCGTATTCTTTGCGAATGACAAAGAATGGCGATTTGTTGTTATATGCTGTCAAACACAATACACAGGAAGACCGCTCGTATCGTGTGGATCGAATCGGCGGAGTACAAATAACCAATACGCCATTTATACCTAAATACAAAATTGAATTGACGGAAACAGGACCTATAGCGGTGCCGCATGTCGCTGCTCGCAAAACAACTCATGTACCGAATTCAAGCTTTGGATTATCACCAAAAAAGAAATTCAGTTATGGGCCAACTTATATTGTTGAATGTTCTTATTGTGGAAAAAAATTCAAACGTAAAGAATACTCGACAACACTCAACAAACACAAAGATCGTCATGGATATCCTTGTCCGGGGCGAACAGGATTTATAGTTGATACTAAATATTAAGGAGAAGATTGTTGCGGAAAATCATCTTTTTCATAAAAATGCAAAACCCCATGTGCTATTTACGAGCAACCATCCGAAAGCCCACACATGAGGAATTACTTGCGGCTTAAATTTCGACTTTTCGTTAATAAAAGTCAAGTGGCAATTTATTTATCTGTAGATTAAGGAAATAAAAGATTATGAACGAAAACACATCCGGTATCATCAGTAAAATCTGGAGTTTTTGCAACACTCTGCGCGACGATGGCGTGGGCTATGGCGATTATTTAGAGCAGCTCACCTATCTGCTCTTTTTGAAAATGGCGGATGAATATAGCAAGCCGCCGCATAATCGCAAATTGCCCATCCCCAAGGAATACAACTGGGAAAGTCTCACCGCAAAAAGCGGTGCGGTTTTGGAATCGCATTACACGACAACGCTGCGCGAACTATCCAAAGCACAAGGTGTTCTGGGCCAGATATTCATCAAGAGCCAGAACAAGATTCAAGACCCGGCCAAGCTCTATAAACTGATCGATATGATCAACAAAGAGCAATGGACGGTGATGGGGACGGACGTCAAAGGCAGGATTTATGAAGGTTTACTGGAGAAAAACGCCGAAGATACCAAAAGCGGCGCCGGGCAGTATTTTACGCCGCGAGCTTTAATCAGGGCCATGGTGGCCTGCGTGCAGCCTGGGCCTTTGAAAACCATTGCCGACCCGGCTTGCGGCCCCGGCGGTTTTTTTTTGGCAGCTTACGACTACATTTCCGATCCGAAAATCTTCACACTCACCAAAGAGCAAAAAGCGTTTTTAAAAAATTCGACATTTTATGGCAACGAAATTGTTGCGGGCGCGCGCAGACTGGCGCTCATGAATATGTTCCTGCACAACATCGGCGAGATTGATTCGGAGACATTTATTTTGCCGACAGATTCGCTGGTGGCCGATACAGGGTTGCGCGTGGATTATGTGCTGACCAATCCGCCCTTCGGGAAGAAAAGCTCCATGACTTTCACCAATGAAGAAGGCGAGCAGGAGAAAGAAGATCTTACCTACAACCGCCAGGATTTCTGGGCAACGACCAGCAACAAGCAACTCAATTTTGTCCAGCATATCCGCACAATGCTCAAAACAAGCGGCAAAGCAGCGGTTGTTTTGCCCGACAATGTTTTGTTTGAAGGCGGGGCGGGCGAAACTGTCCGCAAAAAGTTGCTGGAAACAACCGATCTGCACACAATTCTGCGATTGCCAACCGGAATATTCTACGCGCAGGGTGTTAAAGCCAATGTCTTGTTTTTCGACAACAAACCGGCCAGTAAAGACCCCTGGACGCAAGAAGTATGGATATATGATTACCGCACTAACATTCATCATACGCTGAAAAAATCACCCTTGAAGTATGAAGACCTTCAGGAATTTATCAAGTGCTACAACCCGGCTAACCGCCATAAACGCAAAGAAACGTGGCATGCCGAGAAAAATCCGGAAGGCCGCTGGCGCAAATTCACCTATGATGAAATCGTTAGCCGCGATAAGACCAGTCTGGATATTACATGGCTCAAAGATAAGAGTCTGGCCGATCTCGACAATCTGCCCGACCCGGATGTATTGGCGGGCGACATTATCGAAAATCTGGAAGCGGCAGTGGAAAGCTTCAAAGAAATTATGGTAACGATTAACGGGAAATAGTACCCGAGGTGAACAATGGCCTACGATAAGGGATTGGCGCAAAGAGTTCGCGAAATATTGGACGAAGAGCCGGACTTTGCCGAGAAGAAAATGTTCGGCGGAATCTGCTTTTTGTTTTATGGCAACATGGTCTGCGGCATTATCAAGGATGATCTGATTGTCCGGGTTGGTGCTGACAGATACGAAGAGATGCTGAAGAGGCCTCATGCCGGGAAATTTGATCTCACCGGCCGGCCGATGAAAGGCTGGATAATGGTTTTATCCGCAGCGCTGGATGCGGACGAAGAACTAAACGAGTGGGTGCAACGATCCGTATCTTTTGTTCGAACACTGCCGCCGAAGTAAGGGGTGTGGTCTGGCTGACATTAATTATTTCTTGATCATAAAAGACACAATGCGACTATTAGGCAACGCTTTGCATAATAGTCGCAACTTTTGGGCAATGTCCTGCTGAATAGTCGGCGCTCGCTGTTCCCCGTGTTTATAAATACCGTTAATTAGTGATTTTTTATCTTATAATTAACGTATTATATGTATTAGTACGTTAATTATATGCTATTTAGTGATTATATTAACCATAAATTGACATAATTTCGTTAATATGATATTAAAATTCAGCGCCATCTTTGATTTAAAATGGAATTAGGGGCATTGACATGGCAACTACGAACGCACTAAAAAATTATATCAAGGTGCTTAAGGGCAAATATGATCAGTTGCGCAAAGGCAAAGAGTCTTTGCTGAAGCTGATTGATGAATCCGAGCTTCCGGAAAGTGTTTTTAATTCCAACGCCATTGAGAACTCCACTTTGACGCTCAAAGAGACCGAACGTATTTTGCTTGCACTGGAAGTTTCGCGCAATATATCCGTACGCGAGGTATTTGAAGCTAAAAATCTTGCTCGGGTGTTGGAATATATCAAAGGGAAAAACATCGAGGCGGAGCTTTCTCTGGAGCTGATTCTGTTTCTGCATAAAATGCTGATGGGGAATATCAGTGATGATATTGCCGGGCGATTTCGCACAAAGGGAGAATACGTGCGTGTTGGCACGCATATCGCGCCGGCGCCGGAGCACGTGGAGGGAATGATCGAAGCAATTCTGATTGATTTCTCCGCGGATCAATCCGCTTACTTCATTGATAAAATCGCCAGATTCCATCTAGATTTTGAAACAATCCATCCTTTCTGTGACGGCAATGGTCGGATGGGACGTGTAATTATTAATTACCAGCTTGGTCGTTGGGGATTTCCTAATATTATGATTCGGGATAAAGAAAAAAAAACGTATTATCAGTCATTTGATGACTACAAGACCTTAAAAAAGACAAAGACCATGGAGAAAATTACCACTCTGGCTTTGACGGAATCTCTGCATAAACGCATTGCCTATTTACAGGGTGACAAAATAACTTCGCTTGCGGATTATGCGAAAGTTCACAATAAATCAATTAATGCATTGCTGAACTCTGCCCGCAGGCAGACGATCCCCGCTTTCCGTGAAAAAGGCATTTGGAAAATTGGAGCATATGAAGCATAAAAACCGTCGAATGAGAATAAAGACTTAGAGTGGAACCACCCATGCGGGGCTTGTGACCTCGCGTGACCTTTAGGTTATCAGGCTATGGCATGACCACTACGCTTGTTCCACCCTAAAATAGGGACAGAAAATATATGCCACGCAAACAAATTAAAACAGCATTCATTCTGGGCGCTGGTTTGGGAACGAGACTCCGGCCGCTGACCGAAAATACACCCAAGCCGCTGCTGGAAATTGGCGGCAGGCCGATTATTACTTATGCGCTGGAGCACCTGCGGGATGTCGGAGCAAAGCGGTTTATCGTTAATACACATCACTGTGCGGAAAAATATAAAGAGGCCTTTCCGGAAAACAACTGGCAAGGAATGCCGATCACATTCCGCCATGAACCAATACTTTTGGATACGGCAGGCGGCATCAAAAATATCGAAGATTTAATTGCCGGTGAGGAACGGATAATTGTTTACAACGGAGATATTATAACCAACCTGCCACTTGCACCTTTGCTGGACCATCACTTTTCCGGCAACTCGGAAGTTACTCTCGCGTTGCGCGGCAACGGGCCGCTTTTGAATGTCAATATTGATGAGAACGGCTTTATCTGCGACATGCGGAATATTTTAAAAAATCCGGGGGTACAAAGCTGCCTTTTCGCCGGTATTTATATTGTGGAAAAAGTATTTTTGAGTAGATTGCAGGCGGGTAAGATAGAATCTATTGTGCCGCCCCTCATTGAGATGATTAAGGAGAATCCGCACTCTGTTGGCGGCATTGTCATTGATGAAGGTTATTGGCATGATTTGGGAACGATAGAAGAATACAATAAGTTAAAACAGTCAGGCTTTTAAAGTACAAAAATATGGAACTTATGAACAAGGAAATACAGGAATTTTTAGCCGCCAATCTGGGGAAGGTGGATTTTGAGCTTCAACCCATCAAAAAAGGTGGTTCCGATCGCAGTTTCTACCGCGTTTTGCTGCCGGATCAATTAAGCTTCATTTTCATGCACTATGGCACCGATGTCGCAGAAAACTCCTGCTGGGTGGATGTCAACAAGCTTCTGGCCGGCATGGGTGTTGCCGTGCCGCAGATCACTGCGCAAGACGAAAAACTGCATTTCATTTTGCTGGAGGACTTAGGCGATATTGATTTGTGGTCGCAACGGGCTTTGCCCTGGGAAAAGCGGCGCGAATATTATTTTCAGGTATTGCGGCAAATCCGGAAAATGCATGCTTTTGATCTGGACTCGCTACCGCCGGGCTTACAACTGGCGGAGAGTTACAGCGAAGAACTGTACCGCTGGGAGCATAATTATTTTCTGGAAAACTTTGTCGGTGCGGTTTGCCAATTGGAACTATCTCCGTCTTACATAGTTGATTTACAAAAGGAATTAACCGGATTAATAGCCCACCTGCAAAAAATAGAACCGTCCCTCATTCATCGTGATTTTCAATCGCAGAATATTCTGCTGAAAAACGGCCAGCCGGTGCTGATTGATTTTCAGGGAATGCGCAAGGGTTGCCTGTTTTACGATCTGGGCTCGCTGATCTTCGACCCTTATGTTACTTTTACCAGCAATGAGCAGAGCGAACTGGCAACATTTTATTACGAATTGATGAGGCCTCCCTATAGCCACAACGAGTTTGTCAGGAATTTCCGGGAAGCTTCGGCGCAGCGACTTATGCAGGCGTTAGGAGCGTATGGCTTTTTGGGATTGAAAAAAAACAAACCGGCTTTTCTCGAACATATCGATAACGGCATTAATAATTTATTCACAGCCGCAACTTCGGTGGAAACCTTACCGGCGCTCCGGGAACTGGCCGGTCTCTGTATCCAAAAACTAGCCCAAGACAAATAATGTAAATAGTGGAACCGCTGCGCTTGTTCCACCCAACGGATGATTACAAAATGAGATGATAATTGTAGGGTGGATGAAGCGAAGCGCATCCACCAACGAGGATAATTAATGAGCACTTATCTTCGCGCATATCAACCGGGGGGTTGCTACTTTTTCACGGTAGTAACACATGATCGTCGGGCCATCCTGACCAATCCAGCTGTTCTAGAAAGACTGCGTAATGCATTTCGTCATGTGCAGCAAACTAGACCTTTTACTATTGACGCCGCTGTTGTTCTTCCGGATCACCTTCATTGTAAATGGCAATTACCGCCTGATGACCATGATTTTTCAACGCGCTGGCGGACGATCAAACATTATGTGTCCGCTGAAATTGATGCACCACTCAATGCTCGGAAGGAAAAATTAGTCTGGCAACGTCGTTTCTGGGAACATTTGATTCGCAATGAAGAAGATTGGCGACGGCATATGGATTATATCCATTACAATCCGGTTAAACATGGATATTTGACAAAGGTGTCGGATTGGCCGCATTCTTCATTTCATCGAGCCGTGAAAGAAGGCTTGTACCCGCCGGATTGGGGTGCCTTTGAGCCGGAGAGTGTTCATAGGATGGAGGTAGAATGAAGATTTTTGGTGGAACCGCTACGCTTGTTCCACCCTACAGAAATGGAATGAGCGCAAATCGCTAAAATATAGCTAAATCATAGGGTGGATGAAGCGTTAGCGCATCCACCAATATATTTCCCCTGCGACAAAGGCATTGCAAGCAGGTAAACGATATGCTAGACAAACTCATCATAATTATGTGTTTTTGGAGCAGGCTATGAACATCAAATACGAACCTCTGCAAATTGAAGAAAAATGGCAAAAACAGTGGGAAGAAGAAAAAGCTTTTAAAGTTACCGAAGACCCGCAAAAGAAAAAATACTATCTGCTGGAAATGTTCCCCTATCCTTCCGGTAAAATTCATATCGGCCATGTCCGCAATTATACAATCGGTGACGTTTATGCCCGTTATAAACGCATGAAGGGTTTTAATGTTTTGCATCCGATGGGGTGGGATTCTTTTGGCATGCCCGCAGAAAACGCCGCCATCGAACATAAAATTCATCCCTCCCAGTGGACAAACGAAAACATCGCTCACATGAGAACACAGCTCAAAAGAATGGGCTTCAGCTATGACTGGGACAGGGAAATATCAACCTGTGAGCCTAAATATTACCGCTGGGAGCAACAATTTTTCCTGTGGATGTATGAAAAAGGGTTGGCCTACAAAAAACGCTCGACCGTTAACTACTGCTCCAAGTGCGAAACCGTTCTGGCCAATGAACAGGTGGAACAAGGACTTTGCTGGCGTTGCGGCGATGAAGTCAGCGAAAAAGTATTGGAACAATGGTTTTTTAAGATCACGGCCTATATTGAAGAATTGCTCGATTATTGCGATAAACTGCCCGGTTGGCCGGAAAGAGTGCTCACCATGCAGCGCAACTGGATCGGGAAAAGCTTCGGCTGCGATGTGACGTTTCCACTGATCGGATCAGATAAGGCTATTCATGTTTTTACCACACGGCAGGATACGCTTTTCGGCGCGACTTTTATGCTAGTTGCCGCCGAGCATCCCCTGGTTACGGAATTGTCCAAAGGCAAACCCATTGAAAATGATGTCCGGCAATTTGTTGAAAAGGTGAAGAAGCAGGACAAGTTGATGCGCACTTCCGAATATTATGAAAAGGAAGGAATCTTTTTGGAGGCCTATTGCCAAAACCCCTTAACCGGACACCGCATGCCTGTTTATGCCACCAATTTTGTTTTAGCCGATTACGGCACCGGCTGCGTGATGGCGGTTCCGACCCATGATCAACGGGATTTTGAATTTGCCAAGAAATTTAATCTGCCGATGGTGGTCGTCATTCAACCGCATGATAAACCGCTGAATGTGCATAACATGACCGAAGCTTATGTCGATGACGGTGTTTTAATTCACTCCGGACAATTCGACGGCATGGAGAACAGAAAAGCACTGGAAGCTATTGCCGATTATTTAGAGTCCATCGGCCGCGGCAAGCGGACAATTCAATACCGTCTCCGCGATTGGGGGATTTCCCGGCAACGTTACTGGGGAGCGCCCATTCCCATGGTTAATTGCGAAAAATGCGGCCTCGTTCCCGTGGCCGAAGCCGATTTGCCTGTTGTGCTCCCCCGAGACGTTGTTTTCACCGGTGAAGGCGGATCACCATTGGCTGCTCTGAAAGAATTTGTCGAAACTAACTGCCCTAAATGCAATGGTCCGGCAAAAAGAGAAACCGACACCATGGATACTTTTGTCGAGTCTTCCTGGTACTTCGACCGCTTCTGCAGCGCCGATTGCCATGAAAAGCCGGGGCTGGACCGTAAGAAACTTGATTACTGGATGCCGGTTGACCAATATATCGGCGGCATTGAACACGCCATTCTGCATTTGTTGTATTCCCGTTTCTACACGAAGGTATTGCGTGATTTCGGTGTTCTTGGCGTTGATGAACCTTTCTTGAATTTGCTTACACAAGGTATGGTTTGTAAGGAAACGATGAAATGTCCCGAGCATGGCTACCTCTACCCCGAGCAGGTGGAAGACGGAAAATGTGTCCTCTGCCAAAAAGAAGTGACTATCGGCAAAACCGAAAAAATGTCCAAATCCCTGAAAAATGTTATTGATCCGGATTATCTGATTAAAACCTACGGTGCTGATACGGCTAGAATGTTCTGTCTGTTTGCCGCTCCGCCGGAAAAAGATCTGGAATGGAGTGATCAGGGCGTGGAAGGATCATTCCGTTTCTTGAGCCGTCTGTGGCGCATCTTTATGGAATATTTCGATGACATTAAAGATGTAAAACCTTTGACCGGCAGTGATTCGCTGGAAGGTGAACTGAAAAATCTGCGGCGCAAAACTCATCAAACTATCCGTAAGGTTACAATTGATATTGAAGACCGTTTCCATTTCAATACGGCAATCAGTGCGGTTATGGAGCTGGTCAATACACTCTATTCAATCAATCGCCCCGGAAACGCCGACAAGATTGCTTTAGCAGCTGTCCGCGAGGCGATGGAGAGTGCAATTATTTTGCTTGCGCCCATCGTCCCGCATATGACCGAAGAGCTGTGGCAAATGCTCGGCTACACAACGCCGGTTTCCGCTGTCCGCTGGCCGCAGTTCGACAAAACGATTGCCAGTGAAGAAGAGATCACTATTGTCCTGCAAATTAACGGCAAGTTGCGCAGCCGGATAACGGTGGCCATTGATGAGGAAGAGGAAAGCATTAAAGCGGCAGCTCTGGCAGATGAAAAGATAGCCTCCCTGATAAAAGGAGGCAATATACGCAAAGTTATTTACGTGCCGAAAAAGCTGGTCAACATTGTTGTTGCTCCATAACAAAAGGTTTATTATGAAACAGAAAATTGGAAAGTCATCGATTAGAACAGTATTGATCTGCTGTTTTTTCGCAATTATAATTGGCTGCGGCTATGCCTTTGCCCCACAAGGTGACTACATCGATAAACGGATCCAAAAGATTTATGTAGGGCAGTTC
>CAZYIE010000015.1:41484-60597 GCA_964646755.1 uncultured Smithella sp.
CAATTACACACACAATGAAATTACCTTAGAATATATTATTTTTAAAGATTTTAACGATTCGCTCGGCGATGCGGAAGCCCTTTGGAAATTTGCCAAACAAGTGCCTTGCAAAATCAATATCATAGAATACAATTCCATTGGCGATGGGGCTTTTGCCCAAGCTGAAATAGAAAATTATGTTCGTACGGCTTTTATCGACCAGTTTATTTTAACTCGTCGCTTCAAAATTGTCGAAAGTGTGGAACTGGCTGATGCAACAATCAAGGGGAGCATTCTCAATCTCACAACAACCCCGCTTTCTTATCGTGCCAGCACGATAGCGGCAGAGGAGCGGGCAACAATGACATTGGAATTAACTTTCCGGGAAAAAGAAAGCGGCAAAGATATATGGAAGTCTCAAGGGATAGCCGGAACGATTGATTACACTATTGACAGCAATATTAATCTGCTGCCGGCAACAAGAAAAGCTGCGTTCATTAAACTGGCCAATGATACTGCGGAAAAAACATTCAATCAAATGATGTCCGGTTTTTAATTATTTATCTGGAAGCGTTATTCGATAAACATGACTCCACTATGCGGCAGATTCGGCGAATTTTCATTTTATGCTCTGGATAACGCAGAGCAGATAGGCGCCAGCGGTCTGAGAAACGGCAACCCTTTAAAGGATGGCAAAAATTTATCTTCCTTTCTCCAAACTGTAACAACACGCTATTTACTCGCCATTACTGCCGGAAAGGAAATCAGAATTGATGCCGGCGCAATCCGCAGGTTGCTGCAAATTGCCGCAGATACTCAATCGGGGATAGTTTACTCCGATTACTTTTTAGAAAAAGAATATGAGCATATTCCCCGTCGGCTAATTGATTATCAGTCCGGCAGCATTCGCGATGACTTTCATTTCGGATATGCTTTACTATTTTCAGTTGCCGCAATTAAAGCCGTTCTGAAAAAATATGGTGCACTGCCTGCCGATCCCGCCTTGGCTTTTTATGATTTGCGGCTGAAAATCTCCCTCGATTATTTCATATTTCATATTCCCGAATCCCTCTATTCAGTTTTTGAAAAGAAAGAAGAGGGGACAAAAAGTAACGACAATCAGGAAGAAGTTCACTTTGCTTATGTGGCCCTCCGGAATGCCGCCCGGCAGAAAAAACTGGAAAAATTGGCAACAAATCATTTAAAACGTCAGGGCGCTTATTTGAACTCGCGCACTAAAAAAGCAGGCCCATCAAAGGTTTTCTTTCCCGTCCACGCCAGTGTGGTTATTCCGGTGCTCAACCGCAAAAAGACCATTACTGATGCGCTGCAAAGCGCGCTTATCCAAAAAACAGACTTCGATTTCAATATTATTGTTGTGGACAATCATTCCACCGACGGCACAACACAAATAGTTAAAAAACTAGCGGCCCGTTACCCGCAAATTCAGCACTTGATTCCCGACCGCCACGACCTCAGCATCGGCGGTTGCTGGAATGAAGCAATCTATTCCCCTTGCTGCGGGCGATACTCTGTCCAGCTTGATTCCGACGATCTTTACTCTGCACCTGATACTCTGCAAAATATTGCCAACGCTTTTCTCGAGGGCGATTATTCCATGGTTGTCGGTTCTTATACGATAGTCAATGAGCGTTTGGAGAAAATTCCCCCGGGGTTGATTGATCATCGCGAATGGACTTCCGCCAATGGCCATAATAACGCATTGCGGATCAATGGTTTGGGCGCTCCCCGGGCTTTCAATACGTCGGTTCTGCGGCAAATCGGCTTTCCAAATGTAGGCTATGGCGAAGATTATGCTGTTGCGCTGCGGATTGCGCGGGAATATAAAATCGGACGTATTTATTCCAGCCTTTACCTGTGCCGCCGCTGGCCGGATAACACCGATGCCGCGCTTTCCTTGGAAAAACAAAATCGCCATGATTTTTATAAAGACAAACTGCGAACGGTGGAAATAAGAGCACGGCAAGAACTCAACCATCAGACACCTTTGCCTCGTCACACTGGCGTATGAGACAGCGTCGTAATGACCGTTGGTGCTTGTGCTTTACATGTGATGCCCCCCGCTGGCGGGGGATTAAGGGGCATTAGCGCTAACTTAAGTTGCAACGTCATTCCGGTGAAAACCGGAATCCAGTAATTCAATATGTTCTGGATACCGTCTTTCGACGGTATGACGACTTTGGGGCTTTTTATGAATTCATAAAGCCGTAGTAAACGCTAATGGGATTCAGGGGGTGGACTGGCAAATATGGCCGTAATGTTCACGATTTACAAATTGAAAGTACTTTATCCACCTCCGTCACTCAAGTGACACCTATCGGAAATTCTCCCGACTACACGCCGGCGGAGGACATGGAATGACTCGAAGGAGATGATTTGGACAATCAAATTTTCACAATATTTCCAGGCAGTGGACAAGCGCCACTGCGTGAGCTTTGTGCAAATCTTCTGGAAGAACAAAAGAAAAACTGGCCCGGGCTTGCTGCGGCCCACAAAGGTCTCGCTAATGTTCGAACAAAATTACTCTCCGGCAGCGGCTATGATGTCGGTGTGCAATTTAATCCGGCACGGTCAGTCAACAGCGGCGCGGCCGTAGATAAGGAATCAATTAAAAACCGGCCTTGTTTTTTATGCGCCTCTAATCTTCCGCGCCAGCAAAAGGGAATCCTTTATCAAAGCGAATATTTAATCCTTTGCAATCCGGCGCCCATTTTTGCAGAACATTTTACTATCGTGCATTTGCAGCATCAACCCCAGGCAATTGCCACTTCGCTAGCCCGGTTATTGGACATAACTAAAGATATGTCCCCTGATTTTGCTGTGTTTTACAACGGACCGGCGTGTGGTGCATCCGCCCCTGATCATTTGCACTTTCAGGCAATACCGGCCAATAACTTGCCGGTGCACAAATCAAAGGCCTGCCATTTTCGGCTAATCAAGGATGCTGCTGTCAAAGTTTATTGCGGCGGTGGTATCAATCGCACTGCACTTGTCCTTGCCGGAAGCGATAAAGACTTGTTGCTTGCGCAATTCAATTGTCTGCTTAAAGCAGCGCAAAATGTTATTCCCATCAGTGGGGAACCTATGATCAATGTGCTTTGCTCTTATGAAGATTTTGTCTGGCGGATAATGATTTTCTTTCGCTCCAAGCATCGCCCGGATGCTTTTTATGCGGAAGGCAAACAAAGAATTTTTGTTTCTCTGGGCACAATAGATATGGCCGGAGTTATTATCACCCCGCTGGAGTTGGATTTTAACCGTCTGGATTGTGAAAAAATTAACAATATCTATGCGGAAGTATCACTGCCGGAAGATACAATGAATAAAATAATTAATGAATTATGACGGAGATTGCTCAATGTCAGATTGTGAAGAAATAATTATTGACAGCAACCTGAGCTTTGCCGAGGCCATCGCAGGAACAATGGCCCCGGAGGAAATCGTAGACAGTTTATCGTTTATTGATGTATTCTACTATTCCTTTGACGGCAAAAGACATCAAGGGCAGATAGTTGTCAATAGCGAACTGGAAGACGCTGTCTGTGAAATATTTGCGCTGATAGAAAAAATCAAATTTCCGGTGGGTCGTGTTATTCCGATTGCCGAATACCAGTGGGATGACCACAAATCGATGGCCGCCAACAATTCTTCCGGCTTTAATTTCCGGGTAATTGAAGGAACGACTAAACTGTCTATGCATTCCCTGGGGCGCGCGGTGGACATTAATCCGTTACAGAATCCGGTGATCTATCCTAATGGAACAATAGCTCCGGAAGGTGCAGTGTATAAACCCGGCCAGGCAGGCACCGTCGCCGACGATCACCCAGTTGTCCGGGCTTTTTTAGAACGCGGCTGGCATTGGGGAGGTAATTTCGCGCAGCCGAAGGACTATCATCACTTCGAAAAACCCTGAGGTCAATTGCAAATCGAAGCACTATCTTTGTGACTCAGACAAAAACTGAGAGAAACTTAATGGCTGAGCTTGGCGCTTGCCAAACGGTTAAGACTCACACCTGCTTCTGCAGCCTGCATTGCCAGTTGCTGATGAACATGCGCCGGCACGCGAACCATAAACTTTCCGCTATACTTTTTAGCGGCTATTGGTTCAGGAATATGTTCTGAATTACGCATCATATCAGCTATAATCTCGCTCACAAGTTTCCGGATGCCCTTCAGTGATGCCTCAGGCGTATTTGCCAACCAGCTTAGGCTGGGAAATTCCGCGCAAAGCCCAACATATTGGGCGTCTTCTTCAGACCACGTTATTCGATATGTATATTTATCATTTATCTTGACCATTCTTATTCTCCAATCGTTCAATTGCTTTTGTTACCTGCTTGACCTGATACGCTTTTGCCCATCCTTTGTTGTTTTGAATATTTACGCGCGGATCGCCGTTCCACGGTGTCCTATATACCCGGTGACTTCCGCTTGCTTGCCGGGCTTTTCCGAAATAATAGTCGCATACCTTGCAGAGATCAGCAAATCGAATGCCAACCGGATTATTTCGCATTTCATCAACAAGAATTGTAAGCTTAGACATGACATTATAGTATCAATAGTGATATCTGATGTCAATAATGAATATAATGAAGGTTGCTTATGGCCACATTCTAGGAGTGAAATAAAACTCCGGTCGAGATTGCTCAATTCAGCAAGTTTCTCTTGAGAAATTTGATTTGCCTTTCTGAGTTCCCTGATAACTTCTCCGAATGCCTCTTCGATTGTCAAGTTCGCCTCCTAGTGGAAGAAACCTAACAGAATCGAGGAAGATATTCTGTTGGCTATTGACAACAGAACGTTTATAAATGGAATAAAATTAATATGTATTGGTTGATTTACTATAGCTCAGCGGCTGTTATAAATTGATTTTCCGAAACCACATATCCCAAAACAAAGTGCGGTGTTGTTGTTTTTCTAAAGGAGGCATAAAATGAAAAAGGTCGTATTTTGTGGCATCGTATGCGTAATTTTAATGACGCTAGTATTAGCAAGCGCAGAAGAGCAAACTTACACTCAAGAATATTCCTATAAAGCGGGCGAGGGAGATAGCAAGCTGAAGTCAAGAGAAAGTGCTCAAGCTGAAGCAAAAAGACAGATATTAGAAAGAATTGGGACAGCCATTTTGAGTAAAACGACAGTTAGGGATTTTAAAATTACTGCTGAAGATATTATAATGTTGACAGCTGGCATTATAAAATCTGAAGAAACGGATGGGAAATGGGATGGATACGAATATAAGACGACATTAAAAATAAGAGTAGATCCAGATGAAGTGGAAAAGAAACTTCTTTTTTACATACAGTCGACAAGTGATAAAGAAAAACTAAAGGCGGTTGATGATTTTAAAACAGCACTCAAATTAGAAACTAACAAGAGAAGTCTTGTATTTATAAAGGATGCTCTTGGAAATGCCTTATATCATGTGGGAAAGTGTTGGAACGAAGGTAAATATGTTCCCCAAAATTATGAAAAAGCAGCGAAGTGGTTTATTGAGGCAGATCAGTATGAGAATACAAAAGCACGATATGAACTTGGGATTATATATATGGAAGGTTTGGGAGTTAAGGCTGACAACATAAAAGCATATATTTGGCTGAATAAGGCCGCCACTGGGAAAGATACGCCAGCCAATGCCTACCGGGAACTAGTTGCCACAGGCATGACTAAGGAGGAAATCAAAGAAGCTCAACGATTATCTTCTGAATCGATTCCTGAATGAGAGGAAAACGAAGAGAAATCTGGCATGCGTCGATAATTATGGCAGCCGCCCTTCCTGGCGCAGTTTGGAGAGAATTTGATTTATTGCCGGCAGGGCAACGCTCGCGGCTTTTTCGCCTTCCATAATGGCTTCATGTCTTTTGGAGAAATCACTCGAGCCAATGTAGCCGATCTTAGGTTTGATAACGACATCGGCATTTTTAATCTGAATGGCAGCCATTTTGCCATACATAATATCAATGGCCTGCATGATCGTTTCAATGGTGCCTGTCGGCGGAGATGCTGCCAGGCTCGATGAAATATCAACGGCAATAACAACATCGGCGCCGTACCGGCGGGCAACATCTACAGCCAGTGGGCTCACGACTCCGCCATCAACATACATGTTATTACTGATTATTGGTGGCTGAAAAATGCCCGGGATCGAACAACTGGCCCGCACGGCACGACCTGTATTGCCACGGCTGAAAGCCATCTCTTCGCCCGTTTGAATATTGGTCGTCACGGCGTAAAAGGGAATTTTGAATTTATCGAGCGGCGTATATTTAACTTTATTATTGACGAAATTTTCGAGTTTGTCTCCCTTGATAAAACCGTTATCCGGGATGATATAGTCGGCAACATCATCTTTCTGCAGGGCAAATGCTATTGTTTGCAGTTCATACGGACTGTATCCGTAGGCATACAAACTGCCGACAAAAGAGCCAACGCTGGTGCCGACAACCATGTGTATAGGAATTTTATTTAATTCGAGAATTTTTAAAACTCCGATATGGGCAAACCCTTTAGAGGCGCCTGCACCTAAAACAACGGCAATCCTGGCCGGTTTTACTGCTACAGGAAGTTCTTTCGGTGCCGTTGCACAAGAAAGCATTATGGTCAGTAAGGCGGCAGCACAGATAATTCTGCTGCAACGAAAAACATGCGCTAACATTGTTTTCTAGTATTTCCTTTCTTTTTTATTGCCGGACCGTGGCCGTTTCATTGGTGGTTTGTGATGCGTCACGGGTTGCGGATCGGTTTGCGACTCGGTAACAGGCGCCAGTTGAACCGGCGGCGCATGCAGTGTTTGCTGGTAATAATCATCCAGCAGCATGGCAATTAAAGCCAGTTCATCTTCAGTCTGCGTCAGGTTTCTCGCCAGAGGAACAAAGCGCTGCATGCGTTCAATTTCCAGATTATCGCGGGAGCGCAGACGCGCTTCCAGGAGTGCTGTTATCCTTTCCGCCACGACTCTTTCTATTTCCTCGTCGTCGGGCAGAGGACGTTCTTCCATGTTGATGCTGTAAAAACGGGCAATGTTCTGAAGTTTGAATTTTTCCATTTCCGCAACTACGGAAATAGCGACACCGCTGCAGCCCATCCGCCCGGTTCGGCCGGCGCGATGAATATAAGCCTCCGGATCTTCCGGCGGTTCATACTGAATAACATGCGACAAATCGGGAATATCAATGCCCCGGGCCGCCACATCGGTGGCTACCAGGAAGCGCAGGGCGCCGCGCTTCACCCGCGCCATGACTTTTTCCCGGGCACTCTGGGCCAGATCGGAAGAGAGCTCGTCAGCATCATACCCGAAGCGTTTCAGGACAACGGATAAATAATGTACGGTGTCTTTGGTGTTACAAAAGATGATGGCCGAAGAGGGATTTTCGATTTCAATAATGCGGACGAGTGATCTTTCTTTACGCATCCCCGGCACAACATAATAGACATGTTCAATCTCGGCAATGTGTACCTGATTGCCGCTCAGACTAAGTAATTCCGGCTTCCTCATAAACTGAGCCGCGAGCCGGATTACCTGCGGAGGGAAAGTTGCGGAAAACATGCAGCTTACAATTTCTTTCGACGGTATGTATTTACGAATTTTTACCATATCCGGATAAAAACCCATGGATAACATGCGGTCAGCTTCATCAAAAATTAATATTTTCAGATGCTCCAGCGACAAAGCATTTTTCAATAAATGGTCAAGAATACGGCCCGGCGTACCGACAACCAGCTGAGCTCCACCGCGAAAGGCTTCGAGCTGGGCGGCGTACCCGACTCCTCCATAAACCACAGCTACTCGTAAATCCGAGCCGGATACCAGCATCTGGGCCTCCCGGGAGACTTGCAGAGCCAGTTCACGTGTAGGAACAAGCACCATAGCCTGGGCAACATTTCGCTTTAGATCAATTTTTTGCATAATCGGCAAAATATAGGCACCCGTCTTACCGCTGCCGGTGCGCGATTGAACCATCATATCGCGGCCCGCCAGAATGTAAGGAATGGATTTGGCCTGTACCGGCACTAGGCTTGTCCAGCCCGCGTTTTCGCAGGCGGTGCGCAGTTCCGGCGCCAGCCCGGCAAGAGAAATCTCGGCAAGGGAATCTGCAGGTTCAATGTTATTTTCATCACTCGTTTTAGTTTCTTCCATGTTAATTTCAATACCTTTCCTCAAGAAAACAAATTAATTATTTAGAATCATTTAGTTTATTCTGCCTCAGGAATCAAGGGGAAAATTAATGGCGTTATTCGTGAAGCGCAGTTCGTGAAGCGTGAAAAATACAAAATCTGCTTCACTCTTCACTAGATACGCACAAAAATAAAATATCTTGACAGACATCTTGTGATGTTATAGGGTAACTGGCAATTCATTAAGAGGCCATATTAGGCTCTGCCCTTTGGAGTGTTTCAGGTATTCTAACAAACAAGTCGATACTAATCTAGTGACTGCTAAAAAATCGTGACTCTGTGTATCCAAGTGCATCTTTTGAATAATAATGAAGCAAAACAATGAATATCCAGCATATCAGAATAACATCTCGAGTTATTTGATTTAATCTAAACAAGGAAGTATTTATGCATATCGAAGACATTAAAAGGTTGCCGATCAGTGAACTCAACAATCTGGCTAAGGATTTAACTGTGCCTGGCGCCAGCAGCATGCGCCGTCAGGATTTAATCTTTGCGATTCTTCAGGCCCAGGCGGAAAAAAACGGTGTGATTTCCGGTTCTGGTGTATTGGAAATCCTGCCGGACGGATTCGGTTTCTTACGCGCGGTTGACTACAACTATCTGCCTAGTCCGGATGATATCTACATTTCACCCTCGCAAATTCGAAGGTTCAATTTAAAAACCGGCGATACTATCTCCGGCGAGGTTCGGCCACCCAAAGAAGGAGAGAAATATTTTGCTCTCCTGAAAGTTGATACCGTTAATTTCGAAAGTCCCGAAGCAGCCCGCGATAAGATTCTTTTTGATAACTTAACCCCCCTTTATCCCCTGGAAAAATTGAATCTCGAATTTGATCCGGAAAATTTATCCACCCGGGTTATGGATTTATTTACACCGATCGGCAAGGGACAGCGCGGATTGATTGTTTCTCCTCCCCGCGCCGGTAAAACAGTGCTCTTACAGGATATTGCCCATAGCATAACAGCCAACCACAAAGAAGTAGTACTGATGGTACTTTTAATTGATGAACGGCCGGAAGAAGTTACCGATATGCAGCGCAGTGTTGCCGGTGAAGTAATTTCATCGACGTTTGATGAACCGGCCTCCCGTCACGTCCAGGTAGCGGAAATGGTGATTGAAAAGGCCAAGCGCCTGGTTGAGCACAAAAAAGATGTGGTCATTTTGTTAGATAGCATCACCCGTTTAGCTCGAGCTTACAATACAGTCGTTCCACCCAGTGGCAAAGTTCTATCCGGCGGTGTGGACTCCAATGCCTTGCATAAGCCCAAGCGTTTCTTCGGCGCAGCACGCAACATCGAAAACGGCGGCAGCTTGACCATTATCTCCACCGCACTGATTGATACCGGGAGCCGTATGGACGAAGTAATCTTTGAAGAATTCAAAGGAACAGGCAATATGGAACTGCATTTGGACCGCCGCATTGCTGATCGTCGTGTTTTCCCGGCCTTTGATTTGATTCGTTCCGGAACAAGAAAAGAAGAATTGCTGATTGCCAAAAACAATCTCAACCGTATCTGGATATTACGCCGGCTTCTCCAGGAAATGAATCCTGTTGATGCCATGGAATTTATCATTGGCAAGATCAAAAAAGCAGAAACAAACCAGGAATTTTTAGATTCGATGAATTCATAGCCGTCATTATTAATTATCTTGAATTTTTGTTGCAGATATTATAAGGCAGCCAAACTGCTTTGAATTTACTTTGAAAAAGATGAATTATTATTGAACATAAAGGTTAAGGAGGAGAAGTTAAAAGACATGAAAGAAGGCATTCATCCCGAATATAAAGAAACAACCATAACTTGCGTTTGCGGTAAGGTCATTGAAACCAAATCAACAAAGAAAGACATCAGAGTTGAAATTTGTTCCAATTGCCATCCCTTTATAACTGGTAAGCAGAAGATTATGGATACAGCCGGCCGCGTGGAAAGATTCAAGAAGAGATACGAAGTCAAAGAAACAAAACCACAGACAGCAAAGAAGTCAGCAAAAAAAGCAACTGTTTAATTTTTGATTGACGGAAACGAAAAGACCGGACTCTCACCATATGCTGATGAACATTACTCATCGTTCACATTGTTTGTAGGTACGTCCCTTCCAGCAGGAAGGGCGCCTACAAATGCGCCTTTTTTAAACTAACCCCAACCTCCCCAACTTTGTTTAAAGAACCGGCATGGATATTATATTAGAAAAACTTCGTGATATTGAGCTTCACTATCGGGAGCTGGAAGGCCAGCTCAGCGATCCGCAGATTGTCTCTAAACAGAACCTGTATCAAAAATACGCCAAAGAGCATTCCGATTTAACCACATTGGTGGATGCTATCCGTCAATATGAGAAAATTCGCACGCGCATCGAAGAATACCAGGGATTTCTTGAAGAAAACGATGTGGAATTAAGAGACATGGTCAAAGAGGAACTGCCTCAATTGCAGCAGGACAAAGCACAATGGGAAGAAAAACTGCGAATCATGTTGTTGCCGCAAGATCCCAACGACGATAAAAATGTCTTTTTGGAAATTCGGGCAGGCACCGGCGGTGATGAAGCAGGTCTTTTCGTCGGCGATTTATTCCGGATGTATGCACGTTATGCGGAAACTCAGGGTTGGCATGTGGAAGTGGTAAGCAGTTCACCGGCAGGCGGAATGGGCGGTTTCAAAGAAATTATTGCCCAGATTGAAGGCAGTGGAGCTTATAGTCGGTTGAAGTATGAAAGCGGCACTCATCGGGTGCAGCGCGTGCCGGTTACGGAAGCTCAGGGACGTATTCATACCTCCGCAGTAACAGTGGCTATTATGCCGGAAGCGGAAGAAGTGGAGCTCAATATTGATCAAAGCGAATTGCGGGTTGATGTTTATCGTTCTACCGGTCACGGTGGCCAGAGCGTTAACACAACCGATTCCGCCGTCCGCATTACCCATTTGCCGACGGGTCTGGTTGTTACCTGCCAGGATGAAAAATCACAATTAAAAAATAAAGCCAAAGCCATGAAGGTATTACGCTCTCGTCTGCTGGATGCCATGGTGCAAAAACAAAACGCGGAAATTTCTGCGGCACGTAAAAATCAGGTAGGAAGCGGCGACCGTTCGGAGCGCATCCGCACTTATAATTTTCCGCAGGGCCGCATTACCGATCATCGTATCGGGATGACCCGTTATGATCTGGACAGTTTCTTAAACGGCAATATCGGCACAATGATTGATGGACTGGCGACACATTATCAGGCGGAATTGTTGAATAGCAGCAATAATTAAAGAACAAGTGATTGCAACCCCTTGTTCTGTTTGCGGATTTTAGAGCATGCTTGTGCGTGATATTCTTAATGAAGCTGCCCGTAATTTTGCAATGGCGGGAATTCCTTCACCGCGTTTGGATGCGGAAATATTGCTTTCGTTTTGTCTGGGCTGCGAGAGACTGGATTTTTTTAAAAACCCGTCCAGTCCGATTGCGGAAAAGACGCTGGCCTCGTTTCAGAAACTAGCAGATCGCCGGCTCGCCTGGGAACCGGTAGCCTATATCACCTCGCGAAAAGAATTCTGGTCTTTCATGCTGGAAGTAAATAATTCTGTTCTTATTCCCCGTCCGGACACGGAAGTGCTGGTGGAAGAAGCGCTCAAAATCTGCAACCAGTTGGATTTTGCGGAAATTAAGATTTTAGATATCGGAACAGGCAGTGGAGCGATTGCTCTGGCCCTGGCTAGTGAAATTCCCCTTGCCCGTTTGACGGCTACAGATATTTCTGCCGCAGCTCTCACCCTGGCCGATAAAAATGCTCACAATCTGGATTTGGATGCGCAAATAGAATTCCGGCAGGGCGATTTATTTGAGCCGGTTGACGATTTTTTTGATATAATTGTCTCCAATCCGCCTTACATTGCGGCAGATGAATACGAGAAATTACCGGTTGGCGTTAAAAATTATGAACCGGCAGAAGCGCTGCGAGCCGGTGCCGATGGATTGGATTACTATCGAAAAATAATTGCTCAAGCCCCCGGTCATCTGAAAAAAAATGGTTGGCTTCTACTGGAAATAGGTGCAACTCAAGGAGCGTGCATAGGTAATATTTTCGAGGCTTCCGGGCAATATCGTGATATAAGCATTAGGAATGATTACGCCGGACTACCGCGTGTAATCAAGGCAAGGAGGGAAATCAGTGGATAAATTTATTATTCAGGGGGGGAAGCCCCTTTGCGGAGATGTCCATATCAGCGGGGCCAAAAATGCCGCGTTACCGGTTTTAGCATCAGCCTTGCTGGCCCCCGGAACAAGTACCTTCCATAACATACCGGATCTTGTGGATATCAAGACGATTAAGAAACTATTAAAAAATTTGGGCGTGGAAATCGAAGGCAATGAAACTGTCCAAATTAATGCCGCAAAAATTACCAACTCCGAAGCTCCCTATGATCTGGTGAAGACCATGCGGGCTTCCGTGCTGGTTTTGGGTCCACTTGTTGCGCGCTTGGGGATAGCACGGGTATCGCTGCCCGGCGGATGCGCCATCGGAGCAAGGCCAGTCAATCTTCACATTAAAGCCTTGCAGGAACTAGGCGCGCATGTTGAATTAAATAACGGTTATATCGAAGCAAAAGCCAAGAAATTAAAAGGTGCGGATATTTATTTTGATATTCCCACTGTAACCGGTACCGAAAACATCATGATGGCTGCGGTTCTGGCCCAAGGCACAACTGTATTAAACAATGCCGCTTGTGAACCGGAAATCGTCAATCTGTCTGATGTTTTAAAGGGTATGGGGGCGAAAATCTCAGGTGCCGGAACGGATGTTATTACAATTGAAGGTGTAACTTCGCTTACACCCGTGGAAGCATCAATTATTCCCGATCGGATTGAAGCCGGCACTTTTATGATTGCGGCCGGCATGACCCGCGGTGAGATAAATATCCTGGGCTGTAATTCCCATCATCTGGAAGCATTAATCAATAAACTCCGCGATACCGGAATGAAAATCGTTCCTATTGACGGTGGATTGAAAGTATCCTGCGGTCAAAAGATAAATAGTATTGACGTAAAGACTCTCCCCTATCCGGGTTTTGCCACAGATCTGCAAGCCCAAATGATGGCCTATATGTCTATCGGCAGCGGCTTGAGTGTAATTAATGAAACAGTTTTTGAAAACCGTTTCATGCATGTCAGCGAGTTGATGAGAATGGGTGCAGATATCGTTATTCAAGGCAGCAGCGCTATTGTCCGCGGTGTGTCCGAATTGCGCGGCGCCCAGACAATGGCAACAGATTTGCGGGCATCCGCTTCGCTGCTGCTGGCGGCATTGGTTGCCCGGGGAACAACGGAAATTTCCCGCGTCTATCATATTGATCGCGGGTATCAGGGGATAGAAAAGAAATTTTCCGCGCTCGGTGCGGATATAAAAAGGATCAAATGATATGAGAATTATTAAAGCCGATGCCGTTGAATTCGGAGATTTTTTCCGTGAATTGCGCCAGAGGGGCGGCGCCTTTACCCCCGAGCTGTTAGCTACCGTAGTGGAAATAGTGCGCGATGTTGCCTTGCGGGGCGATGAAGCCTTGTTTGATTATACGAATAAGTTCGACAAGTATGAACTAACCGCTACGACAGTGGAAGTATCTGCTGAAGAAAGAAGGGCGGCTCTGGCGCAGGTCTCGCCGGAAGATCTGGCAGTAATAAAGCTCGCAGCTGAGCGTATTGAAAAATATCACAAAAAACAGCTCGTTGAAAGCTGGCTCGTTGATGATGAGGAAGGCATGGAAGCAGGGCAGCGCATTTTACCTTTGGAGCGCGTCGGTATTTATGCTCCCGGAGGTAAGGCTGTTTATCCTTCAACGTTATTGATGGCGGCGATTCCGGCACGCATTGCCGGTGTGCAAGAAATTGTTCTGGTTACGCCAGCCCGTGACGGCAAACTCAATCCGTTAATTGCCGCCGCCGCCGAAATAAGTGGTATAAACCGTATTTTTAAAGTAGGCGGAGCGCAGGCGATAGCAGCTCTCGCTTATGGCACGAAAACAATTCCCCGGGTGGATAAAATTGTGGGGCCGGGCAATGCGTACGTTGCTGCGGCCAAGAAGCTTGTTTTCGGTCAGGTGGATATTGATATGATTGCCGGACCCAGTGAAGTTGTCGTGATTGCCGATAAAACGGCAAACGCTTCTTTTGCCGCCGCCGATCTGCTGGCGCAGTTGGAGCATGATGAAATGGCTGCCGCCGTTCTTTTCACGCCGGATGAAAATCTGGCCGCGGAAGTATCAAAGGAAGTGGCCAGACAAATGGAAACTTTATCGCGCACCGCTATAATGGAGAAATCATTAGCCCGATATGGCGCGATTATCATTACCGGCGATGTTGATGAAGCAGTAGAGCTGTCCAATATTTTTGCACCGGAGCATCTGGAGCTGATGGTGGAAAATCCGGCCGGCGTTTTAGGCAAGGTGCGCAATGCCGGTTCTGTTTTTCTGGGATCCTTTACACCGGAAGCTCTGGGAGATTACATGGCCGGGACAAACCACATTTTGCCGACCGAAGGCACGGCGCGTTTTTCTTCTCCCCTGGGAGTTTATGATTTTATCAAACGGATGAGTGTACTGCAATGTTCGCCTGCGGTTCTCGGTAAACTGGGCGGCAAAACGGCTCATTTTGCCGAGATGGAAGGCCTTGATGCTCATGCCAATTCGATTAATGTCCGCATTAAAAGTTTCACAACGTAATTGTCTCGTTTACGGCCATAAGCCGCACTTCCGTTCCCGGACAATGCTCCCGCACTTTCTTAACGAAGGGATCAATATCAACTGCCGTGGAAATAGGTGGATAGAAATCATCATGATGGATTGGAATGACCAGGCGCGGCTGGAGCATGCGGACGTATTGCCAGGCGATGTCGCAAATATGTGTGTGACCTTGCAGTGGCACAAGCAGCAGGTCGAGGGGAAAAGTTGAAAGGCGTTCTAATTCTTCCGTTGTTGACCCGCCACTACCGAAGTGATGCAGAGTATATCCATTGATGGTAAATCGCCAGCTTAGCACCTGGCCTTTCTGATAGGCTTTAACGGTTTTTGCCAAACGGCGGAATTTCGTGCCTGTCCGCAACAGAGCTTTGGCAATAAGCGGGAGATCAAATTTAATGTGCCGGCTGAAAAAAGCCTGTGCCTGGTAGCCGCCGAAATCGGCAAGATAGCCGTCTGATGTGATCACTTTGATGCGGCTGCTATTTACACCTTGCCGCCTCAGAGTAGTGCCTGCTATTTCCGAACAATACACTGCTGCCGCACCCTTAGCCATAATATTCGGAACGTCGTAAAGATGGTCGAAGTGGCCGTGAGTAATAAATATCCGACCGGCTTTGGCGATATCTTCCGGTTGCAGGTTTTGGGCCGGTCTGGCTTGCGAATTACGCGAAAGATAAGGATCGATGAGAAATGTTTGATCGTTAGCTTCAACCACGAAACCTGCAGTTCCCAACCACGTAAGCTTCATGCCTGCCTGCTTTCTGCCGAGTATTATGGCCGTTTTATTTATGAGCCATTTTTAATCCGACTATGCCGGCGATTATCAATAATACTGACAATATCCTTATCAGATTCGCCTGGTCTTTAAACAGCAAAATACCGGTTACAAATGTTCCCACAGCGCCAATGCCTGTCCATACGGCATATGCCGTACCCATGGGAATGCTTTTTTGGGCAATCCATAGAAAGAGGCCGCTTAATGCCATGGAGGCAACAGCCAATACGATCCCCAATGCTTTATATAATGTTAATGTTGATATTTGGGATATTTTTAGTCCCAGTGGCCAACCGATCTCACATAAACCAGCCAGTATTAATACAAACCATTCCATAATTTTTTATCAGCTTTTCGAAGGAAGGGAAACGATTGCCGTCCCGGGAACTGCTATCTTGCCGGCTTGATTTTCCAACCAGAGCTCACACTCCACGTAGTTTTTCCCTTCCTTGGAATACTTGTCTTTAACTTTTCCTTTACAGATCATGGTCTCTCCTGGAAAATTGCTCGCCTTATGTGTACAAAAAAGCTTATGCAGCCTTCCCTGTTCTCCGATCCACTCCAGCATCAGACGGCTCAGCAGGGCGCATTTATTGGGGCCGTGAGCAATAATGTCAGGCATCCCCATTGCTTTGGCAAAATCCTTGTCGTAATGTATTTCGTAGAAATCTTTGACTGCCGCCGCCCACTTGACCACACTTCGGGTGGTCAGCGGTTCCTTAATCTGATGCGGGATATCCTGTCCTATTACTACATCTTCAAAGTATAAAGGTGCATTCATATCTATGTTTATCTCCTTCAATTTCGCTACTTGGCTATATATATTTCCGTCGGCCTGTATATGGCCACTACTTCATCGCGTTGGTTCGTATAGACAACTTCCGACGTAATGAAAAGCATTTTCCCCCTCGTGCCACTCTTTTCAACCAAATTCAGGAGTTTCCCTTGCGGCGTTATTCTGTCTCCCGCGTGGACATCCTGGATAAACTCCCAGTCATCACTCCCATGCACGGCCGCGGTGATTGCAAATTCGATTTTCAGCACATCCATGAATGCAGACAATTGCAGATCATATGTCGGAAACAGGGGCGGCGCAAGAACGCTGCTGTGACCTTTGCTTTTGGCATATGCTTCATCGAGGTAAAGAGGGTTGAGATAATTCATCGCTTCAGCCATGTTTCGAATAGCGCCTTTTTCCACATCGAATGGCTTTCCGGAGTTCAGCGGCTTACCAATGGCAGCACGCATCTCCTCTGTAATTAATGATTTTTCGGTCATTGCGGATTTTAAAACCTCCTGTTATGTATTGATCAGGCACGACCTCAGCAATAATCATCTGCGGCCACCTGGATTTAGTTAAACAGATACCTTTTCTAGTCGCGGAATATAACGATAAATGTATTTGCCTGTCAACAAATATTGATCCGATTTTTATTGACAGACCAGGTAAGCTTTCACGCTGCACAATATTACCGGCCAGTCTTCTCCAGGTAGTATTCGTAATTACCGTTATAAATGCGCATCTCACCATGATCAATTTCGAAGACACGGTTGATGAGACTGCGCAGGAAATGGCGGTCATGGCTGACAAGCACAACTGTACCGGTAAAGTTTTGTAGTGCGTTAAGCAGTATTTCGCGTGACTGAATGTCGAGATGGTTGGTCGGCTCGTCGAGGATCAGCAGATTGAGTGGTTGTACCAGCATTGTTGCCAGGACCACCCTGCTTTTTTCACCACCGGATAATTTGTCAATCCGTTTGTAAATATCATCACCCTGAAACAGAAAAGCGGCGCAGAGATTACGCAACGTACCGAGATGTGCCTGCGGCATGGCATCCTGGACGGTTTCCAAAACGGTCTTCTGCGGCTGAAGAATATCCATGGCATGCTGACTGAAATAACCGGGGTAAACATTGGCTCCCAGATTAAGGCTGCCGGTTGAAGGATCGGCCTGTCCGGCCAGCACCTTTAAAAATGTGGACTTACCAGCCCCGTTGACACCAACCACGGCGATTTTTTCTGTCCGCCGAATAACACCGGTTATACCGCCAAAAACTGATTTTACGCCGCCGTCAGGCAGGGGCCAGACTTTACCTAAAGCATCGAGCTTGACCACATCATCACCGCTGCGCGGCGGTTCGGCAAACTCAAATTTAATGGAGCGTTGTTCGACTGGTATTTCAATGCGTTCTATTTTATCAATCTTCTTGATCCGTGACTGCACCTGGGAGGCATGGGAGGCTCTGGCTGCAAAACGGGCAATGAAGTCTTCTTCCTTGGACAGCATTTCCTGCTGGCGGCGGTGGCTGGCCAGCAGTTGCTCTAGCCGAATTTCCCTTTCCCGCAAATAAAAATCGTAATTGCCGCTGTAAGTAGTGATAGTGCGGCGAGCTACCTCAACAATGCGGGTCACCACCCGGTTCATAAATTCTCGGTCATGGCTGGTCATTAATAGTGCACCCGTAAATGAGCTTTGCAGCCACTCTTCCAGCCAGATAATCGATTCCACATCCAGATGGTTTGTTGGTTCATCCAGCAAGAGCACATCAGGATTGATCGACAGGATTTTGGCGAGCGCAATGCGCATCTTCCATCCGCCGCTGAAAGTTTCCACCGGGTGATTATAGCTATCCGGCCCGATGCCCAGCCCCGTGAGAATAATTTGCGCCCGGCTTTCCAGATCGTAACCGCCGCGATGCTCAAAGGCGGCCTGAATATTGCCATAGCGCGTGAGCAGATCGGCCATTGCATCTTCTTCCATCGGCTGGCACATAGCGGCTTCCATTTCCGCAATCTGCTCTCCGAGTTCCATGACGGCCCCGGAGGCGGATATGACTTCCTGCAGAGCCGAGCGACCCGACATGGCGCCGACATCCTGAGAAAAATAGCCGCAGACAATATTGCGTGCTTGAGTGATTTCTCCGGCATCGAACTCTTCTTCGCCCATGATCAGGCGAAAGATGCTTGTCTTGCCCGCACCGTTTGGGCCGACTAAGCCACTGCGCGACCCGGGCAATATCTGAAAACTGGCATCCCGAAACAGAATTTGCGGACCATGTTGTTTGGCAATGCCGCTGAAATGAATCATATAGCGTGAACCCCTTTTAAAAGTGGCGGACTGGTAACACATTCAGGATGGAGGCGCAAGATAACATTTAAAGTTTCATGGGGACAACCATCCCCTTTATTACCTGAATGCCCAGAATAATATTGACTTTTATTCTTGGATTGATTTATAAATGAACCACTTTGATTTTTATACCTTTTCATCAACTTTAGTTGTCATACGGGTGGGTTAATGTTGAAGGAAATGCCTGATAAGCTCTGTTACTTGAATAGCACTTTTCCGCACAGCGGCAGTAATCACCCCCCCCCCCCCCCCCTTTTTTTCTTTTTTTTTTTTTTTAATTTATTTTTTTTTTTTTTTCTTTCAAAACTCTA
>CAZYIE010000015.1:60607-62499 GCA_964646755.1 uncultured Smithella sp.
AATAGTATTAAAGGAGGTGATAGGGTAATTATTTTTTTCTAACTTATTGTTTTTACATAGTATTATTGTTGTTCAGTCTCTGCAAAATTCCATACACTGACCCAGTTTTTTGAATGCAACGGCCAATAAATCGGAAGGGTAAAAAACAATGGTTAATAAAAGGACCGGTTTAATTAAGGCCGTTGCTTTGCGCAAGCGGGAAAAAGATACGAAAGCGCCGAAAAACCCGGAGGCGATGTCGTCTGAAGAAATTCTACAGATGCTCCCCGAACTGCGGAGACAGCAGATTGAGCTCACGATGCAAAACGAGGAGCTTCGCCGGGCGCAGGCGGAAAAGGCGCTCCTTCAAGTTCAGGATGAATGGGAGAAGACTTTTGACGCGATTCCTGACCTGATCGCCCTAATTGACACTGATCACCGCATCATTCGGGTGAATGCCGCTATGGCCTCGCGATTGGGCTGCACACCGGCGCAGTTAATTGGATGCCACTGCTACGAGGCCGTGCATGGACTTTCTGTGCCGCCTGATTTCTGCCCTCACACGAAGTTGTTGACTTCCGGGAAAGATGGCCAGGCGGAAGTAGTGGAAGCCCGATTGGGAGGCATCTTCGATGTCAGCGTGACCCCCTTGCGTAATGACGCAGGGCAAATTACCGGCAGTGTCCATATCGCCCGTGATATCACTAATCGTAAAAAAGCAGAAGAAATGCTCAGCTTGCAGGCGCTTGTTCTTGACCAGATTCAGGATAGAGTGACGATTACTGATCTTGCCGGTGTTATCACATACGTTAACGAAGCCGAAGTAGCCTCGCTTGGATACAACAAAGAAGAAATTATCGGTCACAGCACATCCGTTTACGGTGAAGATCCGAAGAAGGGCGCCAGGCAACAGGAGATCATCGACAAGACAATAGAAACAGGCTCATGGCGTGGTGAGGTGGTGAACTTTACTCAAGATGGCCAAGAAGTAATTATGGATTGCCGGACACAAGTTGTGCATGATAGTGTTGGATTGCCTATTGCTCTGGCCGGAATTGCTACCGATGTGACAGAAAACAAACATCTTGAAAAAGAATTACTAAACAACAGGAACAATCTTCTTTCAGCATTAGACGCCACTGATGACATAATAATTTTGACTGATGCCAGTGGTAAAGTGCTCCTGTATAATAGAACAGTAGCAAAAATATTTCAGGATGTATCTGCAGACTTAATCGGTCTTAACATTTTTGATCTTGTGCCGGAGGACTGCCGCATTTCGCGTCGGCAGCATTTTGAGGCTGCCCGAACAAGTACAAAATCAATCGTATTCGAAGACATGACATTTGATAGAACGTGGTCAAATGCTATTTACCCTGTGGTCAACAATGACGCTACGGTAGATCGCATGGTTCTTTTTGGACGCGACATAACCTACCGCAAGCAGGTGGAAGATGCGCTCAGGGAAAGTGAAGAACGCTACAGGGCCATCTCGGAATCTTCCTATAGCGCGATCTGTATTGTTGATGAACGGGCAAAAATAATATGGGTTAACAAAGAAATGTTGACGATAAGCGGTTATTCGCAAGAACATCTGTACGCAGTAGAATCATTTGCGGACTTTCTTGCGTCCGAATCAATTGAATTCGTAGTATCCAATTTCTACAAAGTTCTGTCAGGCGAACCTTACGAACATCACTATAGCTTTTATGGCATCCGTGCAGACGGAGAAAAACGCCTTTTTGAAAAGCATATGATGGATTTCAAAGATAAAAGTGGCAAACTTAACCTCATTATCAGCATGATCGACAGCACCGACAGCAAACGGGCTGAAGATAAACTGCGCGAGAGCGAAGGCCAGTACAGGCTGCTGGCAGACCACATGCGAGACTATGTTTGGCTCATGGACATGA
>CAZYIE010000015.1:62509-63341 GCA_964646755.1 uncultured Smithella sp.
TCCGGGCAAAAGATGAGGGGATACAGCCTGGCAGAGATGCAGGCATTGCCGCTCGACCAGCACCTTGCTCCAGCATCCTTGGAACTGGCGATGGAAGTTTTCTCGGAGGAAATGCCCAAGATAATGGCAAATCCAAATTATACTGCTGTGCGCAAGTTGGAGCTAGAATTCTGCCGCAAGGACGGCACAACTTTTTGGACAGAAAACACGTTCAGTCTCATCCGCGACGAGAGTGGAAACCCCCAATCCTTCCTGTGCGAAGGCAGCGACATCACTGATCGCAAGCGGGCAGAGGACGCCCTGCGCGAGAGCGAGGATCTATTCCGGACATCTATGGAGCGCGCCCCTGACGGCATTTATATGAACGACCTTGACGGAAATTTCCTCTACGGCAACCGCAAGGCAGAGGAAATTATTGGTTACAAACGGGAAGAACTCATCGGCAAAAATTTTCTCGATTTCAATATGATCGCCGAAGGCAGTCTGGGAAAAACAGCCGAACTGCTGCAAGCAAACATTGAAGGCCGATCAACCGGCCCGGATGAAATTGAGCTGACAAGAAAAGATGGTAGCAACATCCTGGTAGAAATTACCACCAACGTGATTCTTCGAGATGGGCAAACAAATGTATTGGCATTTGTCCGCGACATTACCGACCGCAAGCGGGCAGAGGATAGTCTGCGCGAAAGCGAGGAGCGTTTCCGGTTATTGTTCAATACTATCGACGATGCCGTGTTTCTCCATTACGGTCAAGGTCCCGATGGTTTACCGGGCAACTTCATAGAAGTGAACGATGTGGCATGTAACAGATTGGGATATTCACGTGATGAAC
>CAZYIE010000016.1:0-10556 GCA_964646755.1 uncultured Smithella sp.
CTTCTTCAATTTCTATATCCTGGGCGGGCATTTCCTGACGGGTGCGGCGATAGGCGACAATCACGTCTTTGACGCCCAGACGAACAGCGCTTCGCGCCGCATCCATGGCGGTGTTGCCGCCACCGATGACGATAACTCGATTGCCCAGCGCAGGCTTTTCACCGCGCGCGAGTTTCGCAAGAAAATCGAGGCCGGACATGACGCCTTTGGCGTCCTCGCCTTTAGCGCCAATGGCGGTTGCTTTTTGCGCGCCCAATCCCAGAAAAATAGCTTCAAAGCCGTCTCTCTGGAGCGATTCCAAAGTAAAATCGCGTCCCAGTTTCTTGTTGTAGGAAATATTGACGCCCAGATCAAGGATGGCCTGAATTTCGGCATCGAGCTGCTTTTCAGGAAGACGATAGTAGGGTATTCCCCAGCGGAGCATACCCCCGGCTGCTTCGTGCATCTCAAAGACCGTTACCCGGTGTCCTTTCCTCCGCAGGAAATAAGCAGCGGTCAAACCTGCCGGACCGGCCCCGATAACAGCAACCCGGACGCCGGTGTCAGGCAGGCACGCCGGTTTATATGATTGAAGCTGATAGCCGTCCCAGTCGGCAACGAAGCGTTTGATGCCGTTGATGTTGACTGCGCCGTCTTGGGCACTACGGCGGCAATCATTTTCGCACGGATGGGGACACACGCGTCCGCAAACGGCGGGTAGTGGATTGCTGTCCTTGATTACTGCGAGAGCCTCCAAAAAATTGCCGCAAGTGACATGGTAAATGTATTTTTGGATATCGATATGCGCCGGGCAGCGTAAAACACAGGGCGCGACACAGTCGCCATAATGATGGCGGAGGAGAGCTTGAAGGTAAATCTTCCGATAGCTTATGAGTGCTGCGGATTGAGTGCGGATGACCATCCCGTCGGCAACCGGTGTGGATGTCGCCGAAGCAAATCTGGTCTTGACGCCGTCGGTTATTTCCACAAATGCGGCTTCAAAGTTACTGGGGGGGCTGACACGGGGATCGTATCCCAGAGCGGGAATGTCTATTCCGTGGGAGCGGGCAACATCAATAATCGTCAAACCGTTTACCGTAACACAGTCTTTTCCGTCAATATTAACTGTAATCATTCAAATACTTTCTTCCAGCTTATTATATTGCTGGATCTTAATCGAAATATTGGGTTTATTGCCCAAAATATTAAATCCCAGAAATATTCTCAGGCATCGTAAGGCGCTGATCAGAAATTTCATTTTTTAATGACCGCGAGTATAGGAAAAGCGATGCGGCAAGTCAACTCAAATAATCTTCATACCCTTGTGTCAGATAAAATGTTGCCAGATCAAAAAATATAGTCATTCGCCGTTGCATTTCAAAGGTCATATATAGGTCAATGCTCTTACGCCAGCCGTCCTGATGGATGCTTATTCCCCAAATATGTTTTCGGATAAGGCTGAGCGCGCTGAGAGTCTCACTGAGTTTGAAGCCTTCTTTTCTTCTTTCCCTGCCGAGCTTTATATAAAAAGCTTTCAGATGAGCGAAATCATATAAACCGCCCAGCCAGCGAATAATTTGAGAAATGATTTTTTCGCAGATGTTAAATAAATTTTTACGGTCAAATTTGTGGTATCCGGCAGTAGACTTGCTTATGGCAACATCTTCAATCCAACTGTAAATAATGTCGTCTTTATTTTTCACAAGGATATTGACTATGCGCCGGGTTAAGTCATTTTTTGCAACAACCGGCTTTTGCGAATTTTTATCGGCATGCTCTATCGAATCCAGAATTGCCCAATAATCTCTTTTGCTTTTTATATAAGTAGCCAGCGCCCGCCGGTTTGGTCGGAAGGCTAACAGAGGTGTTTTGTCCATTGGCCAAAATTGGGCATTACAACTATCATCACCTGCTACAAGTTTTCCGCCGGTTTGTTCCACCACAAAGGTCAGGAAAAGCAAATCACCGTAAAAGCGGCTTTTGTAGGAATCGGCATCCAGTAGACGGAGTATTTTCCCTTTAATGCCTGTTTCTTCTTCCAATTCGCGCAGAGCTGCATCTTCAATGCTTTCGCCGGCCTCAGCAAAGCCGGTCGGCAGACACCAATGCCCTTTGAAAGGACGCCGGTCGCGCTTCACTAACAGAATATTGCGTGAAGAATCCAGAATAGAGGAAACCACCGGCAGTGGATTCTCATAAAAGTACGATTTGCAGGAAGGACAAAAATCTCGCAGAACATTGTCTTCTAATTTCTTGATAAGGGCATCACTGCAATATAAGCAAAACTGACGGTGCTTCTTCATACCTGCTCCTTCGTTATAAAAGGCTGAGAGCAAATAAAAATGCGGTCATCCTTACACATGGTAATGACTTTTTCCTTTGCTGCCGTGTTTTGCAGTTCGAGAATAAGTTCATCAACGATAATTTTGCTGTCCATATTCGTTCCAATTAAAAAAAAGGGGCTTTTGAAATGAAAGTATTCGATAAAAAAATTAATTTCGTTTGGCTGAAAAATAAGGCTGTTTTTAAAATTAACAGGAATTACCTGTTCAAAACTTTTGGACAGGAGTTCCTGACCGTTTTCTGCGGAAAATTGGCGGATAATAACTTCAATCGGCAGGGGCTCATCATGGTCCAGAAATTTATTTTGCTCCAGAATCTTTCTGGTAAGGTCAATTAACTCTCTCATATTCGATTGGTAGTGGGTAATGGTGATAAATTTGCCGTCTTTTTTTAGAACACGGGCAATTTCAGGAATCATATTGGCAAAAAAGTATAAAGCGAAGCTGCAAATGACTAAATCGAAAGAATGATCAGAGTACTTTTTGATTTGGTTAATGCCGGAGGAAGAAAATGTTCCGGTGTAACCGGCACTTTTGCAGGCCTCCAGAAAGAAAGGCTTGTATTCAGGGACGATATCTAACCCATTAATTTTTGCAGAAGGATGCAATCTGTCTTTCAGTGATTCGGTAAAAGAACCAAAAGCACAGCCTAACTCTAAGACATTTTCGCAAAAGGAAAGGTCCGTTTGTGTCAGTGCTTGTTTTCGAATGTCTTCTTTGTTGGAGGAAAACTGCCGGATTAACTGCTCGATGAGCAGGTGTTTCTGGACTTTACGAAATACTTGACGAATCTTTTTTTTGTCCAGTAATTCAGCCATATCGTCTGCCAATGCTCAAATTTAAGATGATTGTACCTGAAAAAAACTTTTATAAACATATTTATTTTTTACAGGCTTTTGTGAGTAGAGGATAGAATAATCAGGATAATCTTCTTCTCCCCTCGGACAATTCTATAAGTCCTTCCCGGTCTAAAATCTGAATATGGCGAAGACCGGCCTTAATCAATTTTTCCCGGCCCATTCTACTTAAAATGCGGGAAAGAGTTTCCGGAATTGTACCCAGAAGGCTGGCCAGTTGATTCTTGGAAATACCCAGTTCCAGAATAGCCGGATCGTTTTTATGTTTACTGGAATACAGAAGATAAGCGGCAAGTCTTCCGGGTACTTCCTTCAGGGAAAGATCTTCGACCAGATTGGTAAGTCTTCGTAAGCGTTGGGAGAGAAAAGCAATCATATTTAAGGAAAGTGAGGGGTTTTTAGAGATCAACGCCACAAAAGACAGGCGGGGAAAGAATAATACCTTGCTGTCGGCAAGCGCCCCGGCGGACGCCGGGAAATATTCGCCTGCAAAAACAGCCGCTTCTCCGAAGGGTTCACCCGGTCCCATAATGTGAAGAATTTGTTCTTTTCCTTCCGGTGAAAGTTTAAAAATTTTCACGCCACCCGAAATAATGGCATAAAATCCGCGTCCTTCATCGCCTTCGGAAAATATAAGTTGTCCCCTCTTGTATTTTTGCAAAACCACAATCGCGGAAATATCTTCGAGCTGTTTTCGGGGCAGACCTTCAAAAAGGGGTATGGCGGCAATCTTCGAAATAAGTTCCATGGATTAGAAATATCATTGATAGTTGACTTAAGTCAAGGCACAACGACCGGAAACAGTAAATAGTGAGTCAAATGCTAATTGCAGCGGGTATTAATAAAAAAGGAGAAAGAAAGATTATGGAGAGCATGGAAATGTTTTGTTACCAGTGCGAGCAGACAGCCAAAGGTGAAGGATGCTGGAAAATGGGAGTATGCGGAAAACCGCCGGAAGTATCCGCTTTGCAGGATATTCTTGTGTACGCACTGAAGGGATCGTCGGCGGTGGCGGTTGATGCCCGAAAAGCAGGGATTGTTGATCATGAACTTAATGTGTTCACCGCTAAAGCGTTGTTCTCGACCCTGACCAATGTGGACTTTGACCCGGTGCGCTTTGTTGATTTGATCGGCAAATGTGTTAGCCTGCGTGACGCCCTCAAAGAAAAAGCCAAAAAGGCTGGTGCAGTATTAGATGAAAAACATGCTGCTGTGAGCTTCAAGCCTGAATCGACAGTTGCAGGACTGGTCGGACAGGCAAAAGTCGCATCTCTATAAGGCGAATGCGACGATTAATCCCGATATAGAATCACTTCAGCACATCCTGCTTTTCGGAATGAAAGGTGTGGCGGCCTATGCCGATCATGCGCAAATTCTGGGACAGGAAGACGACAAGGTTTACGCGTTTGTTCACGAAGCGCTGGCAGCTATTTTGCGTGAAGAACTGGATTTAAATGGCTGGCTTGCTCTGGTTTTAAAGTGCGGTGAAATCAACCTGCGCACCATGGAACTTCTGGATGCGGGAAACACCACTACTTACGGGCATCCGGTGCCAACAAAAGTGCCGTTGGGTCCCAAAAAAGGAAAGGCTATCCTGATTTCCGGTCACGATCTTAAAGATTTATCGGAACTCCTGAAACAAACGGAAGACAAGGGGATAAATATTTATACCCATGGCGAGATGCTTCCGGCGCACGGTTATCCCGAACTGAAGAAATATTCGCATTTCTACGGACACTATGGAACAGCCTGGCAGAATCAGGCCAAAGAGTTTGCCGAGTTTCCCGGTGCGATCCTTATGACTACCAACTGTATTCAGAGACCGCGTGATGCTTATGCGGCCAATATCTTTACTTGCGGTCTGGTCGGCTGGCCGGGTGTACCGCATATAGATGGTGCCAACTTTGAACCGGTGATTAAACGGGCGCTCGAACTGCCGGGATTTTCCGCCGATACGGAAGGCAAATCGGTTACGGTCGGATTCGCCCGCAATGCCGTTTTAGGTGTGGCCGATCAAGTGATCGCTGCGGTGAAAGGGAAGGCTATTCGCCATTTCTTCCTGGTTGCCGGTTGCGACGGAGCCAAGCCCGGTAGAAATTATTATACGGAATTTGTGGAAAAAGCACCGAAAGATACGGTTATTCTGACTTTGGCCTGCGGGAAGTTCCGCTTTTTTGATAAGGAACTGGGGGATATCGGCGGAATTCCCCGCCTGCTGGACATCGGTCAGTGCAACGACGCCTATTCCGCCATCCAGATTGCTCTGGCTTTGTCCAAAGCGTTTAATGTTGGCGTGAACGATCTGCCATTGTCTATGATTCTTTCGTGGTATGAGCAGAAGGCAGTGGCGATTTTGCTGACACTGCTTTATCTGGGCATCAAAGACATTCGTCTGGGGCCAAGCCTGCCGGCATTTATTACACCGAATGTGCTGGATGTTCTGGTGAAAAATTTTGCCATCAAACCCATTACGACACCGGATGAGGATTTGAAAGCTATTCTGGGATGATATGATCTCGGACATTTCAGCAAACAGACTGACAAGGTATGCTTTACCCTGAATAAAATCAGTAGATGCGATGTCTGCAAAGTATCTACAAAATAACTTCCTGATTCAATAAAGGCTGTTCTCCCAAGGTTAAAGGGAGAGCAGCCTTTTTGCAGTGATGCCTAGCCCTTCATTCCAGCGGACTGCCTCAGTCGGCCGCTGGCTTCAGATTTGTAATATGGGTATTTAAGCAGAAACTGTCCTGAATCAGCACGGATTTCCTATTGCCATGATTTTTGCGACTCTCCTGATGTGCCGCTCATCACCAAAATTTGCATTCATGAAAGTATCGATCATATCAGTTACCGGTACGGAGTATTTAACTCTGCCGCCGAAAGCCAGGAAGTTGGCATTATTATGGGCTTTAGCCATTTCCGCAGTAAACAGGTCGTGCACTACCGCACAGCGGATACCTTTAATTTTGTTGGCAGCAAGCGACATGCCTATTCCCGTACCGCAAAGTAAAATTCCGAAATCATAACCGCCGAGATTAAATTCCCGGCAGGCCATCAGGGCTATATCGGGATAGTCCACGGAATCTTCACTATTGACGCCCATATCTTGAATCTCGCAATTTTTAGCCTTTAAAAACGATATAATTTTATCCTTTAAATCAACGGCACCGTGATCAGAGGCGATAAGTATTTTATTCATTTGTGCTCCTCAAGCAATGTCATTTATATTTTTATAACTCTTATTTTTACGAGATTACAAAATAAGCCGTTTATCAACAATAACTGTAACATTGTAATATCATAATCGGCATAAGGAGCCGTAACGGAATGCTATAATTATAATATTTATTTCGTAACGGCTCCTAAGTCAATAAAAAAACTTTGCAACGCCTTCATATTTGCGTTAAAAAGGCTCATGCAGGAATTATTGGAAAAATATTTAAATTATCTGTTAATTGAACGTGGTGTCGCCCAAAATACGCTGGAAGCATATGGACGGGATTTGCGCCGTTTTGTGATGATTGTCCGGGAAAAAGGATTTACAGATGTACGGCAGGTTATGCCGGAAGTTGTTATTGAATATCTTGTGCGAATAAAAGATGAAGGGCTTTCGGCCAATTCGATGAACAGGTCACTGGCTGCCATACGGGGCTTTTATAAGTACCTTTTGCGCGAAAAGATAATCGAAGAAACACCACTGGCTAATATTGAGCTGGCAAAAGTATGGATGCGTCTGCCGGATACTATCAGTAAAGAAGAGATGAATCTTATTTTGGCCCAACCGGGAGTGGAAACCTCTTCAACGCTGCGCAATAGCGCGATGCTGGAATTGCTTTATGCTACGGGCATTCGTGTTTCGGAATTAATCGGATTGACAATGAACAGCATTAACTGGCAGGTCGGTTTTCTGGTTGTTATGGGGAAGGGGAGTAAGGAACGGATCGTTCCCATTGGTAAAACAGCTTATGATTGCACGAAACTTTATGTGGAGCAGGCCCGGCCGCAACTAATGCAGGGTAAAAGCACCGATGTATTGTTTCTTAACCGTTTCGGAGGGAAATTCACCCGCCAGGGTTTTTGGAAAATGGTTGTCGGGTATGCAAAAAAATCGGGATTACACAAGAAAGTTCATCCGCATACTTTTCGTCATTCTTTTGCTTCTCATCTTTTAGAAGGTGGAGCCGATTTGCGGACGGTACAGGTTATGCTGGGGCATGCCGATATATCCACAACGCAAATTTATACTCATATCACCCGGGAGAGGTTAAAGGAAATTCATCAAAAATACCATCCGCGGGGTTGAAATTAGAGCGGCTGAACATCGGTTATTAAATTGAGGGTCAAATGGCAGATGATAATATCGACAACAATGGGCAAAATAAAAGAAACTTGCTCAAAATAGGGCTAATATCGGGTGCTGTTGCCGTTATACTGGCAATTTTTGTATTATTTTATTTTCTTCATCCGCAAACAATTGAAACTATTTCCTTTAACGCCAGTCGAATAAAAAACACCATTTCCTATTATCTATTTCAAGGCAAGCCACATTTTTATTATCTGGAAATGGAAAAAAACGGCAAAGATCTTATTGTTCGCGTTAATGAATCCCTCGAAGTTACTTATCGGGATGAATTTGTGGTGAAGTCAGTTGTCAGTGACAACATCAAGGGGAAAGATATAACCGTGAACATTGAGGGCTTGAGCAAGGGTGCCAATGATCTGGGCGTGCTGATGCGAGGGGTTGATCTGGTCAATAAAATAATGGAAAAAGGTGTAATGAGCCAGGGTGGGGGCACGGTATCCGATTATTCTATCCGCATAAATTACGGAAATGAGGTATTGGCCGCCGTTCCGATGAGGGTTGTTATTACCCCGCAAGATTGGCTGCGCTTTGCTAAAGATACGACCAATGTTAAAACACAAATTGAATATCTGAAAAAAGCAATTGCTCTCAACAGACAAGATACCGGCGTGCGCAAAATTCTGGCTGGAATCTATACGAGATTAGAGAGGCTCGATGATGCGATAGTCCAATATCAGGATATCCTTGAGTTAGCCCCGGATGATAAGGTGGCTTTGCGGGAATTAGCCAAATGCTATATTCGAAAAAAAGAATATGACCGTGCTATCGATGTTTCCAAAAAACTTATCAAGATCAGCCCGCAGGATGCGGAAGCTTATGCCAGCCTTGGCTTTTCATTCGAAGAAAAAGGTCTTTGGGAGCAGGCAATTGAAAACTATAATGCTGCTGTCAAGATTGATCCCGAAAATTACCCTATCCGATTCAGGCTGGGCGATGCTTATGTTCACATAAAAAATATTAACCTGGCTATTGAACAATATGAGTATATTGTCGCCCATGCGCCGGATAATAATTTAGCAAAGCTTGCCCTGGGCGATACGTACTTAAAAATAAAAAAATTCGATGATGCGATTAAATATTACAAAGATGTCATTAAATTTAAGCCACAGTTTGCCGTTGCCTATGCCAATTTAGCTGCCGCTTATGCCGGAAAAGGAAAGTCACAAGAAGAGCTTGATCATTTAAAAAAAGCGGCAGCGCTTAATCCGGATGAACCGGTAATTCGATTTAATCTTGGTGCAGCTTATGAAAAAAGAAAACTGAATTCCGATGCCGTCAAGGAATATGAGCATGTCTTAAAAATTAAACCTGATGATTCCGATGCAATAGAGCGGCTGGCAGATTTGTTTTTTAAAAGTAATAACTATGCTCAGGCTGTTAAGTATTACGAGAAAATGGCCAGAATGCATCCCCGAAGATCAACAACATTTTCTAATCTTGGTTTTGCCTATGGCGAATTAAAGAATTATGCCGCATCTGCGGAAAATTATAAAAAAGCTATAAAACTCGGTGGGAAAAGCTCCAACTTGCATTATAATCTTGCTTATGCCTTTGGTAAACTGGGACGGGAAAAAGATGCTATAGCTGAGTATGAAAAAATATCGCCTCCCACGAAAGAAGTGTTGAGTATTCTCGCCCAGCACTATTTGAAAGATAAAAAAAATGATCAAGCCATAAAGTATTACAAAAAAATTGCCGTACTGGAGCCTAAAAAAGCAGCGTCGTATGCCAGTTTGGGATATGCCTATGCGGCGCGTGGTGATGGGGATAAGGCAATTCAAAATTATCTTCTTGCTTTGAAGTATGATCGCGAAGATGATGAGCTTTATGCTAACCTGGGAGAGGCTTATGAAAAGAAAGGCCTCTATCAGGAAGCGTTGAAGGCTTATATCCAAGCCTATGAGCTGAATCCGGAGTCAACGAAAGCTGAAAAAAAAATACCAAAGCTGAAAATTTTACTTTTGCAGAAAAAACTGCAGAAAACAAACCAGGAGTAAGAAAATTATGAAGCAGATTAATATGGGTGATTTTGCAATAGGGAATAACAGGGGATTTGTTCTCATTGCCGGTCCGTGCGTACTGGAAAATGAAGAAGCTGCTATGGATATCGCCCTATACTTACAGAAACTTACCACTAGACTGAAAATTCCCTATATCTTTAAAGCATCCTACGATAAAGCTAATCGTACCTCGATCAATTCTTACCGGGGTCCGGGAGTAAAAGAGGGATTAGCTATTCTTCAGAGTATAAAAGAAAAGCTGGGAGTTCCTATCCTTTCCGATGTACATCGTTTTGAGGAAATTGCTCCGGCGGCACAGGTTCTGGATATAATGCAAGTGCCGGCGTTTCTTTGCCGTCAGACGGATTTTGTTGTGGAGATGGCGAAAAAAGCCAAGGTTATCAATGTAAAAAAAGGACAATTTCTGGCACCGGGAGACGTAGCCAACATCATTGCCAAAGCACAGTCTGCGGGTAATGATAATATTATTATAACGGAAAGAGGCACATCATTTGGTTATAATAACCTTGTTTTTGATGTTCGTGCTTTACCCATAATTCGGGATATGGGATATCCGGTAATTTTTGATGCCACACACGCTGTGCAGTTACCCGGTGGTGCAGGTACAGCCTCCGGTGGCCAGCGGGCAATGGTGGAATATCTAGCCCGGGCAGCCGTAGCAGCCGGTGTGGATGGAATATTTCTCGAAGTGCACCGTAATCCGGAGATGGCTTTGTGCGACGGAGCTAACTCGCTTTACCTCGATTCTCTGGAAGAATTGCTCACTACATTGAAGCAAATTGATGAATTGGTGAAGGGAAAATATCATAATAAAGGATAATTTATCAGATGAAAAAAAATCTTCAAGCAAAACTCAAGAACATAAAAATGCTGATTCTGGACGTTGACGGTGTAATGACTGATGGCCGGGTAATTATAGATGACAGTGGTCGTGAAATAAAAAATTTCGATGTCCGTGATGGTCATGGCATCAAGCTTATTCAACGTTATG
>CAZYIE010000016.1:10566-21078 GCA_964646755.1 uncultured Smithella sp.
GGGATCAAAGTGGTGCTGCTTACCGGACGCAAATCGGAAGTAGTTTTGCACCGCGCACATGATCTGGAAATTAAAGAAGTCTATCAAAAAGTCTTCAACAAGAAAGAAGTCTTTGCGAAGATTTTACTCAAAAACAAACTGGATTGTGCCTCCGTAGCGTTCATGGGAGACGATATTATCGATATTCCGGTATTGAAAGCAGCCGGATTTTCCGCTGCGGTAGCCGACGCGCTGGATGTAGTAAAAAAATCGGTTGATTATATAACGCTAAACAAAGGTGGGCGCGGTGCGGTGCGTGAGGTCTGCGAAATGCTTTTACAGGCGCAGGGGAAATGGCCGGAGATCGCCGCTAAATATGAATTTACCGAATATCTCTAGAGTATCACGTTATGCTGAAAAGACTTGGAAAACTTAAATAAAATTTAATAAATTACCATGTGGAAACAATGCGGTAAATACAAACATCAAACTTTAGCATTTGGAGAAAACAGTTTCTGTGAATTATATTCTCCATTTAAGAGGAACATATGGAAAATATAGAGAAAAGATCCCTTATTATTTCTATTATGTCATTTTTATTATTGCTCTTTGTTAGCCCGGTGGGTGTAGCTCAGGCAGCGACCCCTTGTGAAACTGGGGAAAGGTGTGATTGTTTTCAATACATTAAGCCTCAAGCCAGTTTGCAAAACATAACAGACACGCAGGTTAAAATATCTGTTTCTAACTTGAATAGCTATAGCTACTGTTTGTTCTGGCCTTGGAAGTCTCATCTAAAGCGCATGCAACTAACCATTTACGATAAAGATACGAAGGCCGTACTCAATAGTTTTTATGCCGACAAAAGCATTCAAGTATGGTGGTTTCCAAAAACCAGGTGGTTCGAGAAACACTCAGAATGTATTAAGCCCCTACCGTGTAAAGCCAATGTTTATGTTGAACTTTGGGATATGGCATGTAATCTTATATATACGTCCGATCCCATTACATTTTCCCTTTACAAATAAACTGCGAGGTGGATTATGAAAAAAACAATTTTACTTTTCGTGCTGGTTGCTCTGCTTTTCATGTCGGGCCTGCCCGCCCTTTGTGAGGCATACCAGATAGACATTCAACTTTCCATTCCCAGCGACATGCGCACGAAGATATATTACAAGGCCCGGGTCAGACACAGCGGTTCGAATGACTGGCATTACTTTAACGATGGAAACTGGATGTCATCTGATCAAATATACAGTAGGAATTTTAAGGGTTTACAAATAGGACATTGCTTCAAAGAAGTGGAGTACATGCTGCAAGAAGTCCCCTCCAACTACTGCTATGTATCATTAAGCGTACCGGCAAATACCTGGATCTCGAAGAGCTTAAACCGTTGCAGCCGTACACATCTCTCAATGTATTTAAGCCCGATCGCTGACCAAAACATGAAGATCAATTGCAAGATCGGCGTTGAAATAAATTAGGAGGGTGCAGTATGAATCGTCGCAATTTTTGTAAGCTCGCCCTGCTTTCATCGGCTGGTGCCGGCAGTATGCTGTTGAATGCGAACTTGACCATGGCCAAGGGCATCCCCTCCAAGGCCTTTACTGGCAGGGGAACGGACAGATGTTATTCTGGTTCGCCGAAAGGCGTTATCTTGACGTCGCTTACTGATTTGCTCAAGATAGGACCCGGCCCTTCCAGTTCCCATACTATTGCACCCTTGCGGATTGCGGAAAATTTCCGCCAGGCCATCGAAGAAATGCCCAAGGATAGAATCGGTAACGCCCAGACCATCGAAATCAGGCTTTTCGGCAGTCTGAGCGCCACAGGCAGGGGACACCATACGGATCGTGCCATCTTGGCCGGCCTTTTGGGTCAAAAAGCTGATACTTGTGATATAAAACTTATGGATCAGCTGCAGGACACGAATAAAAAATATCCGCTGACAATCAACGGCAAAACATTCATGATCAGCCATGATATGATTGTTTGGGACAAAATAGAACATTCATATCCCTATGCCAACACTATGATCATGCGCCTTATCGGCAAGGATGGATCTACGCTGCTCGATAAGGAGTATTATTCTCCCGGCGGGGGGTTCTTCCTCTGGAAGGGGCAACCGGAAGCAGATCGTGGCAAGCCTTTGTACCCCTACCACAGCATGACTCAATTCAAGGCGTTGGCAAGAGAAAATAAGAAAAGCCTCCATGAGATCATTTTGGAAAACGAAAAAGCCATTATGAAAGTTGGGGATGGAGAGATAAACGCACACCTCGACATGGTGATTAAGGTCATGCTGGATGGTGTTAGACTGGGCCTTCGCGAAGAAGGTCTCCTTCCAGCACCGTTTGTGTTTTATCGAAAGGCAAGGCGAATTTATGAGCGTTCCCGGAAGGCAAAAGGGGGAGACGCCTTTATGGGAAGGCTGAGCAGTTATGCCTTGGCTGTTTCAGAAGGCAATGCCGCCGGGCGTTTGGCAGTTACCGCGCCAACTCTGGGTTCCGCAGGTACTATGCCTGCAATTGTTAAAGCGATGCAAGAAATGAAACTTTCTCAGGACGCCATGCGAAAAGGGCTTATGGCGGCTGGACTGGTAGGTTTTTTGTGCAAGAACAACGCGAGTGTGGCCGGCGCAGAAGTGGGCTGCCAGGGAGAGATTGGCGTCGCATCTGCGATGGCTGCGGCGATGATTACTTATGCAACCGGGGCGTCTCTTGAGGCAACTGAAGTTGCCGCAACAATCGCTCTTGAGCATCACTTGGGTATGTCCTGCGACCCCGTGGGAGGCTTCGTTTTGATACCCTGCATTGAGAGAAATGCCTTTGGTGCCCTCAAGGCTTATAACGCCTATCTTTTGGCCACAAACGAGATTACATCTCAGCATTGGGAAGATCTGGACCGTGTCATCATGGCTATGCTGGAAACAGGCAAGGCCTTACCTACACAGTTTAAAGAAATGGGCACTGGAGGATTAGGCGTAACAATGGTCGATTGCTGAACTTGGTGGTTGGCGATGAAAAATCATAATACGTTTTTTATTGAAGCCTTTCTATAGTCAATGAAATTGATCTCTCCTAAGATAACGAGAACAGAAGTGGCTATTTGGTCATCGGAAACACGCAAAACCACGTTTGGCTTCGGTTCCGAGGGGTCCGATTCTGCACTCTACTATTTCAACACTGGCAAACGTGTTTGGTATGACCAGTTTCTTAGCAGCGGCATCCACGCTCTCTTTGTGCGTTCAGGCAAATAGATTATTTGGTCATTTGATTATTTTCTTTTGGGCGCAGAGAAGCGTATTTGTTGCTTCCTCCTACACAAAACGTCATCCACGGTAAAAATGCAGTACTTGAATCCGTAATAAAGATAATTCATGCCTGACAAAAACAGATATCTCATTCCACATTTTGAGGCCAGGATTTCCTGGATTTCCTTGACATACAAGCGTGGCTTCTCTATATTACCTTTTACTTAATTGAGTTTCTCATAACGAAAGGAGTATTGAAATGAAGAGAATTATCACCATCGGAATTTGCTCCCTAGCATTATTATTCGGCCTTTCTCCAGTGTATGCCCAGCAAAGCATCGAGAAAAAGGCAACGGAACAGCAGGCCAAGGAAAGCTGCCCCGAAATGATGTTCGTCCAGAACGCACGTTCAGGGTCTCTTACGGAGCTGAAGGATGAAAAAGGGGCTTTTATCCTCAAACTTGAGGGGGTATACGCTGAAACCATCGCATTTTCTGACAGGCCGGCTCGTATAGTCGAACAGGTATCTACAGAAAAATTTGCAAAATCCAGATTGTTCAAGGACAAGATTGCCCCGAATGCCGCTATTGAGATACTGGGAGCGGACGATAACGCAGATGTCATGGTCGTTACCCTGCATAATCCTGTTTATGACGCGAAGACATCAACAATGCAGTATTTGGTCCGCCCGCTGAAGGATCCCAAGCACGGTCGGGCTGTATATAACAAACGTCATGACCAGTCCCTACCCGCAAGTTTCGGTCCCACCGCCCTATTCATAGACAACCTGCAGGGTGCGTCGTGTCGTGATGGGCAATATTCCTGTTGCAATCATCTTGGGCCGGGAGCAAGAACCTGCGAATATGAAGTGATAACAAATATCCCATGCTGTTGGTCTTGGAGCGAGATGGAGTGCGATCTTTGTAAGCGAGTAACACCTGATGATCTTGATAATATGTGCAAGTCGAAGTACCCTCAATATCCGCATGCTTGGAGCCGGGGGCGTGGGTGTAGTGGATGGAATTAATGAAATTCCCCGCCGTAAGCAGCGGGGAGTTTCATTGCGGCATCTAATTTCTGTTTCGCTATATCTATCCCAAGAATCTATACTGACATAATAAGATATCCCTAATAAATTAATTTAAATTCTTATTCATCAATTATATTGAGTACGAGGAAAAGAAAGCAGGTAATACCGGAGGTGTGAGATGAGACCGCTGATGAATGTGTTGATGGGATTACTGGGACTATTTATGCTTGCGGCTTTCCCGGCTGATGCTGTGACAATCGAGCTGAACGAAAAAGACAATGCTTCAGTCATAAAAGTGCAGCCGGGTGATCAGATTACGGTAACGCTGTCGGGTAACCCCACCACCGGCTATACTTGGAAGTTGGCCGCCATACGCGTTGACGTTCTGGAGCCGGGGCTGGAACCGGAATATGTTCGGGATTCAACCCTGCCGGGAGCCGGGGGGAAATTCACCTTCCGGTTCACGGCACGCAGTCAGGGGTACACCAAGGTGATTCTTGCCTATCTCAGAACATGGGAAAAGGATACGCCGCCGGTAAAGACCTTTGAGATGACCGCGGATGTGAATTCATCACAAGAAAAAAAGCCGGTGACCTCGGTTCAGTACCTGTCGAACAAGGGCACAACTCTTACAGCATCATTTGATCCGAACACCAACCAGATTCAGTTGACCCTGCCGGATGGGCGAACGGTTTTATTACCCGCTGCTATTTCAGCATCCGGATCACGCTATAGCAATGCCTACGAAACATTCTGGGATCATCAGGGAAAGGGCATCTATACCAAAGGGAATAAGGTTATCTTCGAGGGAATGGTCCAGGCCGGGAAATAGTCCGGCCGACCGTACCTGAATCATTATTTGTAAGAAGAGATATACGTGGTAGAAAAAGCGTTCACAATTATCTTGACACTCAATATTCCCATTGGTATAGATAAAATCTAAGCAGGAAAGTTCTTACAGAGGAAAGGAGGATGTTACATGAGAAAGATGGTGATAATTTTTATTTCGTTCTGTGTTTTCTTAGGGGTTGGGAATATTGCCAATGCAGGTTCAAAGAATATATGTCTGCACAACAAAGGTGGTTACATTGCCAAACTTCAAGTTTATAACGGAACCCGTTCATCATACACACATATCTATGAAACAGGCAATATCACGGAAGGTTTTACAAAATGCTTGCAAATCCCCGATTCTCTCCCCACAATAGAAATCATTGCCTATGAAGTTTCAGGGGGGCCAATCTGCGACGGTGCGTACTACTTAAACACTATGAAATCCTTTCCTGACACTGTAACAATTACAACGAAAGGTACAATCTTTGGTGCTTCATGCGAAGGTTTGCCATAGCAGGACGATCGTCAAATAAAGGACATGAATAGAAAAGGAGTCAAATCTTTACGGCTATTACTGATTGCACAATACTTTGGTCAATCGTTGTTTTTTATGTGGTGCGGTTAGCCTAAGCCATCCCCTGTCCAGTTTATATCCACAATTCCCGGCCCGTTGTCCGTGGCATCTTTGAATATTTGAATTGGCAATTCTCACTTAAATTCCAAAACGAAAACACTTTATTTGTAGATGTAACAGGGATTCAGTTGAATCAGCAATACGTATAGCTAAAGTCAGTAAAACGCTGCGTCTGTCAGTGACCTGAGAAGCATAATGGAGATGGTTCGTCAAGTTGCGCCGCTTAACAGTTTATTTCAGGATCAAACTTTATTCAGTAATTTTAACAAAGACAGCAATTTATCATCGCGCCAGTGGCTGATTTCCTCGTTTGTTTTTCCATCTTCACTGCGCCGGTTCGCCATTTCTTTGTCCACACCTTCCTGTAGAACGTCTATGCATCCTGCCGGCCATTTTTTCCAGGCAGCCATGTCATTCATCCACATTTCAGCAGACGGCCCGATGTGCGTCATAATACCTTTCAGTCCGAACGGGCCGCCGCCTAGTTGAAAAATCAGATTCTGTCCCATTAAGGCATAACGCAGGCCTGGACCATAGCAGAGAGCCTTATCCACATCCTCGACGGTGCAGATACCACGCATAACTAGATCAACAGCCTCGCGATAAACAGCTATCTGCAAGCGGTTGGCAATGAATCCGGGGGCTTCTTTCTGCAGAATAACCGGTTCCTTGCCGGTGATTCGGAAAAAATCAAATGCCGTTTGCAGCACTGCGGCACTGGTGTGTTCTCCTTTGCTGATTTCCACCAGAGGAATCAAGTGGGGCGGATTATAAGGATGGGCGCCAATGCAACGCTCCGGGTATTGAGAATTCTTTGCTATTTCAGTAATCAGCAGTCCCGAAGTGCTGCTGGCGAAGATTGCCTCTTTTGAGCCGTACTGGTCCAGAGCGGCGACAAGTTCCTGTTTCGGTTCATATCTTTCCGGAGCACATTCCTGAACAAACTGAACGTCACAAAGGGCATCCTTCGGCTCTGTTGTATAAATTACTTTCATCAACGCTTTATCTTTGAACTCTTTAGTTATTATACCTTTATCGGCCAGATATAATAAGTTTCCGCTGATACGTTCCTGTGCTGTCTGCAATAAAGCATCATTAATATCATAAACATTTACATCAAAACCCTTCCACAGAAAAAATGTTGCCCACCCTGAACCGATAAGACCACTACCACCAAGAATCGAAATTTTCTTAATATCATATGCTTTCATAATATCACCTTTAGTCTTTAAAAAACAAAAGGGTCACTCATTAATTATCAGGAAGGGGTAATGGAGCAGATTATGCACACACTATTTTAATGAGTGACCCTCATGGAATTTCTATACTGCTGAAATTACCCCTTCGGCCATCGATGCCGAAGGGGCATAAAAAACATTAGTAATTAACCTTATCGATACCTTTGAGCCCAAGAATCTTTCTTGCCTCCTCTGGAGTAGCCGGTTCCACGCCAAGTTCTCTGGCAATGCGGGCAATCTTCGTCACCTGCTCCGCACTGCTCTTGGCTAAGTTTCCGCGGTCGAGATAAAGGTTGTCCTCCAGACCGACTCGGACGTTGCCGCCCAGCAAGAGGCCCTGCGTGCACATGGGGAATTCCGCTCTACCCGCCGCGCAGACGGAAAACTCGAATTCCGGGATGTTGCGTTTGGCATGTTCGACCAGGAACATAAGATTCTCCACAGTGGCGGCCAACCCGCCCAGAATGCCCAGCACAAACTGAAGGTAAACTGGCGTCTTGATATAGCCGGACTGAATGAGAAATGCCAGGTTGTTCACATGTGCGGAATCGTAAACCTCAAACTCCGGCTTGGTCTGTGTTTCATTGAAATAGGAGCAGTATTCTCTCAGGGTCTTGAAGGTGTTGGGGAAAATAAAATCCTCCGACATACCCAGCATAGTCTTTTCCCATTCATACTTCCATTCCTTGTAACGGCCCAAAGCCGGGAAAAGACCCCAGTTGATGGAACCACCATTGCAGGAGGCCAGCTCCGGTTTGTACTGCGTAACTGGAGCGAGGCGCTCCGTGATGGTCATACCCATCCCTCCACCCGTCGTGATGCAGATGACAGCAGGGCAGCGGCTCTTAATGCTCGTGATGATCTCTTTGATCAACGTCAGGTCGGAAGAGGGCATGCCATTTTCCGGATTGCGGGCGTGGACATGAACAACCGCTGCACCCGCCTCGTATGAACGGACGGCGTCATCGGCAATCTGCTTTGGTGTGATGGGCAGATATTCCGACATGGTGGGTGTGTGAATGCTTCCCGTGATAGCTGCGGTGATGATAGCTTTTTGTTTCATAAAATATTATTCCTCCTTTTTTTCTCCTTTATATTCTTTTCTGGCCCGTAAGTGCAAGCTGAAGAAGAAAGCTTATGATTTCTTTTTAGGATCAAGAAAATCAGGACTCAGAAACTCGGGATTGGGGTAAGTGTAAAATCCTTTCCCGGTTTTTACTCCCAGTTCACCTTTCTTAATCATTTCCAGGAATGCTTCCGGCGGTTTATCTTTCGGGTCTTTCGAGTCATTGTAATAAACCATTTCGATGTCATAGACCACATCTAAACCAACGGTATCCATAAAGCCAAAAGGTCCTATAGGCATTTTGCTGAAGATGCGCCAGGCGCGATCTATATCGCGGAAATCAACAAAACCGTTACCCCACATGTAAAGTGATTGTCTCTTAATCGCGCGCCAGACACTGTTAAAGCAGAAGCCCAGTATCTCTTTGTTTACCCGCAGCGGAACGCAGCCTAAAGAACGAATCCAGGCATCACCTTTTTCCATAACCTCGGGCAGAGTCTTGCTGCCACCAGCCAGATCAGTCATGTACATACCTTGCAGAGGGAGGTAAAAATGAGTATTAATACACTTTTCCGGGCGTCCGCTCGCGTCTTCCATGCGGGAAATGGGCATGGAAGAACTATTGGAGGCAAAGATTGCCTTCGCGGGTGCGTTTTCCCCCATCATTTTAAATACTTTACGTTTTATTTCCAGATCTTCAAAAACTGCCTCAACGGCAAAATCTACATCTTTTAAAGCAACAGCAGGGTCAGTGGAAAATGTGATGCTCTTCTTTAAATCATCCCATTTTTCCCAGGGAATAGCCGGGATTACTTTTTTATTTTTATAATCGGTGACTAACCTATTATAAGTATCATCAAAGGCGCTCTCTTTAGTGTCATATACACTGACTTTGTAACCGGAATTTGCTGAAAGCAGCGCTATCTGGGTACCCAGAAAACCAGCCCCGACAATTGTTACTTTTTCAAAGGGATTGCTCATAATTCCTCCTTTTCTCTATAATACAAAAATTTGAAAATCAAATCTCTTCCTCCTGGTCATGTCGATCAGGAGGAAGAGGAATTCCTTTTTAGTAAATCTTTAGTACATCATAATTCCCAGAGGAATAACGATTACCAAGGTCAACAGTGTTGCAATGATATGAGCGAAAAATATGTGTTTATATGCAGTCATATGCGTTAATCCGGCGATTGCCAGGAAAGTAATTACAACACCGTTGTGCGGCATGGCATCAAAACATCCTGCCGACATGGTGGAAACACGGTGAATAAGTTCGGGGCTGAGACCTAAAGCCAGATATTTTGCCGATAATGTTTCCAGAATAATTCCCAAACCACCGGAAGCCGAACCGGTAATTGCGGCCATGATATTCGTGGCAATCGCCAAAGAAACAATCGGATGCATGGGCAGGGTTAACATCCAGGCGGTAATGACTTTAAAACCGGCCGTGGCTGCAACTGCCATTCCATAACCGACATCAGCGCATGTATTGACAATGGGGATAACTGTGTTGACTGCTCCCTTGCTGAGTGTGTCCAGAATGTTCGTGAAATTTTTGAAGAAGAATACATAAGAAACCAAAGCACCAGCAGAGAGCGCGATTACGGCATCCAGTTTGAAATAGTTTAACAGGACAATAACCACGACAAGGGGAACTATGCTGAGCCAGACATTGGGAAGTTTTTCCAGAGAAACATCGGCAACGCTTACTAAACCGACACCGGCGGGAGCAACATAACCTTCTCCCTTCTTTTTATACTGTTTCACGGCATACAGTGTGTAAATATAGGTGAAAATCAGAACAATAATTGAAGCTATAATGCCCAGCGCTGGTGCCGCCATCGGTGTAGAAGCCATATATTTTGTGGGCATGATATTCAATACCTGAGGTGAGCCGGGCATCATGGTCATGGTTACAGAACCGATACCCAGCGCAAAAGAGATGGCGAATAGATGCCAAGGGATATTCAAATCCTTGAACATAGGCCGGGAAATGGGAATCATAACGAAGACAACCACGAACAAGCTTACACCGCCGTAAGTCAGGGCAATCGCGATAACACCGGCAGCCCAGATAGCGGCAATCGCGCTCTTGCGTCCGATTACCTTCAGCAGCCCTTCGGCAATAGACCGCGCGGCGCCGCTGTCTTCCATAAACTTACCGAAGAGAGAACCGGCCAGAAAAAGTAAATAAAATTTTCCGGCATAACTGACAAAACCCTTCATATAAGGTCCATAAAGGGTTTGTATGATGTTCATGCTTGAAAACAAGGCAACGATAATGGCTGCCAGGGGTGCAATCAAAATGATGTGCCATCCCCTCAGAGCAAGAACGATGATGAATACTAGGGACAAGACGATTCCAATGATACTGATAGTGCTTACATCCATAATAAAACCTCCTCCTTTTTTTATGATGATTCATCTTTAAAGGAGTACAACAAAACAATCAATGGGGTGTAGCCCTATTTAAGCAGGGGG
>CAZYIE010000016.1:21088-63143 GCA_964646755.1 uncultured Smithella sp.
CTACTTTTTCTTCGTTATGTGGAAGCGGTTAATCTTCCCAGAGATCAGGATCTACCACTCCGATTTTGATGGCATATTTCATCAAACCGATGCGATCATGCACGCCTAATTTACTCATAATACTAGTGCGGTGCTTTTCTACGGTTTTGGGGCTCACACAGAGAAGTTCTCCAATTTTGCTTGTCGAGAATCCTTGTGCAACCAGGCGAAAAACCTGCTGTTCCCTCTCCGACAGAAGATCATATCCGCTTGCTGCCGGATTGCTCACTCGTCGCTTGGCATAGGATCCAATAACTTCAGTGCGCAGCTTGGAACTAAGAAAATATTCTCCGCGATGAGCTGCTCGAATTGCTTCTAGGATATCGGAACTGGGTGAGGCCTTCAGCACATAGCCGAGAGCTCCTGCTGCAAGCACCTGTCGGACATATGTTTCTTTTGAGTGCATGGACAGAACAACTATTTGTGTTTTTGGCACTGATTCTTTAATTAGACTGATTACTTCCAGTCCGGTTAATTGGGGCATAGCTATGTCGAGGAGTGTTACATCCGGATGAAGCGCCTTTACTTTTTCCAGACATTGTTTTCCGTCTTCTGCCTCTCCAGCGACTTCCATATCTGTCTGGCCACTGAGGAGTTGCCTTAAGCCATCCCGCACAATAGCATGATCATCGGTAATCAGAATTTTTATTTTATTCATTTTATTCTCAAGTTAAAGGTAATTCAATTCTAATAGTTGTACCCTTGCGGGGAGCCGATTTTATGTCAATATTACCCCGTAAGGCAACTACCCTTTCTTTCATGCTTTGCAGGCCTATTCCTTGTGTTTTTAAGTTCTTTGGTAAACCGTTATCTGACTGCTGATAACCAATGCCGTTATCTTTGATAACAAATAGTACCCAAGGATAGCTGTTAGTTAACATAATTTTGACCGAAGTGGCTTTTGCATGCTTTCGGACATTGGTAAGGCACTCCTGACAAAATCTATACAAAACGGTTTCCGTCTCCGGATTTAGTCTTTTTTTGAAGCCGGTAACTTCCAGTTTGATTCTGATATCCGGATGCCGTTGGATAAATTCTTTTATGTACCATTCCATAGCTGGAATTAAGCCGAGATGATCCAACACATCGGGGCGAATATACGAAGTTGTTTTCCTTACTACATCAGCAAGTTTTTCAACATTACGGATAAGATGGTTAAACTTACTTCTTTGCTCCCTGGCCTCCGGAGATAATGATTGTTGCATGGCTTCAAGGTCAAAATGCAAAGATGTCAGGGTTTGACCAAACTCATCATGTATATCGGCAGCGATCTTTTTTCTCTCTTTTTCACTGGCATCAATGAGCCTGTGTGTTAAGAGCCGGATTTCTTCTTCTGCCTGCCTGCTTTGTGTTATATCGATAAAATTCCCGATAACTGAGGGATGTCCCATGTAAGAGGCATGTGCCGCTCTTAATTCCACCCAGATGTAAGCACCGTCCTTTTTCAGAGCACGGAAGGGATATTGGTGAGGGAAAAAGTCTTTTTTTGTTCTTTTCAGACCTCTTTCCTTAACCAGCGGCCTATCTTTCGGATGAACGACTGCCCAAAAGGCTTTGCCGATAATCTCTGCCGGCGAGTCATATCCGAGTAATTCGACAAAACGTTGATTGGCATAGCAAAACCGTGTTTTCTGATGGATGAAAATTGCAGCCAAAGAATTCTCGGCAACTGTTCGATATTTTTCTTCGGATTCTATCAGTGCCCGTTCGGCCTTTTTGCGGCCTGTGATGTCAATAACAAATCCTTCGTAACCATCAACGCTGCCATTTATATTACGCAGTGCGGTTGATGTCTGAACATCAATAATAGAACCATCCTTGCGGCGAAAGCGGGTTTCGAATTCCCGGAGAAAGCCACATTTGTCAATTTTTTGCAAAAAACGAACCCGGTCGTCCGGATCTACGTAAATTGAGCGAGCTTCCATTCCAATAATTTCATCGCGGCTATTGTAACCTAAAAGATCAAGGCCGGATTTATTGATATCAAGGAGCTTACCGCTATAATCCGTGCGGAAAACCATAACAGGAGAATGTTCAAAAATGTGAGCGTATCTTTTTTCGGATTCTTTAAGCTCTTTTGCAGCAGCCTTTTGAATTGCAATATCTTTTTCCAGTTTTTGGATTTTTTTTAGTAGTGATTCGAAGGCTTTTTTATCAACCATGTGTGCGCTTGCCTTATATCGAAAGCGGTGTATAAAAGAAGTGTAGGAGGTAAATAAACGAAAAAAGCAATGTTGTCAACAACCGAATTTATCACAAACGAATTTGTCTTGAGGAACTCAACTCAGGGGAGATTTACTGCTAACCTTAAATCTTTACATGTCTGATACTGAGTGATATAAAAGAATCAAGCACAGGCATAATGCAAAAAGTGGCAGAAATTAATACTAAATGAAATTAAGTAAAAAAAAAGTAATTCTCTTATCTATTTTGGTTATTGTATTGACGTCAGCGTTTGTTATCGGTTACGTTATTCGCAATATCAGTGATAAGCCTAAGAATACAATAAAGATATTGCCGGATCATGTTGATCTGCAAATAAAAGATTTTGTCTATACGGAAGTAGGCGAAGCAAACTCCAAATGGGAAGTAAAAGCTCAAACTGCCCAATATAACAAAAAACAAAATTTTGCCGTATTTGATAAGGTTCAAATAAAATTGACGACGGCGGAAAAAAAAGTGTATGTGATGACTGGTGATAAAGGGCAAATGCTGACGGACAAAAAGGATATTGAAATCAGAGGGAATGTTGCCATTGTTTCCGATTCGGGAGATCGTTTTACTACTGATTATCTTAAATATTCCGATGCAGAAAAGAAATTTTATACCAATGCGCAGGTCTTTATGGAAAATAAGCGGATGAAAATAAAAGGTACAGGGCTTACTCTTTTCATGAATACAGGAGAATTAAACCTTTTATCTTCAGTAAAAGCAAAAATAAATTAGTCAGGAAACAAAAGGATGATTAAAAAAATAATTATATTCTGTATATTGTTTATGGTATTAATTGTTTCCATTTTGCAGGCAAAAGATAATCCGGCAAAAATCAATAAACTCAGTTCTAAAGAACCGATTGAAATTGTTTCGGACCGGATGGATGCGTTTAATGAAAAAAAACTGGTAATATTTTCGGGAAATGCTGTGGCCACACAAGGTGATAAGGAGATAAAGTCCGATCGTTTGTTTTTGTACTACAAAAAAGAAACTGGTAAAAAAGACAAAGTCGTCGCTAAAGAAATTGAAGGGACTGGAGATCTGGAAAAAATTGAAGCTAAGGGAAATGTTGTAGTAACGCAAAAAGCGCGAATTGCCACAGGAGACGAAGCCGTATATTTTCAGGATAGCGGGCAAATTATTATGACCGGTAATCCAACTCTCCGTGATGGAAAAAACCTGATAAAAGGCGATAAAGTGATTGTTTATGTCAATGAAGATCGCGGGGTAGTGGAAAGCGATCCGAAAAAAAGAGTGAAGGCAGTTATCTACCCGCAAGAGAAGAATGAAAATAAAAAAATCAATTAAAGACCGAAAAAATGAGTAATTTGTCAGCAAAAGGGTTAACAAAAATTTACAGCAAGAGGAAAGTTGTCAATAATATTGATTTGTCGATTTCGCCGGGTGAAGTAGTCGGGTTACTTGGTCCTAATGGCGCCGGTAAAACAACAACTTTTTATATGATTGTCGGCTTAGTTAAGCCCGATGGTGGAGAAATATTTCTTGATGGTGAAAATATTGGTAGATATCCTATGTATAAAAGAGCACGGAGGGGGTTGAATTATTTGCCTCAGGAGCCCTCAATATTTCGTAAGTTAACCGTGGAAGAAAATATTATGGCAATTCTGGAAACTCTTGATTTACAAGAAGATGAAAAAACAGAAAAGCTCAAAGATCTGCTGGGAGAATTGGATTTGACTGGATTGGCTAAAAATCATGCTTATTCACTTTCCGGCGGAGAAAGAAGAAGAGTGGAGATTACCCGGGCACTGGTTACATCTCCAAAGTATATTCTTCTGGATGAACCTTTTGCCGGCATTGACCCCCTTGCCGTTGCAGATATTCAGAAAATAATTGCTAAATTAAAAGCCAAAGGAATCGGTATTATTATTTCTGATCATAATGTGCGGGAAACTCTTTCCTGTTGTGACCGTGCATATATTGTTAATGAGGGAGCAATCCTTGTTGAAGGTGAACCGGAAGCAATCGCCAGTAGCGAATTGGCCCGGAAATTTTATTTTGGTGAAGATTTCAGCTTATAATGTTCAATGGATGAAGATGAATAAATATGGCCTTTGAATTAAAACAAAATCTTAGACTTTCTCAACAGTTAATTATGACGCCGCAGCTGCAACAGGCAATAAAGCTTTTGCAGTTGTCCCGTCTGGAACTTGTCGATACGATTAATCAGGAAATGGAAGAAAACCCTCTTCTTGAAGAGACACAGCCGGACGACGTAAGTGAAGATGATGTTCATTTGGCAAATGAAGATGATGTCCAATCAATTGAAAAGCAAGATGTCAAAGTAATCGAACGCACAGAAGAGGTTACCGGTGAAGGAGATGGCCGTGAAGAATTTGATTGGAGTAATTATCTGGAAGATTACGGCCCGGTAGGTGTAACTTATGACCGCAAGGATGCGGAAGCTCCAGCTTGGGATAATATCATAACTGAAAGTCAATCGCTCACCGAGCATTTGATGTGGCAAATGAAGCTTTCACCTTTTACGGAAGAAGAGGTGCGGATAGGTTCCCAAATAGTGGGCAATCTTGATCAAAACGGTTATTTATGTGCTACGATTCAAGAAGTTGCGCAATTAGAAAAAGTAACGGAAGAATTTGTAGAAGCTGTATTGAAGAAAGTGCAGGAGTTCGATCCACCAGGCGTTGCAGCACGCGATTTGCAGGAGTGTCTATTAATTCAAGCCAGAATGTTGGGAGTTAAAAATGCGGTTATTGAAGTAATAATTAAAGATCATCTTAAAGATTTAGAACTGAAAAATTATGTACACATTGCCCGTAAATTAAAAATACCGTTGCGCGAAGTAGAAAATGCAGTTCTATTGATCAGCAACATGGAACCAAAGCCGGGAAGCATGTTTTCGGAAGAAAAAGTGCAATCAATAATTCCCGATGTTTATGTTGTTAAATCAGGGGATGAATATAAAATAATTCTCAATGATGACGGGATGCCACGTCTGCGAATAAGCAATTTTTACCGTGAAGTTATGGCCGGAATGGGCGGTCATGGTGACCATAATGAAGAAGAAAGTGGAAAAAAATATATTAAGGATAAGGTTCAATCGGCGACGTGGTTAATTAAAAGCATTCAACAGCGTCAAAAGACAATATACAAGGTTGCCGAAAGTATTGTTAAATTTCAAAGAGATTTTTTTGATCGGGGCATTATCTATCTTAAACCATTAATTCTCAGAGATGTGGCCGATGATGTGGAAATGCACGAATCTACTATCAGCCGAGTTGTGACAAATAAGTATATGCACTCTCCCCGGGGAATTTTTGAAATGAAATATTTCTTTGGCAGTTCAATCCAGAGAACCTCCGGTGAAACAATTGCCTCCAAGAGCGTTAAAGAAGAGATAAAGAATCTGGTCAGCCAGGAAGATCCCAAAAAACCTTATAGTGATTGCGAAATAGTAGATCTGCTAAAACAAAAAGGAATTAATATTGCTCGCCGCACAGTTGCTAAGTATAGAGAAATGATGGGTGTTTTACCGTCGTCGAAAAGGAAAAAATATTTTTAAAGCGATTATGTTCAAGTGGCGAATATATGTAACAGATGGTGTGAAATATTAATTGACTTTTAGTTTTGACATCACTATATGACTGGCCTTCATTTGCCAGGGATTGCTTGGATGAAGTCGAGGTAGTAATAAGCTTTTGGTGAGCTTAAACTAATCAGGGAGGAATAATAATGAAGATTTCGGTTACTTTCAGGAATGGCGAAGGTGAAAACTGGCAAAAAGTTTACGCAGAAGAGAGAATAGTTAAACTGAAAAGATACTTAGATATGCCTGCCGAAGCCCACATTATCCTTTCCACGGAAAAATTCCGGAGCTTTGCAGAAATAAATCTCAGTGCCAATGGTTCGAACGTAAATGCCAAAGAAGAAGCAAAAGATATGCATCTGGCAATAGATAGTTGTATTGAAAAAATCGAGAAGCAACTTAAAAAACAAAAAGAAAAAGTCAGGGAACATAAACCACGTAGTATTCGCCATTCTGAAGAAAAAGCTGGTGAAAGTGAAGAAGATGAAGAATCAGCGATAAACAAAATAGTGGAAACTCGAAAAATCGTTTTAAAACCGATGTCCCTTGATGAAGCAATAATGCAAATAGAAGAAAGTAAAACACGTTTTATCATCTATCGGGATTCTTCTTCCGAAAATGTAAGTTTGGTATACCGTCGTGATGACGGCAATTACGCCCTCATTGAGACGAATAGTTAAAAACAAGAAATTGTCTTTTCAGTCCCCATAAGCTGTTTGCGAAGTGTATATCCATGTAAATTTATTACCGCGAGATATATTTATGAGTAATATGTGATTTTATAAGGTGAGTTAGATGCGTTTGGAGCAAATCTTAAAACTGGAATATCTTGCAGATGATTTACTGGCGAAGAATAAAACTGAAGCATTAGCTGAATTATCGGAAATGGTAATTAAAGGCCCGTTGAAGCTAAATAAGCTACAAATATTGGATGTTTTGCAGCAAAGAGAAAAACTTGGTTCTACCGGAATTGGTGATGGCGTTGCCATTCCTCATGGAAAGATAGGCGACATTGAAGAGCTTATTGTGGCCTTTGGCCGGAGCAAGAATGGCGTTTCTTTTGATTCGATTGACGGCAAGCCGGTGCACCTTTTCTTTTTGCTTTTGGCTCCGGAAAATTGTACTGGCCAACACCTGAAAGCTTTGGCAAAGATTTCCAAAATGTTGAAAGTTGGCAATTTCCGCAAAAAACTAATGGAAGCAAAATCTAATAGTGATTTATATAAAATAATTATTGAACAGGATGAAACCTGTCTTCTTTAACATAAATCATACATCCATGAAAAAAATACTGTCTCTAAAAGAATTACTTCAAGGAAAGATAGTTAGGCTGGGTATAAAAGAAATATTTCCTGCGGCAGGAATGGGAAAACAATTTTCTCAGCTCAATGTTCATCTTGTCAATCGGATGAAATATTCCTCAAAAAAAAATATTGTTCCAACCATCGCAATAGTAACTCCACTCGTTTTGAGTCAATTACTTGCCATGAAAGAAAAACTTTGCCGGCAAATGTCGGATATTCTTTTTAAGAAAAATTTCTGTTTCATTATTTTATCTAATTCCTTATCCATTCCGGATTTTTTAAAAAACTCTGCTGCAAATTATGATCTTCCGATTGCTGCATCGAAATATGACGAGCATCATTTGAAAAGTCTTTTGAGAGAAGTGATCCGTGAAAAAATTATGGAAACTATTTTAGTTCATGGAGTGATTCTGGAATCAAAGGGGAAAGGCATCTTAATTACCGGAGACAGCGGCATTGGAAAAACAACGGCAGTTTTAAAATCGATGGCGAGTGAATATTATTGGGTGGCAGATGATGTTGCAGTAATTAAAAGAAACAAGAAAGGAGAATTAATTGCCGGGGGACATAAAAAAATTAATCGTTACATTCATACGGAAACAGACGGAATTATAGCTGTTGTTAACGTGATTGAATCTGACAGGATAAAGACGAAGACAAAACTTTGTGCCGTTATAAATATTGAAAAATACGGTATAGGAGATATCATCATAACTGAATGTAAAAAAAGTATTCTCGGGATGAAATTAGCTTGTTTATCCATAATTATCCCGTCTACTAGCTTTTTTGATGAAAATCTGTTAAAAAAATCTGTAGGACAACTATTCAAGGACGATTTATGAAAAATCTTCGCGTTGTAATTATTACAGGTCTTTCCGGTTCAGGTAAAAGTACAGCGCTCCGTGCACTGGAAGATATTGGGTTTTTTTGCGTCGATAATCTGCCGGTTGTTTTGCTGCCGAAGTTTTTAGCCATAACTGCGCAATCTTCTCCGGAAATAAAACGTGTTGCCCTGGTTATGGATCTGCGCGAAAGAGGCTTTTTGGAAAAGTACAGGCGTATTTTCGACTTAATAAAAGGAAAAGGCGATAAAATTGAAATTCTCTTTCTTGATTCTACCGAAGATTCGCTTTTGCATCGGTTTAGTGAAACCAGACGCACCCATCCTCTTTCCGCAAAAGGTTCGGTTATAGATGGCATTCGCCTGGAAAGAGAAAAACTATCCTCTCTAAAGCAGATGGCAGATCAGGTTATTGACACAACATCGACAAATGTTCATCAACTCAAAGATATAGTCCAACGGCAATTTATGCCGGCTTCAGGGCATAAGAAATTAATAGTGAATGTTATTTCCTTTGGATACCGTTACGGCCTGCCGGCTGATGCCGATCTTGTATTTGATGTAAGATTTTTACCTAATCCGTATTTTATTGCAGAATTGAAAGATTTTAACGGGCAAAATAATGCCGTTCGGAAATTTGTTTTGAACAATGAAAAAAGTAAAACTTTTTTAAATAAATTTTTAGATCTGATGACTTTTTTAATCCCCCTATATGACAAGGAAGGCAAGGTGCGTTTAAATATTGGTTTAGGCTGCACAGGCGGAAAACACCGTTCCGTAGTCATGGCCAACCAATTAAGTGCGCATTTCTCGGAAATGAAATATATTGTCAATGTTACTCACCGCGACATCAACAAGAGCTGACGACCACGTAAAAAGGCCGGATGCTGCCGTTGCGCTTCACCACTCGTAACTGTGGCGTACGACAAGTACGCCTCACTCCTCGGTATTCGCGCGCCTTGCCTGCAACCTTTTTACGAGGCCATCAAAGTTAGTGTTCTTAGAAAATCATTTTCTTGTTTATATTATCGCTAATCCAATGTGGATCCCACCATTCCTGCGGGTTGACAAATTGTCCGCCGACAAGAATACTGAAATGTAAATGATCGCCGCCGGCTAGGCCGGATAAGCCGGAAAGGCCGATTTTCTCTTGTTTTTTAACATTTTTACCGACGGTCGTTTCAATCGAAGAAAGATGTCCGTATAAACTGAACAAACCCAAGCCGTGATCAATAATGACAGCGTTGCCGTAAATGCCCAGTGAACCGGCAAAGATGATTATTCCATCATTGGCAGCTTCGATAGGTGCGTGAGCTGTTGAGGCGAGATCGACACCGAGATGGATGGCGTTGCCAAATGGTTTACCACCTACCAGGTATGTCCGCTGATCTCCAAATAATGCCGTAGGTGCGGCGTTGCTCATGCGTAAAAAAGCACCGTTCCATAATTGTTTATTGCCGGACTTGCCGCAGATGTTTAGAATTGTTTTGTTGTTTTCTTCGCGCATTTGAATATTGATATAGCCAAATACTTCCAGGAGCGTTTTTCCCTGCAACTGAGGTATAGCGGCTTGAAATTCAGGCATTTTCTGTTGGAGAAAGGAATTGCCCAGATTTACTTTGTCGGCACGGAATTTCTTTGCTTTGATATTGCAGGGCAGAGAAATATTTGCTTCATTGCCGGCGGTATCACGGGCAAACACTTTGATGGTTGTTTTTGTTCTTGATGCATCAATTGGTATAGCAAAGTAAACGAGCGACGTGGGCTTGTTTTCAACCATTATGGTATAACCGGAAGTAAAGTAATCATTGACATAAATACCGGTTAAAGCGGCCGGTTTTGATATTCGGTAAGCAATAAAACAGGTACCACCCTGATTGGCATTATTGACGGGGTTGAGGAGATATATTTGAGGCGGTACGGTGTCTATTTTGACTGGCTGAGATAATATTGTATGGTTTTTAAACAAGGAATGGTCAGTGGCCGTAAATTTAACCAGAGCCGAGCCGTCGTGTAACTTTAGCGCGACTGTGTCTATGGTTAAGGATATTGTTTTTTGTTTGTTTCCTCGAGAAGCAATATTTTCGGCAGCGAGGATCTGTCCCTTATTATCCTGAATTATTTCTGCATATAACTGAGACAGTCCGCTTTTTTTATCGGCAAATGTTATCTCCAGTTTCTTCTGTTTTCCAATCATGCTGATATCCTGACTGGATTTAATTGACGGGGTTTCTCTTTCCAGATAATTTCCCCAGTAAAGCCATCCCAGTCCAGCTATTATTATGACACCGACAATAGCAGTAGCTATAATTGTAACGGTTGAGTTAAATTTTTTCATAATTTCCCCCGGATCTGAGATATCTAATGTCTGCGCGGCTGTATAATTTCTTTCAATGCCTTTTGCAAGACAAATTTCCATAAGCTGTCAAGATGTGATTTTTAATGATAGTATGACTTGATCTTGCATTTAAACACTGTTATATTCTCAAAAAATCAAAGTGATGAAAAAAATATGCTCAATGGCAAAAAAATTGTTCTGGGAGTAACCGGTGGAATTGCTGCTTATAAAGCGGCAGAACTAACCCGTGCGCTGATCAAAGAAGGAGCGCAAGTAAAAGTCATCATGACTAAAAGCGCCAGAGAATTTGTTGCTCCTTTAACTTTTCAGACTCTTTCGGGCGATATGGTATATACGGACATGTTTGTCCCCACTGCCCAATATGATATGGCCCACATAACTCTTGCCGAATTTGCGGATGTCTTTGTTATTGCGCCGGCAACAGGAAATATCATTGGCAAGATAGCATCGGGAGTTGCCGACGATTTGCTGACGACCACTCTTATGGCTAACGATAAGCCTACTCTTATTTGCCCGGCAATGAATGACAAAATGCTGGCGAATCGAGTTGTTCAGGACAATATTCATAAGCTCAAGAAATATGGCTATGCTGTGATGGATAGCGCTTTCGGCGAATTAGCCTGCAAGACTTCAGGTGCAGGGCGGCTGCCCGATGCCTCAGCTATAGTCGAAGAAATTGCAGTGCTGTTAACCCCAAAGGATTTAACCGGTGAACGAATTCTGATTACCGCCGGACCAACGGAAGAACCCTTGGACCCGGTGCGATTTATTACTAATTTATCATCGGGGAAAATGGGTTATGCTTTGGCCAGAGTTGCACGAAGGCGTGGCGCCCAGGTTACTTTAATTACAGGACCAACGAATCTGCCCCTGCCGCCAGGAAATAACGTAGTGCAAATTCGCACGGCTCAGGAAATGTATGAAGCGGTATTGGAACATTATAAGAAATCAACGATCATCATCAAAGCTGCTGCGGTTGCCGACTTCCGGCCTGCTTCACAGGCGACGGAAAAAATAAAGAAAAGTAATCGACCCTTTTCGTTAATTCTGGAAAGAAATCAGGACATAATTGCGGAAATCGGCAAGAACAAGGGAAGCCGTATTATGGTTGGCTTTGCGATGGAAACACAGAATCTGTTGGCCAATGCCCAAGATAAACTCAAAAGAAAAAAATTGGATTTCATTGTGGCGAACAATTTACGTGAGGAAGGCGCCGGTTTCCAGACTGATACTAATATAATTACGATAATTGACAGTAACGGTAATGTGGAAGCTTTGCCGAAAATGACAAAAATCGCTGCGGCTGTAAAAATTCTTGACCGTATTAAAGATACACTTCGCAAGAAAGGCAAAAGCAAAAAGTAATGGCAGAAATTCTTACCAAACTATCGCAACGGCAATTGCGTGCAGAATTGCTTTCTACAGTAAAAGCACTCAAGAGCCATGTAACTAATCAAGACAAATATGCTGTGGGCATTGAATGGAAAAAAATGGAACGAATGCAGAAAAATATCAGGGTTGATATCCGAAATAATGAAATTGACTTGAATAAGATTTGCAAAGATATGATCGGCTGCCAGCTCTGTGGTCTGGGTAAAACCAGGCATAATCTTGTTTTCGGTGATGGCAATCCTCAGGCAAAAATTGTTTTTGTTGGCGAAGCTCCGGGGGCAGATGAAGATGAACAAGGGTTGCCATTTGTCGGCCGGGCAGGCCAGTTGTTGACGAAAATAATTGAAGCGATGGGTTTGAGCCGGAAAGACGTTTATATTTGCAACATTCTCAAATGCCGTCCCCCGCAAAATCGCAATCCACTGCCCGAAGAGATCGCCGCGTGTGAGCCTTTTTTAAAGCTGCAGCTAAAAAGTATTTCTCCGCAAATAATCTGTGCTTTGGGAACTTTCGCCGCGAAAACTCTGCTGAAAACTGAAGTGCCGATAAGCGTCTTACGTGGCCGTTTTCATTTCTATGAGGGAATAAAGTTAATGCCGACATATCACCCCGCCTATTTATTGCGAAATCCAGCAGCTAAGAAGATCGTGTGGGAAGATGTGCAGCTTATTATGAAAGAGCTGCAAAATTAATGTTTCTGGCTATTGAAAGAAGAGGTAAAAAAATGTTTAGTAAAATTATCTCCATCTTGATGTTAATTTTATTAACAACCATTGTCTGCGCTATGGCCTCAGAAAAAAAACCTGTATTCGATATGATTACTCTTGAGGGCGTCATCACATCCCCCGCCGCAAAATATGTAGCAAAGAGTATTGAGGAAGCCAATAAAGAGGGGGCGGAAGGGCTTATTATTTTACTCGATACGCCGGGGGGTATGGATACGGCAATGCGTGATATCGCCAAAAGCATTCTTAATGCTCCTCTGCCGGTAATTGTTTTTGTTTATCCTCCAGGAGCGCGAGCCGCATCCGCCGGAGTCATTGTTACCACAGCAGCACACATAGCGGCAATGGCTCCCGGTACCAATATCGGAGCAGCTCATCCTGTGGCTATAGGTATTGGCGGTGGTGGGATGGATAAAACCATGTCGAAGAAGGTGGAAAATGATGCGGCAGCATATGTCCGCAGTATTGCCAAATCCAAAGGACGCTCTGAAGAATGGGTCGAAAAAGCAGTGCGCAAAAGTGAATCAATTACTGCCGAAGAAGCTTTGAAATTAAATGTGATTGATTATGTAGTTCCCGATGTCGAAAAGCTTTTAATGGCAATTGATCAAAAAGAAATAAATCTGGCTGGTGGAAAAAAGAAAATATCAACAAAAAATGCGGTAATTAATAATATGAAAATGGGAACGCGTCAGGGAATACTCGCGGCGATTTCTGATCCCAATATTTCGTATATCCTTTTGCTTATTGGGCTGGCGGGATTGTATTTTGAACTATCTACACCGGGTGCCATATTGCCGGGAGTAATTGGTGGAATATCTCTCCTGTTGGCCTTTTTTGGTTTGTCCACTCTGCCTGTGAATTACACAGGAATATTGCTGATAATATTCGGTGTAATTTTGTTTATTGCGGAGATAAAAGTTATGAGTCATGGGATACTTACCGTGGGAGGTGTAATTTCATTAATTATGGGATCGCTGCTTTTGTTTGATACATCGGACCCTGCTTTGCGGATTTCGTTGCAAGTTTTAATCCCGGCTGTCGTTGTGGCTTCAGCATTCTTTATAGTTATTATCTGGCTGGCAATGAAGGCGCAATTGAGGAAAAAATATTCCGGAGCGGAAGCAATGATAAACGCTGAGGCTGAGGCAGTGACCGACATAGTGGGCGAAGGAGAAGTTTTTTTAAAAGGAGAATACTGGAAGGCGACAAGTGAAAAACCCATCAAGAAGGGAGCGAAGGTGCGAATTCTCAAACTTGAAGGTCTTAACTTGAGCGTGGAAGAAATAAAGAAAGAACAATAAATATATTAATAATTAGGGAGGAAGATAAAATGGTTGGAGCGTTTTCATTACCTGCAATTGTTGTGATTGTGCTGGTCGTCATGTTTTTGGCTTCTGCCATTCGTATTTTAAATGAATACGAAAGGGCGGTTGTTTTTCGTTTAGGAAGAATAAGAGATGTCAAAGGACCCGGTTTGATTATAATCATTCCCGGTATTGATAAAGTGGTGAAAGTGGATATGCGCACAATCACTTTGGACGTGCCACCACAGGATGTCATTACGAAAGACAACGTATCCATCAAAGTAAGTGCAGTTGTTTATTTCCGCGTAATGGATGCTAATGCAGCGGTGACTAATGTCGAAAATTATCTTTATGCCACATCCCAGTTGGCCCAGACCACACTGCGAAGCGTTTGCGGACAGATGGAATTAGATGAAATCCTTTCCGAGCGCGAAAAGATCAATATGCATTTGCAGGCAATTTTGGATCGCAGTACCGAACCATGGGGTATCAAAATATCTTTGGTCGAAGTAAAGCACATTGATTTACCTGAAGAGATGAAGCGTTCGATGGCCAAACAGGCCGAAGCGGAAAGAGAAAGAAGGGCGAAAGTAATCAATGCCGAAGGTGAATTCCAGGCAGCACAGAAATTAATTGACGCGGCTCAACTGATGGAAACGCAACCAATGTCTTTACAGTTACGGTATCTGCAAACTTTAAATCAGATTGCTGCGGAAAATAATTCTACAATAGTATTCCCCATTCCGATTGATTTATTCAAACCACTTATAAAAATGGCGGAAAAAGCATAAATGATTATAAAAGGCGGCAGATGGCAATCTGCCGCCAAATATATTTTAGGAGGAGAAGGTTTTATGCCAAGTGAAAAACGCAACATTCTTACCGGCGGTATGATTTTAATTACTCTGGGAGTATTGATTTACCTGAGCAAGGCAGGAGTTTACTCTTTTGGACAAACATGGCCGGTATTGATTATTGTAATCGGAATATGCGCTATTATTCAAAGAATTAAAGATTTTGGGGGCTGGTTTATAACTGTGGCCGGAGGAGTTTTTCTTGCCAATGAATTTTTCGGTATTGAGCTTTCCAAATATTCCCAATATATATTGCCGACAGTGCTGGTTTTGCTGGGGATATTTGTTTTGCTCCGCCGCCGCAAACACTAACATTCAATATGGAAAGCTGAAATTGTTTGGTTATGTCTTCCCAATCCAATAAGATTCTTATACTTGCCGATTTTGACGGCACAATTTCCACGGTTGACCTGGGCAATCAGATTATTAATAAGTTTGCCACGTCCGGCTTAGGCGATATTGAAAAAGCATATGTTAAAGGGAAAATAGGCTCGCGTATTGCTTACGAGAGAATTGCCCAAAGACTTAAAGGCAGTAGGGCCGAAATGCTTGATCACATTCTGGCAATCGAAAAGCTTGATCCGTATTTTCTCGAATTCTATTCTTTGAGCAGGGATAAAGATATAGATATAAAGATAGTATCCGACGGTTTAGATTTCTATATCGAAGCAGTCCTGAACAAATACAACCTTGCCGGAATAGAATATTATTCCAACGAGGCGATCTTTGGTGAGAATAGTTCTTTTTCCATCGAATTTCCCAGCATTAACGATTTTTGCGGGCGTTGCGGAACTTGCAAGAGCAGGATTCTGAATTCGTATCGCTTGATTTATGATAAAATTATTTATATCGGAGACGGCTATTCCGATTTCTGTCCTTCACGGTATGCGGATGTTGTATTTGCCAAAAAAATTCTCTATCAGCGCTGCGAGCAGGAGGGCACGCCCTGTTTGCTTTTTGACGACTTCAGTGAGATTAATAATTATCTCAAGAAAAATTATTAAATAAGGTAAGAGGTTTTATGTCAATTTCCCGAAAAATAAAAGCGTCTATTTCACAATCATCAATGATTCGGAAAATGTTTGAGGAAGGTGCGATCCTGAAAAAGAAATTCGGGGCTGATAAAGTATATGATTTCAGTCTGGGTAACCCCAATGTGGAACCACCGGAAAATTTTAAAAAAGAACTGACAATGATAGCACAAGAAATTATTTCCAATAAGCATGGTTATATGCCCAATGCCGGCTATGCGGAAACCAGGCAGGTTATTGCTGCCAAGATAAACAAGATGCACGGCCTCAAACTAGATGGCGATCATGTAATTATGTCCTGTGGCGCCGGTGGCGCCCTCAATGTAATTTTTAAGTCCCTGCTTGATCCGCAAGACGAAGTCATTGTGCCGGTGCCATTCTTTATGGAATATATAGCCTATGTTGATAATTACGGAGGCGTTCTCCGTAAGGTGAAAACAAAGGACGATTTTTCGCTTGATGTCACCGCCATTGCGGAAGCAGTAAATGATAAGACCAAAGCAGTATTAATTAATTCGCCCAATAATCCCACGGGAAAAGTATACAGCGAACAGAATATTGCCGATCTGGCGCGGATGCTCGACAAGAAAAGCAGGGAGATGAAAAAAGTCATATACCTTATCTCTGACGAGCCATACAGTGAAATAGTCTATGACAACGTTACTGTGCCCAATATTTTTTCCGTTTACGCAAACAGCATTATTGCCTACTCCTACTCTAAAACATTATCATTGCCCGGGGAAAGAATCGGTTATATTGCCGTCAACCCGTCTATTTACGAAGCCGCTGAATTACTCAATGCCTTGATTTTATGTACGCGGATTTCCGGTTTTGTGAATGCTCCAGCATTGATGCAGAGGATTGTTGCGAGGCTTCAGGATGTTAAAGTTGATGTTGATGTTTATAAAAGAAAGCGTGATTTGCTTTGTGCGGGGCTTACGAAGGCCGGATATAAATTTGAAAAACCGCAAGGTGCGTTTTATTTATTCCCCCAAAGTCCGATTCCCGATGATAAAGCTTTTGTTCAGATGCTTTTAAAAAGAAATATACTTGTTGTTCCCGGCAGCGGTTTTGGCAGTTCCGGCTATTTTCGTATTGCCTTTTGCGTTGACGACGCGACTATCAGCAATTCCCTGAATGGTTTTGCCGCAGCGATTAAGGAATGCCGGTAGGAAGTGTCAAAAAATATATTATCCAAGGAGGTTAGTTATGGTGGAGTCGAAGGATCCTTTTAGAGTGGAAATAGAAGGGCATATAGCCTGGTTGATTTTGGATCGACCGGAAAAGCGCAATGCCATGGGCTTTGACTTTTATAAAGGGCTGGCAGAACATTTTGCTGCCTTCGATGATGATCCGGAAATACGGGTTGTTGTCCTGCGGGCCGAAGGAAAATCGTTTACCACCGGGACAGATCTTGCCGAACTGGGGTCTTTATACAACCAGATGGATGCCGGTACCCGGGAAAGAATGCGTTTGATGATTCTGAAGGCACAGGGCGGCATAAATCAGATTGAGAAATGCCGCAAGCCGGTCATCGCTGCTGTTCACAGCCATTGTCTGGGGGGTGGAGTTGATCTCTTGTCCGCCTGCGATATCCGCATTGCCTCTGCCGATGCGGTCTTCGGCGTCCGGGAGGTTCGTGTGGCCTTTATTGCCGATGTTGGAACACTGCAACGACTTCCTCACATTATCGGTCATGGGTGGTTTCGGGAGTTGGCGCTAACCGGACGTGATTTTGGTGCCGAGGAAGCCCTGAAGATAGGGTTTATCACCAGGATCTGTGCGGACCGGGATGCCCTCATTACTGAAGCGAGAAAACTGGCGCAAGAGATTGCCGCCTGTTCGCCGCTGGCCGTTCAGGGAACAAAGGATGTTATTATGTACAGCCGGGACAAGGGGATTTATCCGGGGCTGGAGTACGTTGCCCAGAAGAATGCTGCTGCCATTCCCTCGGATGACATGATCGAGGCCGCCACAGCCTTCATGGAAAAGCGACCGCCGGTCTTCAAAGGGAAATAATTGCCGGATTCGCGACATCGTCTCCAGTTCCAGCAGTGGCAAAAGCGTATTTACAAATGTTTAATGCTGAAGCCGTGAAAGCCTCCGGTATATTGCTCTTCCGCAGTTGCAACATTTTCCACTCTGGCTGCGGGAGAGCCGATTTTGCACCAGGTAAGTATTTTATCAATTTCTCCATCTCCGCCCTCAAAAACTGCTTCTACGCGGCCGTCTTCCATATTGCGCACCCAGCCGGTAAGGTTTAAGTCGGCGGCGGCACGTCTCGTTGCCGCCCGGAAGAAAACTCCCTGTACGACACCGCTGATATAAACGCGGATTCTTTTCATAACGCCCCTTTCTCTTTATATGGCGGACTCTATTGTTAACATTTACCCCGCAGCAGGCCGGGGCGATTTACTCATTTGCCGATAAGTTTTAAAAAATCTTCTTCGTTCAGAATTGTAATTCCTAATGATCTGGCCTTATCCAGTTTTGAACCAGATTCACGGCCGGCAACAACGTATGTTGTTTTGCCGGTTGTGCTGGAATGGACTAAGCCGCCCATTTGTTCGACAATTGTTTTTGCTGTGCTTCTCGGCATACTCTCCATCGTTCCTGTGAAGACAAAAGATTTTCCATGAAGCGGGGAATCTTTGACTGCTATGGCAGCCTCCTGCGGCATTACACCGGCCTTGCGAAATTTATCCATAACTAGCTTGTTTTTCGGTTCGTGGAAGAACTGGACAATGCTGGTGGCTATTTCGGGCCCTATTTCATGAATAGAGGTTAGATCCTCAATCGTAGAGGACATTAATATTTCGATCCTTCCCAATTCCCGTGCGAGAATTTTAGCAATATGTTCCCCGACATTTCTGATGCCCAGGGCATAAACAAATTTATTTAGGGGCGGATTTTTGGAACGCTGCAGGGCCGCAAGCAGGTTTTGTGCTGATTTTTTTGCCTTAGGATTAATTTCTAATAATTTTTCTTCGGTTAAATAATAAAGGTCGGCTGGATCGGAAATGAGTTGGGCATCAAAATACTTGGCGGAAATTTTTTCTCCCAGGCCTTCAATATCGAGGCCGCTGCGCGAAGCAAAATGCCTGATGTTTTCTTTTATCTGTGCCGGGCAGGATAGATTGATGCAGCGGCGGGCGACTTCACCTTCTTCGCGGATAATATCTGACCCGCATTCCGGGCAATAAACGGGCATTTGAAATTCTTTTTCCTTGCCAGTTCTTTTGGCCAGCACAACTTTAACCACTTCCGGAATGACATCTCCCGCCCGCTGAATGATAACAGTATCACCGATGCGAATGTCTTTTTTCAATATTTCATCTTCATTATGCAGTGTTGCCCGGCTGACAATAACGCCGCCGACGTTGACAGGTTTCATGACAGCTACCGGAGTAAGAGCGCCAGTGCGACCGACCTGAATAATAATATCAGTGATGATAGTTGTTTTCTGAGTTGCCGGAAATTTGCAAGCTAGTGCCCAGCGGGGATTGCGGGAAACACTGCCCAGTTTTTCCTGCAGTGCAAGATCATTAACTTTGAGCACAACTCCGTCAATTTCGTATGGCAGAGATTTTCGTAAATCTCCCATATGAGCGAAATATTCCAAATATTTATTAATATCATCAAACTTTTGTATCAGGGGATTGACTGGAAAGCCCCAAGCCATGATGGATTGTAAAACTTCCCAATGGGTAGAAAAAGTAACGCCACTAATGCTGCCCAAGGCATAAAGAAAAATTTTCAAAGGACGGCGGGCTGATATTTTTGGATCGAGCTGGCGCAAAGAACCGGCGGCGGCATTACGCGGATTGGCAAATGGTTCGTCCCCTTCATCCAGGCGGCGGCGGTTTAATTTTTGCAATGATTCAACTTCCATGTATACTTCTCCGCGAATTTCGACAAAATCAGGTATAGGTTTGGAACGGTTTTTATTTATTTTGAGGGGCAGGGTAGAGATGGTCTTTAAGTTTTGCGTTACATCTTCACCGGTGATGCCGTCACCCCGGGTCGCACCGCGGATTAACCGGCCGTTTTCGTAAAGTAGATTTACAGCCAGTCCGTCCAGCTTCGGTTCAGCGACGTAGGTAATGTTGTCAACGGCGGCCAGTTTTTTAATGCGGGCATCAAAATCAATAATCTCTTCCGGGGAAAAAGCATTAGCCAGGCTCAACATCGGGTAGAGATGTTCGGCGGAAGAAAATTTGTTAAGCGGTGCGGCGCCTACGCGCTGAGTCGGTGAAGAAGCCAGATTGTCATCGGGATAAAGAATTTCCAGTTCCTGCAGCTCCCGCATCAGGCGATCATATTCATGATCTGCAATTTCCGGGTTGTCCTGCTGGTAATAGCGATTGTTGTGGTATTCGATGATGTTTCTGAGTTGAGTAATTCTTTCCGCAGCGGCATCTTTGTCCATTACTTAACCAGTTTTAAGTTGGGTTTACCATTAGGTCTTTTGGGCATCGCAGTTTCCTCGGCAGCCTGCTTGTTTAACATTTGTTCATTAAATATGGCATTTTTAACGCGGACAGCGTTGATTATGGAGAAAATAATAACAGATTTCTCCCACTCTGGCGTAAATGAAAATTGTTCCATTTTTGACTTATATTTATCCCAGAGAATGCTAAGCGATGCTTCGTCAAGGTACAGTATGTTTTCAGCAATTTTGTCTAACGAATTTTCAATAGTATTCATGATGTGGATAGTAGCTTTACTTTATTGTAAAGTCAAATTAAAAGCTTTTCCCTCGGGAGTAAAATACAAAAATATAACTGTTTCCTACCGCTAATAAATTAAAACTGATTATGGTAGAGAAAAAAATCAAACAAAGAAAAACTACCAGAGCAATTGCTTTTTTTCAATTCTGCATCTCCCACAGACAAGCGTTTCGCAGTAGATAGATCAATAGGGATATTAGGAATCAATCTTTTTGCTTGACTTCCAGTTGATGATATAGTTAATAAAAAGAAAATTGGTTGGTTGTCCAATCAAAAAAACGCATATTAGGCCAACAACCTTTTGTCGGTAATGCGCAATTTACGATAAGGTCTTGTACTTGAAAAAAACTAATTCTCTGTCAGTAAAATCAAATATGTTGATTTTATCGCATTTGGCACTGATGTGTTCTTTGAAATCAAGAAGCAGTTGGCATGTATGTTGATGAAAGGATGTATACATACCCACACGACATGTTCGGATGGGAAACTCACGCCACAGGAGGTTGCTAGTGCCTACGAGTCAAAAGGTTATGACTTCATAGCGTTTACCGATCATGATTACCTTTTGAAGCCGAACTACCGCGAACTTTACGGACAGGTAGAATCCGATATGATTATTTTCCACGGCATCGAGCTTACGGTTTATATCAAGGGTTATATTCATGTTGGGAAGATTGAAGGAGTGAAGGAAACACTGCATATTTTTAATCATATCGGTGAATATGATCTCACCTCTGATCAGGTGTTGGAACGGTTGGTGGATCTGGAGGAGATGTATCCTATTGATGGAGTGGAGATAACGACGAAGGGATTTCGCAACACGGAGTTGGAATTGATGAACATAAGGCATCCCAAAATAGCATCTGATGACGCGCACACGCTACTGGGCGTTGGGAGGGCATGGATAGAGCTGGATGCAGAACGCAAAAAAGATTCAATACTGATGGCGATCAAACAGGGTGAGTTTTGGAACTGTTATGTGTAAAAGGTCAAAACACATGACGGATAGAATAATGTACTAGCATTATTGAAATGAGAGAAAAGATCAGGGAAAAACAAAAACAGTAAAGTCAAATTAGGAGGTTTATTGTGATTCTTTATCTTTTCGGCACTAAAAGGAGGATTGGCAATGGGTAAAAGAATGGCAATCTGCGCTGTGGCGCAGATTAAAAACGATCCGGAATACTGGCATCTTCGTTTTCAGAACATGTTGCTCGAATGTTTCGAGTCAATCATCGACCAGACTAAGGTTACCTTCGATATGGAGAAGGGCATCAGAACCATTATAACCTGTTCGGATGACGTGTTCGACGCGCGGACAATATCCAATAATGGCATAACGGACGTTGTAGGGGCTCACTTCCGCGGTGAAGAAAAAATGGCACAGGAGAGTATAAATGGGCTAGGCTACGCGATGTCCTGCATTCTCAGCGGTCATGATGACGTGATACTCTTCATGGGCCACTGCAAGGAATCGCAGGGAGAAAGCCGGCGAATGATTTCCAATCTCGCCTATGATCCGTTTTTCAGCAGGCCTCTCGGCATGGACTATCACAATGTTGATGCCATGCAGGCGCGGGCCTACATGGAAAAATCAAAAGTAACAGACGAACACTTGGCAAAAATTGTGGTGCGAGCAAGACAAAAAGCGAACAAAAATCCTTATGCGCGGGAGAATAAGCTCGTTGATGAACAGGAAGTCTTGAATTCACCGATGTACTCTGATCCGCTGCGAGAACTCCACATGTATCCGGTCACAGACTGGGCATACGGGATGCTTCTGTGCTGTGAAGAACGGGTGAAGGAGTTCACTAAAAAACCAGTTTGGATTACCGGCTATGGCAGTTGCATGGACAGGTATTTTCTTGGTGACAAGGACCTTGCCTCGAATTTCTCGCTGAAGAATGCCTCCAAAAGGGCTTACGACAAAGCAGGAATTAAAGATCCCAAAAAAGACATTCAGGTGTTTGAATTATCCGACCACGCTGCGTACCAGCTTCCCATGTGGGCGGAGGGCGTCGGTATTGCCGATGAAGGCAAAGGCGGAAAGTGGATCGACGATGGCGGTATGGACAAATTCAACGTGAATTTGTCAGGGGGACAGCTCAATGGTAACCCGCTTCTCCTCGGAGGCGCGGCCAGGGCGATGGAATGCTACTACCAGCTGAGCGGTCAGGCAGGCGATCGCCAGGTCAAGGGCGCCAAGCGGGCATTAGCGCAGGCGGCAACCGGCGGGGCCGGGCAGCACCAGGCCGTAATAGTAATGGAAGCGTAGGGAGGTTGAACTATGGCACATAAAAAGAAAAACAGAAACGTTGGAATAATTGGTATTGGACAGACGAAGCATTCCAGTCACCGTGAGGATGTCAACCAGCCGGAAATGATACACGAAGCTGTCAGTCTGGCTCTGAAAGACGCAAACCTGACCATGAATGACATTGATTGCGTCGTTCACGGCAACATGGAACTCTTTGAGATGGTTCACGCGCCAGACCTCTGGCACGTGCTGGGAACCGGCGCCTACGGTAAAGACTGCATTCGGATCACAACCGGCGGAACCGTCGGAGCGACTCTGTCATGCGCGTCAGACAACCTGGCGGCATCCGGTATGTACGATGTCGTAATGGCCATAGGGTTTGAGAAGCTCCAGGAAGGACACACGACCGGCGGCATCACGAATATGGCCGACCCCCTCTGGTTCCGCAAGATTCAGGCGGGAGCCCTGACCGGCTCGTCAGCCTATGACGTTGAGAAGGAATTCGGTTTGGAAAGGGCAGACAGGGCATCGCTGACGTACCGTATCATTATGGACAAGCACGCCGGACTCAATCCCAACGCACACCGTTCCTTCGGCCTGGACTTCAGCCAGATTGACGACCTGATCAGAACATCGCCAAGACTCGTCGGCAATCTCAAACTCATCGAAATGTGTTCACAGTCGGATGGGGCGTGTTGCGTCATCTATGCCTGCGAGAAAAAGGCGAAGGAACTTGCCCAGACTCCGGTCTGGATACGGGACCATATCACAACCCACAAGGAAGAGACATTCACCATATTTGGATATGACAGGAAGCATCCAGTTTTAAAGACGCATAAATTTGCGGCGGAGCATCTCTTCAAGCGCAATAATATCAAGGATCCATTGAACTACTTCGACGTATTCGAAATGTACGATCCGGCCTCATGGTGGGCCATCGACTGGATCAGAGATTTCTTCAACCTCGAAGGCGATGAACATCTGAAGCTCATCGAAAACAAGGAGATAATGATCGGCGGCAAGATGCCCATTAACCCGTCAGGCGGTGTTATCGGGTCGAATCCGATCGGCGCTACAGCGCTGCTCAGGGTGGCCGAGGCGGCATTACAGGTACGCGGCAATGCCGGTCCGCACCAGATTCCGACTCCGGTCAATCATGCTCTAGCTTCAGGGTTTGGTGGCACCATGTGGACCGTGATGACAATGCTCGAAAAGGAACTTAACTGGTAGGAGGACAATTATGGCAGAGTACTGGGGAATAAAAGTAGAAGATATATTTAATTCGATGCAGGAGCGTTTCCGTCCCGAAGGCGCCAAGGATCTGGACACGGTTTTTGGATATGACATCAAAGGCGAGGGCAAGTGGAAACTTACTGTAAAAGACAATAAAATAAAAATTGAGAAGACCGACGACCTGTCCGGAAGTATTGCCACCATGCAGGCCGACGGCGAGACTTTTGTCGGGGTAAATACCGGCAATGTTGATGCGACAAATGCTTTCATGAGCGGTAAAGTCAAGGTTGAAGGAGATATGGCTGCTTTCGGGAAGACCGCTAAACTCTTCCGCAAATTCGTCATCGCTCAGAAGGAAATGACAACCAAGGATTATCTAGCCGACATGTTTGCGACGATTGTGCCGCGATTCAAGGTCAGTGAAGCCGAAGGGCTGGACGCATCTTTCGCTTTCGATCTCGGCGGTCCGGACGGCGGTAAGTGGACTGTGTTCATCAAGGATAAAGTTTGCACGGTCACGACGACCATTGAAGGAAAACCGACGGTGACACTGGAGTTCAATGATGCCAAGGACTACGTGGACTTTATCCTGGGGAAAATTGATTCTCAGAGCCTGATGGCAGGCGGCAAGGCCGGTGCCAAAGGCGACCTCAACATGATGGCCTCGAAATGGCCGTTGCTTTTTGAAAAATATAAAGACCCTATGGGCGATAAAGTTCCACAGCAGGAACTTCTTGTGCTCAAAAGGATCATATCGTTGAACGAGAAGTTTTCTACCGGTCCCGTCATGGGGAAATTCCTCAAAGGACTGAAGGAAAAAAAGATATATGCGAATAAATGCCCCACCTGCGGCCGTATGCAAATACCGCCACGGGAAGTCTGCGCTGATTGTCGGGTGCGTGTCAATGAAATCAAAGAGGTTGGGCCCAAAGGCGAAGTCCGTTATATGGACATTGTCTACTACGCTATGCCTGACCCCCTTACAGGTCAGGTCCGGGAAACACCCTACGGGTCGATCAATATCCTCTTTGACGGCTGTACAGCCAATGAAACAATGCCGCACTTTATACGAAAGGATCAGATAGAAAAGATCCAAATGGGCTGGAACGAGAAGAAGGGGACCCGCGTCCGCCCCGTCTGGGAGGAAAACCGGATTGGTGATATCTGGGACATCAAGTATTTCGAGATAGATGAGTGAGGAGGAGGTATATGACAACAAAGCAGATGAAAGGTTTTGAAGACAGCTATGTAGTTGAAGGTAAAATGGCGCTCCCTTATACTTATTTTGCCGGAAGTGTTGGCAGTAAATTCATCACAACCATCCGGGATGAGAAGAAAATAATGGGAGTAAAGTGCCCTACCTGCAACATGGTATACCTACCGCCGCGGCAAGTGTGCGACAAGGACTTTACCGACATACGTGACAATTGGGTGGACGTAGGAACGTCCGGTATGGTTACCAACTTCACCGTGGTGCGGTACGACGATAAGCACCTGCCGCGCAAGGCGCCATTCGTGTTGGCGCTTATCAAGATGGACGGCGCAGACACGCCCTTCATGCATATCCTTGAAGAATGCAAAATAGAGGATGTGAAGATAGGTATGAAAGTAGAAGCTGTATTCGCCAAAGAAACGACGAATACCATCCTTGATATCGATCATTTTAAACCGGCTGCCGAAAGAGCTTCTATTCATGAACGTAATGCGGGCAGGAAAAAGTGGGTTGCTGATAATGAACCTTCAATACAAGGAAAACAAAAAGGGGGGAAACCAGATATGTCTAAACCAGTAATTATTGCGGCGGCACTGACCGGAGCCGCGACAATGCGAAACCAGAACCCGTCCGTTCCTTACACTCCGGCCGAATTTGCCACAGAGGCCTACAAGTGCTGGAAAGCGGGTGCGGCCATGGTACATGTGCATGCCCGAGAGGACAATGGCATGCCTACCCATGATCATGAACGGATCAGGGCGACTTATAATGCGATCAAGGATAAATGTCCGGAGTTGATCGTTAACTTAAGCTCCGCGGTAGGTATGGGTAAGACGGCAGAGCAGCGGATATCGCAGATCATTGCGGTCAAGCCTGACATGGCATCTCTAAACACAAATACAATGAACTTCAGCATTGTCGACCGTAAAACAGGTAAGATATTCATTGAATACGTATTCGAAAACACATTCACCATGCTGCAGGAATTCGGCAAGGCTATGGAGGAGAACGGTGTGAAGCCCGAGATCGAGTGCTATGATATGGGCGGACTTGACAATACTATGCTAATAGCCAAGCAAGGTTTCTTCAGCGAACCGATGAATTTTAATTTTGTCTGGGGTGTTGCCGGCGGTCAGTCCTTCCGGGCAGATTCTTTTATTGCCATGATGAATGCTCTTCCCGCGAACGCTAATTTCACCACCTGCGGTGTAGGCCCTGAAGAGTTTCCATGCATCATGCAATCCTGCCTGTTGGGCGGGCACATGAGGGTTGGCCTAGAAGACAACATAAAGATGCCCAACGGCGAACTGGCGAAGGGAAGCTACGAGCTTGTGGAAGTAGCTGTGAACATAGCCGATTGCCTCGGTAGACCGGTGGCGACAACCGACGAGGCACGTGAGATAATGGGAGTAAGGAAGAAGTAAATAGATTGCTATCTTCCCCTGACCTTCTCTTCCGGAGGTTAGGGGAAGATAAAATAATAAACATGGCCACGTGTCAACCAACATAAACAGGGAGACTCGAATGGATATAAATGAAAAAACCATAAATGATGTTTTCTGTAATCGAGCAAAAAAATACGCAGACCGGTTGGCAATCGAAAAAAAGCTCAGCGGCATATGGGTAAGCGCGACATGGAACGAGTATTATGAGCGCGCACGAGCTGCAGGGCTGGGATTATATTCCCTTGGCGTGAGAAAAGGGCAGATGGTTTCGATCTTGTCCGATAACAGGCTGGAATGGCTCTATACGGATATGGGAACCTTGGGTATTGGCGCTGTAGTGATCCCGGTGTACCCGACCCTAGTTTCCGAGGAAATCGAGTATATACTCAACAACTCGGCATCGAAAGTCATTGTTGTGGAAAACAAGTCACAACTTAAAAAGGTGCTCGTAATTGTTGACAAGTGCCCATCTCTCGAGAAAATAGTGGTCATGGAAGAGAATGATGCGCAAGGCCATGAAAAGGTCATGAGCTTCAATGCCCTTCTGGAACTGGGGCGCAAAAAGTGCAAAGAAACCCCTGACCTTTTTGAAAAACTGGCGAAAGAAGTGAACGGTGATGATCTTGCTACTCTCGTTTATACGTCAGGGACCACCGGCATTCCCAAGGGTGCCATGATCTCGCACGGCAATATTTTCTGGATAGTCCTGTCACTTGATTCGATTAAACCGCACTTTGCTTCCGATAAGGATCAAACCGTTCCGTTCCTTCCCCTTTCCCACGTGTTCGAACGTATAGCAGGGCATTTTTATGGTATGTACTGCGGTATAACCTGCTCCTATGCGGAGAGCATAGATACGCTGCTTAGTGACTTTGAAGAAAAGCGGCCAACAATGATACTGGCGGTACCGCGAGTGTGCGAAAAAGTGTACCAGAAGATCATTGCTCAGGTCAAGGAACAGTCCCCCTTTAAACAGAAGGTTTTTTATTGGGGCCAGAAGGTGGGAAAACGCATCAGTCAGCTGCGCGAAATGCATAAAAGCATACCTTTCTTGCTGAAACTGAAATACAGGATTGCGTATACCTTAATTTTTAAGAAGCTTCAGGACAGATTAGGCGGACGTGTCACCTGGATGACCGCTTCCGGCGCTCCTACTGCTGAGGAGATCATACGGTTCTTCAACGCTGCCGGTATCACCGTCATACAGGGGTATGGCATGACCGAAAGCACTGCGCCCGTCTCCATGCAATCTCTCGCTGATTATCGTATCGGAACCACCGGTAAACCATTGCCCGGTCAGGATGTTAAGATCGCTGCGGACGGCGAGATACTGGTCAAAGGTGGCAACATCATCAAGGGCTACTGGAAGTTGCCGCAAGAGACTGAGGATGCTTTTACGCCGGACGGGTATTTCATGACAGGCGATATCGGTATGTTCGATGATGATGGGAATCTTCTTATTACAGATCGGAAGAAGGACCTTATTATCACTTCTGGCGGTAAAAACATCGCTCCGCAGAAGATCGAAGGTTTGTTCAAGTCGGACCCGCTCTTTTCGGAGTTCATTGTCATTGGTGAAAAGAAAAAGTACCTTACCGGCCTTTGCAACATAAACATCGAAGAGGCTGAGCGGTTTGCCAAACAGGATGGTATATCCTTCGATAAACCGGTTGATTTGCTGGACAATCCTAAATTCATCGAGATTGTGCAGAAGCATGTCGATGTGCAGAATGCCCACCTGGCAAAATACGAATCGATCAAGAAAATCAAGATTATTAAGAATGACTTTTCACAGGCGGGAGGAGAGCTCACACCGTCACTCAAGGTAAAGAGGAAGGTTGTCTACGAGAAGTACAAAATGCTTATCGAAGAGATGTATGGCAAAGAAGAAGTTGACGAGCTGTATGCAAAAAAATAATCAGAGAAGCAATATAGCACTTTTATCAACATAACAGGAATATAACGCTAGGATGGTCTTCCCTTTGCCGCAGGGCGAAGGGGACATAAAAAGGAGAGGAATTATGTCAGATCAATTTCAAGGCATAGAACCGATGGTTTACCAAAGCAAGATCAATGTTCCTTATTCATGGTGGGCCGGCGACACGGCCACCAGGTTTTTTGTTGCGCTTAGGGACGAAAAGAAAATAACAGCTACGAAATGCGGAGCGTGCGGAAAGGTTTTCCTGCCCCCGCGGAAAGTGTGCCCCCTGTGCTTCACTGAGAACGAAGAGTGGGTTAACATATCAGACGAAGGGACGGTCATTTCCTTTTCGGTGGCGCGGCGTCAATTAGCGGCAATCCCTAATGACAGGAAGATTCCAGTCATCTGGGGCCTGATAAAGCTCGATGGCGCTGATACCGCCATGCTGCATTATCTGGATGAAGTAAAGCCGGAAGACGTAATCATCGGCATGCGTGTGAAAGCGGTATTCTCGGAGACGCGGAATGGTAACATCCGCGACATTTCGCATTTCAAACCGATAAAATAAGTAAGGAGCAAGAGATATGGATAGAGCAGCAATAATCGGTGTCGGAATGACAAAGATTGAAAAGAGTAAAGTCAGGGAGACTTTTGCCGACATGGCCTGGGAGGCTGTGAACAAGGCTCTGGCGGATGCAGGCATGACCATTGACGATATAGACAACGTGGTGACCACCTCCAGCGATTTCTGGGACGGCAGGACTATTTCCTGCATGGCTGTGGGAGACGCCAGCGGCGCCGCGGACAAGAATACTTCCTGCGTCGAAGGCGATGGGACGTATGGCGCCTTCTATGGCTATACGCGAGCGCTGTCAGGCTCATACAAAACTACCCTGGTGACGGGCCATTCCAAGGGTTCGCAGTGCATCTCCAGCCTGATCACGAATGCGTCCTTCGACCCTATTTGCGAACGGGGACTGGGTATGGACATGATCACAGCCTGTGCGATGCAGGCCAATGCCTATATGAACCGAACCGGGTTGAGACCGGAGGATATGGCCAGAGTCTCGGTTAAAAACCATGGAAATGCTTTTAAGAATCCGATGGCGCAGTTACCGATGAACATCACCGTTTCTGATGTCATAAAGTCCGAAATGATCGCAGACCCCCTCCACAAGCTTGATTGCTCGCCTGTGTCGGATGGGTGTTGCGCCGTGATCATCGCACATGAATCTGTGGCAACGAAATTCAAGCAGAAACCAGTGTGGATCAGAGGGTTGTCTCTTTGCACGGACAGTTTTTTCTTTGGAGATCGTGATTTGGCCCGAAGCAATGCATTGGTCGATGCCACAAAAAACGCATACAAAATGGCCGGAATTCACGACCCGAGGAAAGAAATAGATATCGTTGAACTCTATGACGCTTTTACCTACCAGGAACTGCTCTGGCTAGAAGAGATGGGACTGGCGGACTATGGAAAGGCGGCTAAGCTCCTGGAAGCGGGGGAATTTAACATGAATGGGCCGTTGCCCGTGAATCCGTCGGGCGGGCTTTTGGCTGGTCACCCAGTTATTGCAGCCGGCCTTTACCGAATAGCCGAGGTTGTCATGCAGTTGCGCGGCGATGCCGGGGAGCATCAGGTTAAGAAAGCCAAGACCGGCCTTGCTCATGGCGTCAATGGTCTCTGCGGTCAGTCACACTGTGTCTGGATTTTGGACAAGGAAAGATAGGAGGAAGAACTATGGCGAAAAGAGTAGCAATCGTGGGGACGGGGCAGACGTTCCACAAGAGCCATCGGCCGGATGTTAATGGTCAGGAACTTATCAATGAAGCGGTTCAGCGAGCCTTGGTAGATGCCAACCTGACGATGAAGGATATTAACGCTATTCTCATCGGGAATATGGATCATTTTGAGGGAATAAACTATGTTGACTGCTGGAGCGTCGATGGTTCCGGTGGCGTGATGAAACCTGTTATAAAAATAACCACTGGCGGTACGACGGGTGCTTCGCTGGCAGTTGGGGGCTATCACATGGTTGGTTCCGGTATGTTCGAAAAAGTTCTGATAATAGGATGGGAGAAAAACTCCGAGTCCGATACTACCGGCGCCATTACGACGGCTTTCGATCCCATCTGGGACCGTCAGGTATTTGCCGGCGCCATATCCGGGCTGGCTGCTGAGGCGCAGGCATACATGGCGCGCTATGGAGCCTCCGACAGAGATGCTGCCCGTGTTTCTGTTCGTGATCGGAAGCACGCAATGAACAATCCACATGCGCAGCTCAGGAAAGAAATATCGCTGGAAGACGTACTGGCTTCACCGATGCTGGCGGATCCAATCCACCTCCTCGATGTCTGTCCCCGAACGGATGGCGCTTGTGCAGTTATTATGGCGAGCGAGGATATTGCTGAGAAAATCTGTCCGAACCCGGATTGGATCTGGGGAACCGGTGCGCGTCACTCCTATGCCTATCTCGGTGATTGCGACTGGGGTCGGCTGACGAGTATGGAGAGAGTAGCTAAGGAGATCTTTAAGAAAGCGGGGATCAAAGAGCCGCGGAAAGAACTTGACGTCATCGAAATGTATCAACCTTATTCCTTTGCCGGGCTGATCTGGATCGAGGATATGGGCATTGTCGGCCATGGCGAGGGGCCGCAGTATGTGGCAGACGGCAACACCGATATGGGCGGTGAACTTCCGATCAATCCCTCCGGGGGTGTGATCGCCTGCAACCCCATCGGTGCGACGGGACTAATTCGCTGTGCAGAGGCCGCTATGCAGGTTATGGGCAGGGCAGACGCACGTCAGGTGCCGGATGTAAATTATGCCGTCAGCACCGGTTTCGGAGGCTGCATGTGGACTGATATGCTCCTGCACGGGAAGAAAAAACCTAATTGAGAGGTGAAATCATGGCTGAAAAGGAACAATTGATTATCGAATCCGGTGAAGCGGAGCAACCCTTTAAATATGCGGTGGGGATGTACGGCAGTAAGTATTTTACGGAAACCCGTGACAATAAGCGCATTATGGGAGTGAAGTGCCCCAAATGCGGTAAAGTCTATATCCCGCCTCGAGGCGTTTGCGGCAAGTGTTTTGTTGAAATGAAAGAATGGGTTGAAGTCGGTCCCCAGGGTGTGATTGGCACGTTTACCATTCTGCGTTTCGCCTTCATTGACCCGGAAACCGGGCATCAGAAACCTGTTCCCTATGGGTATGGGTTCATTAAGCTCGATGGGGCCGACACCCTGATGCAACACTATATCAATCTTGAAGATGAGAGCAAGGTCAAGATCGGCGCTCGGGTGGAAGCTGTCTTTGCAAAGGAGCGCAAGGGAAGCACCCGGGATATCGAGTATTTTAAAGTAATAGAGTGATTGCAATTAAGGAGTCCCTGACGGTTGAGATAAATCCGGCAAAGAGAATATTGAAGATGCCGGGGGCGGTGTGCGGCGGAATTGCTACCGGTACTGATAAAATTCGCAACGGTTACGGTAACGGCGACTGCCTTTACTTTGACTTTGAGCACCGTGTCTTTGCCGTGGCAGACGGTTCGGAGCGTTTTCCTTGGGCGTCTCGTAATCTTTTAAATCGATTATCGGAATCAATGGCACGGTCCGGTGCACCGGACACGGTAGAGGGCTGGAAGGATTTGATTAATACGGAGATTTACTCCGTGCAGAAATACCAGCACAAAACCACTTTCAGCTGTGTTGCTATCAATTCGCGAAAAGAGGGAGTCTCCCTGATAATTTCCCATGGTGGCGACAGTGTGGTGACTGTGATGAACAGTGTCACCGGTTTAATCTGCCACCAGACTGGACGCGATATGAATTTTGCTGGCAGGAGCAAGGATATTGCAGATGTAACGAAATATGTCACAAGTGACCGCGACTGTCGGGTGCTGATTTCCACGGATGGATTCAATGATTTTTGGCGCTTCTGTATGAGTAATTCGATCCTCGGCGGCAAGCGTGACGTGTTTACTCGGTACCCGGTGGAGAATATCTGTGAAATGATTTCAGGTATATTGGAAGCGAACAAGGGCAGGTTTGAATACGACGATATTGGTTTTATAATTATTGATCCGTTCCAGATGGAGCATATAAGCGCAAATGCGGTGCTTATGGGAGGGACCAGGCCTTATGAGGAAAAACAATTCCTGTTGGAATACTCGGCGGAATCACATGATCATTGGGTATCTGACGAGAAGTGGATTGATTCGGTCGAAGAGTTCTCCGGGGCGGGGATACGAATAATTCTTCAGGAGCAGTGATGTGGATCATCGGAAACCTGCCTCAATATTGCAGTAACCAGGCATAAAACAATATGTTAAATAGCGGAAAGCTTGTGCATTTATGAATGAAAAAAACAAAAGTGACATTATAAGTCTGCGGCGGACTCAATTGATCAAAGCTGCCTATAATGTTGTCGGACAGAAGGGGTACTACGATTTTACAATACGGGACATTGCCCAGGAGGCGGGCATGTCCACCGGGCTGGTTCATTATTATTTCAAAAATAAGGAGGATCTCCTGCTGAACCTGCTAAAGGAGATGAACAAAAACATCCTTTCCATCCTCAACGGTTCTATCAGCAAGGCCCAAGATCCACGAGAAAAGCTCAATATATTTATGAAGCAGGCCTTTGATCTCGTTACCAATGAAAAATATTATTCCTATCTAGTCCTCGATTTCTGGACACAGGTTAACAAAAACGATCGGATGAAGCGAGCCAATGTAAAGCTGTTTAAAAGTTACCGTGACGAGGTTGCATCTATCCTTGCTGAAGGGGTCGAAAAGGGTGTTTTCGTGGAGATGGACGTTGTGTACACATCGGTAGTCATTATTTCCATGATTCAAGGCTTGATCATACAATATGTAATAGATAACAACGCTTTTCCCTATGAGGATCATACCAGGAAATTGATGGTGCAGATCAACGATTCGGTTTTGAAGAAATAACATAATGTCTTATTAAAAATAATTGGGAGTAGTAAAGCATGTACGAAGAATATTTTAGTGAATCTCATCAGATGCTCCGCGACAGTATACGCAAATTCATTGCCCGGGAGATCACGCCTTTTGTTGAAAAATGGGAAGAAGAAGGAACTTTTCCCCGGGAACTCTATAAGAAGGCGGGTGATGCAGGTTTTCTCGGTATTGGATCTCCGGAGGAATACGGCGGTACACCCGGCGATATTTTCCATCAGGTTGCCTATACCGAAGAAATGATGCGTTGCGGATCAGTCGGGCTCGTTTGCAGTTTAGGATCCAGTGCCATTGCCGTTCCCCCTATTCTTGCTCTGGGGACGGATGAACAGAAAATGAAATATGTCCCAGCCGTTCTGGCCGGTGATCAGATTGCCGTTCTGGGAGTTACCGAACCCAGTGGTGGTTCCGATGTGGCCAGTCTGCTGACCCGTGCGGTCCGCAAGGGTGATAATTATATTGTTAATGGATCGAAAACCTTTATTACCAGCGGTACGCGGGCCGACTATTGTACAACAGCGGTACGGACAGGAGTAGCTGGGCATGCAGGAATCAGCCTGCTGATCATTGAAAAAGGCACACCCGGATTTGCCGTATCCAAAAAAATCGAGAAAATGGGCTGGCTGGCCTCGGATACTGCCGAGCTTTCCTTTGACGATTGCGCAGTGCCGGTGAAAAATCTCCTCGGTGAAGAGAATAAAGGTTTCTACGGGATCATGCTGAATTTCCAGAAAGAGCGCCTCTATCTGGCTGTTCAGGCCTATGCAGTTGCCGAGTATGCCCTGGAACTGTCCATTAAGTATGCCAAAGAGCGCGTTGCTTTCGGAAAGCCTATTGCCAAATTTCAGGTTACCCGTCATAAACTGGCCGAGATGGCCACTGTCACGGAAGCGGCCAAACAATTTACCTACCGCTGCGCTGCCAAGATTGGCGTCGGTCAGGATGCTTTCCGGGATGTCTGCATGGCGAAGAATTTTGCCACCAAAGCCTGTGACCGCGTGGTTTATGATGCTGTGCAAATTCACGGTGGATATGGATATTGCAAGGAATACATGGTGGAGCGTCTTTATCGAGATTCACGCCTATTTTCGATCGGCGGTGGCACCTACGAGATCATGAATGAAGTTATCGGCAGGCAACTGGGATTATAAATGGAGATCGATTTGCACATCCATACAAACCGTTAGTCGGGATACAGCAATATTGATCCTTTGACGTCGATAGTTAAGACCTGATCATAAAAAAATAATATAAGCTGTTGCAGTGCGCCACAGAAGCTGAGGGGCACGAATAGAATTTAAAAGGAGGAAGCAATGGAATTCGGTTTAACTGAAGAACAAATAATGTTTAAAGACACGGTGTATCGATTTGCCAAGAGCCAGATTGTTCCGCTTGTGGAAGAGGCAGACCTTAATTCGGAATTCTCGCCGGAAGTCTGGAAGAAGCTCGGCGAGATGGGCCTTCTGGGCTTGCCATTTCCCGTGGAGCTGGGGGGCTCCGGTGCTGATGTGGTTACCTGCTGTCTTTCTGCAGAAGCGCTGGGTCACGCCGGTGTTGATCAGGGTCACCTGCTGGCACTGGGTGCACACACATATCTATGTACAGACACGATTTATAAGCACGGTTCTGATGCGCAATTGAAGAAGTATATACCAAAACTCGCCAGTGGCGAGTGGATCGGTTGTATGGGGCTCACGGAGCCTGGAGCTGGGTCGGATGCAGCTTCAATGGCAACCACGGCGGTAAAAAAAGGCGACAAGTGGATACTCAACGGGACCAAGACCTTTATTACCAACGCGCCGGTTTGCAACGTGTGCGTCGTGTACGCCACGATCGATAAGAAGCTGAAACACAACGGCATAACCGCGTTTATAATTGATAGAAATTCCCCGGGTTTCTCCACAGGCAAGCCTTTCCACAAGATGGGCGTGCGTGCGTCCACAACTTCGGAAGTCATCATGGACAACTGCGAGGTGCCTGAGGAGAATCTATTGGGTGAAGTCGGCAAAGGATTTGCTTACACCCATGAGACCCTTTCTTGGGATCGCAGCGCGCTTTTGGCGCCTTTCGTGGGCGGGATGCAGTTCGCCATTGAGGAATGCACCAAATATTCCCAGGAGCGGGTACAGTTTGATAAGCCGATCAACCAGTTTCAGGCTATCCAGCAGAAGCTGGCTGACATGAAAATAATTAAGGAAGCAGCTAAAATGGCAGTTTACCGTGTTGCCCACGACAAGGACTCGGGCAAGCCCTTGAATCACATGCATACTTCCATCGCGAAAGCGCTGGTGGGTGACTGGGGCATGAAGGCGGCAAGCGATGCAGTCCAGGTATTCGGTGGGTACGGTTTCATCCATGAATATCCGATCGAACGGTTCCTTCGTGATGCGAAACTAGCGCAAATAGGCGGAGGTACCTCCGAGGTGCAGAGACTTATCATTTCCCGGATCTTAAGCTTTTTCTAGGAAATTACCCGCAAAAGGATAATCATACATCTGACAGGAGAATGAAACAATGAATTACGATTTGACGGCAGAACAACTATCAATAAAAGAAAATTTCGAAAAATTTTGCAGGAAGGAAATCGAGCCGCGTGCGCACATGCTGGACACCGCTTCTCATGAAGAAGTTGATAAGCAGATCAAGGTTAATATAAAAATGCTTGCCGAACTTGGCTATCTCGGTATGGGACATGAAGAGAAGTATGGCGGCAGCAACAGTGACCTGATCAGCCAGTCTATTGCCGGTGAAGAAGTTGCGAAAGCTTGTGCATCAACATATCTCTCCAGCGGCGCCTCTTGCGGTCTCTTCGGTGTGCCGCTAAAGCTTTTCGGCACCGACGCGCAGAAGGCAAAATATCTTCCGGGCATCATCAAAGGCGATATCATCGGCTGTTTCGGACTCACCGAGCCGGAAGCAGGCAGTGATGCGGCCTCCATTAAGACCACGGCAGTCAAGAAAGGCGACAAGTGGATTCTCAACGGCACCAAGACCTTCATTACCAATGCGACTATTGCCGACGTTGCCCTTGTGTTTGCGTACACCGATCGCGAGAAAGGTCCCGGCGGCGGAGTAACCTGCTTTCTCATCGACCGAGGAACAAAGGGATTTTCCGTGAGCAAACCATTTGACAAGATGGGCTTTCGCGGATCACCTACGGCCGAACTGATACTGGAAGACTGTGAAGTACCGGAAAGTGCCGTTCTGGGCGAAGTCGGCGCGGGCTTTATCCAGGCGATGCAGACTCTGGAGTATGGCCGAATCGGGATGGCGACGGTCTGTCTGGGAATTGCGGCAAAGTGCCTGGAGCATGCAAACAAATACTCGAAAGAGAGAAAAACATTTGGCAAGCCAATCAATCGCTATCAGATGGTGTCCTTTAAACTCGCCGATATGATGATTATGTCGGACATATCCCGTCTGCTTATTTACCAGGCTTGCTGGGCGAAAGAAACGAAGAATCCCGAATCGGCGATTCTGGCATCTGTGGCCAAGGTGTTCGCGTCCGAGTCAGCCACACAAATATCAAGTTTGGCAGTGCAGGTGCACGGGGGCTATGGTTATATCAAGGAGTTTGCTGTCGAGCGTCTCTACCGAGATGCTAAGCTGGGCGAGATCGGCGAGGGAGCATCGGAAATACAGAGGGTGCTGATTGCCAAAGACCTGATACATAAGTATTCCGCATAGTACTAAAAAGGAGTGATATTTATGCCCATTGATAAAAAATTTATTGGTAAAGCCTATACACCTTATACTTATGATGTTTGTAAGGAGAAAATCAAGGAATACGCGAAGGCTGTCAAGAGCCTTGATCCCCATTATGTGGATGAAGAATTTGCGAAGAAATCGAAATATGGCGTCATAGTAGCGCCGCCCACATTCGCAGTTGTTTTAGGCGCATACCTGATCGAACCGGTGTTCCTAGACAAGGAACTGGCGCTCAACATGTCGATGCTCGTTCATGGTGAGCAGGAAATGGATTTTCTTGAGGTGATCAAAGCCGGCGACTCGATAACCACCAGCGGATTAATCAGCGATATCCAGAACAAAGAGAAGGTCGACACCATATCGGTAGAAGTTACTTCGCAAAACCAGCACGGCCGGATCGTCTGCCGGGGCGTATATACCTTTGTGGTGCGAAAATAGGAGGACACTATGGCAATTGAAAAAGGACAGACTTTTCAGGACAGTGAAGTTGTCGATAAATACAGGACGTTGTATTACGCCGGCGCATCGGGCGATTTTAATCCGATCCATATCGATTCCGAATTTGGGAAAATGGTAGGACTCGGTGGAGCGATTCTGCAGGGCCTTTGTACCCTGGCATTTACGGCGCGGAGCGTTACCGACCTGATGGGAGATCCCGGCAAACTAAAAAAGCTAAAATGCCGTTTCAGCACTCCGGTAATAGTAGAGGATACCTTAACTATGCAGGGAACAGTCAGGGATATAAAAGACGGCCTGGGATATATTGATCTTAAGGTAACCAAGCAGACAGGTGCTGAAGTGCTGCAAAAAGTTGAAGCAGTTGTAGAGTTGTAAAAAATTATCAATCATCGGGGTAAATGAAAATTTGCCCCGATGATCTTTTCTCTTTTCCTCAACTTATTTCTTAAACAGCAATAATCTTTTTAACTGCCTGAAAGTGTTTTTGACAAATCTATGGAGTTCCATTTGTTTGTGAAAAATACATTGAACAAAGGACAACATGCGAGTATATTTAAAACACTGCTTTGAATTTTGATAAAATAGTACACTATCGATAATCAGCCAAAATATTTCATGACTGACAAACTAAGGATGGTAAACATTATGCCTAGAGTCGAACTAAATGTCCATGCGCCGGATTTTACGCTGAATGATTTTAACGCGGAGAGGGTATCGCTTACCGATTATGCCGGTAAAAAAAATGTGCTGGTAGTTTTCAATCGAGGGTTTTTTTGACCATTCTGCCGCAAGCACATGGCGCAGTTGCGCCAGGATTATTCACAATTTGTAAAACTGGATACGGAAATCATTGTTGCCGGGCCGGAGAAGCCCGAGGCTTTCCGAGAATACTGGGCTAAGGAAGATTTGCCGTTTATCGGTTTGCCCGACCCTGAACATAAAGTTCTGAAGTTGTACGGTCAGGAGGTTAAACTATTCAAGTTGGGCCGGCTTCCCGCGCAGATGCTGATTGATAAATCCGGGAAGGTGCGGTTTGTGCACTACGGTCATTCCATGGCCGATATTCCGGCAAATCAGGAAATAATAAGTCTAATTGAAACGCAGATATAGTAATGGAGCATATATATGCAATTTACTTTCGCCCACAATAATTTCAACGTACTTAATCTGGAAAAAAGTCTGGCCTTTTACAAAGATGCCTTGCAATTGACTGAAGTAAGGCGCTATGAGCCGCCTGACGGAAGCTTTGTTATTGTTTTTCTTGGTGATGGCAAAATGCCGCATCAGTTAGAACTAACCTGGCTTGCCGACAGAAAAGAACCTTATAATCTGGGCGACAACGAATTTCATCTGGCTTTTAAAGTGGATGATTATGCTGCCGCTCATGCCCTGCATGAGAAAATGGGTTGTATCTGCCTGGAAAACAAGGCCATGGGAATATACTTCATCAATGATCCGGACGATTATTGGCTCGAAATAATTCCGCAAAAAAGATAACTTTGTAAAAGGAATGTATTATGGTTCAGGCGGTGGGTTATCCGCAATGAAATGCTTATAATAGTGAAAAAGAGAGATTTTGTCCGCAGACCTTTTGGGAGTTTGTGCCAATACATTAGAAAGGATAGTTATGAAGATATCAGTTAAAGAATTGGAAGAGCTGACACGCAAGGCAGTGCAACAATATGGCTATAAGGACAAAGAGATACACGTTATTACCGAGGTAATGCTCTATGCTCAAATGCGGGACAATAATCAGGGAGTGGTAAAACTAATCGATAAGGGCATTCCCAAAGATCCGCAGGCAGGAGAAATTGTCATCGAAAAGGAAACTGCTATTTCCGCAAGGATCAACGGCAATAAGAATCATGCTATGTTAGTTGTCAGCAAAGCGGTAGATATCGTGAAGGAAAAGGCGCGCAATAGCGGGTTTGCCATTGCCGGGACATTCAACACCAATACGTCGTCCGGGGCAATCGGCTATTATGCCTCCCGTTTGGCGAAAGAGCGGCTGATCGGTTTTGTCTTCAGCCGGTCCCCCCAGCGCGTTGCCGTTCACGGTTCCTACGAGCCGGTATTCGGCACTAATCCTCTGGCAATAGCCATTCCTACAGAAACCGACCCCGTCGTTCTCGACATGTCGACGGCAGCCACTTCCTTTTTTGGACTGGTAGAGGCAATGACAGCAGGGAGAGACATCCCCGCAGATTTTGCCTATGATGATCAGGGAATCCCGACTACTAATCCGCAAAAAGCTATCGCGGGGGCTATCCGTTCCTTTGATCGGAGCTACAAAGGTTCAGGTCTTGCCCTGATATGTGAAATACTGGCGGGTCCGCTGGTTGGTGCCGCCTTCTGCGGCCTCGGCGACAGCAAGGGGAACTGGGGACATTTGATCTTTGCCCTTGATCCGGAACTATTAACAGACCGGAACCAATTTGCAAATAATGTATCGGAGATGGTTCGCAAGGTGAAATCCACGAAGAAACTGACTGGTGTGGAAGAAATATTCGTACCGGGGGAGAAGGAAAACAGAATCGCCAGGCAGCGTTGGGAAACCGGACTGATCGATGTGGAGGATAATCTGCTCGCCGAACTGCGCAAGGTAGCCGAGGGCGTCTGAAAGCGCACGAGATTGGTTCAGGATTAAACAAGGTCAGCGCCATGATACGGGATGTTTTAATATTTCTTGACAGACGTAAACTTTTTAGGATAATTAGCCGCTCTTTCAACTGTAAGAGCGGCTAATTCTTGTTTTCAGTATCCAATCTGGGAAAAAAAGACTCTATACTACGGAAGATATCACACAGTCGCAGCCGGCGTAAGCTTATGCCGTTTAGATGGTTATATAATCAGCACGTACCGAGGAAAGATAATGAAAACTCCTTTAGAAAAAGCTCAGAAAGATCCAGAGTCAACGAAGGCCAAAATCCTTACCGCAGCCCGAAAGGTGTTCGGAGAGTATGGTTTTCACGGCACGACCACAAGGATGATTGCCAAGGAAGCCGGAATTGACATTTCTACGCTCCATTATCACTGGGGGGAAAAGGGTGAGCTCTATGAGGCCGCCATCCTTGATATGAGTAATGATCTCGGCCAGCAATTAAGAGATGTGGAAAAAGTAATTCATAATTTGCCCTTGGGCGAAAGAATGAAATTATCCTTGGATATCCTGATAGATTATCTCTTTGAACATCCGGAGGTATCAAATTTGCTGTTGTATCGCTATTTCGGCAAAACGCGTCAGGAGGCCAAAATTGATTTTAAGGTTCCTGAATTTACGGCTGACATTGCGCGTTCGATGGGGTTGAGCAAAGATAAAAATAATGTTTCTCCCGAGGCGAAGATGAAGGTGTTGTTTGTAATGAATGCTATACATAATTTTGTTTCCGGAGAGAATTTTTTTCGTCCCATGGTTCATCAGAGTCGAGAGGAATACATCAAAATGGTTAAGGAGACCTTAAAGTTCGGGTTAATTCCTGCCTTTATCATCAAGTAGCCCTGAGTAAGTTGCTCATTATTCCGCAATTCAATAAGATATTTCCCTGAAAATTTATCATCTAAAAACATCTAAAAATTAATCTAAAAATTATTCTTGACAAAGGAATAATTTGTGTTTATTGTTCTCCATCAATTGATTGAACTGTAAAGTGGAATCAGACGATGGCATCTCCATTGGAAAAAGCCCGCAAGGACCCTGAATCGGTAAAAGCAAAAATTCTAATGGCGGCTCGCCGCACATTCGGAGTGTATGGCTTTCACGGAACGACAATAAGAATGGTTGCCCAGGAACTGGGAATGGATATATCCACCCTGCATTATCACTGGGGAGATAAAAGAGATTTATACGAAGCCGTCGTTTTAGACATCAACAATGATTTGGGTCAGAATCTAATCAAAGTAGAGAAAATGATTCATGGTCTGCCGCTGCCGGATCGCCTGGCAATCGCCATTGATTATATGACAGATTATCTTTATCTCCATCCCGAAATTTCCAACCTGATTATTTTTCGTCATTTCGGCAAGACTCGTGAGGAGGCTGGTATCGATTTTAAAGTTCCAGAATTTACTTATGACATTGCGCGTTCGATGGGACTACTAAAGGACAAAAAAAATGTCTCTTCAGGTGTTATGCTGATGATCCTTGCCCTCATAAATTCGATGCACTGCTTCATTTCGGGGGAAAATTTTTTCCGGCCTATCGTAGCTTTGAACAGGGAAGAATACATTGCCGAGGCCAAGAAAGCGCTGAAGTTTATCCATATCCCGGCTTTTACCCAAGGTTCTGATCAGACAGACAGATAAATTTTCTGCCGGTTTCGGAATCGGCAGGGCTTAGGAAGCATTGTTATAACAATATTTTAATAAGCAAGATCGAAAGGAAGGGAGGAAGGAATATGGTGGCGAGCAAAAGCGAGATCCGTTTTGATAGTCGTGTGGCTATCGTGACCGGTGCCGGCGGCGGCCTG
>CAZYIE010000017.1:0-9480 GCA_964646755.1 uncultured Smithella sp.
CCAGAACAGTTCACTTTTAATTCTTAAAGAGTTCACTTTTAAATTTTAGCCAACAGCATAATTATTTATTAAAAAAACCTGGCTATTCATTGAAGCAGAGGCCTTTCAGGAAGGCTAAGGTTGCGCAATCGGAAGAATTTGGTTGCCTGAGAAGACAGGGTGTGTTAAATCAACCACCTAGGTGACTATTGCCATCAGAGAACAAGCAAAAAGTCGTCGCAGCGCAATCATGCTTCCAGGCACTTTATGACGGGGTGATTCAACATGGCTAATGTCATTGACATCAACTGCGATATGGGCGAGTCTTTCGGGGCGTACATCATGGGCCGTGATGAAGAGGCTATCCGCTACATTTCCTCGGCCAGCATCGCCTGCGGCTTTCACGCCTCGGACCCGATGGTTATGGATCGGACCGTCCGTTTATGCCGCGACCACAATGTCGGTGTCGGTGCTCACCCCGGCTTTCCCGATATTATGGGATTCGGCCGTAGGCTCATGGAAATCAGCCCCGCAGAACTGAAAAATTACGTTGTCTATCAGGTCGGCGCCCTCCAGGGTTTTTTATCCATTTACGGTATGCCCCTTCAGCACATTAAACTCCACGGCGCTCTCTACAACGACCTGGTTACCAAATCGGATCTGTTTTTTGGGCTTGTTCGTCAGGTGAGCAAAGCGTTCGGGGACCCCGTCTTCCTGACGCTGGCCACGAAACAGGCTGCTTTACTTGCGAAAGCGGCCCGCCGGGAAGGACTGCGCATCGCGTTAGAGGCCTTTCCCGACCGTCAGTACACCGATGAAGGAGAACTCGTTCCCCGTAGCCAATCCGGCGTTGTTCTGAATGATCCGGAGCAGATAGCAAAACGGGCCGTGGCAATGATCTTGAAAAAGGGCTTTGAGAGTATTCACGGCCGTTGGATAGATGTGGCTGTGGACACCCTGTGCATTCACGGTGACAATCCGATAAGTGTCGAAGCGGCAAGGATGATGGTTGAAGCATTCACGAGGGAAGGATTTCAAATCAAGCCCTTGGGAGAAATTATTCCCCGATGACGATTAGCACGACTCCATCCCAGATAAATGTTTCGCGGTTCGGCGAAGACGGTATCCGTATCCTCTTTGGCGAAACCATTGATCCGGAGATTCATGAAAAAGTGAGGAATTTCTACTTTTACATAAAATCACTGGACTTGCCGGAAATCATCGATCTTACTCCCAGCTTCCGTTCCTGTCTCATCCACTTCGATACCGGGCGGACGAGCTTTACCCGCCTGTCTTCGCTACTCAGGGAAAAAGAGGCCGAAGCACTCCGCACCGGGAGCACGCCGGATCCTACCAGGCATGAGATTCCTGTTCACTACGGCGGTCCGGATGCCCTGGATATGAAAGTGGTCTGTCAGCAGACCGGACTGACAGAGAACGATGTGATTACCATCCATTCTGAAGTTATTTATACCGTTTTTGCCGTGGGCTTCATCCCGGGCTTTCCCTATATGGGGACGCTGGATCCGCGTATCCATGTTCCGAGGCTGGAGACTCCCCGGACCAGGATTGTCGCCGGGTCAGTTGGCATTGCTCAGGGTCAGACCGGCGTCTATCCCTTTCCGTCACCAGCCGGATGGCGAATTATCGGACGCACCGATGTTCGCTTATTTCATTCCGAAAAGGAACCCTACAGTCTCCTGCAGATTGGAGACAAGGTAAAATTTATCAGCGCATGATTGAAATCATCCATCAGGGAACAATGACCTGCATTGTGGATAGCGGACGCTATGGCCACGCTGCCGTGGGTGTGCCGCCGTCGGCAGCGCTGGATGCCTTTGCCTACGGCGCCCTCAATCGCCTGTTGGCTCAGGATGGTCATGCGCCGGCCCTGGAAGTCATCGGCGCGCAATTTTCCCTCCGGTTCCATCGGGACATGATTTGTGCGCTGACTGGCGCCCGGGTTCGGGCATCTCTGGATGACAAACCGCTGAACTCCTGGACGTCGTTTTTGGCAGCAGCAGGCAGCGTTTTGAAAGTCCATCAAGTAACGGAAGGTTTCCGCTACTATCTCGGTTTTGGGGGCAGCATGGTGCTCGAGCGAGTCATCGGCAGATTTTCCACCAACCTGGAGTGCAGTTTTGGCGGTTATCAGGGCAGGGGTCTTTCCGTAGGCGATCGGATTGGTATTGAGGACATTTATGATATTCCCTGGGGCGCGATTCCCGGCAACGCGATCCCCAAGATGAAATCACCCCATCGACTGCGCGTTACCCCCGGACCGGAATATCATTATTTTCCCGAGGCCTCGCAAAAAATATTCGCGAACAGGGAAAGCCGGAAAGTCTATGACGTATCGGCGACCATCAACCGAACGGGCATTCGCCTGGAAGGCCGTCCTCTGTCCTTTCGTGATGATGTTGACAAAAGCATAATCTCCGAGGGAATCCTGCCCGGTACGGTGCAGATTCCCGGAGACGGATTGCCTATAATCATGCTCTATGAACGGACAATCGGCGGTTACGCAAGGATCGCCCGGGTGGTCAGAGCAGACCTGGATCGGCTGGCTCATTTAAAACCAGGCGATTATGTCCTGTTTGAGCTAATTGCAATGGACGAGGCGGAGCGTCTCTGGAAGGATTGGCAAAAAAGACTTACATCACTTAGTCAAGTCGTCAGGAGGGTATGAGAAAGCCGACGATCCCGGACAGCGCCGGGGCAGGCTGCGCTGACAAAGTTAGCCGAAGCCGACGATATGGTATAAATATCATTTCATCTTGTTGGGCAAGTACAGAACGATCTCCGGGAAAACGGTGATCAAGAACGTGGCCAGCAACATGAGAAGGAAGAAAGGAAAAGCGGCTTTGGCAATCGTCACGAGACTGTCGTCATTCAGGCCGCTGATGACGAAGAGATTGAACCCCACCGGCGGCGTGACTTGCGCCAATTCGATCATCAGGACAAGATAAATTCCGAACCAGATAGGATCGAACTTGGCAGCTTGAATGAGGGGGATCACGACCGGCGCCGTCATGACGATCATAGAGAAACCATCGACCAGGCAGCCCAGGATCAGGTAAAGGATCGAGAGAATGATGATCAGAGTGTAGGGCGAAAGGGCAAGAGTGGTTACGTAATCCGTTAACGCCCTGGTGATGCCCAGATAACCGATGACATTCGACAGATAGGATGCGCCCATCACAATCAGCATGATCATGCAACTGGTCTTGACTGTTCCCAGCAGGCTCACTTTAAAAACTTCCCAGGTCAGGCTGCGCGTCAGGGCGGCAAAAAAGAACGCCCCCAGGACGCCGATGGCGCCGGCCTCGGTAGGTGTTGACCATCCCATGTAAATGCTTCCCAGAACAAACAGCACCAGAATTACGACCGGGGCGATCGCGGGAAGGGCAACGAAGCGATCCTTCCAGGTGTAGTGTTCCTCGCCCCGCGGGGCCAGACCAGGCGTGATGATGCAGCGGATCAGAATATAGGCGGAAAACATAAAAGCAATCATAAAGCCGGGGATGAAACCGGCGATGAAGAGTTTACCGATGCTCACATCCCCGATAATGCCGTACACCAGCATCATCATGCTGGGAGGAATCATAAACCCCAGAGTCCCGGCGCCGGCCAGGGAGCCAATGGACAGGTTATGATCATAGCCCCGTTTTTTTAATTCCGGCACGGGGAGTTTTCCGACCGTCGCCGTAGTTGCGGCCGAAGAACCGCTGACGGCGGCGAAAAAGGTGCAGGCCAGGATATTGACATGAACGAGTCGTCCGGGAATGTTGTCCATCCAGGGGGACAGCCCCCGGAAAAGGCTCTCCGAAATTTTGCTCCGGAAAAGGATTTCCCCCATCCAGATGAAGAACGGCAGGGCCATCATGGCCGAACCGCTCGTGTTGTTCCAGACAACGTTAGCAAGAATAGCGCCAAAGGAAATATCGGTAAAGACAAAAAAGCCGCCGATGCCTACGAGAAACAAGGCGATGCCGATCCAGATGGAGCCGCCGAGAAAGAGTATCAGTAAACCAAGGATGACCGCTGCTGCAGGTCCCAGATCAATGTGCATGAATTATTGCCTTTCCTAACGTCCGAGTTCGTCCGCTTCTTCGTGAATGCTCAACCCTTCCGTATCGTTGCGGAGCACTTCCACTCCTTTGAGGAACTCCGCCAGAAACTGCAGTGCCAGGAGGATTGCACCTAGGGGTAAAAAGACCTGTGGTATGGCCAGATAGGTTTCTGATAACTGCATGGACTGGGATTTATTCACCACCGAATCCCAGAAAAAATCTGCGGTAAACCATGTACAGGCGATGCAGAACAGAAATCCGACAGCCAGACAGATCATGTTATAGATTGTTTTTTTCCGGCCTTTCAGAACGTGGACGAGAAACATCATCCGGATATGGCCGCGTTCCCGCAGGGTATAAGCCAGCCCGGATAATGTCAGCACGGCCATTAAATAACCGGAGTACTCATCGGCGATATAGAGAGTCCCGCCAAAGAAGCTCCTGGTGGCAATCTCAGCGAGGGCAAGCCCGAAGGCGAAGGCTATCAGGATGCCCGCAAACCAGCCGCCGATGCCGGAAAGAAAATCGATAGCATTGATGATTCGTTTCATGGAGATGTCCTATCAGATAAAGGAACCCCGGAAGATGAGCGTCCGGGGTCCCTGGTTACAACTGTTTGCAAAGTTTTATCTCTTTACCTTTTTCAGGAAGTCACCATAGATTTTCTTACCTTCGGGAGGTGCTGTTTTCAGCCATTCCGCCCGGATGTTCTCTGTGATCTTTTCGAGGTCGGCAATCAGTTTTTTGCTGACGGCAACTGTTTCAATGCCATTTTTATTGGAAATGGCCTCCTGTTCTTTGTCGAGTTTGGGAACATTGGCCCACATCTCTTTTTCCATTTCTTTGCCGATTTTCAGGAGGGCGTTCTGCTGGTCTTTGGGGAGTTTCTGAAACGCCTTGAGGTTTACGGTTACCATGTTAGTGGCGATCGTGATGTTGAATGGTTCGTAATATTTGAGAACCTCCCAGAACTTGGCGTCCACCGCCGTGGGCGTGGAGGTCATAACGGAGTCGATCAGACCAGTCTGGAGGGATGTATAAACTTCACTGAAAGGCAGCGCATGAGGCGTAGCGCCTACAGCTTCCATGACCAGTGCGCCATTCTTGTCGTAGGTTCGCGTCTTGAGGCCTTTCATTTCATCCAGGGTAGTGATCTTCTTCTTGGTCCAGAGTCCCGCGCCCGGCCAGGGGGCGATATAAAGGATCTTCTGATTCCACTTTTGTTCTGCGGTCTTATCGAAATACGGACGGCAAATGCCGAGCAGGGTCTGGAGTTCCTTAAAATCACGCACCAGGAAAGGCAGTGTTACAATCTGAAAAATCTTTTCATCACCGGCTACGCCGCTGATCAGCATATCGGAAATGGGAACAAGACCATCGCGGACGGTCTTCAGAAGTTCTGGTCCCTTGTAGCCCAGGGCGCCGCCAGTATGAACGACAATTTCGAGTTCACCTTTGGTGGCTTTTTTCACTTTCTCTGCAAAATCGTTCAGGCCTACGCTTTGATGATTCTTAGGGGGCCAAACGGAGTTGGCGTTCCAGTTTGATTTGGCCAGAACGGGTGAGGCGATCAGTGCCACGGCTAATACAGCAAGTAATAAAACAGTCCAGCGTTTCATCATAATTTCATGCTCCTTTTTGAGAATTGAATTGATAAAGCATTGCTTTTTGATGGCCGGAGTATAAGACATGCGGGCTTGTCTGTCAATGGAAAACAGGTCCAATAAGGTGGGATCTCGAAGGCAGAATGCCCTGTTCCGTCCGCTTAACATATCTTCCAAGCGTCAGGCCTTTTTGTGCGCCGTCATCGTCAGGAGTATATGGGGGCAGACTTTATCAGGGTTCATCCAATTCCAGAGGTGCTTTGTCGCTTATCAGAACTTCAGAAGCACCGCCGGGCAGATCCTGAACCGAACGCAGTTTTCTCTGAATAGTACGTGATTTCTTTTGCACATCATCCATCGAGTTAGTTGCTTGTTCCAGCTTTTTGCGGACGGCATCCAGCGTGAGCCCGAATTTTTCAAATTCGTTCTTTATTTCGCCCAGAACTTTCCAGACTTCGCCGGAGCGTTTCTGAATGGCGAGGCTGCGGAAGCCCATCTGTAAGCTGTTTAAAAACGCAGCAAAAGTGGAAGGGCCGGAAACGACAACATGATATTCCCTCTGTAAGAGCTGAACCAAAGCAGTCCTGCGAATTACTTCCGCATAAAGTCCTTCGGACGGCAAAAACATAATTCCGAAATCGGTAGTACGGGGAGGAGAGATGTATTTTTTAAAAATATCTTTGGCTTCATTCTTGATTCTTGTTTCCAGCAGCCTCGCCGCCTCATCGGCGGCTCCCGCATCGCCGTTTTCCTGGGCATCCAGCAGGCGGGAATAATCTTCCACTGGAAATTTGGCATCCACCGGAATCAGGATATGATCGCCACCTTGCTCACCCTGTCCGGGTAGTTTTATGGCAAACTCTACGGTCTCATTGGAATGCTCCTGAATGCGGACGTTTTTGGCATATTGTTCGGGAGCGAGAATTTCTTCCAGCAGGGCGCCGAGTTGCACTTCGCCCCAGGTGCCGCGTGTTTTAATATTGGTGAGCACTTTCTTTAAATCGCCGACACCGGCAGCCAGATTGCGCATGTCGCCCAAGCCCTGGTGCACCAGTTCGAGACGCTCGGATACCTGCTTGAAGGACTCACCAAGTCTTTTTTCCAGTGTGCCCTGCAATTTTTCATCGACGGTTTCCCGCATCCGGTCGAGCTGGCGGGTATTGTCTTCCTGAATCTGTTTGAGCTTCTCATCGACGATCAGCCGCACAGCATCCATCTTTTGTTCGTTCGTTAAGGTTAATAAGGATAATTGGGCGGCAAATCCTTCGAGTTGACTGCGCTGCAGGCCGGCGATTTCCGCCATGCTTTTTTGCACGGAATCACCAAATGATTTCAGCGACGAGGCCAATTCCGCTCTTTCCTGATGGGCCTGTGTTTGCATTTCATTACGAAAATGAGCGATTTCATCCCGGACGGAACGTTCAGTTCTTTCCTGCAAGGTTTGCAATGTTTCGAGCTTGCCGGAGAGTGGAGTAAGATCAACAGAGGGACGTTTGATCAGCCAAAGTTGCAGTACGACAACAGCCGCAAGAATTATGAAAACTATAATCAGGATGATTTCCATTAGCTAAGTATCCTTTATATTTATTCCGGCTTAGAACATTTCGAATTTAATATATCTGCTCATTAGCTCAAAATGCTTATCGAATGAATACAGGCATAAATTGTTGTCCCGGACATTTTGCACAATAATCAAATCGGCAATACCGATTTTGTTGATGCCGTTTCTTGAATTGGTTTCCTGAAAATCAATAATCTCTTCCCAATTAATTTTGATGGCAGTATTTTTAATGGTCATCAATATCTTGATCAGAGTGTTTTCTTTTTTTATTCTTAAAAAAGGAATTAGTTCGCTCAGTATTAGGCTATTGATGCTCAGCTTGTTTTTGTCGATTAATTCGTCCAGCGCCGCAGCTTCTTTTCTGCCACGAAAATATTCAATCCAGACCGAAGAATCCACCAGTACGTTTTTCATCTTTTCCTCAAAGCAGCAAGATCAATATCCAGATCAACTTTCCCATAATAATTCTTTAAATCCTTGATTTTTTCTTTTTCAATAAGATTCATCAGCGCGATTTTGATAACACCTGTTTTTGTTTTTTCTCGGGTCAGTTTCATGGCCTCGCCGATAAGTTGATCGGGTAAATCTAAAGTTGTTCTCATAATACAATGCCTCCATTGTGCATATTTTAATATCATGTATATGCATTGTCAATCAATATTGTATGCATAATTTGAAGATTGATTTGGGTTTAAGTGATTATGGATACTCGAAATCATTTCGTGCACATATTTGTAAGTTGCATAATTTACCGCTTTTCGGTATAAGCGCATCGTCTGTAAAATAAAGTACAGTAAAATATTGAATAATATGAAGGTTGATTGTGGCGGATAGAATTGAAGTTGGCTTTAAAAAAGGCATTCGCGATGCTTTGGGCGAAAAAATAAAGAGAAGAATTCGGAATAATTTTTCTCTGCCGGTGGAAAACGTGTCAACCGTTGAAGTTTACACTATCGAAGGCGGACTGACCAAAGCTCAATTAAAACAAGCCGCCGCAGGACCGCTTTCCGACCCGGTCATTCAGAACTTTGCTATCAACAAACCGCTGTCTTCGGATTTCGATTGGCTCATTGAGGTTGGTTTTCGGCCCGGTGTTACCGATAACGTCGGCAAAACCGCCCGCGAGGCCATTGAACTATTATTGCGTGATTCCATCGGCGCACGAAAAATAAGTGTTTATACTTCCCGTCAATATCTCCTTAGCGGAAAAATTTCCCAGACAGACGCCTCAAGGATTGCCTCCGGACTTTTGGCCAATGATTTGATCGAAAGGCATCAGATTTTTTCCCCGGCTGAATTTAATTTCACCTCCGGCCTGCCTGCTTATGTTCCGCATGTTCTGGGAGAAGATAAACCGATAGTGGAAGAAATAAATCTGGCCCGTTTCAATGACAGTCAACTTTTGAAGATCAGCACGGATAAGCTGCTGGCTCTGAATATCGAAGAGATGAAGGCCCTGCAAAAATATTTTCAGCAGAAAAGTATTGTTGAAACACGAAAAAAAATCGGTCTGAATGAAAATATTACGGATGTCGAACTGGAATGCCTTGCGCAAACATGGTCTGAGCACTGTAAACATAAAATATTTAATAGTCATATCACATATACCACGGCGCATGCCCAACTCACAATTAATTCGCTTTTCAAGACATATATCAAGGGTTCTACGGCACAAATCCGGAAAGCCAAAGGCAAAAAAGATTTCTGTCTTTCCGTGTTTGTTGATAATGCCGGAATAATCAAGTTCAATGACAATTATAATCTTGTTTTTAAAGTCGAAACACATAATTCACCATCGGCACTTGATCCCTATGGTGGAGCGCTCACCGGCATTGTCGGTGTTAACCGCGATCCTTTTGGAACAGGATACGGTGCCAAACTGATTTTCAATACCGATGTCTTTTGCTTCGCCTCGCCTTTTTATAAAAAGAAGCTGCCGCCCCGGATTCTTCATCCCCAGCGCATTTACGAAGGTGTCCGCGAAGGCGTCGAGCACGGCGGCAATAAAAGCGGCATCCCGACGGTCAACGGCAGCATTGTTTTTGATGACCGGTTCCTGGGTAAACCCCTTGTCTATTGCGGTACAGCCGGCTTCATGCCCGCACGGCTTAACGGCAAGCCCACCCATACCAAAGAAATAATGCCGGGAGACGTCATCATTATGACCGGAGGCCGGATTGGCAAGGATGGAATTCATGGAGCCACCTTCTCGTCCGAAGAACTGCATGAGGGTTCGCCGGTCACCGCGGTGCAAATCGGCGAT
>CAZYIE010000017.1:9490-45682 GCA_964646755.1 uncultured Smithella sp.
TCACACAGAAAAAAATGACGGATTTTCTGCTGGTCGCCCGCAATCGGGGGCTGTATCGTGCCATTACTGATAACGGCGCCGGGGGGCTTTCCTCTTCTGTAGGCGAAATGGCCACTTATTCGGGTGGTTGCCGGATTGACCTGGCGCTTGCTCCCTTAAAATATCCCGGCCTGCAGCCTTGGGAAATTCTAGTTTCCGAAGCCCAGGAACGCATGACGCTGGCGGTTGATCCGAAAAAAGTAAAGCAATTTATAGCGCTGGCCAAAAAGATGGACGTGGAAGCTTCAGTCCTGGGTAAATTTACCGCTTCCGGAAAATTTCATGTACTTTACGGCAAAAAGACTGTGGCCTATCTGGATATGGAATTTATGCATGAGGGCGTTCCGCAATTAAAACTTGCCGCTCGCTGGCAGCCGCCGAAAAACAGGGAACCAAAGTTTCCGGAACCGGCCAATTTAAACAAAGCGCTGGCACAAATGCTGGCCCGGTTAAATATATGCTCGAAAGAATCCGTCGTGCGCCAGTATGACCATGAAGTTCAGGCAGGTTCGGTAATCAAACCGCTGGTTGGCGCTGCCAATGACGGGCCATCGGATGCCGCCGTCATCCGGCCGTTGCTTGATTCCATGGAAGGTGTTGTTGTGGCGCATGGTATTTGTCCGCGTTACAGCGACATTGACACTTATTCTATGACGGCCTGTGCCATTGATGAAGCCGTGCGCAATGCCGTAGCTGTGGGGGCCGATCTGGATTGTCTGGCAGGCCTGGATAACTTCTGTTGGTGTGATCCGGTAAAGTCCGCCAAAACGCCCGATGGAGAATACAAGCTTGCTCAACTTGTTCGTTCCAATATGGCCATTTTTGATTACACAACGGCCTATGGTGTTCCTTGTATTTCCGGCAAGGACAGCATGAAAAACGATTATTCCATAGGCTCTACAAAGATTTCCATTCCGCCGTCACTCCTTTATTCCGTCATCGGCAAAATTCAAGATGTCCGTAAGGCCGTAACAATGGATGCCAAGCGTCCGCAGGATCTGGTTTATATTCTTGGGGAAACCAAAGATGAATTGGGCGGTTCGGAATGGTTTGCCCTGCATAACGCCATTGGCAATAATGTTCCCCGGGTTGATGCTGCAGCTGCCATGAAAATGTATCGGGCCTTGCATAAGGCAATTGGGGCGGGTCTGGTTGCTTCCTGTCATGACTGTTCGGACGGAGGCCTTGGTGTCGCGCTCATCGAAACCGCTTTTGCCGGTGGATTGGGAATGAATATAGACTTAAACTATGTTCCCTATAGGGGCAAAAAGAGGAATGATTTTATTTTGTTTTCCGAGACAGCCAGCCGCTTTGTTGTGACCATCCACCCGTCGGCAAAAGCTAAATTTGACAAAATTATGGCCGGCAATACTGTCAGTGAAATTGGTTTTGTCTCAGCAGACGGGCTGTTTCAGGTCACCGGTGTCAATGGTAAAGCAATTATTAAAGAAAAAATCAGTAAACTTAAAGCAGTCTGGCAAAAGCCGCTAAATTTTTAGAAGCAGGATTTAATTTATGCCATGTAAGACAAAAGCAAAGATTTCTCTCTTCGATCGAAATGACAATAGTGCACTTTCCACAACTGCAACGCCTAATGTCATTCCCGCGCAGGCGGGAATCCAGAAAAGCTTGGGCAAGCGTAAAGTCAAAGCAATTGTTTTAACCGGTAATGGCACTAACTGTGAGATGGAAATGGCACATGCCTGCAAACTTGCTGGCGCCGATGTTGTTGAAATTGTTCATTTAAGTGAGATTCTTTACGGAGAAAAACGCCTTGCCGATTATTCTTTTTTAAATTTGCCGGGTGGTTTTCTCGATGGTGATGACCTGGGATCGGCTAAAGCTGGTGCCAACCGCTTTTTGCATGCGCGGATTACCGGACATAAGGAAATACTCTTTGCTGATTTATTAGATTTTATTTCTGCCGGAAAATTAATTCTGGGTGTCTGTAACGGTTTTCAATTGATGGTGAAGCTGGGATTATTGCCGGCGCTCGATAGTAATTATACATCGCAGAGCACAACTCTTACTTTTAACGACTCCGGGCGATTCGAAGACCGCTGGGTTTATTTAAAGGCCAATGTCCAAAGTCCATGTGTGTTTACCAGAGATATCGATGTTTTATATCTGCCGGTGCGCCACGGGGAAGGTAAATTTGTGCCGCAAAGCACAAAAATTTTAAACGCGCTCGAAAAGAAAAATCTCTTTGCTCTACAGTACTGCTATGTTGACGGCGAGACCACGATGGAATATCCCGCCAACCCCAACGGTTCCGTCCAGGCAATTGCCGGAATTTGTAATGAAACAGGACGGCTCTTTGGTCTGATGCCCCATCCCGAAGCTTATCTGCACCGCACCAATCACCCCCGCTGGACACGCGAAGCCTTGCCCGAAGAAGGCCAAGGCCTGACGATTTTCCGCAACGCTGTTAACTTCATTCGCAGCAAAGACTTCTAAATACACGCTTCCACTTAAATAATACTTATTGAAATACATGAAATTCAGAAGTATAAACCATTTATTAAAATGGAAGCGCTCAAGCTCCTCCAGCCATTATATATAAAATTTTCATTCTTACGGGAGATAAAATGATGAAAATTAATTCTAAAGTATCTATCATTACTTTAATCATTACTTTAGTTTTTATCAATGCCTGTACGACAATTCAATTTAAGGCAATTGCTCCACCTCCGCCAGCAAGCAAATTGCGCGTAGCTGTTTTGACTATTACAGGTGATGGGGGAACGTATGGGTGGGGCAGAACTCATGAGAAATGGTCAGATGTGATGTTTAAAATAACTGCTGATCATTTACGGGATACGGGGATATATGAAGTGGTACCCCAAAAAGATGTAAATTATGCTGTAGGAACACAGTCGCTTACTGTTGATGAATATTGGTGGTTAAAAAATGACAGTGCCTTGATAAAACAATTTGGTAAAGCGCTACATGCTGATTATGTAATGCTTATTATAAGGGAAGTACGAATGTCAATTTATAACTGGGATATCAAATTCATCAATACTGAAAACGGAATGCGCTATTCAGCTAATGATTATTATTCGAAGCCATTGACTCCCGAAATTGGTTTGGAAATTAATGATAAAAAAATGTTCCCCAGTATGTATGCGATATTATTTTCTGAGGCAAAAGGAGATTTACTGGCAACGGCTGTACACAAAGGGCGTCTTATGGCGACAGATGAAATAAAAAAGCCTGCAGCGCCGGATAGCAAGGTGGCTTCAGCTCCACCCACTCTGACAAAACCTGTTCCTACCCCTCACAGCCTTGTAGATGAAAAGGGATTGCAGAACAAAACACCTTTAATAGACAAGACCAGACTTGTTGTCTATGACTTCAATGCTACTGAGCAGTTTCAAGTTGTTTCACTTATTCTCTCCGAGGCTCTGCGTGAAGAACTATTTAAATTGGGTAATTTCTCACTTGTAAACCGTGAAAACTTAGTTCAAGTGATGTCAGAGTTACGTTTACAACAATCGGGTTTAGTAGATGAAAAACAGGTTGCTAAGCTCGGGAAATGGTTGGCGGCAAATGAAGCCGTTACGGGACAGTTCGCACAATTTGGCAATTCATACATTCTCCAGGCAAAGCGAACGGATATAACAAAAATGAGTACCTTGGGATTCGGCTCTCTCAAGTGCACAACCGGAAAAGAAGAAGAATTACTTGCCGGCTTGCCTGAACTTGCCAGAAAGATCGCTGGGTTGAAAAACTGATTATTGATAACTAAACATGAAACAGGGAGAGGGAACAGATGTTATGCACTGCCCAATAAAGGCCAAGGCATCGCGCTTTTCCGCAACGCTGTTAACTTTATTCGCAGCAAATAATTTTAATACCGCTTCGATTTCTGTGGCTAACTTTGTTGGCAGCGTCGTCGGCGTCCTCAACGTATTGGCAATACGCCTCCGGAGCCTCCTTCTTGCCGCCTCGTTATCCTTTGAACTCGAAGTGGTATAATTCAATTTCCCAATCAAAGATTATGCCGTTCCGTCGGGAATGAAAAAGGGCGCTGCGCTTTTCCAAGCGCTAACGCCCTTTCGAACAATAAAGGTACAATCAGTTGAAACGGTATTATTTTTTCTTTTTCTCTGGTTTTGCCGGTGTGGCAGCCAGTTCAGTAAAGGCGGCATCCCATTTATCGACAATGGATTTCAGTTCGGCGATTTTTGTCTTGGCGCCGGCTGGATCAGTGGCAACCGATTCTTTGGTTGCTTTCAGGCGCTCTGTAAATGCAGTGGCTTCGGCGGTCCATGCCTCCTTCTTATCCTTCATTTTCTTTTCGACAGTTTTGGCGGTGGCTTCGAGTTTCAACCAAGCCTCCTCCAGAGCAGCTACAGAGGCATTAACCTCGGCGGTCGCTGATTTTTTTCCCGCTGCGGCTGCGGCTGCGGCTTTGTCGAAGGCGGCCTTCGCATCCACATAAGCCAGTTTTGCTTCTTTATACATTTTGTCCTTCATCTGGGCTTCGGCTGTATCCCAGATCTTTTTGGCTGCACCCAGATCAGTGGCGGCGTACTTGTCTGCGCCCGCGGCAGCAGCAGCAGTCATCGCGGCATTGGCTGCTGATTTCTCCGCTTCGGGGGGCTTAGCACAGCCAATGAACGCAATGGTCAATATAAGAATAACCATTAAAGATACAGAATACTTGAAATACTTCATGCTAGTTCTCCTCCTTATTGGATAATATACGGTCTGCGACCGAAAGTCTGGCTAAAAAATATCCTTTTTCCCAAGTTTGTCAATATAATTTTGGCTGATAAGGCACAAGCAATTGATTATTTAAAAAAGCATGCTGAATTTTCCCTTCCCTTTGACTATTTCAACTACGAATACTAATAGCGCTATCTCTGTTAGCACATCCTGCGCCGGGAAAGGCCGGGTTGTCGTTTTCCTCCATGCATGTAGAGCGCGCCATCTCGGGTGACCTTCAGGTTTATTAGGTGGTCGGGTTATCCGCGCTCCGGAAACCGACGATACAGCCCACAAAGTCAGTATGCGAGATCGAATAGGGATTAGATACCCAGGTAGGATTTCCGGATATGATCATTACCCGCAAGATTCTGTGCCGTATCAGCCATCGCTATTTTACCATCTTCCATGATATATCCTCTGTCAATTGCTTTAAGCGCCTGACGAACATTTTGTTCGGTAACGAGGATGGCAACGTCTTTTTTAATTTCCTTCAAACGATGAAACACTTCCGTGACGATAGAAGGCTGCAAACCGCCGGACGGCTCATCAAGAATTAATATTTTGGGATCAGCCATCAATGCTCTGCCGATAGCAACCATTCTTTGCTGACCGCCGCTCATGCTTCCTGCGGGCTGATCCAATCTTGCTTTTAAGATCGGAAACATTGCAAATACATATTCCAGTCTTTCTTTGTACTGCTTTTTTGCTCTGGGTATATAGGCACAACCGGTTCGTAAATTTTCCAGCACCGTCATCATCGGGAACAATTCCCTGTCCTGCGGTACAACGGCTATCCCCTTTTTAATTATCTTGTCAGTTTCCATTGTTAAAAGCGATTCGCCATCCAGTGTTATATCGCCGCTGGCCGGCTTTACCAGACCCAATATAGTATTGATTAGAGTTGTTTTTCCTGCACCATTTGGTCCGAACAAACCAACAGATTCGTTGCCAATTTGTAAAGATACGTCCCAAAGGATTTGCAATTTGCCGTAAAATACATTCAAGTTTTTGACTTCTAACATTCTGCTTCCTCACCAAGATATGCTGTAATTACCCGCTGATCAGATGACACTTTTTCATAGGGACCCTCGCACAATACTTTGCCCCATTCCAACACGACAACACGATGGGTCAATTCCCGAATAACTCTCATGACGTGTTCGATGATTACAATTGTCATCCCCTGAGCATGAATCTTCCGAACAGTATCAATCATTTCCATTGTCTCATCTTTATTGAGACCAGCCATAACTTCATCAAGAAAAAGCAATTTAGGCTCTGTTGCCAGAGCGCGGGCAATTTCCATTTTTTTTATTTCGAGTGCCGTCATTGCGGAAATCGGCCTTGCTACATTTTCTAAATCTAAAAATTCACAAAGGTCCGCTGATCTTTTGCGTGATTCCTTTAACGAATGTCCTTTGCCAAACATGGCACCAATCATTATATTTTGAATCATATTAAGCCCGATTAATGGCCGCATAAGCTGGAATGTCCGGCTGATGCCGGCATGGCATTTTTCATGAGCCGCCTTTAGTGTTATATCTTGACCGCAAAATTCTATCTTCCCTGATGTCGGCAAGTATACTCCGGCAATAACATTGGTAAATGTTGACTTGCCGGCGCCGTTCGGCCCGATAATGCCCACAATTTCATTTTCGTTGACTTCGACACTGACATCGCTCAGCGCCACTAATCCACCGAATTGCCTGGTCACTCCCGTTGTCTTTAAAATTGTCATTGATTAATCCCTGCTTCAGAAATTATTGATTACTTATTTTAAACGTTTTTTTAATAAATCCCATGATACCGCCCGGGAACCACAAAATACCCACAACCATAATAATGCCGTAAACCAGCAAATGACCATAGGGAATTCGCAGTTTTAAGCTTTCTGCAATAACACTCAGCAAGACCGCACCGATAACCGGCCCCCATGTTGTATACAGGCCACCCAAAAGAGCCATCGTAATCGGCATGAGAACAAAGTTTAAGCTAAATGTTGTTGCCGTCGGTTCCACAAATCCATAAAGCTGAACATATGCTCCGCCAACCAACCCTTGAATCGCTGATGTGATGGCAAAGATAATGACCAGATATTTAAAAATATTAATACCACTGGAAGCCGCGACAATCTCATCGTTACGAATACTCGTTGAAGCATAATGTATTCTTGTTTTTTGAAAAATAATTGAGATAATTATTGTCAGGACGCCGATAGCCAGCATGACCCAATAAGTCCCGGCCGGATCTCCTTTGAACATTGTCTGTTTCAGCAACATTCCTTCCGTGCCACCGGTAATTTCCAAATTTTGCGCAACAACACGAAATATTTCGCCGAGGGCTAAAGTTACAATTGCGAAATATAGTGCCCTTAATTTCAATACGGAGTAACCGACAAGTGCGGCAACCAGTCCCGCAACTACTGCGGATGCTATCAGGCTCAGCAGAGGATTAAACCCGAAATATGTGCTGGTCAACATTGTCGCATATCCCCCTAAGCCGAAAAATCCGGCAATTCCAAACGATAGTTGACCGGTGCGCAAAAGCATATCCCAACTCAAGGCCAGTGCCATGTATATCAAAATGATATTGGCCATTTGCAATGGATATACGCCGAGAAATTTAGGTAGCGAAATTGCTGCTATCAACAATACTGCACAAACTAAATATTTCCAGTATTTCATTTTACCTGCCTTTGGTGAGATCTATACAAGATAAAGCCGATTATTAAAGCGAAATAAATAATATCAGCCCATTTTCCATATTGGATTGATGAGAGAACTAAAGTTTCGGCCATTCCCAAAATCAATGCTGCCAAAACCACCCCATTTAGCGAACCCATGCCACCTACGGCAACCAGGATAAAAGATTTGAGAGTATATCCTCCGCCAACTGCAGGAAATATTGTGTATCGAGTGCCAAACAAAGGACCAATGGCCCCAATTAACGCTATGGACAGGGCAAAAATTAACAAATAAATCCATTGAACATTGATGCCCACTATTTTTGCCCCGCGAGGATTCTGCCCTACAGCAAGAGCGGCCTGTCCTGTATCCGTTTTTTTCAAAAACAATTGCAGGGCAACCAAAACAATTATTGCCGCGGCCACATAAACAAATTCAAATGTTCCAAAAGTGAAGCCGCCAATTGTTGCTGATGATGAAACATAATCCAGGCCAAGTTTGCGCGGAAAATTTGTGGCAATAACTGTAATAGTTTCTGCCAGCACTAACCCCACTCCAAAACCTAAAATAAGCTGGCTGAGCGGCTCTTTCCCGATTATATGTTTAAAAGTAATATAATAAACAAAAATGCCGAAGAGAAAGAAGAGAAGCAATGCCGGTATGACGGCTACTATCGGATCCAGACCAAATTGCACATTCATGAAATACGCAAAATATGCGCCCACCATCATGAATTCGCCGTGCGCCAGATTGACGACATCCACAATTCCTAAAAGCAGTGCCATCGGCAGGGCAATTAATGCATACAAAGCTGCCCGCTGCAAACCTTCAAAAAGAACATGAGGCTTATAGATACCAATTAGGACGATGGCAGTAAGAACTATAATAAAGCCTATAAGAAAGTTTCTCTGCGTAAACTTATTTAAAATTGAATTTATCATAACGATCTAATCCCAACCTAAAAATAATCCCCTGCGGGCTTCACACCCGCAAGGGATTTATGTTATAACAAACTACTTCTTGCCACGCGCATCCCAAGCCGGAAAAGGATAAAGCAATTTAGCCGTTGCGTATTCAAAAGGCCAAATTACTTCCATCTTTCCTTTTTGCCATTGCATAAACTTGGGCCACGCATTTGCCTGGTGGTCAATGACGTTACTCTTTTTAAAGACAAATGTATCTCCCAGGGGTGAAGCGTAATTAGTTGCTTCCAGGGCCTTGATTACTGCTGCTTTATCCGTTGTCCCTGCTTTTTTGATTGCATCGGTAAGAATCATAATATTAGTGTAACACAGCGGGCCAAAATATGTTGTCGGGGTATCTTTGAATTCCTTATGGAAAGCATCAGAGTAAGCTTTGCTTGTCTTGCTTACATTTTTCATTGCATCAGCCCAATAGCTGTATAACAGTACGCCTTCATTCAGCGGCTGTTTGGCAAAATCTACTGGCCAACCCGGAGGTGACCCGACAAAGGTAAGAGGAGAAAAACCGATTTCTTTAGCTTGTTCCATAATAGGTAAAGCATCTTTATCGTAGCCTACCCAAATGAACTGATCAGGCTTGTATTCTTTGGCATGTCGTAAAATGGCACGGTAGTCGCCGCCACCCATGGCCGCACTTTTGAAAGCTTCGCCCTGAACTTCATACTTATTTTGCTCAGCAAGAACTTTCTGGCCTTTAAAGCTACCGGAACCAAAGGCGCCTTCTTCGTAAGCCATGAACATTTTATCTCTTTTGAACTTAGGATACTTCTTTTTCAACTCAGCCCAACCTTTTTCATAATAAGCACCCTGCTGATAATCCCAGGCATGGAGATGGAAAAACCAGTCCTGACCTTCCATGGCTTTTTCTACTCCGGAGAAAGCCGCGCCGGCCCAGACAACAATTTTGCCGTATTTTTTCATGCCGGGAATCAAAGCCATGGTGATGCCGCTGGACATGCCGCCGACGATGAAATCAACATTATCCACAGTACAAAGTTTATCCAGGCCTGCTGCCGCTTTTTCCGCTTTCAGCTCATCGTCAATAATAACAAGTTTGATCTGACGTCCAAGAATACCGCCCTTGGCATTGATTTGCTTTACGGCAAGCTCCATCGACCTGGAACCATCTTTACCCGTAGCATCAGCCAAAGGCAAAAGTGCGCCTATTTTAATCGGCTCCGCCGCTTTCACAGGCGCAACCACAAAAAACAGGCCGGTTACAAATGCTGCTAACAATAACCCCATGAATACTTTTGTTCTCATCATAGCCCCTCCTAAATTTTTTTAAAACAACCGTTAAAAGCACCTAAACAATATTTACTAAACTCATAATAATATCAGCTTTATATGTCAAGCAATATCTGCCTGCATAAAAGCGACCAGCAAAAAGTAAACTATTTTTTCATCACCCGCTCGGCCGGGACTGATATTTTTCTGCTTCAGCCATGTCTTTTATGTATGCTTACTGATGAAACCCAGGGTCATTGAGTTTACAACATCCGGCTTCTCATATATTGTCGTATGGCCGCATTCCGGCACGATAACAAATTCGGCGGAAGGAATCTGCACTTGAATCAATTTGGTAAATTTAAGTGGCGTGAGCTGGTCGTATTCACCAACGACAAGCAATACCGGGCATTTAATATTGCTCAATTCGGCAGTGATTTTGGCATTAGTCAAGGTATTTTTCATCAGCCGTCCTAATGATTCGACAAAATCTCCGGGGACCTTGCTCATCATCGCTTCTCTATCGCGCAACGACTTTTCATTCTTCTCCAAAAAGAAATTGCTGTAAATGGTGGGAACGGCGGCGCGGAAGAGTTTAGCCATGTCTCCCTCTTTTAGCGTTTCCAGCCAGGCATCGGCTATCCAGTGAAATGTTGAATCAAGCTCCGATAAAGCGTCTATCAGGGCAAGGCTCTTAACATAGTCGGGAAAATCAAGCACAAAACGCATCCCCACTAGTGCTCCGTAGGAAGTGCCGATAATGTGAATCCTTTCGATCCCCAGCTGTATCAGAAGCTCTTTCAAATCCAAGGCGTGCTGCGAGAAGGTGTATTGCTCAACCGGCTTGGCGGATAATAACTGCCCGCGGAAATCGTGCAGTAAAATTTTGAAACCGGCTTTTTCAAAAGGCGGCACTTGCAGAGCCCAGCCACTCACAGAACTCATTAACCCGTTTAAAAAAACGACCGCTTCTTTTCCCTCTTGTCTGCCTTTGAGTTCGTAATAAATATTGACGCCATTAATATTGATACTAGACAAGACCATACTCCTCAAAAATAACTGCACATAAAGCAAATTTCAATGAAGCCACCTGCGCCAAATCAATAAAAATGATCTTTCCTATTTATATTTTTCCCGCAAGGTATTTTTCAGAACCTTACCCATTGCATTACGGGGTAATACATCTATAAAATCAACGCTGGCCGGAACCTTAAATTTTGCCAGACAGCCCTTTAAATGAGCTAGAATTTGTTCTTCCGTCAATTGTTTATCCGGCTTGACGGTAACTATCGCTTTTCCGATTTCGCCCCATTTCTGATCAGGTATTCCAATAACCGCCGCTTCTCCGATTTCGGGAATTTCATAAATAGCGTTTTCCACTTCTGCCGGATAAACATTTTCCCCGCCGGAAATGTACATATCTTTCGACCGGTCAACTATATACAAGCTCCCGTCTGCTTCGCGTCGCGCCAGATCGCCCGAATGAAACCAGCCGCCGCGAAAAGCTTCCTCTGTTGCTTCCGGACGGTTCCAGTAACCAGTCATTACATTGGGGCCGCGCATGATCAGCTCACCGATTTCTCCCGGCGGCACATCTTTCATGTCTTCATCCACGACTCTCGTTTCCAGATGCATCAGGCGCCGGCCGATAGAACCGGCTTTTTTGAAATACATATCTAGATCCAGAATGGCAATGCTTGGGGCTGCTTCACTCATCCCAAACCCCTGAACAAGCCGCAGGCCATTCTCTTCGTACAATTTAATCAGACTCACGGGCAGTGGCGCTCCGCCACTCATAATGACGCGAACATCTTTCATGCATGTAAAGTCGGGTTGGTTGGCCAGGAACAGAAAAATCGCCGGTACACCCATAAAAATTGACACTTTTTCTTTCTTTATTAATTCCAGTGCCTTGGAAGGATCAAATGTCCTGGTAAGAATAACCGTACCACCCATATAAAAAACAGGCAAAGTAAATAGCCCGATACCACCGATGTGGAACATGGGAAGAACGTTTAAATTGCGGTCAGCGGAAGTAACATTCATAGCAACAACGACATTAACGGCATTCCAGAAACTTGCTCCCTGCGTTAAAACCGCCCCTTTGGGTTTCCCTGTCGTTCCGGCTGTGTACATTATTATATGCGGAGTATTAAAACCGACAGGAGCATTCGGAAATGGTTCAGTTAGAGGCTTACCGGCAATAACTTCATCATAGTTTTTCGCTTCTGCCAGTTGTGACTTGCCACTGATAGATATTAATGTCTGTATTCCTGCTTTATTTTTCAATTCTGCCGCGGGAGCTTCAAATGAAGCATCAAAAAATAATGCTTTTGCTCCGCTATCCGACACTATAAAAGTGAGTTCAATGGGTGTCAGCCGCCAGTTCAATGGAACAAGAATTGCCCCGAGCTTAGCTAAGGCCATAATAATCTCAGCAAATTCATTACCATTGTATGCCAGAACGGCAACACGATCACCATGTTTGATTCCAAGAGATTGTAACGATGAGGAAAGTTGATTGACGCGCTGGTTTAGCTGTTTGTAAGTAAATCTTTTCCCATCGACAATTAACGCTTCTTTATCCGGTGTCTCTATCTCCCGGTATTTCAACCATGATCCAATCCCTTCCGGCTGCATTTGCATAGCTGTTCTCCTTATTCGAACAAAATCTAAACAAAAAGTTTCTTCATGATTCCCGACATATTTTTTCCGAAAGCTTTAATTGTCTGGATACCTATTTCGTCTTTTTCCGGATCCCTTGCCCCGCGTGTCCCGGCAACACAGACATTCCAGTAAATGGAACCGGGTACGGTCATCCCATTAAAGAAATACCACATCAGCATCTGGGAGAGAGCCATATTCTGACCGGCACGCTGGGCGACTGTTATGGGACCACCGACTTTGCCCATCAACATTTTTCCACCCCAGTGCGCGACAAACGCCGAACGGTGAAGAAGGGACATGAGAGGAGCGGTAATCGAACTAACATATACGGGGGTGCTGAGAACAATGCCTTGGGCCGCAAGCATCTTATCGAATATCTCGCCGAAGTCATCATTGATGGTGCACTGACGAACTTCACGGCAATCATAACAAGCCGAGCAAGGCTCAATTCTCTTATCGCGCAAGGCAATTAATTCCGTTTCAATACCAGCTTGCGCCATTTCTTCCAGGGCACACTCAAGATAATAACGCGAATTACTTTTTTCTCTGGGACTTCCGGCAATTCCAATCACCTTCATAGGAATCCCTCCCTTTCTATTTATAAACCCAGCCCGGCAACTTCGCAGTCGTCTTCAAAATTCCTTCTTTAATTTGTTTACACATCAATTTTATGAAATAATCCTGTTTCAGGCATTTTTTAAATTCATTATTTTCTGCTTTGAGGCCTTCTGATAAAGATCCTTTATGTGAGGCATAAACCGCCTTTTTTGCCAGACTCAATGCATATTGCGGATTGGGGAATACATATTCCTGTAAATATTTTTCTGCAGCGGCAAGTAATGTTTCCGGCGGGACTACCTGATGAACCAGTCCCTGCTGCATTGCTTCTTCTCCTTTATACATGCGCCCTGTCAGGATCATATCCATTGCTTTGCCGATTCCCACCAGCCTGGGTAATCTTTGTGTGCCGCCGGCGCCGGGAATTAAGCCCACTTTAACTTCCGGCAGACCTATGCGGGTTTTCGTGCTGGCAATCCGCAAATCGCAGGCCAGAGCGAATTCGTAACCGCCGCCAAAACAAAGCCCATTTATTGCCGCTACGGTAATCAATGGGCTTGCTTCCAGTTTATTATAGAGATTTTGCAGTTTTGTGCTAAATACACCGACTTGCTGGGAAGTGCATTGCATCATGACTACGCCATCGGCGCCACCGATAAAATATTCATTTCCGCTGCCGGTAAAGATAACAGCCCGCGTTGCTGAATTTTTTAAGGCGCCAATTACGGCTGCCACTTCATCTATAGTCTTGAAGTCAATAGAGTTTCTGTCACCGGGACGGTGAAAAGAGACTATGCAGATTTCTCCCTTATTTTCGACAAGCAAGTTTGCATATTTATTCTTCATTTTCCATCCTTTCTCTAAATAACAAGTCCACCGTTGATACTGATTACCTGTCCGGTTATGAAATCAGCTTCTTCGGAAGCCAGATAGGCAACAAAAGAAGCCACTTCCGCCGGTTCGCCGAAACGCTTTAATGGGGTTTTTTTGATAATGTGTTCCTGGAAGCCAGGCGGCAGATATTGCAGCATCGGGGTGTTAATATAGCCCGGAGCAATAACGTTAACCCGAATATTGTATTGAACTGCTTCGAGAGCCAGAGTTTTGCCGAACATATTGACGGCGCCTTTAACAGAGCTGTAATGAATCGCTCCCGGTGTTGGAATAAGGGAAGCAACAGAACTGAAAAGCACAATACGTCCGGTTTTGTTTTCCTTCATCCAGCGTACCGCTTCGCGTGCACAGAAAAAAGTGCCGCTAAGATTGATGTCCAGCATTTTTTGCCATTCTTCATCGCTCATTTTTTCCAAAGAAACTATGTCTCCGGAAATGGCTGCCGTGTGGACCAGCATATCCAGTCGCTGGGCTTTTTGCCGGAGAGCATGGAAAAGTTCCGCCACAGATTTACCGGAAGCAATATCAACGCTAAAGGCATCAGCCTGACCTCCAGTTGATCTAACCAATTGGACAGTTTCTTCTGCTGCCTTGACATTTACATCTGCAACAAAAACATGGATATCAATTTTTGCCAGAGCCTCAGCTGCGGCTCTTCCCATACCCGAACCGCCGCCGGTTATTAATGCTGTCTGAGTTTTCATCGTCTTCATATATTATTTATTTACCCTTCATGTTATATATCGCGCTGTTTTTCATACAATTTCGATCCCTGATCCGTTGGAAAAACTACTACGCGGCTGGAATCCAGCTGATCGAGAATACCCTGGGCTACATTATCGGGACTTTCCATATACTTTTTCGATTTTTCAACCACCGGCGCCATGAGATTAGCCCCGGGCGATGCTGAAAAAAACTCGGTATCGGTGAGATGCGGACAAACGGCCAGTACTTTAATGTCCGACCCTGCCAGGTCTTTGGCCAGTCCGCGCGAAAATCCAACCAGAGCATGTTTGCTTGCCACGTAAGGCGTGACCTTATCGGCATGAGCGAATAAACCGCCGATGGAGGCAATATTAACGATGATTCCGTCACCTTGCTTTTTCATAACAGGAAGAACCAGTTTGACTAACATCACCGGGGCAAAAACATTTATTTCAAAAAGATCTTTCCAGCCCATTTCTGTGATATCCAGAAAATTCCCATACATGCCAAGGCCGGCGTTGTTTACCAGTATATCTATCCGCCCCCATTTCCGGAGCGTTTCATTGACGATTTTTGCACGGTCTTTTTCCAGAACAACGTCGGCGCGAATAACCAGGGTTTCACAAGCACAGCTGCAAGATACTTCGATAAGTTTCTCTTCACGCCTTGCAACCATTGCCACTTTGGAACCGGCTGCGGAAAAACATTTGGCTAAAGACGCCCCAATACCGGAACTGGCACCCGTTACAATAACCACTTTGTCCTTTAGGCTGATCATAACCGCTCCCTAATAAGTCACTCGCCCGTTTCCGATCATGAACTTATTTGCTGCCGGTTCCGACCGGATTGCTCAATGGTTTGGAATCAACAGCTTTATCTTTGCTGTGTTTGAACACAAAGCCACAAATAACAGTTACAAATTCATGTAATTTTTCCAAAACTGCACCGTGGCCGGATTTATACATAATCACGAATTCGCAGCCCTTAATGTTATCATGCATGATGGACATAACTTCAATCGGCGTAACCATATCTTCCTCGGCACCGATTAAAAGAGTCGGCACTTGAATTGTCTGCAGTTGTTCCGGAGAAATATAATAGTTTCTGGTGCTCCGGGAGAGCCGGACAACACTATCAAACCATTCCTTGGTCAGCATATCCTTAAATAACTGCTGGCGCTGCGTGAGCCATTCCAAAGAAGTCTGATAAAAATGGCGGGAATAAACCCAGGGAATAGCTAATTTAAAGAACTTGGCGCCATCATATAATTGAGCGGCTTCTTCCCAGCCTTCGCCGATCGCTTTTAGTTGGTTAGGAATCCAGCTCAAGGTGTTGGGCAGAATCAATGTTTTTAATCTATCCTGATGCTTAACAGCGAATTTGAGCGCAACCTGACCACCATAGGAAGTGCCAACCATATTAATTTTATCAATTTTCAAATCGTCGAGCAAAGCCAATAGGTCGTCTGCATGAATATCGTTATCATATCCTTCCGCAAGCTTGGAAGAACGGCCTTGATCACGGAAATCAAAAAGGATGAGCTTAAATTTATCTGCTAATTGCGGTATGAAATCCATCCAACTCAGAGTATTCATCATAAGGCCATTTAACAAAATAAGTGGTTCGCCGTCTCCATGAATTTCATAATAAATGCTGCCACCATCTTTTAAATTTAATACGGTCATAATTTCTCTTTTCTCAGCGTAAATTTCTCAATCAGTTATTGTCGGAGTTGCCGTGATTCTTTTTCAGTATAAACTTTTGAACTTTTCCGGTAGCAACGGTCAAGGGCAATTCATTTACAACAACCATATATTTGGGAATCTTGAATTTGCCCAGCCGGCTGCCCAAAAACTCCTGCAATTGTTCCAGGGTCAAGCTTTGCCCCGGCTTTAAAACGACACAAGCCTTGCCGACTTCATCCCACTTTTCATCAGGTACGCCGATGACTGCTGCCATAGCCACAGCAGGGTGCTGAATAGTTTGTGCTTCAATTTCGGCAGGATAGACATTAGCGCCACCTGATTTAATCATGTCTTTCTTGCGGCCGACAATGGAGTAATCCCCATCTTCATCGACCTTAACCAAGTCTCCTGTATGGAACCAACCATCGGGAAGAGCATCTTTTGTCGCTTCCGGTTTTTTCCAGTAGCCAACGAGCACATGCTCGCCTTTAAGCAGCAGCTCTCCTTCCTGCCCCTGCGGCACATCTTTGCCTTCATTGTCAACTACCCGCATATCAACATGCAGCATGGGCTTGCCGACAGTGCCATGTTTGCCCCAGCCGAGGAAGTTATTCGGGCCGACTTCGGTCAAACCATAACCTTCCATCATTTTGATTCCTTTAGCAGCAAATACATCTCTGACTTTCTTTGGCAGCGGAGCGCCGCCACTGCCTAGTAATCGGACTGACGAAAAATCAGTTTTTTCAAATTTTGGTGAAGCCAACAGCAGTTGGTACATTGTAGGGACGCCAATGAACAAGGTAACCTTCTCTTGAGGAATAATATCCAGAATCTGATCAACATCAAAGCCCGCCATCAGGATATTTTTGCCACGGCAGTGATATAACGGAAGATGGGTAATATTCCAGCCACCAGTGTAAAACATGTTCATATGGATAGTGGCAACATCATTGGATGAAAGATCCCATCCGATATTGGTGTTGATCGAATTCCAGGTAAGCATCCCATGGCTCAAAAGCGCACCCTTGGGCAAACCGGTAGTTCCCGACGTATAAATTATCAGTTGTGGATCAGCCGGTTGAATATCAACTTCCGGCGGCCTTTGGGCGGATAGACCGCCCCAGACAGCGGGCAGACTCTTGCCCACAGTATTATCATCATCAATGCAAATATAATAAGGAATGTTAATTTTTGATTTCAAGTCGTCTATAATGGCTGAATAGTTTTTATCGAAAAACAATGCTTTGGGCTCGGCATCTTGCAGATAATATATAAATTCGTTCGGAGCCAGGCGAATATTCAAGGGAACGAGGATTGCACCCATCCTGCTGGCGCCGAAGAATAATGTAATATATTCTACTCTGTTTAAAGCCAGGATGGCTATGCGGTCTCCTTTAACGACACCGCACTCATTGCGCAGGAAATTAGCCATTTTGTGAACTTCATCGGCCAATTGCCCATAGGTATAACGACGATTGTCCACTAAATCAACCAAAGCTTCTTGATCTGGGAAACAGCTGCCCCAGCGACCAATCCAATCCCCGTATAACATAGCCTTTTTCCTTTACTTAAGTTTTTAGTTTCACTCCGATCAATGTATAAGTAATGTATCCTCCCAATATGCCCCATGCCTGCTGACAGCAGAAGAACAAGGTCTTTTAACCGATTGGGCTCTTGCCCCATTTGATACAAGAAGCTCCCCAGCAATAGCCTATTCCTGCGGCGGCCAAAACAACCAGATCACCGGGTTTTATTTTGTTGTGCTTGACGCCTAATTCCAGTGCAATAATACCGTCATTCTGTCCCATATGCCCCATATTTATAAATTCATCCCAGTAGGTTGTCTGTGTTTTGACATCAACACCGACTTCATTAGAGACATATTCAAAAGCACTTGGTTTCATATGCAACAGGCCAAAATAACCGATGTCTTTTCTGGAATAACCGGAATCATCAATGGCCATGTCAATTACTTTAATAAAATTAGACATGGACAATCTATCCAGCCTGTTTTTCATGCCCTCCGGATCGGGAACATCAAGATAATTTAATTTTTTTTCAATAACCTCATATGCGGTAGCGGGGATATCACCGCCGGGAGTGGTCATGGGAATGCCGGAGCCTCCTCCAGGAACATAAACATCTTCGGAGAACTGACCATCCGTGAGCACTGCGGAAGCCAAAAGGGCGTTTTCCGGATGGTCTCTTTTTAACAAAACAGCCGCTCCGCTGGCTCCCAGGCTGATCATAAACCTTGTTCTGGGATTACCATAGTCAATAAGGTCGCAGTTGCGGTAGCCGGAAGCTATTAATACGCGTTTGATGTTGGGATACACAATCATCATACCTTTAACTAAATTAAAGGCAAGCATAAATGTCGCACATCTTTGATTGATGTCAAAGGCCATCGCATTGGGGGCGCCTATCTCATGCTGGAGCTTAATTCCGTACGTCTGCATCAGATACTTATCCGAGATTTCACCCGCCCAGATAACGAGATCAATATCCTTAGCGTTGATTCCGGCTCTTTGTATGGCAATATTGGAAGCTTTGACGGCCATGACCACATTATGATCTTCCGGTCCGGCAATGCTTTTAGCATGTAATCCGAATTTTGTTTCTAAGACATTTTGAGGGATACCTGATTTCTCTGATATGTGTTTGGCGCTATGACGCAATTCAGGAACATAGATGCCCCAGCTTTCCACTCCGACCTTGACTAATTCTTGCGTTTTATTCATAATTTTACCTCTCTTAATGCACACGAAAGCCATTATTTGTTGTAAAAAGGGCATAAAATTAAAACGTTTATTGGTCTGATCGACAACCGTAAAAACCATCAGCGCCAGTCTGAATTAATTACGTTATATGAATCACCTGTCAGAAATACTAGCAAAAGCATTTGCCACTTGTCAAGAATATTTTATTAATTTTTAGGTTTTTAAACCAAAAAGGATAAAATCAATATTGTTTTCGATAGCTTTTTGAGAAAACGCTTTATTGGGATTAACCGCCCAAATAATCCATTTCATGGCAATGAAGTGAGTAATGCCCATTAGGGAATGAGCTAGAAATATCGGGGGGTAATGACGAATTTCTCCTTTTCCCATTGCTTGTTCGAGGCCGTGAACATATCCTTCAGCTGTTTTTTTGTAATACCACAGAGAGACTTCTTTATCTATTGTTTCAAATTCGGGAATGATGCGATAAACTTCCCGGTAACGTAAAACAAAGTTAAAACAAACTATAATACCGGCCCTTTCGGCGTCGCGCCGATCCGTCATGTCGGCAGTAACCCGCTGGATTTCGCAACGCATGTTCCGGTTGATATACTTTACGTAACCCTCAACCAATTCTGCCTTACTGGCAAAATGGATATAAAAAGTGCCTGAGGCAACACCCGCTTCACGGGTTATTTCAGAAATGCTGGCATGATTGATTCCATGCTGGCCAAAAACTTTTTCTGCTGCCCGCAATATGGCCTGCCGCGTTTTTTCTCCTTTAGTCAGAAGCTCTTCAGCTTCTTCGCGCATAGGTAAAGGTTCAGGCAAAGAAAGTATATTCCAGTTCGCCGGTCGTTTCCATTCAGAGGGGCCGCTAACACCATTCATGATCAATTCGACCATTAAATCAATTGTCTCTTCTTCGCTTAGGTCTTTCTTCTGATCTCCCCATTTAATTGCATTAAAATAGCAAATACCAATTAATCCATAAGCAACGATGTTAGGATCCAGTGTGCGGATGTTTCCGGCAACAATTTCCGTGCGCAAAAAATTGCGTAGAAAGCACGCTATTGTTTCATAATAAGACAGGGTAACACGATCAATGAGCTCGGATTCACCTAAGATTCGATGGAACGCCATATTTTTTTTTGTATGGTCATAAAGCAAAGCAATTATCTTTTTCACACGCGTATCAAAATTAAATCCTTCCAGAGAAAGAGATTCCGTCTTATTCATAAAACGCTCAATAATCAGATCAGTGAGCTCCTGAAAGACCTGTTCCTTGTTTTTGAAATATTGATAAAAAGTGGCTAGCGAAACACCGGCACGTCTTGTTATTTCTGAAATGGAAGACGCGTAATAACCGGTATCGCGAAATACGTCGTGCGCCGCATCCAGGATAGATGCTCTGGTCGCTGTTCCTTTTTTTGTTAACACTCGATTTTTATTTTTTGTCTGGGCCATAATTTTTCTCATTTATGAATCATCTGTTACTTTTTATCATTATAAATTAAAATGATCAATTATCTTTTTGTCCGATTAAGTCAATAACTGTAATTTCCGGTGGTGCAAAGATGCGTACGGGCGGTCCCCAGGTTCCAACTCCTCTGCTGACATAAATCGCCTTGTTTTTCTCCAGGTCATAATAACCGTAGTTGTTTTTGAAGAACAGGCCGGTTATCAGCCGGAAGGGAAATATCTGTCCGCCGTGAGTGTGACCGGAAAGCTGTAAATTGAAATTATCTGCTTTATTGACATAGGGTTGATGTTTCAGCAGCAGGACAAATTTATCATTATTTATTCCCGGCATTGTTTTTGTCGAACGGGAATTCTCGTTGACGATAACTGATCTTCTGCCGGTAATATCATCAATGCCGACGATATTTATTCCCGCCACCTCTCTTGCTTCATCGAGGAGAACTTCAAAGCCGGCCTGGCGAGTAAATTCGAGGGACTTTGTGATTCCGGCATAATATTCATGATTACCGGTAACGGCGAATTTGCCGAATTTTGGTTTAATTTGCCTGAACATTGCAGCCAAAGGCAGGACGTTATTTAATTCACCATCGAGCAAATCTCCCGTAGAAATTAATATGTCAGGTTTTGCTTCTTCTATTTTATCCACGAGGGCTTGCAGCCGTTTTTCTTTAATGATCAAACCGACGTGGACGTCGGAAATCTGGACAATGCGAATTTTTCCGCCATTGGGCAAGTTCTGACTGATGGCTATTTCCAGCTTTTTAATTCTGATTTGCTGCGCATCAACGAATCCATAAGCAACAAAAACAAAGGAGAGAAAGACGGCTAAGCCAAATGCAATGCTAACCAGGGGAATGGCAAAAACTCCAGAGGGGAAAAGCTTAAAGGCAAATCTTGCAGCATCGAAAATTACACTCAGACAGAAAAACAGAAAAATGAAAGCCATCCAGAGATATCCGGCGTAAGCCAGAGTACGTGCTAATGATTCCAGATGACGGTTCTCGGCAATACGCACCAGCAGTGGTGCAAATATCAAAATTATCAGCAGGCAAATAATAAGAATTTTATTGCCAGTCGAAAAATGAAATATACTATCCATCCTGGTAAATAGATATAAATGAATTCCACCGTAAAGAAATAAAAACGATAAGAGAAATATTGCCATAAAGTTACCCGCTTTTTATGAATTTTGATGTGTCAGGCTAAAGGAAATCCTTCAGTAAGTCAATTCTTATGGTACATTCACCGCTATTATCTCTTCCTGCGGCAACATTTTATTTGAGACAATTCGATCCTCTGTAATAGTCTTGCTAAATAGACTCACCTGTGCGATATGTATGGTTATATGCCAATAAATAAAAACAAGAGTCAGGAGGATTTATTAAAATGGAATATACACGTATTACCGTCGAAACTCGCGACCACGTGCTCCTCATGGGGCTGAACCGCCCCGAGAAGCAAAATGCCTTTGACTTAGAAATGTATGAGGAACTTGCCTTCGCCTACGGCGAACTGGACAGTAACCCCGAGCTGCGCTGCGGCGTACTTTTCGCCCACGGAAAGCATTTCACTTCGGGCCTCGAACTGGACAAATGGGCCCCCGTAATGTCAGGCAAGGAATGGATATTACCTGCCGGCTGTATTCACCCGCTGGGCATCGATGTGGAAAAGCAATGCCGCAAACCTGTGGTTATGGCTGTCCGCGGGCGCTGTTATACCATCGGCTTCGAAATTTTGCTGGCGCAGGACATTCGCGTGGTTGCCAGTGACGCCCGCATCGCCTTACTGGAAGTAAAACGAGGCATCTACCCGGTGGGCGGCGGTACAGTCCGTCTTTTCCAGGAAATCGGCTGGGGAAACGCCATGCGTTATCTCCTTACCGGCGATGAAATAACCGGCGATGAGGCGCTCCGACTGGGCCTGGCGCAGGAAGTGACCGAACCGGGAAATGAAGTCGAGCGGGCCATCCAGATCGCGATGGAAATCTCCAAGCGCGGTCCCCTGGGCGTCATGGCGGCCCTCAAGTCCGCTCGCTTTGCCAAGAAGAATGGGGACCAGGCAGCGTTGGATCGACTCATTCCGGACCTCATACCCTTAATGTCCAGTGAGGATGTCAAAGAAGGGATGATGTCCTTCTTTGAACGACGCGAGGCGATTTTCAAGGGCAAATGACGGCAGTTAACCAGGAGCATATAATGGGTTCTTCTCAAGGTTTTTGGATATTTCTGGAAGTCGGCGCTATCGGCCTTTTTCCCCTGGCCATAGCCGCGGGATCAGGGCATGGAGCATTTTTGTGGCGCTCGCTTTGTTGCATCTTTCGGAGTCGCCCATAGGCCTCGCAATCGGCAGATCGAAGAACATTTCGATTTCGCGCGCGCTTCTCAAGACGTGGCTCTTCGGGTTTACGTGGTGGCTCCCGTTGAAAAAGGGAATTATAAAGAAATAACATCAGGAAAACATATTGCCGTTACCGAAATCACCATAGGGAGCCCTGGATATGCATCTCGATTCATCCTTTACCGGAACTGCTCTGCGCGATTATAAAACAACAGTCACCTGGCGTAACACCATGAACTATGCCGCGGCCATAAGTGATCCCAATGAAGCCTACTTTAACGATGAACGACAGGGAGGGATCATTGCCCACCCCATGAATTGCGCCGCCATAACGTGGCCCATATCGGAACGGATCTGGGAATATATCGAAGCGGAGGATTTTCCAAGGGAGCTTCTGGCCACTCAGGTACATTTTACCGAGCATCTGGAATTTCACCGTTTTGTCCGGCCCGGCGATGAGCTGACGGTAAAAGGGTGCATAGCCGCAATCGAGCCGCACCGGGCCGGCACCCACGCCATCATTCGCTTTGCTGCATCCGATAAGGACGGGAAACCCGTTTTTACCGAACATATCGGCGGGCTCATGCGAGGGGTTACCTGTAGAGGTGAAGCCGCGGGAATGGAAACAGTTCCGGCTGTACCGAAGGCCGGTTCCGATACGGCACAATGGGAATCAACAATCCACATCGACAAACTGGCTCCCTTCATCTATGACGGCTGTACCAACATATATTTTCCCATACATACATCCAGAATGTTTGCCCATCAGGTGGGACTGCCGGATATCATCCTCCAGGGAACGGCTACACTCGCCTTCGCTGTGCGGGAAATTATCAACCGGGAAGCTGCAGGCGATCCCGAGAGGATAAAAAAAATATACTGCAAGTTTACCGGCATGGTGCTGCCGGGTACGAACATTATAGTCCGACAGATTGGCAAAACGTGCACCGGCGAAGGAAATGATGTGTTTTTTAATGTGCAAAACAGCGAAGGGCAGAAGGCTATAAATAACGGATATGTCCTGATCAAAAAATAATTAAGAAGGAAACACTTCCGTATTAGATATTCTGCTTCTATTCGATTTCTCGAATAACCCTTCCTGTGCTTAAAAAAGCAAGCCCTAAATTACCTGACAAATCCTTCATAACAGATTCAATCAGTGGTAAGGTAACTGGCGCGTCAGCGATCCATTCAACCAGAAAATTTGCTCCTGTTCCACTCTGGTCTTTTTGTGGCACTGTAACAATCACTGTTGCAAGAGGATCAATTTGTTGATCTGAAGTGATGTAATGTTTAATCAGCTTACCGTCTGTATTAAAAAAATCAACTTTCGTTATTTTAATCCTATTCTGCAGATCAGTATTGTGGATGGCCAGGAAAGCGCTCAAATCATAATGCTTCTCTTTCAGGTAAGGAATGTTAGAGTAGATTGGCATATACAGGACCTGCCCTCTGATTTTTCGAACACCTTTGTCAGGTATTTTGAGAGTCTCGATATTAAAAGAAACAGGAAGCGAATTATTTTCTTTTACAGATTCTTGTTTTTCACAAGAAGTTAATGTAACAAAAAACAAAGGGATCAATATTATCTGAATCCATTTTAGCATTATTAGCCCCCCTTTTTTTATTATCAGCCTGTATTTTAGCAGATTAGAATATTTTATTCATATTTGCAGTCTGACTTCTTCTATATACATTTGCCACACAATTTCTGATGGCAATATTATGACGATAATCTTGCATAGTTCCGCAAATCAGTCAATTGTTGAGTTTAGATGTGTTGAGTTTAGATGACTTTAATCTCAACCCCAATGTGGGATACAAAAGTCGGAAGGTTAAACAAAGTTGAAGACAGGTTAAAGAATTTAATTCGATAAAAATCGACATTTACGAATAAAACTGGCGTAGAGATCGAGCTTTTAACCCGCTCGACATAGATTATTGTTCTGTAATATATTTTATACTTACCCTAGAGCAACGGGTTAAGGTTAAAGGCAGGTCAGGACAAATAAAGATTGTGATGCATTAAAGATCATGCTCTCTTAAACCCACTCTTTGGAGAGCACTTCTCCCTGCGTGCTTATGATAATCGCTTTCAAGGGGACTTTTCTGGCTGTTTTTTGCAGCGCCTCCTGCGCAATTTGCAGAAGTCCGCGGCAGCAGGGAACCTGCATCATAATTACCGTCAGAGTATTAATTTTTGCATCATCGGCCATCTTGCGAATCTTTTCGGTATAAACTTCAATATCATGATCTAGTTTGGGGCAGGCAATGGCAAGAACCTTGCCTTTTAAAAACCGGCTGTGGAAATTCGCCAGACTGTACGCTACACAATCCGCAGCGAGGACAACATCACTGCCTGCGAAATAATCTGCCACCGGATTTAGCAAATGCAACTGAATCGGCCAATGACTAAGCTCTGATTGCTGTGAATTTTCTTGTGGAGCATTTACGGCGGCTGGAATAAGAGTTTCATCGAACGGCTCGGCGTCGCGCTCTTCCAACGTCAGCGCTCCTTCCGGACATTCGCCCAAACAAGCACCCAATCCATCACAGAAAACATCATTTACCAGCCGAGCTTTTCCGTTAATAATTCTTATCGCCTGTTCATGGCAGTTCGGTATACACAAACCGCAGCCGGTGCATTTTTCTTCATCGATTCTAATTATTTTGCGCTTCATGGAATCATTTACCTCAATCTTCCTCTGCGTTCTGCATAGATCAATTCGGGAAAGGTACGGAAGATTTTTGTACAGACCCATTGTATATTTTTTTCAATTGTCCAGATCGGATTGCATTACCAGAGATTTTGTGATCAGTTCCACGGCCATGTTTAAGTTCGTCTTCAGATAACCTTTGGTTTTTTTATGTTTAGTTTTTTGAGTCTCCAATTGAACAATTCCCGTGAACAATCCCCACAAAATGCAGGCAAGTGAATAGGGATCCATTTCTTTGAGCAATCCTTGCTCCATTGCAATGCTCAGTACTCTCCGGTTGAGAGCACCATAACGGTGCCATGTTTCAGCAAAACGCGCTTTCGTGTTGTCGCTGTGTCCCCAGATAATGCCGGTCTGCTGAACCATTTGAAAGATAGCGAACAGCCCAGGATCACTTTCATAGACTTTGTAAAATCCCCGGAATATATGACGTATAAAAAGAACACCAGAGGAATACTTGCCGCTGAGCAACTTCTTTTCTAAAACTATCTGGTTGTGTTCTAATTCTTCCAGTAACGGAATCAGCAACAAAAAATAAAGATCGTCCTTGTTTTTAAAATATTGATATAATGTAGGCTTGCTTATCTCTACTTCCAGGGCTATCTCGTCCATGGTGGTATTGATATATCCCTTGGCGATGAAAATTTTTTTTGCCGCTTCTATAATATTTTCAATACGCAGTTCTTTTTCTCTTTTTTTTCGATTCTCCAACACTTTTTTAGGAGTACCCATGGCGCTCTTTTCCTCTGAATTTTTATCCTTATTTTGGTTACATATATCACCGAAAAGAAATGGATACAAGTATTTCTATATATTTTTTTCTAAATATTTTATTTTTATCATTATAAATAAAAAAGAAATCCTTTGACAGTCAATGATTACTCATGGTATTAATCTTACCTAAGGTCATTGTTTTTACGTTCGGTTTCCTAAATTCATACTGACCGCTCGTGTCAACAAGAACCGGTTAATTCTCTAACATCAGGAAAATAAAGTTGAAAAATATAATCTGGCGGCTAAAGTCTTCAACTGATTCTCACTTTTCCATGAATGTTTAAATCTATCCCGGTACGAACAAAACATAGCCGGGCAGAATTCGATGCTTCCGTCGTAATGCAGGATTTTTTTAAATCTTGAAGAAAGGGGGTAAGATTTTAGCGTAGGGGGATACTTTTTATTTATTTATGACATGATAAGGAGGGTAACTTATGTTCAAGACCGGAAAAATCAGTCAATTCTCAACAGGGTTGACTATTTCGTTCATTGTGTTTTGTGTGTTAAGTGTCTTTATGATTTCAACTGCTGACGCAAAGAGCATCAAGATCGGCATTATCGGTCCTATGAAGGCCATTCAGGGAAAGCATCATTGGATTGCCGCCAATATGGCGGCCGATGAGATCAATAAGGCCGGCGGCGTAAAGGTCGGTAAGGAAAAATACACGATAGAACTTGTCCAGGTCGATTCCAATGAAACAGCAAGCGTTCCGGATGCCGTGAATGCGTTTCAGCGCGTCGTCGGAAACGTTGATTTCATGGTTGGTGGTTTCCGGTCAGAGGCGGTACTGGCAATGATGGAAGTAATGGCGGACAACAAAAAAGTGTTTGTGAGCTGCGGCCCGTCCTCTTCAGCGCTGGCCTTAAAGGTCGCTGAAAATTACGATCGTTATAAATACTGGTTCAGGGGTGGTCCGGCCAATACGGATGCATCGATTTCATCGGCTTATCTGCCGCTTAATATGGTCGCAAACACTATCCGCAAAGAACTGGGGATTAAAAAACCCAAGATAGCCCTCCTGGCCGACAAAGCCCTTTATTGTGAACCTGGAATACAGTTGATTCAGAGCAAGGCTCCGGACGTCGGGATAGAGGTGGCCGGTGTCTGGAGGCCTTCATTTACGGCATCCAGCGTAATGCCGGAGCTGACGGCCATCAAGAATGCCGGAGCCCAGATAATCTTCACATACAGCGCAGGTCCTGCAGGTCTTGCCTATTCCAAACAGGGAGGTGAGCTTCAGATCCCCGCCGCGATGATCGGGTTGAATGTCGAAGCACAAAGACTCACCCACTGGCAGCAGACAGGAGGTCTATGCAACTATAACACCATGCTGGCTTTTTTTGCCCCGGTTGAAGCCACGTCCAGAAGCCTTCCTTTCTATAATAACTTCGTCAAGCAGGCCGGCGAAGCCCCAACATCTACGGCGGCCGCATATGACGGAATATACATCCTGAAAGAGGCCGCGGAAAGGGCCGGAACAATTGCCAGCGAGGCCATGGTCAAAAGCCTGGAGAAAACTGATTTCGGAGGCGCACAGGGAAGAATCGCGTTTTATACTGCCAAAGAGCAATGGCCCCACGATGTTCGATTTGGTCCGGGATATATAACTTTCTTTTATGTCCAGTGGAGAGACGGGGAACAGAAGGTCGTATGGCCTGACGGGGACGCGTCTATCAACAAAATCCGATACAAGGGAACAGTTGATTACAAGCTGCCCCCATGGATGGTCGGCTACTGGAAAAAAGCAGCAAAATAACATGATAAGAAGACAGCATGCTACTATTAGGCGGCATGCTGTCTTCTTCATTGGAGCCTGATTTGTTGATCAATCTAGCCCCGATCAGCATTTGCCCCTATAGGCCATAACCAAAAGTTGTTATTCCTAAAGTACGCAACAGAATGGAGGGTTTCGTTTCATGGCGGAAGCAATTATCATTAATGGTCTGATCTCGGGAGGAATCTACGCTATCCTGGCGATCGGTTTCTCTCTTATCTTTGGAGTTGCCAAAATTCTCAACATGGCCCACACCGCCTTTTACATGGTGACCGGCTACTTCATTTACATTATCTTGTCAAAATTCGGGGTATCGCTTTTCATAGCCGACATCGCTGCCGTTATTTTGACCGTACTGGTTGCCATTATTTGCTATCAGTTGTTTTTCGATCGTGTCAAGGAACAGCATAATGCCGTCATGATAATATCCATCGCACTGGCCATGCTGTTTCAGGAGATCTTTACCATTGCGTTCGGATCAGAGCACAAATCCATTCCCTCCTTCATCACAGGGTATGTCGAGTTGATGGGGGGCGTAAGGATTACATGGCAGCATGTCGTTGCCCTGGGCTTTTTTCTGCTTTCCATTATTCTCATGTGGATTCTGCTCCAGTTTACAAAACTGGGAAAAACCATCCGGGTAGTTTCGGAAGATCGTGAAATTGCCAATCTCATGGGGATCAATGTCTCGAAAATATGCCTGATCACGATCTGTATATCGTCATTGCTTGCCGGATTGGCCGGTGTGTTTGTTATTCCCCTGTTTTCGCTTAATCCTACCATGTGGTCCGCGCCTCTGGTGGTAATTCTGGCGGCCGTTGTGCTGGGTGGTTTGGGCAGCGTATGGGGAAGCATAATAGGGGCATTTATTCTCGGGTTCGCCGAGACTATTGTGACGTTTGTCGTCCCCATGGGATCATTTCTGGGGGGCGCAGTATCACTTATCATCATGATACTTGTGTTACTGGTAAGACCGGAAGGTTTGTTCGGGGTTGTTTTTGAAGGAGAGAGACTATGATGGAAAACATTACTTGGATGTTGAGAATTTTCCAGAAGGAGATCCTGGCTGTGCCGGGGAAAGCCATCATTCTCGCCTTTTTTGTGGTTGTCTTTATGATCCCGTTGTTTGTCACAAATCACTATATTTTGAACGTACTGATCGTCGCTGCCATCTACGCCATCTTCGCAACTAGTTGGGATCTTATATCCGGCTATACGGGGCAGGTCAATCTCGGTCATGCACTTTTCTTCGGTGTCGGAGCATACACCGTGGCTATTCTTAATGTAAATTACGGTTATCCCACCTGGTTAGCCATACCACTCGGAAGCATAGCGGCAGTTGTCGTTGGGTTGATCGCAGGGATTCCGGCATTGCGGTTAAGGGGATTTTATCTGGCTCTGGTAACTCTTTCCTTCCCGATCATTTTGTCCGGAGCTGTAATGTTTTTCGCCGATTTTACCGGCGGAGAAAACGGCATTCCGGGAGTAAAATCACTTTCGAACAATCCCCTGATTAATTATTATATCGTTTACCTGATCATGACACTCTCCATTTTCATCATGTATAAGCTGACGGATGCAAGCAAATCTCCGCACGCACCTCAGGTATCAATACCACCCGTTATAAACTTCTGGCCTTCGCCGCCAGTGGATTTTTTGCCGGCCTTGCGGGAGGGCTGTATGCCGTAACTATGAGAGTAACGGGACTCTCCACCCTGGAACTGGGTCTTACTTTCCAGGCGATCCTCTGGACTATTTTCGGCGGCATTTCGACAATCTATGGTCCCGTCATGGGCGTTTTTATTCTCTACCCGATAATCGAATTTTTAAATCTATTCCCCTCCATTGCTGAATTCAGGTTTATCCTTTTTGCCGTGATACTCCTCCTCGTTCTTCTTTTCATGCCTGAAGGATTGGGGCCGTGGATTCGAGATAAACTAGAAGTCAATTGCACCCGGTGCAAATTGCCGAATATTTTTACTAGGCGCAAATGCAGAGTATGCAGCACCGACCTGCATCTTGAAACCAAGAAAAATTAGGAGGATCTCCACATGGAAAAATCTATTTATGAACAAAAACCCTGGCTCAAATCATACCCCGCCGATATACCTCCCGATATAGAAGTTCCGAATAAGTCCCTGATCGAGAGTTTTGATGAAGCAACAGATCGCTGGAAAAAAAGGACTGCACTTAATTTTTACGGCGCCGAAATTAGCTACCAGGACTTGAGAGAAAAGGCGGATCGGATGGCGGCAGCCCTGCATGACCTTGGCATTAAAAAAGGAGATCGTGTGGCGATGCTGCTGCTGAATTCCCCGGAGTACGTTATCGCTTTTTATGCTTTGATCAAAGTTGGGGCTATTATTACTCCGATCAGCCCTGTCTATGTTTCGAAGGAAGTCAAGCACCAGGTAGAAGACAGCGGCGCCACGTCCGTCATCTGTCAGGACATTTTGTATGAGAACCTGGAAAAGGCTGACCTGAAATTTCAGAATGTGATTCTGTGTAATATTTCCGATTCACTGCCAAAACTTATGAAACTGATCGGCAAATCCATTCTGAAGTCATTCTACCAGAGAATGGCTGCCCCCGCCCCCGACATCTACCTCCAGGACGGTTTTTACCGGATGCACGAACTGATCAAATCCCATAAAGCCACTCCGCCAAAAATCGACATCAATGTTAAGGAGGACGTTATCATGCTCCCCTATACCGGCGGGACGACCGGCCAGCCGAAAGGGGTAATGTTGACGCATTACAATATGATTGCCGCCTGGGAAATGGTGAGAAGATATTTTCCGATGCTGGAAGCGGGGAAGGAAAATGCACTTGCCTACATGCCTTTTTATCACGCCGCAGGGCACATTACTTGTGTGATTACCGGTATCCTGCAAGGCTGTACTTCGACAGTTTTGACAACACCGGACATCGACGATATCCTGAATTCCATCTCCAAGAACAGAATTACTCATTTTCTGGGCGCCCCGGCTATATTTGAGACCTTTATTGATCATGAGAAGACCGGACGCGTGGACTGGAAGAAGCTCAAATACGTAATGAGCGGCGCGGATTCCCTCAATGAGTCCACGGCAGAAGGCTGGAAAAATCGCGTCGGGATTGATCTGATCAACGGCTACGGGATGACGGAGACGAGCGGAACAGGCATCTGCATTCCGGTCGGAGTAAAAAGGAAAGACTCCATCGGCTTGCCAATGAGCGGCACTATGGCAGCAATTATTGATCCCTTCGAGGATAAATATGTAACGGCCAACGAGATCGGTGAACTGGTAATTGCCGGCCCGGAAGTTACGCTTGGATATTGGAAAAACGAGGCGGCCACAAAAGAATGCGAAGCGTTCATTAATGGAATTCGCTGGTGGCGCACAGGCGATCTGGCCCGAATGGATGAAGACGGCTTTGTCTATGTCTATGACCGCAAGCGTGATCTGATTAAATACAAGGGCCTCCGGGTATATGCGCGGGAAGTTGAGGAAGTTCTGACAACCCATCCGAAAATAAAAGAGGTGGGGGTGGTCGGAGTGAAGGACGTTAAAGTCGGTGAAAATGTTAAAGCCTTTGTAGTTTTGGAAGGCGAAGCGCGAGGGAATTTGTCGGAAGTGGATATCATAGATTACTGCCAGGATAAATTGGCGCCATATAAGATTCCCAGAATCATCGCGTTTGTCGGAGAAACCCCCAAGACCGACATCGGAAAAGTATCGCGAAGCGAATTACGAGAACAGGAGTAGAGCATGGCTAGACATTTTCTGGAAGTTCAGGGTTTGACGAAGCAATTCGGAGGGCTTAAGGCTGTTGACAACGTGAGTTTCCATGTCGATCGCAATGAAATCATCGGCCTGATCGGGCCTAACGGCGCCGGTAAAACAACTACGATGTCCCTGATTACAGGCAAACTGAATCCAACCGCAGGTGCTGTTTATTTCAAAGACAAAGATATAACCGGCAATCAAATTTGGGATGTTGTCAATGCCGGCATGGCATCTACTTTTCAAGTAGTTAAACCCTTCCGCCATTTACCAGTTTTAGCCAATGTTATGGTTCCCTGCCTGTCACCGCGGGCGAAAAGAAAAGGGGAATGGGTCAAGAATCTGGAGCGCAGGGCTATGGATGCGCTGGAATTCTGCGGTATTTCAGATCTGGCCCTTGAGCCGGCATCCATCTTGTCGCACGGTGATCTGAAAAGACTGGAACTGGCCAGGGCTATCTCGACTGAACCCGAGCTCCTGCTGCTGGATGAACCGTTCGGCGGCTTGAATCCGGCCGAAACCACGCTTATTGCAAAATCCCTAAAACGGTTACGCGAAGGTGGGCGATTCGGAAGGCTGCACAGTGAGGGACCGGCCATGATTATTGTCGAACATAAACTGCACGATTTAATGAAGATCGTGGATCGGGTGGTCGTGATCAGCTTCGGGAAATTATTGGCGATTGGAACGCCGCAAGAGGTAGTAAACAACCCAGAAGTCATCGAGGCATATATCGGGAAAAAAGGAGGACAATACCTTGTATCTTGAAGTTAAGAATCTGACGGTCCTTTATGACCGGGCGATGGTAATCAACAATATTAGTCTGGGTGTTGAAAAAGGAGAATTGGTCAGCCTTGTTGGTCCAAACGGCGCCGGCAAAAGTACGTTTCTGCGCGCGATGGTCGGTCTGGTTAAGTGGGAAAAAGATACTCTCAAGGGCACCGTCGGCGGGAAAATAACACTGCAGGGAAGCGTCCTTTTCGATAACGAAGAAATGATTAATTTGGCGGCACATAATGTGGCCAAAAAGGGTTTAATCCTCTGCCCTGAAAGAGGGCGTCCCTTTGCTGAAATGACCGTCCTGGAAAACCTAGAGGCCGGCGCCTATCTTGTCAATGACAAGCATGTCTTTAATGAAAGCTTGGAAAAGGTATTTCATCTTTTTCCGAGATTGCAAGAAAGAGCCAAGCAGGTATCGGGAACATTGTCCGGCGGGGAGCGTACCATGCTTTCCGTAGGCAGATCCCTGATGAGCCAGGCTAAACTCCTCCTAATCGACGAACCATCGGTTGGGCTGGCTCCCAAAGTCAAAGAAGAACTTTTTGGGCGGATTCGTGATGTCCACGATCTGGGAATCACCATTTTTATGACAGAACAGGACGTTAGTTTTGCCTTTGATCTGGCGACCCGGAATTACGTTCTTTCCCGGGGGAAGATAATTGCAGAAGGACGTGCGGAGCAACTTGTCGAAGATGAACTTCTGAGAAAAACTTATTTGGGTCTCTGATGTTTGCGAAGGGCATGCATCTTCCGCGTTGCGCTTTAACTCTGCACTGCTAGATTCTCGCGTACCATTTGATATTTGCCCAACCGTTTAAAATAGAATCATGGTTACGTCATTCATTTGAGGAAGTTGTTCTTGGGATAGCCATAAACAATGACAAAGGAAGACATGATTTTAAATTTTCTTTAATTACTGGAGGATAAGTAATGGATCCAACAACATCAATGTACATAGCTCAGGGTATTCACGGGGTTGCCTATGGAATGATACTTTTTCTTATTGCCTCTGGCCTGACTCTAATTTTCGGCATGATGGGTATTTTGAATCTTGCTCATGCCTCATTTTTTATGCTGGCCAGCTATTTTTGTTACCAAGTGTTTGCGATTACAGGAAACTTTTGGGCGGCCCTGATATTGGCGCCGGTAATAACGGCATTTTTTGGGATTCTCATGGAACGGTTTTTACTTCGTAAGATGCATGCCTTCGGACATTTGGGCGAATTGATCCTGACAATGGGTGTCGGACAGGTCATCCTGGCCGCAGTCAAGATATTTTGGGGGACAGAGAGCCTTAACGTTACTGTACCGCCCATTCTAATGGGGCAGGTTCATTGGGGCGGCCTGGACTACCCGATCTACCGTTTATTTGTAATCGGAATGGCTCTGATGGTTCTGGTGCTGATGGTTTTGACCCTTTACAAAACACGTTTGGGCAAGATTGTTCGAGCGGCCGTTTCCGACCGGGAGATGGTAAATGCTCTGGGCATTAATATTCCTTTGATCTACATGCTTGTTTTCGGTGTCGGCACATGGCTCGCCGGAGTGGCGGGGGTTGCTATCGCTCCGATTTTAACTGTATTTCCCGGTTTGGCCGACCAAGTGGGTCTGGATGGTTTCATCGTTGTTGTAACAGCCGGTTTCGGGAGCCTGCTGGGTGCATTTATCGTTTCCATTATTTTCGGTCTGCTTAGTTCCTTTGGAATTCAGTTTGTTTCTCAGTTTGCGCCGGTTCTGATGGTCGGCTTCATGGCTGTCGTCCTGGCATTTAGGCCTAATGGATTATTTGGGGAGAAGGACTAATGATGAATAAAACAACAAAAATAATTTTATGGATAGTCCTGCTTGCCATACTGGCTTTTTTCCCCAAGATAGCCGGCGTATATTATACAAACGTGTTTGTCGGATTTGCCATTTTTGCCATTTTTGCCGTTGCCGTGAATATGCTCCTGGGCTACACGGGACTTCTAAGTTTCGGTCATGCCATGTTCTTTGGCTTCGGGGGCTATGGGACAGCCCTGGCTTTGGTCCATATCGAGGGGATCAGTCTTTTTGGGGCTATCGGAATCGGTTTTTTATCGGCATTGGTTTTGTCTCTGGTCTTATGTCCTCTGGTCGTCAGAGTGAGCGGTACTGCCTTTGCGATGCTGCACCTGGCCTTCGGTGAGTTATTTTGTGTTCTGGCGCTGAAAATGCGCAACATTACACGCGGCGAGGATGGTCTGGGAAACTTTCCCATTCCGCCGATCAACATTCCGGGATTTGATCCTATCCCGATAAAGGCAGCCCCGGATAATTTTTACTATCTGGCCATGATGATTATTGGGCTGATGCTTTGGCTGATGTGGTTCTTTACGAAAACCCCCTTCGGTCAGGTGCAGGTGGCGATTCGCGATAATGCCAAACGGGTCGATTATCTCGGCTATAAAGTCCCGCAATCGAAAGCGGTTATTTATGTGCTCTCTGCAATATTTTCCGGGTTAGCTGGTTCGCTTTACGCTCTGTTTCATAATCTGGTTTCGGTTGATGGTTCCTTGGGGGTCAGGATTTCCTTTACGCCGATTACGGCCGCGATGATTGGAGGCATGGGCAGCTTTTTCGGCCCCATCTGGGGGACGGCCTTTGTGCAGATTATTGAGGAAATAGCTCTACGGATTACTGATCATGTGGAACTGGTGAATGGGATAATTATTATTCTGGTCATCATGTTTGCCCCTACCGGGTTATATGGTTTTTTCGTGAAATTCAAGCAGAGATGGCAAAAGCCGACGACTGGCGGTGCTGAAATGGAGAAGACGTCATGAACATTCTGGAGACAAAAGACCTGCATCACGATTTCAGCGGGTTGAAGATACTTTTTGGTGTGAACCTGCAGATCGAAGAAGGGGAGCGACATGCAGTGATCGGTCCCAATGGCGCCGGGAAAACTACGTTGTTCAATACAATCACCGGGACTTATCATCCCAGCTCTGGCCAGGTGTTTTTCAAAGGGAAGGATATTACTGGCTTCAAACCCCATAAATTGGCCCGGATCGGAATGGGGCGCTCCTTTCAGATCACGAGCACCTTTACCAACCTGACGGTGTTCCAGAATCTTCGTCTGGCGCTTTTAGCTAAAGACGGAGTCCGGTTCAATCTGTTTCGGAATGTGGATAAGATGACAAAAATCACCGAAGAGACGGATGAGATGTTAAAGCGGATAGACATGTTCGCAGAGCGGGATACTCCGGTCAGTGAATTGTCGTACGGCAAATCGCGCGCCCTGGAAGTCAGCATGGCCCTGGCGACTGATCCGGAACTGGTCTTGCTTGATGAATTTGCGGCCGGCATGTCTCGTGATGAAACGCATAACGCCGTGGCGTTAATCCGCAGGTTGACAGAGGGGAAAACAGTTGTGCTCATCGAGCACGACATGGATGTGGTTTTTTCCATAGCGGACAGAATCACTGTTCTTCATTACGGGAAGATTCTGGCGACGGGCACTCCCGATGAGATTCGTCTGAACCAGGATGTGAAGGATGCCTATTTAGGCGATTTGCAGGTCTGAGATTCTATACAATAGAATATATAGAGAAAAATAGGATAAACTTTACGTATATATTGAAGAGGTGAATAACCATGTTGCTGGAAGTTAAAGATTTGAATGCTTTCTATGGTTCGAGCCATGTTTTGCAGGGCATTT
>CAZYIE010000017.1:45692-48080 GCA_964646755.1 uncultured Smithella sp.
AAATCCGCCAAATGGTAGATAATTGTTACTCTGACCCCTATCTCAATTTTAAACCAGCAGTGAAATCACATTTTTCTGGGCAACATTGGCCTGCTGGGCCGCAACGGTATGGGGAAAAGCACGACACTGAAAACCATAATGGGTATGGTTCAGCCGAAATCCGGGTCTGTGGTTTTTGAGGGCAAAGAGATTGCGGGTTTCCCTCCCTATAAGGCGGCTTTGGCGGGAATAGGTTATGTACCGGAAGAGCGGCGAATCTTCCCGGAACTATCCGTTCTGGACAACCTTCTCCTGGGTGTCAAAGGCGGCAAAATGGGCGATGCTAATGATCCGAGTGTATGGACGATCGACCGCATTTTCAGCCACTTTCCGAAACTGAAGGAAAGAGCCAATCAGCAGGGCCGGTTTTTATCGGGCGGTGAACAGCAGATGCTGTCAATTGGACGCGCCCTTATGGGAAATCCCAAGCTGCTGCTGGTGGACGAACCTTCGGAGGGCCTGGCTCCGATCATGGTTCAGGAAGTGCGCAACGTCCTTGCCGAGATCAACAAGGCGGGCGTTTCCATCTTGCTGGTGGAGCATAATCTGAAAGTGGCCTTGTCGCTCGCAACACGTGTCTATCTTATGGGAAAGGCCCATATCGGCTACAGCTGCACCGCCGAGGAGTTGAAAAACGATCACGGGGTTAGAGCAAAATATCTGGAAGTTTAAAGCAAAACAGCCGGCAACTGCAGTAAAATATCTGGTTTGCTGTTGGCGAAACGAAGGGAGGTGGTCTGAAGTCATCGAGCGCCTTTAAGGGTATTGGTGCTTTGGAGTGGCGATAATAAAGTTTTCGCCGTATTATTAAATTTTGGCAAAGGAAAGGGAGTTGGAAATGAAATTTAAATTATTTGGTAAATATGTTCTTATTCTATCAGGAGTGCTTTTCCTCCTGTCTCTCATGGCCTATAGCCCATCAATGGCTGTGGCCGCCAAGCCGGAGAAAGCAAAAAATGCGGACAAGAGTCCCAAGGTAAATGCAGGTTTTGATTTTAAGAAAATGTCCGATATGTCGGACTTTGATCCTAACAATCCGATCATTCCGACTGGAGATACCATTAAAATTGCTGTTATCGGCTCTCATTCCGGGCCGGCTGCTGCTGCCGGACAGTTATATTGGCTTTGCGCCAACTGGGCTGCCCACGATATCAACAAGAGGGGTGGTATCATGGTTGACGGTAAAAAGAAGAAGATTCAATTGATCAAGGGCGATCATATGTCCAAGCCTGATCAGTGCAAAAAAATGTTGGAAAAATTGATCACGCAGGACGGCGTTAAATTCCTGTGGGGTTCCAATCAGAGCAATATGATGAAGATCATTCAGGAGACGGCAAACAAATACAAAGTCATTTGTTCCAATGCGATCGCTCTATCCGATGAGCTTATGGATGCCACAAATTTCAACCGCTATACCTTCATGAGTTCTTTGGGCACTGATCAGGTCGCTCAGGCGTTGGCCTATTATTATGGACAGAGAAAGAAAGAGAGGAGGTTCTACGTTCTTTGCCAGGATTACCTCTTCGGTCGCGATATGGCGGAGGCCTTTAAAAAAGGACTCAAGAAGCACTATCCCGAAGCAGTCATTGTTGGCGAGGATTATCATAAGCTCTTCCTGACGGATTTTGCACCTTACCTGGAGAAGATCAAAGCCTCCGGCGCCGAGGTTGTTTATACCGCCGACTGGATTCCCGATGCAAACAACTTGCTCAAACAGATGCGCCAGATGGGAATCAATTTGCCTGTTGCTAATATTTTCATGGATGACCCCGCTTTCCTTAACGAGATGGGTGTAGAAGCCACCAAGGGTTTGGTTAATGTCAGCATTTATATAGACAAAGGAGTCTTATTCAAGACACCCGAGCAGATTAAGTTTTATCAGACCTGGCATAAACAGTGGGAAAAATGGAAAGAACCATACAACACACTTACTTATGGGCATGCCTGGACGGGAAATCTTGGTGCTTATACCCAGAATATGTATTGGCTCCTCAGCGTTATTGAGCGGGCAAAGAGTGAAGATCCGGAAAAGATCATCAAAGTTTGGGAAGGGGATACCTACAGATATCAAAACGGTAAGATCGTGAAAATGAGGGCTTGCGATCATAAGGTAGTCCAGGATGTCGCCGTGTTTGAATTTGTGCCTCCTGATCAGCAGAAAGCAGCTTTTAATGCTCCTCCCTATTACTGGTATAAAACCAGTTCTTCTTACGGTATCGGAGCCGGTGTACCAGCTTCGAAGGTTCCTTCCTGGATGGACGAGAAGCTGGATAGATGCAAGGGCAAGGATATCAAAGGGAATTAAATGGCAGTTAAGAAAAATAAACGTAGTATTTAACAAAATGCCTC
>CAZYIE010000017.1:48119-55895 GCA_964646755.1 uncultured Smithella sp.
TGCGGTTTCGGTGGAAAATAATTATTTGAAGCATTAGAAAGGTGCGCATAATGAACATTGCCAATTATTTGCATGACGGAATCCGTAAGTACGGAGAATATGAACAATTCATCTGTATCGCAAATGACAAAAAGACAGTTCTGACCAATGTCGAGATCGACAGGCATGCCCGTGCTGTAGCAACAGGACTCAGAAATGCGGAGGTTGGCAAGGGGGACATTGTTGGTGTTATGGTAAGCAATATTCCGGAGATTCCGGAACTGATGATGGGAGCCTTACGGATGGGGGCTGTTTTTTTGCCTATCATTTTTATGCTTACACCAAAGGAAATCAGATATATTCTTGAAGATTCACAGACTCGCATCATTATGACAGAGAAGAGAATGCTGGGGAAAATAAAAGAATCCATCGAAGGGAACAATAACATAGACCAAATCATCGTGATCGGGGCCGCGCATGATGATTTACCGGATAAATATATCCACTATGAGCAGTTTATAAGTCAGGGAGAAGACAAGGGAGACGTGCTGGATTTATCATCTGATGATTTGGCCCTTCTGATGTACACTTCAGGTTCTACTGGTTTTCCCAAAGGGGTTATGCTGTCGCACAGCAACTTAATCGGCAGCCTGCTGGGAGGCGGTCAGGTTTGGCCCTGCGACACAACCGACATCTATTATGGTTGCGTACCCATGAACCACAACTACGGTATAAACGGATTATGTGAAAGCTGCTATTTTGGCACTAAAATGATTCTGGTTCCCAACTTTGATCCTGTTAAAACATTGGAAATCATGACTGACTATAAAGTGACTGTTGCAGGTTTAGTTCCGACGATGATCATTATGATGATGAAAAACTTCGATCCCGCTAAACATAATTTGAAATCCATGAAATATATGGTTAGCTCCGGAGCTCCACTGGCCGAGGAAACTCTGAAAAAGGCCCAGGAAATGTTCGGAATTAAAATTTATCATGGATACGGCTGTACAGAGGCCAGCCCGACGATTGCCCGCCAGCGTGCGGACAGAAAGCTAAAAGTCGGGTCAGTTGGACCGGTTATTCCTGGTCTTGCCCTGAAGTTGATAGACGAAAATGGTAAAGATGTTAATCAGGGTGAAACAGGAGAGGTCATCGTCAAGGGCCCCGGTGTTATGAAGGGGTATTGGAACAAGCCCAGAGAGACAAAGGAAACACTTCGCGATGGCTGGCTGCATACAGGTGACTTGGGAAAACTGGATGAGGATGGGGAGTTGTATATCGTAGGCAGGAAGAAAGACCTGATCATCAAAGGCGGAGAAAACATCGATCCGGGTGTTTCGGAAAACATTTTGTTGCAACATCCGGCGGTTCTCATGGCGGCGACCATAGCGATTCCCGATGCCAAATACGGTGAAGAGGTTGGTTCAGCCGTTGTCCTGAAGCCAGACCAGAAAATGACCGAAGAAGAATTACTGGTATACGTGGGAAATCAGCTTCATCACTTTGTGGCTCCCAAAAGAATATTTATCATGGCTGCGTTCCCCATGACAGGTACAGGCAAAGTATTGAAACGGGAAATCAAGGAAATCGTTAATAGCCTTATGTAACGATGGGAGTCGTTACACGGTAAATACCTCTCTCGGAGTCAAATTACCCGTCGCTTGCGGAGTGAAGTTGCATTAACAGGTGGTTCTTTTTATTTTGCCATGAGACTAACGAAACTCCGTCTTGATTGCCATTTTTTTCTTATGCCTGTCTTGGGCCAGGGTAATCAGCTTATCGAGAAGGTCGCCGTATTGAAGACCGGTGGCCTCCCAAAGTTTGGGATACATGCTGATACTGGTGAAGCCGGGAAGAGTATTAATTTCGTTTACATAAAATTCATTGGTCTTTTTATCCAGAAAGAAATCAACCCTGGCCATCGAGCTGCAGCCCAGGGCCAGGTAGCCGGCAACTGCAATTTTGCGAATTAAATCGGCAAGAGATGGTTCCATTTGTGCCGGTATTTTCGGTATTGCGCCATGAGGATCAATATATTTGGCTTCATAGGAATAAAATTCGTGACTGGAAACTATCTCTCCCAATATGGAGGCCTCTGGGTTTTCATTGCCCAGCACAGCACACTCAATCTCCCGACAATCGATGGCTTTTTCAATTATTACCCGTGTGTCAAATTGCAGAGCGAAATCCATAGCTTCCGGAAACGATGCTTTCTCTTTTACCTTTTTTACTCCGACCGACGATCCGGTGCAAACCGGTTTGACAAAAAGTGGCAATCCCAGCTGATTGATGGCGTTCTCCACAATAGATTTTTGATTATTCTGCCATTGTTGTTGATTAATGGTTAAAGACGGTACTACCGAAATGCCGGCCTCACTCAATAATCTTTTGGCGACATCTTTATCCATACCAACGGCAGATCCAAGAACATCAGCGCCGACATATGGCACCATGGCCAGTTCCAGCAACCCCTGCAAAGTGCCATCCTCGCCGAAAGTTCCATGCAAAACGGGGAAAACAACATCTATTACAACTTTTTCACCGCTGTTTTCCAAATTATAGAGGTACAGCTTATTTTCCTGCTCAAAATGATTGACCAGCCATCTTCCCCGTTTTTTTAAAGACAGAACCTTACCGAAATCTTTATGCTCGACTATTTCCGGCCTATCCTGAACGTACCAGCGGCCATTCCTGTCTATGCCTATGGCTACAACCTCGTATTTACTCCTGTTCAGTGCGGAAACTACTGATGCTGCCGAGCACAGGGAAACATCATGCTCGCCCGAACGTCCCCCGTATAATACACCGATTTTTACCTTTGCTGATTGCTGCTGCATAATTTATCCTCATAATGTTGTTATGTAATGATACGTAGATATACGTCGCTACCACCGAAGATGTCAAACAATTTTCCAAGGGAGTTCCCGTTATCCGCATTACCTGTTTTTCATTGACATACACTAATACTTTCCGCATACTACTTTTTGAGAAGGCAAAAGTTGTGACAGATAGATGCTAGAGCTTTTCTTTTTATACTGTATCTCCGCAAAAGGGATTTATTGTGGATCGAAAAATTAGAGATACTTTAATACGCTCAAATGCCAGGATCAACAGGTTTAATGAGTATCTATCACAAAAGGTATGCTTCACTTTTGCCGTTAGTTTCTTTTCCATCATCGGGGCAACTTCTACTGTACCTGCAGCCACATTCATGTGGGCGACTATTCCTTACAAAACCACATCTGATTTTTACAGAGATATTTCCCTGACCTTAATCTTGGTGATTATTGCCGCCATTGTCCATTACTTCCTTTATGGTTTAGGCCGACTGTGGGGAAAAAGATGGGAACTCAGAGATCTGCGCGTGTTAAACGATCATATTAAGGGATCTCGAATACCTTCAGACATCCCCACAGCAATTCTTCAGGAAATATCATGCCTGCTGGAGAAAATGCCGGGCAAGAATTCCCGGACAGCAATGTTACTCTCAGCACCCGTTGTGATTATCGGGGTCGTGCAGCATTATATCTTTTCCGGAGAGATCCTCAATACGTTTTATGTCTTCCGGGGTGGTATCATAGCTGTAATAACCTACTTAATCTTCACATATCTCATCACTGAGCTTGTCACCTCGAATCTCCGCCGCGAAACACGGCTGGTTCTCGCCGATCGTGATACTTGGAAAGGAGCGCAACATTCCGCAACCCTCCTTACGAAGTTTGTATTCATTATTATTCTGATGTTCAACAGCATTATTATCACGCACGGAATCTCCACCAGCACGGTCATTTCTTCCCCATTCAGTGTCGTTATCATCTTTTCAGTCCTGAATCTTGTTGTGGGCGTATTTATGTGCATCCTTGTTTTTATATCCATCATGATTACTCTGCGGGAGATCGAGACAACGGCCACCCAACTGAGCGAAGCGCAGCGGGCCCAATTTATCTCCGGCAGCATTGACCGGGAATTCATCAATACCGCCACTGGTCTTTATCGTGCCGCTAATAAAATCATTCAATATCGGGACGATCTTCACAATCTCAATCTGAGCCTGGAACAGAGGGTAAAAGACAGGACGGAACAAATCGAATTTCTGTCGCGGACAGACCCGCTGACAGGCTGTTTCAACCGGGGATATCTCATCGAAAACCTACCCCTGGAGATTAAAAAAGCATTACGCTACAATAGACCCTTTTCTCTCATCATGTGCGATCTGGATCATTTCAAGATGGTCAATGACACCTTTGGCCACCAAGCCGGGGACTTGGTGCTCAAAAAGTTAGTTGAATGCATCACCGGGGCATGCAGAATTGAAATCGACTGGATCGCCCGTTACGGTGGGGAGGAGTTTGTCATCGCCCTGCCCGAAACGAATATTGAAGGGGCGAGCTCCTTAGCCGAAAGGATATGGAAGGCTATTACCGAAAGAAATATTGTATTTGACTCCCAGGAAATCCACATAACTGTAAGTTTTGGCGTGACTGGGTTCGATGTCTCAACCCCGGTTGAGCAGATCTCCGCAGAAAACCTGATCCGGGAAGCAGATAGATGCCTCTACCGGGCCAAAGAAGAAGGGCGTAACCGGGTCGTCACTTGCCGACTTTAACAATTGATAGCATGAAGGGGACAATTTTTAATCGAAAAAAATGTCGTTCTTCCGGAAGGCATGGAGCATTTCTCAACAATTTGACATCGGCGGGCACAATGGATATAATACTGCTAGATTAATTAATATTATTAAGGTTTTTTATGGTTCGCTATTTTAATGCAAAGCAATTACCATTGGCTAACAAAGCATTTAACGATGCCGAAAAACTGGTTGCGCGCAATTTTAGAATAAGCGAGGAGCAGTTGAAAAAAAACAGGTACGATTTAAAAACACTTGCTTATTTGGAGCAACATGAAATAAAAGAAGGCGCTTTTGCGCACCTGTGCAAATATGTTTATGAAAAGCCGGACAGTTCGACAGAAAAAAACAAAGAGGGCTTTTGTTTTTATCGCATTTGTCTGCAAGATAATATTATTCTGGATGCAGTAGAGAGGGCAAATTCTTTTATAAAGTTTAATTCCTTGATGCTTTATATCGCCGCACATGAATTGATTCATGTTTTGCGTTTCAGCAATGGCGAAATTGACTTCGATGCATCCTTGGAGAAGAAGGAACAGGAAGAAGCTATTGTACACAATTTAACCAAAATCGCTCTGCAATCGGTCAAGCATCACGATTTGGATATTGTTTTAGACTGCTTTAGCAGCAGTTTTAAAATCTGCGATTTATATAATTAGTATTAATGGAGGAGGTTTTTAGCTATGCCAATTTATGAATATCAATGCCGGAAATGCGGCAGGCAGTTCGAGGCATTTCAGGGTATTACCGATCCGGAATTGAAAAGCTGCAAATTCTGCAAAGGCAAGGTCAACAAGCTTGTTTCCATGTCTTCTTTCAGCCTGAAGGGCTCAGGATGGTACGCGACAGACTACGGTGGAAAAAAAGTACCGGCACCGGCAACATCCGCGACGACAACCGAAACAACGTCAACGGGAGAAAAACCAGCAACTGCAGGTGAATCGGCAACGGCCTCAACAACCAGCAGTAAGGAAGATTAACAACTTATTTTCCGGTTTATCTTTAAAGGGGCGGCAAAACAATGCAGCCCCTTTAAAATTAGCTGAAATAAGGCTGAAGCTCACGGCACAATTCTTCCGGCACTACCGGGCAAATAACTTCGTTATGCAGCTTTTCAAAGTAATTTATATCACTTGTCCCCAGAGGATTAATTTCAAAGCGCGGCACAATCTTTCCCTGCACCCAGAAGTGCTTATCATTAATCATCGGTGCATAAAGTGACATATTGAAGCTCATAAAATTATTCAAATATAAGTAATGGAATATTATTGATAACCCGTTCAGGAGTTCATCAAAATTCGCCTCAGTCAATTCAAAGAAAGATGACTTCTCCTGAAAAATAAAATCAATTTCTCCCGCCATGCCTTTTGGTGCAAAACTGGTAAGCCAGCTGATTGACCCGGTAGAAGCAATAAATCTTTCCTTTGCCTCTCTCTCCAGCACAATTAAATTTCGCCACAAATGACCGCCCGACGCCTCAGTATAATTTTGCGCGCTGTTCAAAAGACGCTGCATAAAATTCGTGGGCTTCAAACCCGCCATAGTCTGCAAATGCGGATGAATCAACCCGCCGCCGGCTGGCGGCATATAATTCCAGTTAATCGAACAATACTTATAGCCCAAATTCATCTGGGCTGCGCGGTGAAAATAATCACCACAAACTCTGAATCCTTTTTGCATAAAAGCCGGTGTTAATTCGTCCAAAGGAACAAAGTGTCGCGACGAAAATATGGCAATAGAATTATTCTGATCATACGGAAAGGCGTTAGGAAATAAATAAGCATCATCGCGCTGAAACTTTCCCGCGGTAATAATATCCGGCGTAAATTTTGGCGTCAGCTTTTCAAAAAGACTTGAGCAAAAAGGACATAGCGATTCCGGTGATTTTTCCAGATAGGAATCGACATCCGGTTTCTGGGCGATCCGTACGCGATACGGTAAAATGCGGCTGGCAACCCCGGTGATTTCATCATAGCGTGCTTCAAAAGTTACTTGTTTCTCCTGAAAGTTATTAAAAGGATCAAGGTAACGGCCGACTGCTGTTTCTTTTTTATGTCCCAGTTCTTTCATCAACTCCCCTTTCCTGTTTTGTTTTTTGGGCATTTTGGAGATTTTCGATAAGAAACTGATCAATTTTTTGCTGCGAAAGCTCCGCATTCAACTGTTGCTTCAAAACTGCCAGGGGAATTTCCATCCTGGCGGCGCTTCTGTGTCCGCCGCCATTGCCATATAGACCAAAAGCTTTTTGGGCCAGCACTCCGCAATCCTGTCTGTAGCCATCTCCGCGAAAAACAATAATAAACCTGTCTTTAACAATGCCGGCCACGACAACATAATAAGTGCCGATTAACCGCAAATAAAAATCGGCCACCTGGACACAAACATCCGGGCTTTCAATTGTTCCCAGAAAGCAGACACGGCGGCCGCGAAAATTATTCATGTGATGGAAGGCGTGGTCAAAATATTTTAAATATCCGCCCGGGGTTTGATTGAGTTCGATACGTCGGATCAACTGCATATTGGCATATTTCATATGATAGGTATAAGCGCTGATATCTTCGGCAATTGTGTCGCGGTCGAAATTATCGGTATCTGTCTTAATTCCATAGAGAAGGGCGGTATGCAGAAGGCGAGAACCCCTGATTCCGGCACAGAGCAGATATTCTGTCATCATGCTCGATAGCGCTCCATAGTTTGGCCGGATATCTTCCACCGGAGCACACCAATCACCCTCGCGAGGATGATGATCGAACACAATGTGCGGCTGCAAAAAGCTTAATATGCCGTTAAGAAAAGAAGGTTGGGCATCGACAAGGGCGACCAAACGATAGGAAGCTAAATCCACATTCCCAACCAATTGGATATTAATCCGCATGGAAAAAATAAAATCGTAATTCTGTTGCCGGGAGAGCGGTTCTGTAGAAGCAATAACACTCCGGGCAAGTCCGTGAGTCCGCTGCAACAGCTCTTGGAGGGCCATCGCCGAGGCAATGGAATCGGGATCGGGACTGCCATGAAGCAGCAGAAGCAATGAATCGCCAGGCACAGCTATATCCATCAGCTTTGCCATATTCAGTTCTGTTTCTCTTTTGATAAGAATCGATTCTCTACTCATGAATTTAAAACTGCCAGCCTAGTAAACAAATATCCTGCCCGGATGATCTGAA
>CAZYIE010000017.1:55905-62781 GCA_964646755.1 uncultured Smithella sp.
AACTTCGCCGACAATAGCAGCATCGCCGAGTCCCGCGGAATGCATTTTCCCAACAAGTGCTGCGGCCTGCTCCGCAGGTAAGCTCACGAACAGCCCGCCGGCTGTTTGAGGATCAAAAAAAACATCCAGCAGCCACGCAGGGCAAGTATCCGTAGCTTCAATCTGAGCGATACGAAACTCTTTATTGCGGTAAAGGCCGCCGGGAACAAAACCTTCCTCGACTAATTCCTGTAATCCTTTAAATATGGGAACGGTTGCCGAATTTATGCGTAAGCCAACATTACTGCCTTCGACCATTTCACAGGCGTGGCCTAAAAAGCCAAAACCGGTTATATCGGTACAGGAATGAATGCTGCCATTTTCCATAATTAACTCGGCGGCTTTTTTATTCAGCCGGGTCATGGAATCTATGGATTGAAGCAACAGCTGTGGATCGATCTCATTGCCTTTCAGTGCCGTACTGACTATTCCGGTGCCCAGCGGCTTGGTTAAAATGAGGCTGTCTCCGGCACGAGCACCACGGTTAAACAAAACTTTATCCGGATGAATCACGCCGGTTACCGAAAGGCCGTACTTGATTTCATTATCTTCCACGCTATGTCCGCCAACCAGCAATACGCCGGCCTCGCGCATTTTATCCAAGCCTCCTCGTAAAACCTCGCGCAATATACCGATATCCATTTCTTTAACCGGAAAACAGACAATGTTCATTGCCGTCAGTGGTTTCCCACCCATGGCATAGACATCATTGAGGGCATTTGTCGCTGCTATCTGGCCGAAGGTATAGGGATCATCAACTGTGGGAGTAAAAAAATCAACAGTTTGCACCAGGGCGAGCTCCGGGCTGATTTTATACACCCCGGCGTCTTCTGCGTGTTCAATGCCCGTAATTAAATTAGCATCAGTAACCAGTGGTAAATCGCGTAAAGCTTCTTTCAGGTCGCCCGGACCTATTTTACAGGCTCAACCGGCGCCGTGAACGGTTTCCGTCAAACGGATAAATTTTTTTTCCGCCATTTTTTCTTTACCTATAATTCAGGGTATTAAATTTTTCAACGCTGCTTTCTTCTTCATTTTTAACACATGCAGGCATATTTTCCTACTGGAAATGCTGAAGTTTTTCATATTGTATCTTCCGGTTACACCTTCTATTTTTTATTGATTTATTTTTCACAATAAGTTTAAAGGAAGCAAGAATGAAACAAGAGGATTAAAAATGCCTATTCGCTACTACAGCACCAACCGTACTTTAATAAATAACTCAGGAATTATGCCTTTCGCAGGTTTGGTGACGTTTAAAGAAGCCCTGCTCGCCGGACAGGCGCCGGACGAGGGACTATTTGTGCCTGATTCCATCCCCAAACTTTCTTTAAACGATATTCATAGTTTAAAGGGCAAGCCCTACCGGGAAGCGGCCCTCCTCGTGGCAAAAGCATTTCTTGCCAATGAGTTCTCCCCGGAAGTTTTAACAAAAGTTGTTTTTGACGCCTATAACTATCCGGTGCCCCTGGAAGAAGTATATCCGCGATCATACGTTCTGCGTTTGGATCAGGGGCCAACGGCATCATTTAAAGATTTTGCGGCGCGCATGATGGCGAGGCTGATGAGCCATTGCCGCCCGCAAGGCGAAAGGCTCAATGTTCTTGTGGCCACATCCGGTGACACTGGCAGCGCTGTAGGTCATGCTTTCCACGATGTCACCGGAATTGATGTTACCATTCTTTATCCAACTGAGGAAGTGAGCTTGCGGCAAAAAAAGCAGCTCGACACAATCGGCGGTAATGTTCAGTCTCTTTCCATTCACGGCAAATTTGACGATTGTCAGAATTTAGTCAAACAGGCATTCTCCGACCCGGAACTTGCAAAATTTAATCTGACCTCGGCTAACTCGATAAATTTCGGCCGGATTCTACCGCAGAGCATTTATTATGTTTATGCTTATGCGCAGCTTGCCGTGCCTGGCGAACAAATAGTGTTTTCGGTGCCTTCGGGAAATTTTGGCAATGCTCTGGGTTGTGAATACGCACGACGCATGGGCTTGCCTGTCGCCAAACTGGTCATGCCGACCAACGAAAATGATGAATTCCCCCAATATCTGGAAACCGGAATTTACCGGAAAGTTGCCCCGTCCCGGGCCTGTATATCCAATGCCATGAATGTAGGCCATCCCAGCAATCTGGCACGTTTCTTCGAATTATACGGCGGCACCGTTGATCGTGCAGGCCTTGTCCACTGCTATCCCGCTATCGAAACAATGAGGAAACATATTTTTTCGGTAAGTATTACCGATGAGGAAACCCGCCAGACAATCAAAAATATTTATGAACACTACCGGATAGTTCTGGAACAGCACGGGGCTGTCGGTTGGGCCGGTCTGGAAGCATACCGGAGCGCGACTGCGGATAAAAATCTAGCCGTATCCCTGGAAACAGCCCATCCGGCCAAATTCCCGGAAGAGATTGAAAAGCTTCTGGGCATCATCCCGGAACTTCCGGCAAGCATGAAAGATATCGATCTCCGCCAGGGTAACGCCATCGCTATGATCAACAACTATGATAATTTTTCAAATTACTTACAAAATAATTTGAAAATTAAAGAATGAGGGAACTGGTACTAAAGCGGTATCTTTGTTGGTCAAAGATACCGCTTTGATTTAGAATGGGAATTATTGGAAGGATATCCCTTTTCGCTGACTACTACTTTTTCTCATCTTCTTTTTTGGCAGGTGGGTTGGCAGAGTCATTGTCACCGCTCACGGATTTCTTGAAATTTTTAATTCCTTTACCCAGTGCCGAACCAATTTCCGGCAGTTTGCCAACGCCAAAAATAATTACAACAATTACTAATATTATCAAAAGTTCCGGTACGCCTATTCCAAACATTTTTCACCTCATTTGACGCTTTTTTATGGTAGTTGCATGTGTACTACTTCACCCGACTTGCCCAGGTTTTCGATGGTTTTTCCTTTAAATTGCATGATTATTCCACCGGCATTACCGACATCCACTACAAAGCCGGTGCCTTTGCGCTCAATTGCTTCTCCCGGTTTCAAAAGGACTTGAAAGGGCGGATTTTCGTCGATTTTCATTCTCAGCCATGTTTCTTCAATCGCTTTAATTACCAGGGTATCGGCTCCTTCACTGATTACGCCCGGTGCTTTTTTTTCAACTACCGGTACGTTTTGTTTTAGAGAAGGTTTTAAAGGAGTTACGCTTTTTTGTTGTGTCGACACCTGTTTAACTGTTTCAACCACAACAGGCTGGACAACATTTTGGGCCTGTGTTGCTTGGACTGTTTGCGGTGACTGCTGTTTAATAGTTTTAGGCACAGCAGTCTGTGCTACAGCTTTAGGCGGTGTTACTTGCGCCGTCTGCTCCGGCGGATTAACCGGTGTGGTGACTGCGGCCTGCGGAGCAGTTGCGATAATTGCCGGTGGCTGAACGTTAACCGGCGGCTTGGATTGCGGTTGCTGCAAAATAGCTAATGTAATGATGGCAACAATAACTATAATCACAACCGCGGCGATGTATGTTTTATAGGGAATAAGTCTTTGGATGAATGTTTCTTGCTCTTCTTCCGGCGCAGCCTCCGGTATTGGTGTCGAAGCTATTTGGAGAGAAGCCAGATAAGCTTCGTAGCTATCCAGGATCGGTTTGCTATCCAAATCCAGCGCACGGGCATAAGTTTTAATAAAACTCTTCGTGTAGATCGGAACAGGCAGATCATGAAATTCGCCGTTTTCTATAGCCTCCAGATTAACTACGCTTACCCGCGTGCTTTGGCAGATATCTTTGAGCGTCAGCCTTAATGCTTCTCGCCTGGTCCTTAAGCCTAAAAAATCTTCGGGGGCTGTTTTTTCTTGAGTCATAGACAGAATCACTAACAAAAATATTTATTTGGCGTTCTCTAGCATTAATTTGGGGTAAGCGCAACTTTTTATCAAAGAAAGTCAAACGTTTTAATCCTTTATATTCTTGTGAAAGTTTATTACAAACACCCTCAGACAAATATTGTAACAGGAGTAACTATTACCATGCAAAAAATGAAAGACTTTGCCGTCAATTTAGCCCAGGAAGCAGGCGCGTTATTGATGAAAAAATTCGATCAATCCCTGGAAATTCATTACAAGGGCGATATCAATTTAGTCACGGAAGCTGATAAAATGTCCGAAAATTTAATTATCGCCGCCATTCGGCAAAACTTTCCGGACCACGGAATTCTCTCCGAAGAATCGCCGGCGATTCTTGACGGATCATCAATGCGCTGGATAATTGATCCTCTGGACGGCACCACCAATTATGCTCATGGCTATCCTGTTTTTTGTGTTTCCATGGCCCTGGAAAAAGATGGGAGGATAATATTAGGCGTTATTTACGACCCGACACGTCAGGATACCTTTGTGGCTGTGCGTGGCAAGGGCGCATATTTAAATGGCAAGAGATTAGCCGTATCGGCGACACCAGACCTGAACAGAAGCCTTCTGGCAACCGGTTTCCCATATGATATCCGGGAAAGCAAAGAAAATAACCTCAATTACTTTAATGTGATGGCGAAAGAAGTGCAGGCCATACGGCGCGCCGGAGCCGCCGCTCTGGATATTGCTTATGTTGCTGCCGGCCGTTTTGACGGCTTCTGGGAATTGAAGCTCCAGCCCTGGGATATGGCCGCCGGTTGTTTGCTGGTGGAGGAAGCCGGTGGTAAAATAACCGACATTATGGGTAGTTGCTGGAATATCCTTTCGCCCAACATCCTTGTTTCCAATGGTGGAATTCATGAGCAGATGATTACTGTTTTTAAGAGAACTGCCGCCGGCTGATACCAACTTTGGTTTGTTGTGGTTTGTTCTGCAAGTTCGCCCTACATTTTTTCCTTCAGCCTTTTTCCCATTGCTTGGCTGATCGCATCGCTAAGTTCCTTGATCTTATATGGTTTACTTAAGAAGGCTTGGGGTAATTCGGGATGGTCGCCAGCCATTACGTGGGCTTTGTCGTAGCCGCTGGCCAGAATCACCGGGATGCCGGGTTGAAGCTTGCGTATGGCTGTCAATGTCTCCCAACCATCCATGCGCGGCATGGTCAGGTCGGAGAGGACTAAGCGTATGTCATTCTTATGCTGCCGGAACAAATCAACAGCTTCGACACCGTTTTTTGCTTCCAGTACTGCAAAACCCAGGCGCTTGAGCCTGGCGGCGGCTAGATTGCGCACTATCTCTTCATCTTCAGCCAGTAATACCGTTCCCCCTTCTACAAAATTGGTGGGAAAGACCGCGCTATGCAAGTTATCATCCTCACTCACAGCCTTTTGATCTTGCGGCAGGCCTTCTTCTGATAATGGGAAAAAAACCCGGAACATACTCCCAACACCTTGTTCACTCTCCACCGTAATGACCCCGCCGTGCGCCTTGATAATTCCCAAAACTACGGCCAGTCCCATGCCCCGGCCGGTAAACTTGGTAGTGAAAAACGGGTCGAAGATCTTTTCAATATCATTGTCCTCAATGCCGCAGCCTTTGTCCGTGACCTCCAGGCAGGAATAAACATTGCCCTGTGGCTGCCAGTCAACAGGGTGACGATGCCTGGCGGGAATTTCCGCGAGGGAAGCTTGTCTGGTTTTCAGGTAGATTACGCCCCGGCCTTTATCTGCCGATTCCCAGGCATTGGTAGCCAGGTTGGCCAGGACCTGTTGTATTGCATTTGCGTTGGCCACAATAACCTGCCCCGGTGAAGAAAAATCAGTCTCTATTTGAATGTTTACCGGCATAATGGCCCGCAGGATGGGCAGACTCCGCAGACAGGCTTCGGTCATATCCAATGGCTCACTTTTGTCGGGCGATTGGCCGAGGTAAGTCAGCATCAGGCCGCTCATCTGGGCTGCCCTGTCTGCCGCTGCCATTGCTTCTTTCAGGCTTTTGACTGGCGCCGTATCTTGCGGCAGGTCATCCATGGCCATCTCCAGGTTCCCCATCACCGCTGCGAGCTGGTTATTGAAGTGATGGGCGATGGCCCCGGCCATGCGGCCAAGGCTTTCAGCCTTCTGAAGTTGCCTGTTCTGGGCTTCGAGTATTTCTTTTTCTGCCTCGGCTTTCTTGCGCTCGCTGATGTCGCTATGGGTGCCAAACATCAAATGAGGCTTACCATCGGCGGTGCGGGTGATGACGCGACCACGGTCGTGAACCCAGACCCAGTGACCGTCCTTGTGCTTCATCCGGCATTCGTAGTCGTAGTAGGGCAGTTCCTCGGCGAAGTGCCGCTCCAGCAATTCGCCGGATGTTCTCATGTCATCGGGATGGCAAAACATTTCCCATGTCTTGATACTAATGGGGGCCAACTCAGCGAGCGTATAGCCGGTGATCCGCGCCCACGTCTCGTTGAAGACAGTTTCCCCTGTCTGGACATTCCATTCCCAGGTGCCAACATGGGTGCCTTCTATGATACTGTCTAATCGCCAGTGTTCCTCCCGCAGCGCCTCCTCCGCCTGCTTGCGCGCGGTGATGTCGCGGGCAATTACCTGAAAGCCTGAAACATAGTCGCCTTCCCGGACCAGTTGTACATTTTGCCCGGCCCATAGCTCCCGGCCATCTTTCGTGATAACGGGATATTCTGAATATGTATTTTGAATCCCTTCTATCAACTGACTACCGAAAAACCGCAGGGCTTCTTCACGCTTTTCCGGACGGAGCAATATTGTGTACCGTCTGCCGATAATATCTTCCTCTTTGTATCCTGCAAAGCGCAACGCTGCCGGATTGGCAAAGGTACAATGTCCATTGACGTCAGTTCTGAAGACCATGTCACTTGCGTTATCCACCAGCAACCGATACTGTTCTTCGCTCTCCCGCAGAGCATCATCCGTATTCTTGCGCTCAGTAATGTCTCT
>CAZYIE010000018.1:0-21576 GCA_964646755.1 uncultured Smithella sp.
AATGGATCCGATTGCTATCCCGCTAAATATCTGCTGTAAAATTTGCAATTCCATATTGATGCAGTTCCTTTCTTGCTCTAATGCCGGACACCGCAGTGCTTGCGTGATTGCGCCAGATTGATAAGAACTCTCATTGCAGCCTCCGGAGTCTAGAGAAAACAACCTTAATAACTCCTCCGTGACTGATCGATCAGTCACGGAGTTTTTCTATATTGTTGGATATACTTTGTCAAGAATTTTTCATCTTTTTTTATCTTTTCGTAGTACCGAATATTTTTCTGGCCTCATCCGGCGTTGCCGGTTCACAACCAAGAGCCTCGATTATTCTCATGGCGTGTTCAACAAGTTCATAATTGCCTTTGGCTAGTTGACCATTGGGCAGCCGGATGTTGTCTTCCAAGCCTACCCGTACGTGACCGCCACAGAGAACAGACTGAGTAATCACCGGCCATTCCTCATTCCCGACACCGCAGGCAGAAAAATTTGCATTCCGGGGAATGGCATCAGCCATTGCTAAAAATCCCGATGGTCGAAATGCCGCTCCGCCGCACACGCCAAAGACGAAATTAAAATTGACAGGATCGGTAAAGTAGCCGGACCCGGAAAGAAAATGATAATTATCGATGCCGCCGGTTGCATAGCATTCAAGCTCCGGTTTTGTTCCGATTTCCTTCATCGTTTTTGCAAACTCGGCAACCATATTCAGGGGGTTCTCGAAGGTGTAATCCACCAGCACTTCGCCTGTTTTTCTGTTGATCCCGGCAAAATTCATTGTCGCCATATTCAGGGAGGACATTTCCGGCTTCACAAGCTTAAGCTGTTCCAGACGCTGCTCCTGAGTTGCGCCCATGCCCAAAGCGGACGTCATGTTGACGATCAGTTCCGGTGTTCTGGCTTTGACTGCGTCATGGCTTTCCTTGATTCTCTGCATGTTTGTGGAGTTCGTCCCGTCGTCTTCGATGGAATGGACATGAACCATAGCCGCACCGGCCTTGTATGCCAGATGAGCCGCCTCCGCCAACTCCTTCGGGGAATATGGTGTATTGGGGTTTTGATTTTTCCTTGTTGCCGAACCGACAAGGGCACATGTAATAATTACTTTTCTTCCCATAAATATCTCCTTAAAATTATTATCTCAAGCCCGCAAAGCTGCCACAGCTTTAACCTGGGCTTGTAGATTTGATACGTAAGCATTTCTTTCCTGATACACAGCTTTCTTTTCATCATATTCGACCCGGACCATCGTTTCCGTAGCCTTCCCGATATCACCATGGGCAACATCCAAATAACTATCGATTAATTCTTTGTAACGCATACTGTCTCGCAGAGCCATATCTACAAACCGCGGTACGTCATCGTCCGTGTAATAAAAAAGATGGGACAGGGCGATGACTTTTACCTCCGGCAACAAAGCCATCAGCTTTTCTATGGACTGGATGGAGTCTGTAAAGGATGACGCAAACTCAACCTTTACTTCGTTTTCCTTCTGCATGATGGCATTTCCGAAGGCTTCTCCCGGAAATAAAATTCCTTCTTCGGGGATAAAAAAAGACAGATGATCCCTCGTATGCCCGGGCGTCTCATAAACCACACAATGCATATCACCGAGCTCGATAGTATCGCCTTCCTTCAAACCACCGGCAAAAGGAACCGGCGTAATGCGAATACTCTCATCCTCCGGCTGTTCTTTCAGAAAGTCTTTAAAGTACGACAATGTCTCCCTGCTTAAAAAGTTCATTGTCTTCAGAACATTTTCTTTTTCCAGAAGTTGCTCTATTGTTTTGTATCCCCGAAGCTGAAGTTCAGGAATTCTTTTTTTCAAATAGCTGATTGAACCAAGATGGTCATAATGTCCATGGGTAACAAGCAGATAATTAAGCAACAAGCTGTCACCCAAAAAACTTTCTATCCCTGAATAATATACCGGCCCAAAAATATTCAGACCAGCTTCAATCATCATGCTGGCACTGCTTCCCCGGATAATATATCCCGGATAGACCGGGTGTCCGCAGATTGCAATTTTCGAATTGATTTTTCCTTCCGCCGATTTTCTCATTTTACGCCTTTATTAATTGTTTACTATCGAAGAATCTGACTAGCAATGATCATCCGCTGGATCTGGTTCGTACCTTCATAGATCTGTGTGATCTTAGCGTCTCTCATCATTCTCTCGACGGGGTATTCACGGCTGTAGCCATAACCACCAAAGATCTGCACCGCATCAGTCGTAACTTTCATGGCTACGTCGGAGGCATACCACTTGGCCATCGATGAAAGCTTGGGAATTTCCGGCGAATCCGGTTCGTTATCGATCGTAGAGGCAGCTCGATAAACGATTGATCTGGCCGTTTCTACCTGCATGGCCATCTCAGCCAGCATCCACTGCATCCCCTGATTGGAGGCCAGGGGCTTGCCGAACTGAACACGCTCTTTGGCATACGCGATTGACGCCGCCATCGCGCCTTCAGCAATACCGAGGGCCTGGGCACCGACTGCGGGGCGAGTGAAGTTGAATGTCTCCATCAGGGTCTTGAATCCGGTTCCTTCCGCACCGATCAGACGATCGGCCGGAACAAAAAGATCCTCAAAAACGAGCTCGCGGGTATCGGAACCATGCAGTCCCAGCTTGTGCTCTTTCTTGCCGATAATCAACCCCTTCTCACCCTTTTCAATGATGAGAAGACTTATGCCTTTATTGCCCTTGCTTTTGTCGGTGTAACACACAATGGTTATGATTTCCGACTCTCCGCCATTGGTAATAAAGATCTTGGAACCGTTGAGCACATAACCGCCATCGACCTTGGTCGCGACTGTTTTCATTCCCGCCACGTCAGAACCGGCACCCGGTTCCGTGATGCCGCAAGCGCCAAGGCATTCTCCGGAGGCCAAACGGTAAAGATATTTCTTCTTCACTTCTTCTGATCCGGCAAGCAGCATAGGATCGGAAGCCAAAGCCTGAGTGGTCAGAACGACCGCCGTCGAACAGCAGACCTTTGCGATCTCTTCTTCGACTAGGCACAGGGCTAACGTTCCGGCTCCGGCTCCGCCGTATTCTTCCGGAATGTTGACACCCAGAAGACCGTTTTCCATGAGCAGTTTGACGTTCCCGGCCGGGAATTCTTCTTTTTCATCGACCTCGGCGGCGATCGGAGCAAACTTCTCCACTGCCAAGCGCTGCACCATATCTCTCAACATTTTCTGATCTTCATTTAAAATAAAATCCATGTTTACTCTCCATTATCGCCCCTGAAAACCGGGCATTTACTTGATTATACTTCTTCTACCAGGCTTTTATTAATACTCGTAGAAACCTTTACCCGTTTTCCTTCCCAGACGACCATCCGCAATCATCTTGGCAAAAAGAGGCGACGGCTTGTAGCGTTCCTCTTTCGTCATATCGTAAAGAGCGATGAGCGCATTGTTCACAACATCAACACCGGCCATATCCATAATTTCCACAGGACCCATCGGATGATTCATTCCCAACTTCATGGCAGTATCAATATCTTTCGGTGTGGCATAACCTTTCTCAATCTGCCCGGCAGCCTCGTTGTAAAGCAGGCACGCAAAGCGATTAACGATGAAACCGGGGACATCCATGGTTGGAACAGGAGTTTTCCCGAGTGCTGCGCAGAAATCCAATGTTCCTTTAACTGCAGCATCGCTGGTTTTATCTCCCTTAATTACTTCCACCAGTTTCATTGCCGGCACCGGGCTGAAAAAATGGGTCCCGATTACCCGCTCCGGATTTTTTGTCGCGGAAGCAATTTGAGAAATACTCATAGTGGAAGTATTGGAGGCCAAAATAGTCTCTTTGGGGCAGATACTGTCGAGTTCCGCAAAGATTTTCTGTTTGAGTTCCATATTCTCGAACACCGCTTCGATAACCATATCCACACCGGCAGCGGCTTCTTTAGGATCGGTGCTGCCTTTCAGGCGGGCCAGAATTGCATCGTGCTGGGCCTGATCTATTTTTCCTTTTTCCAATTTCTTCCCGACAAATGTTCGAACTGTTTTCAATCCGCGCGCAACAAACTCATCGTTGACATCCCGCAGGACTGTTTCTATACCGCTTTCCACAGCTACCTGGGCAATACCTGCGCCCATTGTTCCAGCACCAATTACACATAGTTTCTTAATCATATTATATTTCCTTTCAAAAAAATTAATCTTCCTTATCTCCTGTAGGGTCAACCCCCGACTAGCTGCTTCAATTTGTCTACGAATTGATATGTATTGTTTGATATAGACTTCAACTCTTCGGCAACTGCAGCAGTTTCCTCGGAAAGGGCCGCATTGTTTTGGATAACTTTATCCATTTCCGCAACTGCCGATTCTATTTGTTCGATCCCTTTTGTTTGTTCTTCCGAAAACATATTTATGTTTTCCAAAATGGATGCTAGTTTCTGAGCCATTTCCGCCAGCCGGTAAAACGTTTCGGAAGAAAGCTGAACCAACTCAGAACTCTTACGAGTATTACTCAATGACTTGTTAATGATCTCCTGGGTATTCTTTGACGCCTCCAGGGATTTGTGAGCAAGATTTCTCACCTCTCCTGCCACCACGGCAAAACCGGCTCCGGCCTCACCGGCACGGGCAGCCTCTACAGCGGCATTGAGAGCAAGGAGGTTTGTCTGAAAGGCTATGTTATCAATATTCTTAACAATGCGAACTGTCTCTGAACTCGCCTTATCAACTTCGTCCATCGATTTTTTCAGGCTGTTCATGTTTTCCTTTGCTTCATCTACAATGCGGGACGTCTCTTTCATCAGACCTTCGGCAGTGTTTGCTGAAGCAGTTGTATGTCTGGCTTTCCCGGAAATTTCTTTGAGCATTGATGATGTCTCTTCCATCGCCGCAGCCTGTGTGGAGGATCCATAGGCCTGATCCTGACTTGCTTTATCCAACACTGATGACAGCCCCGTCAGCTTCATTGACGATTCACTTACTTCTTCAACTGACGAGATAAGTTTTCTGTTTGATCTTTTCATAATTGTAATTATCAGCATACTGAGAATGCAGACTAAAATAATAACAAACACGTTATCAATAAACGCATTAGTTATGATTTTCAGTTCGTCACCGGACATTCTGGTTTTAATGGATAAAAACAAAATGACATCCACTATCACAAACCAGACGGCTGTAATTAGGATCATATATCTTTCACAGAAGAGAGTAGCAAAAGTAATCATCATGGGAACAAAATAGGCATCGGCATAAAAGCCCTGAAAAAACCAAGGTGATTTGTAGCGGGCATAGATATCGAGAGTAAAAAGCACAATATTTATAACATTCCCAGTATTGGCGGCAATGGAGTATTTTCCTTTCAGGATGATAATGATGCAAATAAGTAAAGAGACAAGGCCAAAGGAAACATTCATCCAGACAATCTTAAAACTTTCCGGAGAAGCAGCGGCCAAAGCGACAAGAAGTGAGCTGAAAGTTAAAAAGCTTATCGCATAATATAAAGTCAAAAACCAAGACCGCTGCTGAGTGATGTGATCATGGTCAGCGTAAATAGCAAATACACGTTCTCTTGTCCTGACCCACAAATTTTTCTGCTCCATGTTTTAAGCTCCGCTCTAAATAATGATTAAATAATAGTCTCTCCGTGATTTTTTTATTACTTCTCTCTATGAGCTTTTTACCACTATATCTTAGGGAATATTGATTATCGTAAATTAATTTATGATACCCCGTAATCTTTTCCCGTGATGCGGGATGCACAGATGAGTCCCGCTGCCACAGCACAATCCATGGCTACACCGTAACCCTTGGCGGTGTCTCCTGCAAAATAAAGTCCGGCAACGGCAGGCGCCTCAATGGGTGCTTTGAGCGTGCCGGCCTGCGTTTTGGATTTGGCTACACCCTCCAATTTCCACGCCGTCGGGAACATCGCCCAATCAATGCTCTTCCGGAAGCCCGGATAGCGTCGCTCCATATAATCTATAATAAGCTTGCAGGCCTTGACCATGAGCTCCTTATCCTTAGCCTCTTTTTCCGTAACCGGTGCATAAGCCGTCATCAGGTGCTTGCCTCCCGGCGCACAGGCCGGATCAATCTGAGACTGCACATTCCAGCACATATAAATATTGTACTCGAATCCCTCTTCCTTAGGGATTACCAAGGTGTCCTTAACGCCGATATTCCATTCCCGCTCCGGAATAACCAGTTTGTTCAAACCGAAGTAAGGTGCAATGGAGCCGTAGCCATACAGTTTTTCCGACCGGTCGGCCCATTCTTGCGGAAATTCCTCTTTATCCATATACTTGAAACTGTCCTGAACCGGGATGTTGCTGACAACCTTTGCCGCCTGAACCTGTCTGGAGGCACCCGATTTGTCCTTCAGGACAACGCCCACCGCCTTACCGTTCTCAATGATAATTTTCTCGATCCGCGTATTAAGAAGCAGCTCTCCGCCCAAATCGACAAACCGGTTGGCTACCGCCTGGCTCCAGCGTATTATGCCGCCAATTGTAAAACCTGAACCGAATTTAGCCTTACCGGCCCTGAAACGGGGATTGATGACAGTTCCCATATAGCGGAAAATATCCCCGATGGAAATATCGTCAGGATCATTGATGGTTGTAATGAGGGTAGAGACGGCGTGAATCATTCCGAAAACGGTCTTGTTTTCATAAAGCCCGTTATCTTTACACCATTGAGATACCGAGACTTTTTCCAGGGCATCGAAATCTTCATTTTTCAGTTTCGCTGCACCCATGTAAAACTTGTGCAGCGGAATGCCCTGTTCCATAACCATCTTTTTGAGGCGCTCGTCCATTTTAGTGCCGCTTACATCCATATAAAATTCATCGCCGATATAAGTGCCGTTCTCGTTGCCCACCATGGGAACACCAGTACCGAGCACATCATCAAGATCTCGAAAATAACCATCTCCATTTAAGGCAACACCGTGATAGCCGACATCCAGAGTATACCAGCTCAGCATCTTTCGGGAAATAATCTCGTCTAGCCCCGGCTCACTGTAAGGCAGCCAGCTGTACTGTTTGCCAATCAGTTTCTGATACCACTCGGCCCCATTGGCCATGATCTCCTCGCCCCTTATGCTGATAGCTCGTCCGCCAACGCGATCGCATTGTTCCACCAGAAGTGTTTTCAACCCTTCTTTGGCACACAGACTGCCCACAGCCAGGCCGCCGACACCGGCGCCAACCACTATAACATCGTACTTATCATTCATAATTTCTTCCACTACGCATCCTATTTGTTATTTATGGTTTTCAAATCATTGTATGCTTTCCAGAGATAAATCCCCGTAATCAAAACAAAAGGAATTCCCGTGAAAAGGCCATAAACGACATTCTGCGATCGTGAGGTATGCTGCACAAAAGGAAATGTCTCCGCGGCAATTCCCATCAGAATGATCCAAAAAAAGAACAGCAATATTCCAATCCGCAATCTTGCACGCAGACTTTCTTGTGTTTCCTGATTATTTATCTTGTTTTCCCACATCGCTCTTTCCTCCTTCCTTTTGAGCTGAGACCTGTTTGTTTACGTCGCATCGGGGCCCTTTGATTTTACGAATGTCGTCGTTATCCAGAACAACTGAACCAACTCCAGCCGGTTTGGCTGATGCAGGAAATTTCTGATCATAATTCTTGGGAAAGACATTGTTAAAGGGCGCATAGCGGTTATAGCCGATCTGTTTCGGTATTGTGGCAAACAGAACGGTCGTTATAACCATAATAGGGATGAAAACTGCTGTGCGAAAATAGAAAACCTTTCCCACTTTGCGCAAGTCGTCATTTAGCATATTCGACGTATCCCGGCGGAAAATAATCTTTTCCAATGGCCGGAGCCAGGCAAAGGAACCGCGCTCAACAACTGTTCGTTCGTAAATAGCGGCAAAGAAAAACAGCATGAAAAACCATCCGATATAATTGCCGATACTTACACCGCGCAAATAGAAGCCGGGAACAGTCCAACGCCACCATTCATTAACCACACTGATGGGGTCCATGAGTAAATCCAGGCTGACAAGCATAACGGCAGCAAGTGTTGCTTTTACCCAGATATTGCCTTTCGGCAAAAGCCTGTCGGCAATAATGAAAGACGGCAGACTGAAAATAAACCATCCGAGGGAAACGCTAAGAGGAACGAAGAGAACCGTGCAAGCCCAACCATTGAATCCCTTGATGACCTGGCCGCCGGCAGTGTAGTAATCAACATAGGCGAAGTAATCATACGCCCCGTTGATAACCATCATGTTTTCGACGGTAAGCGTCCAGAGCAGAGATCCCCAGAGAAACAAACTTGTCTTCTGCCACCCGAGAATTTTCCGGCCTTCCCACAGAACCAACAAAAAAAATAAGTAGAAAAGGATTTCGAACATCCATGTTTCTATCCTTAGATTTCCATCGACAAACATGATTACCCCCCCTTATCTGACGATTTCGAAATATTTAATATCTTTGATATTGCCTTCCATTTCGTTTTTTTCCTTGAATACAGCCCGAACTTTCATGCCTACACTGATTTTACTTAAATCCGTCTCACCGATAAAATGGGAAAAAATACTGTCGGCGCCATCAATTTTAATATACCCGTATGTATATGGTATAGGTCTCTGACGTCCGGTAGCAGGGTCAATAAAAGGATAATTCACAATCGAGAATGCCGTAATGACACCCGTTGACGGAAGACTTACGATCTCCGTACACTCCTTAAAACAGGGGCCACATACGCGGCGCGGCGGCACGTAAACTTTGCCGCAACCGGAGCACTTGACAGCGGCAAAACGCCCCTTTTCTTTTATTTCTTGAAAAAACTTGCTTCCGTACAGTCCGATTGACCACTCATAGGGCATCGCGTGGGTAAAGGTTTCCTGAAGAAGCTCTCCTTGTTTGTTATCTTCTGACATAGTTCCTCCTATGGTCTCTCCGAACCTAAAATTACAACATCCGTCCAGAAGCAGCCGCCGAATCCCGTGGCCATCGCTGTTTTGACGTCAGGCACCTGCCGTTTGTCACCCTTGCCCATAACCTGGATTGCAGCCTCCGCAACTCGCAGGAGTGCAGTAGCGCCTATGCAGTTGGTGGAAAGGACCCCGCCAGACGGGTTAATGGGAATCTTGCCTCCCATGTGCGTATTTCCATCACGGACGAATTTAACTCCTTCACCCCGACCGCAAAACCCGATATCTTCGATCCACTTTAGGCCGGCCCACGTATAGGGCATATACAGTTCAGCCACATCCAACTCTTCTGCGGGCTTCGTAATACCTGCCTGGGCATAGGCGTCCTTCGATGCACGCTGCATGGAAACAAGTCCTGCGGTATAGTTTGTGGAATCTCCAAACCACGTGTATGTGTGCCGTACGGCGGCAGCCTTGAACCATGCCGGTTTCTTAGCTATTTTTTGAGCAATGCCGTCAGCCGCCAACACAACGGCACATGCACCGTCCGTCCTCGGACAAACATCCCCCAACTTGATGGGATATGCCAGCATGGGCGACGCCATAATATCCGCTACCGAAAGCGGCCTCTGAAGGTGTGCATAAGGATTATTCAGAGCGTTGTTCCTGTCCCGCTCGCCGATGACAGCCGCATCTTCCTGTGTTGCCCCGTACTGCTGCATGTAAGCCGTCGCCTCTGTAGCAAGGCTGGGAATGGCGCCGGAATATGAAAACCGGTCCCAGATAGGATCGGAGCAGGTTACAATCGCTGCCGTTGTATCCGATTCTGAATTTTTCTCAAATCCGATTGCCAATACTTTGTCGAAAAGACCCGATGCAACATGATAGTATGCGGCAATAGCCACTGTTGCCCCGGTCGTGCCGCCGGTGGAAACTTTCATGATCGGTTTCATGAATGCACCGGAACCCTCGACACTGTATGCATCAACATAATTAATGGACTCGAAATGGTCCATGTTGCCTATCACAATGGCATCAATGTCCTTGATGGTCAGCTCGGCGTCGGCTAAAGCCCGCGTTACTGCCTCATAAATCATCTCCCGTGATGTTACATCCGGACGGTGACTTTTATGATAGGTCTGTCCTGTTCCCACAATAGCTACTCTTCTTCCCATTTGTCACCTCTCACTTATTTCCGTTTACGATCCACACACAGTGGCTCTGACCACAGGTCCCGTTAAAGCCGTGCGCGAGTGCGGTGTTGACGTTTTTCACCTGTCTTGCCCCGGCCTCGCCGCGAACCTGAAGCGCAGCTTCGATCAATCTGGCAAGCCCCGCCACTAAAATAGGATTCGCCGATAATGCTCCACCGGACGGGTTTACAGGAAGCTTGCCGCCCATGACGGTTATTCCCTTATCAATCATTTTGCCGCCCGCGCCGGGCTCGCATAATCCCAGGCCTTCCAGCCACAGTGGCTCCATATAGCTAAAAGGCTCCAATATCTCGGCCACGTTGATATCTTCCAGCGGATTTTTAATTCCGGCCATTTCATAGGCTCGCTTTGCTGCGGCTTTAAGTGCAACCGGATTGGCAAGATCACGGTCTCCGAGGAAGTATTCCTCACAGCAATGTGAAACTCCCTTAATCCAGACCGGTTTCTTTTTGCATTTGCCCGCCATCTCCTCATTGACGATGATAACAGCCGCCGCCCCGTCGCTCACGGGACAGCAATCGAGAAGCTTCAGTGGTTCGGCTATTTTCCTCGACTTCATTACATCGGCCACCGTAATATCCATCGGAAGCTGAGAGAAAGGATTGTTTTTCGCATTGCCGTGATTCTTCACGGACACCTTCGCGATATCCTCTTCACTGATCCCGTATCTGCTCATATAGGCATTGGCCTGAAGAGCAGATGAAGAAATGGAATCCAATCCGAGATGACGATGGAAAATCGGATCGAACATACCGTTGGTTGTGATTTTAACGTTGCCTTCACTGCCCTTGTAGTGGGCAACAACAAGCGAAGCCTTGTATCCGGAGAGCACCCGCATGAGGCCGTAAAAAGCACCAAATGAACCGTCGCCGGAGACTGTGGAAATATTTTTGTCCTCGGCGCCGCAAGCGTCGCCAACAGCCATACCGGAAATCGTCCGGCCGTCATAAAAATCGTTGGATACTGTCACAACATTATCGATGTCGTTAATAGTGAGTCCGGCATCATCAAGGGCCGCCCGAGTTACATCAAACACCATGTCGGCAAAAATCTGGTCTTTCTTCCTTCTTTCGTATTTAGTCTGCGCCACACCTACTATTGCTGCTTTATCCATAATTTATTTACCTCCCTGCGCCGCAATGAGCTCGAAGGAGTCGATATCAAGGATGTTCCCTTTGCGCTCCGCTTTGAATTTGGCCTTCACTCGAAGGCCATTCTTTAGTTTATCCAGGTTATTTTTAATAAGGTGAAGAAAGCTCACATCGGCGCCATCGAGCTTGATCAAGGCATAAGCAAAAGGCGCTTTTACCGGCTGGACGGGATTGGAGTAGTGGATAATCGTATAAGCCTGAATCACGCCTTCATCGGCAATATTCACATCCTCATGGATATCGACGAAGCAGCGTCCGCAATTCTTGCGCGGCGGAACATAAACAGTCCCGCATTTGCTGCATTTCGCGCCGAGGATTTTTTGATCATCCCGCAGAGAGATCAAAAACCTGCTTCCCGTTTCGCCTACCCACCAGGTATAGGGAACAGCGATCTGACCCTTAAGGGTCATGGGTTCTACCTCTTTCAACCATTCCGACATATTTATCTCCTTTTCATACTTTGATCATTATGGCTTCGCCCTGAGAAAGACCACCGCAGATCGCTGCGACTCCCGTGCCACCACCACGCCTCATCAGTTCGTACATCAGGGTCATCGTAATCCGGGCACCGCTTGCGCCCACGGGATGGCCGATGGCAATGGCCCCACCATTGACGTTGGTCTTATCCATCAGCGTCCGCCATTTTGCAGGATCATCCTTGGCCAGCATTTTGAGCGAAACTAGCGTTACCGCAGCAAAGGCCTCATTGATTTCAATAAGATCTATCTTATCGATACTCAGTCCAGCCTTGCCCAGCATCTTATCAATAGCCTGGGCCGGAACGCAGGCCATATATTTCGGTGTGCCGGCAGCGGCCTGACATGCTTCGATGGTAGCCAGTATCTTAAGCCCCATACTTTCCGCTTTTTTCCGGGACATAATAACCATGGCCGACGCGCCGGAGTTCATGCCGGGAGCATTGGCGGCCGTTACCGTGGGACTTCCATAAACCGGCTTCAACGCCGCCATTTTCTCCGGTGATAAATTTGCCCGCGGCGACTCATCTTTGTCCATAACAATCGGATCTCCCTTTTTCTGGGGAACGTTGAGCGTCATCATTTCTTCGCCAATTTTGAATTTGCCTGCCTCGAATGCCTTGAACCATTTTTGATGGCTTTTGATCGCCCACTCATCCTGAACCTCGCGGGAAACACCGTATTCCAGGGACACATGACCGGCATCTGTTGCTACAGGCGCAAAGCCCCGGCGGCCGTAACCCAATTCAAACAGCACGTCTTCCAGTGGAAGCGGCCCCAGGCGATTGCCCCACCGCACCTTGTCGGCGCTGGCAATCAGCGGAACATTACCCATGTTTTCCGCACCGGAGGCTATAACTACATCAGCATCGCCTGATTTGATGGCCCGGTAGCCCAGGCGCAGTGCCGACATAGATGAGCAACAGGCCCGGTCAATCGTTAAAGAGATATTCTCCTCGGGAAACCCAGCACCCAGGGTAATCTGACGTGCCGGTACATTGGTCAGAATGGCATACTCGGCGGGAATACAGGTTCCGTAGTAAACCTCATCCACATCTTTCGGGTCCAACTTTATTCTGCCTACCACTTCCTTCAACACCGGAATAGCCAAATCGAAACTCCGCACTGTCTTAAGAACACCGTCAAATTTCCCAAAGGGTGTTCTTACTGCACTTACAATTACAACATCATTTGCACTCATAATATATTCCTTTCATTATTCCCCGAGGAAATAGCCTTCCGTATACTGAGCTGCTTCCCCCTTATTTAACGAAATCCTTACCCACTATCTCACTGGCACAAATCATCCCTGAAACAATGGCACAATCCATAGCCACTCCGTAACCTTTGGCAGTATCACCTGCAAAATAAAGCCCTTCCACATGCGGTGATTTGACCGGAACCTTTTGAGAACCAGCCTGGGAAATACTCTTGGCCACACCTTCCAGCTTCCAGCAAACCAAGTCCAGTTTCCAGTCAATGCTTTCCTTGAAACCGGGATAAAGCTCTTCCATAAATTCCGGCAGCCTTTTAACAACCTTATCCACCAGTACTTTGTTGCGCGCTTCATTTTCATTAAGCGGGATATAAGCGGTATAGAGATACTTGCTCTGAGGAGCCACAGAGGGATCAACCGCAGATTGAATATTCCAGCAGATATACACGTCGTAATCGAAACCTTCGGACTTCGGCACCAGACAGGTGTTTTTCAGACCCATTTTTGCCTCTTCCTCCGGCATGACCAGCTTGTTTAGCCCCATGTAGGGAGCATAACTTCCATAACCATACATATTTTCCGTTTTCTTAACCCAATCGGCCGGAAAATATTGCGGGTCGATTAGCTTAAAGGTAAATTGCGCCGGAACATTGCTGACTACTTTCGCCGCCGCGTAATGTTCTTCACCATCTGAAGTGTCCACGGAAACTCCCGTGACACGACCGTCTTCCACCAGAACTTTTTTCACTTTGGCGTTATAAATAATCTCCCCGCCGTAGCTTTCCATTTTGCGAACCACGGACCTGGACCACTCCATTGTCCCGTTTTCCACAAAGCCGCCGACATACCCTAGAACGCCCCGCATTAACTTCGGCCCAAAAGCGTGCTTGAAGTAATGGAAAATATCACCCATGGAAATGTCATTAGGATCATTGATAGTTGAGAACAAAGTGCTCACGCAGTGCAGATGATTGAAAAGGATATCGTTTTTTGAAATACCTTTGTCATCCGCCCACTTTTTGAAAGAAACCTTCTCCATTGTGGCTATATCTTCATCCGACATTCCGTAGGCATCAGAATAGTAGGAGAGGAAGCGAATTCCTGATTCTTTGCCGATGCGTTTCAATTCGGGATCGATCTTTGTTCCTGCCACATCATGATAGAGCTTTCCCTGGAAGTAGTTGCCATAAAAAGCACCGTGCTTTTTTACATCGGGAAGACCGTCGATCAGATCTTCGAAATCGAGCATGTAGCCGGTCCCGTTGGCGCTGATGGCGTGATAGCCGATATCCAGAGTGTAGCCGTCAAGCATACGCTTTTTAATGATTGTCTCCATGTCCGGCTGTGAATTGGCTATGTAAGTATATTGAGAAGCAAGTATTTTTTTATACCAATCCAGCCCCTTGTCGCTGACTTCCGATCCCAGTATGGACAGTGCCCGTCCCCCCGGCCTGTCCTGTTGTTCCAAGACCAAGACTTTCAATCCTTCTTTTGCCATCAGAGTTGCAACTGTAAGGCCACCGACACCCGCCCCGATGACAATCGCATCATATTTTTTGTTTGCTGCCATAACACACCTTCTTTCTTTGATATTATAGAACCATATATTCGTGAAGCAACTCGCCCTTCACCTGATCTTTTTTCCCATCGATTTCAATATCCATCGTATAATCGGCCAGAAAGCGTAAATAGAACTGATCCCACTCTACGGATGGGGGAAGCTTCATTGTTTCCACCACTCGCGTCGTATTTATGGCTAGTTTCAGTTTAACACCGAGGTTATCCGTAGTAATCAAAAGACTCTTGGCATAGTTTTGCCCTGTCGTCTGGTCTTTGGCCAAATCTCCGAGTTCCGTATGCATGATGTTCGTCGAGAGAACAATTTCACGCCCCTTGGCAATAAGCAATGGCGCAAACATCGGCCCTTCGGGATCACGCGGAAACACCCAGCCGTAATCGAGACAGTAATCGCCGTTATGAACACGGCCCCAGTACCACTTTGAGCATACTTCATGCATCGGGAAATTTCCCCAGTTATGATCATGGTAAGCCGCACCCTTGACGGCAATTTTCTCGTCCTTGATAAGGAGCTCGCCACTCACTTCCGCATAAGGCACCGGAATAACCCAGCCGGCCACTTTGCCCGCTTCTTCATCCTTGTAGTTGAATCCCGTACCCAGTTTCCATCCGGGAACAACATTCTTCAGGGTCAGGCGGGCGCCGACTTTATTAATCATGATATACATCTCATAAGTGCCGTTTCCCATGTCTTTGAGCCAACTTTCCCCCATCCGCACATCGCACCAGTCGGCTGCGGCGTAAATTTCTTCCGGTTTGCACAGGGCATAACGGGCCGTCTGGGTTCCGTCCGGTTTGTAAATCATGAGTTGAATTGACGGGACGATTGGTTTGAGGAACATGTTCATATAGTGGAAAGTGACAACCATATGGTATCCGTTGTCGAAGGAACAGTCCACGTACCACCATTCATAGTAATCGCTGTTTTTATAGATATGACTGCCATCGTCACGGCGCTGATAATTGACGGGATTTCTCACTGCACCGGGCGTACCGTCAAATGATGCCAGATGACACTTTTTTGCTTTCTCTTCCATGGAATAACTCCTCTATCATGTTTTCTAAAGCGGTTTAAAATATTTAATATCCAGGATATTCCCCTGTCTCTCCGCGGCAAAAACTGGCTTCACCCTCATGCCAATGTGGACATTTCCCATGTCCGTTTCATCGATAAAATGCGTTATGCCCGTATCCGCTCCGTCCAGTTTGATCACACCATAGATAAAAGGCGCTTTGCGCGGATGGATAGGTTCCGAATACATGACGGTTGTGAAAGTCTCTACCGTTCCGTAAGGACCGATCTCGACGATCTGGGTCAACTCCGAAAAACATTTTCCGCAAGTGGAACGAGGCGGCCAGAAAGTTTTGTTACATTTCGGGCAATACGCGCCCACCAGTGTCTTCTCGTCCCGGAGATTTACGTAAAAAAGGCTGCCCATCTTTCCGGCATAATAACGACTATTCGCCTTCATACGCTGATTCACTTCAAATGGTGGATATTTTTTTTCTTCGTCCATTTCCTGCTCCTTATGCTTTCGTTCCGGGTTTTACTTGCCCGGGCAGAGGCTCGTAATACAATATATCGCTTAAATCGCCGATTCTCTGACCGTCTGGGCGCATGACAATCCTGCAACGCATGCCGACCCAAACCTTGTTCATATCGGGCTCCACTTTAATCATATGATCCAAAATCACTTCTGTTCCATCAAAGCGTATGGCGCCGAATACGAAGGGAGGATTGTGTGGTTTTCCCGTGGTTGGATCAGTCATCGGCAAATACATAATTGTAAATGTTACTATCTCGCCTTCCATAGGCAACTCCAACCATTCCTCGTTTTTTACAAGGCATACGGCGCACGTAATTCTTGGAGGCAGTTGGACGCGTTTGCATTTCGGACATCTCACCGCATTAAATTTACCTTTATCCCGCAATTCCGAGAGTGCACGACCCAAATACTGCCCCGCTGCAAATTTGTAAGGTACATCAACTACCATGGGGATAGATATATTTTCATCCGTTTTTTTGATCATTGGTTTTCCTCCTCAGTCATCCAGGTTTTTTGACAAGGCCGTCATGACCGTCCAGTTTGTTCCGCCATAGGCAGTTGTCAATGCTCTTTTCACATCTTTGGGAACCTGGTGATCTCCGGCATCACCCCGAATTTGCAGGGCCGCTTCCCAAATACGCAACATAGCGGATGCCCCGATGCAGTTTGTGGAAAGAACGCCGCCCGATGGATTGACCGGCATCGGACCGTCGATATTGGTAAGCCCCTTTTCAATCAGTTTGAATCCTTCTCCCCGGGCGCAGAGTCCGAGATCCTCATACCAGAGCAACTCTGCCCATGTCGCCGGCTCATATACTTCAAAGACATCGAAATAGTCGGCAGGCTTAGTTACACCCAGTTTTTTGTAAATGCGCGAGACACAGACCTGAGAAAAAATCGGCCTTTTTGTTGTTACGTCTCTCCAGTCGAGCACAAACTGCTCATTATGTGCCGTATCCATCGCCCTCATCCAGACTGGCTTCTTGCAGCGCTTCTTTGCCGTCTTTTCATCGGCAAGTATCATGGCACAGGCGCCGTTGGACGCCGGACACATGTCGAGCATGCGGATCGGATAGGCCAGCATGCGCGAATCCATAGCATCCTTGATGGTAATGTCGAGCTTAAGATGCGCATACTCGTTTTTACGGGCGTTCTGCCTCGCCTTGACGGCCACCATAGCCGAGTGTTCTTCTTTTGCACCCCAGGTCGCCATGTAGGAGGAAGCCATTGTGGCAAAATAGCCGATAGCGGCCCCCGCCATGGAACGCCCCCACAAAGGATGAGCCACAGCGCTCAGGATAGCGTTGGTATCGCCTTCCTCCTGCTTTTCAAACCCGACACATAATACCTTGTCGAAAAGGCCGCTGGCCACATGATGCGCTCCCGCACAGGTGATTGTGGCACCGACTGTGCCCCCTGTCGTGATCTTCAATCCTGGTTTACCGTAAGCACCGACACTGTTGGCCAGCCAGCAATCGGTAAAATGCGTTCCCTCAAAAAACTCCATATTCCCCAGTAACACCGCATCGATCTCGTCTATGGTCATATTGGCGTCGGCAAGCGCGCTTCTAACGGCCTCATTAACCATTTCTCCCTGATCGACATCATGCCTGCGGGCAGCGTGATAGGTCTGGCCGCCGCCAATAATTGCAACATTTCTTTTCATTATGCGCCTCCTTGATCAGTTCCGAGGACGATCACGCACTGGTGCTGTCCACAAAAACCTGTGTGCCCCTGCGCCACGGCTATCCGGGGATTCTTAACCTGATATCCGGTCGCTTCCCCCCTCAATTGCAGGAATGCCTCGGCAACCCGGTTCAACCCCGCGACATTTGCGGGCACTCCGCCCAGAAGTCCGCCGGAAGGATTAACCGGCAATTTGCCTTTCAAGGCCGTTATGCCTGAATCAATCATGCGGCCCGCTTCGCCTCGGTCACAAAGACCTAAACCTTCCAGCCACAGGAGTTCCTGGTAGGAAAAATCATCGCCCAGTTCAACTAAGTCGATCTCTTTCCGTGGTTTTTTAATTCCGGCCATTTTATAGGCCATCGCAGCCGCCTTCGAAAGCGCCTGGCAATCCGCAAGATCCCTGTCGCCCGGATAATGCGCATCGTAGCAGCTGCCGATTCCCTTAATCCAGACAGGCTTATCCGTTATTTCCCGCGCCCGCTTCTCCGAGGCGAGAATTATCGCGACGGCTCCGTCCGTATCAGGGGACACATCGAGCTCGTGCAACGGGAGGGCAAGAGGCGGAGAAGAAAGCACTTCGGCTATTGTATAATTACCGCCATTATGCGCGCGGGGATTGAGCTTGGCGTTAGATAGATTTTTTACAACCACTGCCGCCAATTGCTCTCTAGTAATTCCATACTTATACATGTAACGTGCAGCCTGCAGCGCCCCGGCCGATGTAAAATCCAAACCCAGACCACGTGTATAGACCGGCTCAAAAGCCACATTGTTAACAATATTTCGTCTGGTCTGAGACATTTTTGTATGAGCCAGCAGAAGTGTACAATCGAATTCTCCGGAAAGAATTCCGATCGCTCCGTAATATACTGCCGTTGAACCGTCCATGGCCATTTTTTCTTCATTGCCCAGATGTCCCCCGATCACATCCGTAATCCCGATATTCGAGATAGTCTGCCCATCCCAGATATCGTGGGAACAACTGATTTTGTTATCGACATCCTTGCCAAGATCCAGCTTTGTATCGCCAAGAACCTTGCTGATCACCTCGTAAGCTAATTCGGCATAGTTAGCATCGTCTCTCTTCGGTGCAAACTTCGTCTGCGCTATGCCAACGATTGCCACTCTGTCTGCCATATGTCCTCCTTCAATTGTAACGGCCTCGTAAAAGTCCATTCCGCCCCTGATTTGTAACTGCCGCCTGTGACCGATGCCCCTTTAAGTATCAGGGCATCAGGCCACAAGCGGGAGTAACGGGTACGGAGACTTTTTTACGTTTTCTTTAATAATGGCCGGATTAAAAACTAACCGGTGCTTTATACCCTTTCAAATATCGTAGCGATCCCCTGGCCTCCGCCTATGCAGATGGTTACAAGAGCATATCTTCCGCCGGTTCGCCTCAAATGATGCAGTGCGCCCAGTGCTAACCTCCCGCCGCTCATTCCGTTCGGATGACCAAAGGCAATCGCGCCGCCGTTTGGATTCCATTTTTCCGGATCAACTTTGTGACCCTGTTTGGCCAGCTCTTTCATGACGGCCAGTGTCTGGGAAGCGAAGGCCTCATTACATTCGATCACATCCATATCAGCCAACGTAAGACCGGCACTCTTCAAGGCCTTGGGTGTTGCATAAGCAGGACCGATACCCATGTACTTCGGGTCAACAGCAGCCACGGCACAGGAAATAAAGCGCCCCAAAGGTTTCAGGTTGAGTTCTTTGCACTTTTTCTCAGAAGTGACAAGGATGGCAACGCCTCCATCATTCATGCCGGAAGAATTACCCGCCGTAACCGTTCCACCTTTTTTAAAGGCAGGATTCAACGCCGCCAGTTTTTCCAGGGTGGTTGCACGGGGATGTTCGTCCCGGTCGAAGATGACGGGATCGCCTTTCTTCTGGGGAATGATTACCGGCACAATCTCCTCTTTGAAATATCCAGCTTCGATCGCACGGATAGCCAATTGCTGGCTTCTCAAGCCGAATGCATCCTGTTCCGCTCTGGAAACACCCCATTCCTCCGCCAGTGTTTCGGCAATGATTCCCATCGGCACATTAGTTTCGGGCGTGGGACCGGTTCCCTTCATAATAAAGGCATTGGGAGCCAGAGAAAACGGAACTTTTTGCCGTTCCATCAGGTATGGTGCATTGCTCCAGCTCTCACAACCGCCAGCAATACAGACCTCATTCACGCCAGCCAATATGGATAGGGCGGCAGTATTGACGGTCTGCAGCGCAGACCCGCACTGTCTTTCCACTGTTTGCGCAGGCACACTGAACGGAAACCCCGCTTTCAAAACCGCCCACCGTGCAATGTTAACCGCTGCATTGTTGGTACAGGCATGGCCGACCATAACATCATCAACAATAGCCGGATCAATTTTTGTTTTTTCGATCAAGCCCTTCAGGGCAAACGCTGCCAGTTCCTCCGGGCGAAATGGAGACAATGCCCCCCCCATTCGTCCAATGGGCGTACGCATACCGTCAACAATATATACTTCGATTTTTTCACTCATTTTTTCACCTCATTAATATTCATTTTCCGTATTGAGAATTGTTGCTCAATTATATCAGTTTAAAAGGTTTTTTTGTTCCATCCGGCAGATAGTCATAGAAACCTTTGCCGTTTTTCCGGCCCAGGCGTCCCGCTTCAATCATTTTCCGGTAAAGAAGACAAAGCTGACCCGATTTTCCCGACGTATATTTAAACATCTCATCCGAGCCGTTAGCAATGATATCGAAGCCGCCGAAGTCCGCCAGTTCGCAGGGACCCATCGGATGATTCGCGCCCAGTTTCATGGCCGTATCGATGTCTTCCGCCGTTGCCACTCCGTCCATAACCATCTGCGCCGCAATTTGATAAAAGGCGCCGAGCAGTGAATTGACAATAAAGCCGGGTGTGTCTTTGCACTTGACCGGAGTCTTGCCTATTTTCTTGCAAAAATCAAAAGTCGTCTGAACGGTTTCTTCGGCTACACCGATGGGCGTAATAACTTCGACAAGCTTCATCACGGCTGCGGGATTAAAGAAGTGGGTTCCGATAACCTGAGTTGGACGATTGGTAGCTGCGGCAATGGCAGTTACAGGCAACACCGATGTATTGGAAGCCAGGATTGTCGCCGGTTTGCAGATCTTGTCCAGATCGGCAAAAACCTTCTTTTTCAGTTCGAGATTCTCCGGAATGGCTTCAATGACAAAGTCTGCATCCTTAGCCGCTTGGGCAAGATCAATGGATGTTTTTATCCGGCCTAATATGCCGTCAACCTCTGCCTGAGTTCTTTTCCCTTTTTCCACACTCTTGCCGAGGATTTTACGAACACCGGAGACACCACCATCCACAAACTCCTGCTTTATATCATACAGAACCACATCACATCCTGCCATGGCAGCCGCCTGTGCAATGCCGCGCCCCATGGTACCCGCTCCCAATACTGTAACATTTTTTACTTCCATGTTCTTTACCTCCTTAAATATGGAATGATTTTATTTTTTTAATTTTTTCACAATTATTTACAGGTCATCAGTCGTAGCCGGAATTTTGTTTTTCTATAGTCCGATTATTATCACCTGTCCTAATTCTATTCGGGATACATTTGGTCAATCAAGCCTTTATACTTCTCCAACACTGATTTTCTCTTTACCTTGAGCGTATTGGTCAGCTCACCGGTATCTTTGGAGAATTCGGTTGTCACGATTTTGTATTGCTTGATGGTTTCAACCTTCCCAAGATGACTGTTGCGCTCTTCCACAGCCGCATCCACTAATTTCAGGAATTCCGGCTTATTTAAGAGATCGCCCGGTTTGGCAAACTGTATGTTGTTCTTTTTTGC
>CAZYIE010000018.1:21586-40780 GCA_964646755.1 uncultured Smithella sp.
TTCTTCCTGTCTCCGATTACTACAAACTGCGTGAAGAGAGGATTTTCCTTGAAAAGAGTCTCTATTTTCTGCGGAGCGATATTCTTGCCGCCCGCCGTAATGATCAGATCTTTCTTACGATCCGTTATGTACAGCAGGCCTTTTTCATCGAATTTGCCTATATCCCCGGTCATCAAGTATCCGTCACTGGTGAAGACCGCCTTGGTCTCCTCCTCCATGTTGAGATATCCCTTGAAAACACCGGGTCCTTTCACAAGAATTTCTCCGTCATCGGCTATCTTCATATCCAACCCAGGCAGTGGTCTTCCTACTGACCCGGGTGAGAAATCGTCCAGATTGCTTAATGTCCCGCCGCCGGTTGTCTCGGACATGCCCCACCCTTCCAGAACAAAGATACCCGCTCCGTTGAAGAAGTTAACGATCTCCCGCGCAATCGGAGCTCCTGCCGCGCACATCCAGCGGATGCGGCCTCCCAAGGCCATCTGGAGCTTCTTGAAAACGAGTGCATAGGCGATCTTGTGTTTAATTTTAAGGCCGAACGGAACAGGCTTTCTTTGTTCCTGGCAGATGCTGACCTGGCTTCCAACTTCCTGAGCCCACTTGAACAACTTCTGAACTACCGGAGGCTTCTGGCTCACGCCAAGCTGCATTTTCTGATAAATCTTCTCCAGAACACGCGGAACTGCAAACATAATGGTCGGTTTTTTCAGCTGGATATCTTCAACAATCGTGTCGATTGATCCGGCCATGTGCTTTGTGATGCCTTTGAACATGACATAGAGATGAACGGGAACTCGCTCGAAAATGTGGCTGAGCGGCAGGAAACCCACTACGTTATCCGTGTCGTAACCGTAAGCTGGCCTTACAGCATCCAGCGCGGTAATGTTACCCATCAGAACCCCATGCGTGATCATGGCGCCTTTCGGAACACCAGTTGTACCTGACGTATATTGTAGTAGCGCTAAATCATCAGGGCCTACGGCATCGGCCAGTTTTTCAAACAAGGCGGGATCTGCCTTGTGTTTTTTGGCGCCCATTTCCATCAGGGCGGAAAAGGTAATGACATCTTTCCCGTCGGCAGCATTATCTTTATCGTCTATGATCACGATAGTTTTAAGCGTGGGATTCTTCTTCATGGCGTATTTAGCTTTGGCCAGCTGGACGGCGTTTTCTACGACTATTACCTTTGCCCCGGAATTGGCAACGATAATATCTACTTCGTCTTCCCTGACGGTCGCGTAAATACCAAAAACGCAAGCCCCGACACCAAGACCACCCATATCGGAATAAATCCATTCCAGGCGATTGTCAGACAGGATGGCAATGAAATCACCTTTGCGCACGCCAATCTCATAGAATCCTAGACCGGCAGCACGGGACCGCTCGTAATACTGATTCCACGTTGCCGTTTCCCATGTGTTGCCCATCCTTTTTTCAACGGCCAGTCTGTCTCCATATTTTCTGACCCTGTTTCTGAAAACCTGATTTATTGTTTTTTCTTCCATCGGCTGCCCTCTCCTAATTTTATTTTTAAATTAAGTTTTGAAATCTGTCTCTTCTTTAGCACAAAAACAGTTACCTCTTTTTCGCAAATAATACCCTACTGAACGCAGGGCTCAATCATTAAGAGTAAGCTTTTTTACCGGCTTTTGCGTAATTCCAAGCCTGCACTCTGCATGCTTTTATTTCCCTGCACAAATCATTAACATCCCGCACCGTTGTTTCGAACCGTGTACGGCATATACCGATCGATTTTACATCATGGGCATCAGAGCAACCGATACCGGCAACGCCCATTTTCTTCATATATTCCAATGCGTCTCTTCTTCCATTCTCGTCATAATCCGGATGTTCAACTTCCAGGCCGTCAAGTTTGTAATCGGCAACGGCATAACCGCTGCCGTAAAACCCTTCACCGCCATCGGCCCTCTTAAAGGGATGAGCGGCAACAACAACTCCATCTACGGCGTGGACCATCTCCAGAACCATTTCCACGGATTTATTTGATCCCAGGCTTTCCGGATAACCATATACGAGAAACTCCCCCTGGAATCTACCCACCGGTGAATAACAAGCAACTTCCTGGCCGGTCAAAACGAGTATATTCTTTACTTTGCTTTTTTGCCTTAACGCCTCAATATCTGCTTCTTTCCAGCAAATGCCGTGCTCCGTTAGAACTATTCCGGAAAGCCCTACCTTGGCGGCGCGAGCGATTGCCTTCATCGGATCGATGTTGCTGCATCCCGAATAACGGTTTGTATGGATGTGCAAATCGATCTCCATTTATAATCCCAACTGTTTGCTGATCACTTCATTCATGATCTCGTAGGTGCCACCGCCAATCGAAAAGAGGCGGGAATCTCGATAAAGACGCTCCACCATGTATTCCTTGCAGTACCCGTATCCGCCGTGAATTTGAACAGCATCGTAAACCACACGGTCACAGGCTTTGGTGGCAAAATTCTTCGCCATGCAGACATCCTTGTAGGCATTTTGACCTACGCCAATCTTGGCTGCGCAGCGATAGGTAAATTGTTTGGCCGCTTCCGTGATAGTGGCCATCTCGGCCAGCTTGTGACGGGTAACCTGAAACTGGGCAATAGGTTTCCCGAAAGCAACGCGCTCTTTAGCATACTTAATGGCCAGTTCTAAAGCAAACTCGGCGACAGCATAGGCCTGAACAGCAAGGTAGAGCCGCTCCTTCTGGAAATTCAGCATGATTCCGTAGAACCCTTTATTCTCTTCACCGATAAGATTTTTCACCGGCACTGCGCAATCGTCGAAGGAAAGCTCGGCCGTGTCCGAGGCCAGCCAGCCCATTTTCTCGATTTTTTTGGATATGGTAAACCCGGGCGTACCTTTTTCAATAATCAGCAGGCTGATGCCGGCATGCCCCGGTACTCCTGTCCTTACAGCTGTTGTACAATAATCGGCTCTTGTCCCGCTGGTAATAAAGGTTTTCGAACCGTTAACAATATAATTGTCGCCCTTGCGAACAGCTTTAGTCAGCAGGCTGGCCACATCGGAACCGCCACTGGGTTCAGTAATCCCCAGAACGGCAATCTGATCACCAGCCAGAACTGATGGAACATATTTCGTTTTCTGTTCCTCGGTCCCTAGAGCAAGGATGGGGGGAACGGCGATGGCGCTGCATCCCAGGCTGGAGGACAACCCGACTGATCCGCAACGCATCATTTCTTCTGTATAGACTACTGTATGGAAAATGTCACCGGGTGTACCGCCGTATTCCTCCGGAGATCCGATTCCGAGAAAACCAGCGTCACCGGCCTTCTTGAACAGTTCCCTAGGGAAAGTGCCTTCTTCCTCCCATTTTTCAACGAAAGGTGTGATCTCCCGGGCAATGAATTTGCGTATACTGTCGCGGAGCATCTGATGAGATTCACTAAAATATTCTTCGTACATCGTTTTTTCCTCTCTAAGTATTTTTAATTATAAGACATTAACAAAAGTGTCGCCATTTTCCTCAAGCGTATGCAATATATATTGATCCTGATATAAACCCTGATTTTTCTCGCTTTGAAAAGCCCTTTCTTCATTGGTCGAGGTGCCACCGATAATAAAGCGGCCGGCACTATTCGACAGGGAACAGGGATCGATGGCGATTATCGCCAGATCATCGTATCCGGAGAAGCTGTCTTTGTGCATTGACGAAAGGAGATCGGGAATATCATCAGGACTGCCTGTGTTAAACAGTTCCAAAACTAATTCTTCAGAAGATTTCCGCGGCAAGATCGGAATATCTCTAATTCCGTCTGTGGCGAGGAAAAGACGGGTATCATCATCAACAGGCAGCTCTTCAACCTGGAAAAAATGTTGCGACCGCCCTACCATCCAAAAATTACCTTTGGTGACTTGCCGGAAAGTTTTAAGGCGCAGATTGCAGGAGATCAAAACACTGTCCCCCATATGGAAAATTACAGCAATAATTCCTGAATTTGTTTTCACAAGCAGAACACCCGTGAATGTGCAGCTGTCACGAAAAGAAAACTCAACGAGCAGTTTTTCGGCTTCGAAGATTAATTGTTCCTTGAGAGCAATAATTTCCTGCACTGTGTATACTTTGCAGGCAGATAGAGATAATTTATCCGTCAGCATCCGCGAAAACATTCCCATAAATTCACGCGATGCCGAAGTATTGCGGTCTGAACCATCCGCTACGGCAAAGAATCCGCAACAAAAATCCAGGTACAGACAATCTCCCATTCCGGCAGAATTTGATAATCCGGCAGATCCATTGCGCACGCAGGCGCCGAAAGATCCCTCACAGCGCAGTGATCTTCTGTATCTGTTCAGATACACAGAATTTACTCCTGAAGAGAAATCACGTATTTGGTTTTCTGCCCACCAGGGCTCTTGTTGAATAGACGATAACATCTTCATCCCGCTGATTCTTAATCGAGTTTTTGGATACGATAACGCCGCGTTTGTCGTCCTTAACTTCGAGTGCAGCAATTTCCGCCACACAGTGGATCGTGTCCCCGATCTTCACTGGTCCCAGAAACTTGACGGAATCCATTCCATAAAAGGCGATGAACGATTTCGGCAATGCCACATAAGCGCCTAACCTGAAAATGAGAGCGCTTCCCACACAAAGCGACAGCATCCCGTGGGCGATTCTTTCTCCAAAAGGCGTTTTCTTCGCATATTCCACATCCGTGTGCAGCTGATGCCAGTCGCCGGTGAAGGCCGCAAACATTGTGATATCCGTCTCCGTAATCGTTCTTCCGGGAGAAACCATCTTCTCTCCGACGGTATAATCTTCAAAATACAGCTTTTCCATAAATCCCTCCGAAGTTTAGAGACTCTCTTCTTTAATCCGGACAGCGGATATATCTTCGAGGCCGATAATCCGTACCCGACCGAAAACCTGCGGGAGAAAATTTTTCAGATAGAAACGCACAGTCTCGATCTTGCCTTCATAGAACAGTTTATCTCCTTCGTCCAATGGCGAGGCAAGTTTGCCTTGCGCAATGACAGCCTGATCAAGCAAGAGATGAGCCACAGCAACTTCCGCGACGCAATCGAGGAACCGAGTTGACGTCAAGGGAATCAGATCAATCCGTCCTTCTTTTTTGTAAACATCATATTTGGCGACAACTCCCAGGACAGCCTCCAGCGCCTCTCCCAACAAGGCCAATTCTTCCGTAAGTGCGGCATTCGCTTTTTGATTCGCGATGAATGCCGTTACCTCATCAACCCAGTCACGGAAAGCCTTTCCGCCACCCATGTTCAGTTTGCGGCCGACAAGATCTATCGACTGAACATAGTTCGTACCATCCCAGATGGACAGGATCTTGCAGTCACGGGCATATTGTTCAATCGGATATTCTTTCGTGAAGCCGTATCCACCCAGAATCTGAATCCCATCCCGCCCTATTTCATAAATCCTGTCCGAACAGTAGGCTTTTACCAGCGGGGTAAACAATTCCAGTCTTTCATGAGCCTTTTTCCTCGCTTCGGGATCCGAATGAGCCTTGGAGAGGTCTTCCATAAAATAAGCTTTGTAAACCAGCGCACGCATACCCTCCGCCAGTGATTTGATACCCATGAGCATCCTTCGAATATCGGTATGCTCGACAATCCTCACCCTTCTGCCATCCTTAATGCCATAAGGAGTTCCTTGAACGCGGTCTTTGGCATAAGCCAGACAGTTGGCGTAAATATTCGATGCGAAAGCGACAGATTCCAGACCGACAGCCATTCTCGCCAGATTAACCATTTGGAACATGTAAGCAAGCCCCATCCCGGCCTCACCCACCAGGTAACCCCGGCAATTACCATTTTCCCCGAAGTTCATCGCACAGGTCGCCGAACCGTTCAGCCCCATCTTATGCTCAATACCAATGCAGGCGACGTCATTGGGCTCGCCCAGAGATCCGTCATCGTTCACCCAAATTTTCGGAACAACAAAAAGAGAAACACCTTTAGCCCCTGGAGGCGCTCCTTCGATGCGGGCAATAACTAAGTGGATTATATTCTCCGTCAGGTCGTGTTCCCCCGATGTTATAAATATTTTCGTTCCCGAAATCTTGTAATATTTGCCGTCGGGTATCGCTTTGGTGGAAACCATATGGGCGTCCGACCCGACAGCCGGTTCCGTCAGACACATGCCACCACCCCATGTTCCGTCATACATTTTCGCGACGAAAAGATCTTTGAGCTGTTGAGTCCCATAATTCTCGATCATGCCGCCATTTCCCGGCCCCATGCCCGTAAAACACATAAAGGGAAAGTTGGCAGACTGAAAAAATTCCATCGCAACCTCGGTAATAAGGACAGGAGCTCCCTGACCGCCGTACTCAGGATTGAGTCCAAGACTAAACCAGCTGCCTTCCTTGTACACTTTCCAGGCCTGATGAAAACTCTTCGGCACCGTCACCTTACCCTTTTCAAAATGACATCCTTCCCTGTCTCCATCCTGAAAAGTAGGCGCCACATCATTGGCGGCAATTTTCATCGCCTGCCCTAGAATCATGTCGAAATCTTCTATTGTAAAATCCTTGTAGGCATCACACTCCAACAGTTTGGCAATATTCAGTTGTTCTTTCAGGACAAATTTTACATCCCTATCATCGCGCTTAAAGAAGTTCTGGCCCATTTTATTCTCCCTTCATTCTCAAATGACTTTATTCATTGTATATTTTCTTAATTGGCTCCAAATAACTGGGAATAAAAAATTTAATAATCTGATTTTTTGCCTCTTCCATGGGGAAATGCAGGAGCTCAAAATCAGGATTAAAGACATACTGACGTATTGTATTATCCGCAGCGCCGTAAATTACAAATGCGGCAATAATTGGCGATATTTCCTTGTTTAAAAGACCTTTCTTTTGACCTTCCGAAATTATTCCAGCTAATCCGGTAAAAAAGCGATAATACAATTCCTGGTTTTCCTGATCATAAAATTGACTCACTTTAGGGACTTCCATAATCATAACCTTTATCAGATCAGGATTATGGTCGTAATTAGCGAATATGAAATTGACAATTTGAATAATTCTGGTGGCGGGAGAACCTTCACCTTTGTTCAACTTCTCCATTCTCTGGAGAAGAAAATTCCAGTTATCCCGATAGATGGACAATAAGATATCATCCTTGCTTTTAAAATATTGATAAAGAGAACCATAAGCGACACCTGCAGCTTTAGAGATATCCAGTGTCCGGCACGAGTGATATCCCTTTGCGGCAAATACTTTAATGGACGCATTCATGATTATTTCTCTTTTGCCAAGTTCTGTATTACTCATAGAAAACCTCTCCAGTCAGGTAATATTGACAAAGGCCAGATCATGTGACTGATTAGTCAATCACATGATCTGAACTATATTACTGAAAGTATCTTGTCAAGATATTTTCATCTTTTTTTGATTTTTTTTTACTGGGAGTTCTTGATAGATCCGGCCAGGCCATTTTAGCGTCTGACCGGATCTGTTTGTAAGGAAAAACTTATAGATAGGAAGTTTCTTTACGCCGCCCTTGGGGTTGATGGAATTAAATATTAGGAAGCGAAAGATTCGTCGGCAATCTCCAGGGTAGATCTATCGCCAAACTTGATCGATTCACACCTGGCCTTTACAGTTGTAAGGGCTTCATTGGCAAAGAATTTAGCTGAAGAGACTTTCCCTGTATAGAAAGCCACATCGGGATCACCGTGAACAAGAGCGCGTTGCTTGCCGATCGTATCGGCGCCCTTCGCCTGGTAAATACCTGCAAGCTTTTCTTCAGCAATCAGCGCCGCCTGCATCAGGATATTTCCCGCCACGAGATCGCCGAAAGCATCCATAAACGGCGATGCATTCAGTATCGGGAGAAGAAATCCGCCGCTTTTGCCGAGCTGGCCGAAGGTCATGGTCAGGTCGATGATGGCATTGCACGCCTCTTCCAGGGCGGGTGCATAGGCCTTCAGGCTTGCGTTGGCCTTGGCTTGGCCAATGGTCGCCATAATTTCACCGACGAGATTCATGACATTGGCGCCTTTTTTGGAACCGAGCTTACGGCCTACCAAGTCGAGACTCTGGATGCCGTTGGTGCCCTCGTAGATGGTGGTGATCTTACAGTCCCTCAGATACTGCTCAACGGGATACTCGGCGCAGAAACCGTAACCGCCGTGCACATCCATCGCCTTGGAACAGACGATCATGGCGTTGTCGGAAACCCAGCCCTTGCAGACAGGAATCAGCAGCTCGGCCATGCCCTTCCACTTGTCGTGCTCCGGCTTTGATTCGGTGGATTCCGCCGCGTCCAAGCAGTAGGAAGAGTAGTAAAGAATGGCCCGCATGGCTTCCACGCGGGATTTCATCCACAGGAGATCCCTGCGAACATCCGGATGTTGAATAATGGCAACGGCCTTGGCGTCGGGATTCTTCATTTCCCAGACGGGCGTGCTCTGGATTCTTTCCCTGGCATACTGGACGGACCGCTCCAGGCAGGCGCTTGCTGTACCCAGAGCCTGATAGCCGACTTCGATACGGGCTTCGTTCATCAACTGGAACATGACCTTCAGACCTTCACGCTCCTTGCCCAGGAGTTCGCCGACGCACTTCCCGTTGTCGCCGAAGTTAAGCGTACAGGTCGCATTGCCGTGAATGCCCATCTTGTGCTCGATATTACCAGTTTGCACGTCGTTACTGCCGCCGAGTGTGCCGTCGTCGTTGACTTTAATCTTCGGAACAATGAAAATAGATATGCCCGCCGTACCGGGAGCATCACCTTCGATTCTGGCCAAAACGGGATGAATGATATTCTCCGTGAGATCGTGATCCCCGCTGGAGATAAAGCATTTTGTTCCCGTGATGCTGTAAGTGCCGTCCGGCAGTCTTTTCGCCGTCGTTTTCAGCGCTCCGACATCGCTGCCCGCACCGGGTTCCGTGAGGCACATTGTTCCGCCCCATTTCCCGGCATACATCTTGACCATATACTTGCTCTTCTGTTCTTCAGTTCCGAAATTTTCGATGAGGGCCGCCGCTCCGTTGGTCAATCCCGGGTACATAGTAAAGGGATAGTTGGCCGCCACAAAAAGTTCCGAACAGGCATTGCTCATAAGAAGAGGCATTCCCTGCCCCCCCACATCGACAGACCGGGAGGGGCAAAGCCAGCCGGCTTCGATGAACTTCTGGTAGGCCTCGTGGAACACCGCCGGTACGGTTACCTTCCCGTCCTTGAAGGTGCAGCCTTCCCTGTCGCCGATAACATTGGTCGGCAAAATGACATTGACGGCCATTTTCTCCGCTTCAGTCAGCATCATCAACACGTCATCCTTGGAGAAATCCTTATACTTCTCCGTCGCGAATAACTTCTCGATACCCAACTGCTCAAAAAGCAGGAACTGCTGATCTCTCATATTCACCAATAAATTACTCATGTCTCTCTCCTTCCTGCGTTATTTTACGGGGAAACATTTGTTTCCCCATTAAGTGGCATGGCCGGCGATGAATCCCGGTTTTCGGAACAACGGACCGGGGTACTGATAGAATCCCTTGCCTGTTTTCTGGCCGACTTCGCCCCGGTCCACAAACTGTTGGAGAAAGTCGGCATTTTTCTGCAATTGGGCATTGCCCGTCTGTTTAGCCCAGTAAGCCGTAACCTTCCAGGCCGTATCGATGCCTATGCTGTCCATGAGTCCGAAGGGACCTATCGGCATATTCATAACACCCATCCAAGACCTGTCTATGTCTTCAATGGACGAGATACCATTGGCGGCGAGGGTTTGCGCCGATTCGAGAAAAGCCCGGAGCATGGCATTAAACACATAGCCGCTGCTTTCCTTATTCAGAATGATATCGATGAGTCCCATTCGTTTTGCGAAACCCTGAACGGCATGGATCGTCTCTGCATCGGTTCCGGGATGGGGCATGATATCGACAACGGTGTTCGTACGCAGATCGTGGAAGTGAAGGGCGAGAAATTTATCGGGCCTTCCTGTTGCATCGGCGAACATGGAGGGCAGCAGGGTGGATGTATTTGTGGTGAAAATGGTGCGGGACGGACAGAGGGTGTGAAATAGGGAAAGAACATTCCCTTTCAGGACGGGGTCTTCGGGAACGGATTCACTGACCAGATCGATGTCACGGGCCGCCTCTAAAGACGCCGTCGTGGTCTTGATCCGGTCAATCGCCGCTTGGGCCTCGTCCTGCGTGATCCGTTTTAAGCGAACATAGGTTCCAACCATCTTTTGAATGACCGCTAAAGCCTTGGTCAGTAAGTCTTCCTGGATATCGTAGATGACGACATTGCAGCCGTACATGGCAAAATGGAGGGCGATCTGCCGGCCCATAGTACCGCCGCCGATAATCAGGATACGTTGAATATCTTCCGCTTTCACAATCTGACTCCTTACTGAAATTTTTTCATGCGCCCGTGAAGGCTGGCTTCCTCCGTTGGGTGAAGGCTTGAACACCTTCCAGATGATCGGTCGTTTTCATAAGTTTTCCCTGCGCGTCCGTCATCAGTTTGATGGCCTCTTCCGCTTCCATGTTCAGACTTCCGAGAAGAACCTTCTTGGCATAACCATAGGCCAGTGTTGGACCTTTGGCCATCCGGCCGGCCAGTTTCGCCGTTTCTTCTTCCAGGGATGCCGCCGGAACAACTTTGTTGATCATGCCTAGTCGGAGCGCTTCTTCGGCGTTGATGATCTTGCCTGTCCAGATGAGTTCGAGGGCTTTGCGTACACCGACGGCTTTGGGCAAAAGGTACGTGTTTCCGATGAGCCCGAGGTTAATGTATAACTGGCCAAAAGATGCCTGATCGGAGGCAATGACATAATCGCAGGCCAGGGCGATTTCTCCGCCCGCACCGAAGCAAATACCGTTGACGCAGGCGATGACCGGTTTGGGCAAGGCCATCAAACATTTTATCACAACGGGATATGCCTTTGTTTCGATCGCTTGGGCCACTTCCGGCGCCGAAAGAGTCTTGGCCACTTCCATCGTCTTGATGTCATCCCCGGCGGAAAACATCTGGCTGGCCCCAGTTACAACCACTGCCCGGATCTGTTCATCCTTTTCGCAGCGGCCAACGGCAGCGGCGATTTCCTCAACCATCTCGAAATTGATGCAGTTCATCTCTTTCGGTCGATTCAGCGTAATGGTAGCTATTCCTTTATCCACCTGAAACAATATGTACTGGTACTCCATGTCTGCCTCCTGTTTATTTGGTTGATCAGCTCTTGATCCCCGCCAGTGTCTTCACCAGTTTTTTCCTCGACTTAATGTCATACTGGGACGTAATGGCGATCTGTTCCATGATGGGTGATCCGCCGCCGTGGTAGTTACCGTAGTTCATAACACCGGCCATAGTGCCGATTGTATAGTCGCCCAGAGTCATCCAGAATTTTATCTGGTCCTCCACGGGAACCTTGGGATTGCGGTTAAGGTATTTTTCCAGAACCGCCTTCAGATCTGGATGGGTCAGATCTCCTTCGTAGGGGAAGGTGGCCGGAGCACCGCCGGCAATCCGGCAGAGGAGTTCCTGCTCATGGAAAACAGCTTCTCCTGTCAGACAGCGTCCCACATTGCAATAAATGGAGTTGGGGATGTAGCTGCCCGGACCGTAGGGGCAACTGCCCATACCCGGGATGACGACTTCTGGTTTACCCATACTGGAGGCCGTGAAACCTGCGGCATAGCCCAGCTCTGAAATTTTGATGATCTCCGCCAGCATTTCCTTCACGTGAGGCGTTTTTTCGATGCCGTTGTATTCCGCTGCCAGGGCTGCCAGGCCGAGGAAAACGTCTCCGATAGCCGGCTTGCATCCCGAGTAGCTGTGGCGGTGGAACAACGCGAACAGCAGGGCGCAAAGTCCGCCGTGATCGTTTTCTCCGCAGAGAAAGACCCGTTCCCACGGAACAAAGCAATCCTCAAAGATGATGTAGGAGTCGGAATAGCCGATGTCTATGCCGCGCTGGATGCTTTTGCGCTTGTGCTGGTTGTGGATGGAAACGACCTGCTTGACCCCTTCGTAATCGGAGGGGACAGCGAAGGCCACTGCGTAGTCCTTCTCGTCGGGGCCCAGGGCGCGGGTAGGAACAACAAGGATCTCGTCGGAAATGGAGGCCTCGGAAATGTGGAGTTTGCAGCCCCGAACGACAATTCCATCACTTTTCTTTTCCACAACGTGGACATACATGTCGGGATCAGTCTGCTGGATGGGCCGCTTCAGGCGCTCACCCTTGATGTCGGTCTGGGCGCAACTTCCTACGAGGTCTTCTTTTTGAAATCGTTCGAGCCATGTAAGGAAGTTCTTGTAGTAAGAGGTATTACCGCTGTTGACCTTGTCCGCTTCGAAAGAAACGGCGTTAACGGCGTTAAGAGCATCTGTGCCCATGCAGCGCTGGATGCACATCCCCGCCTTCCGGCACAGGGCGCGGGTCATGTCCTGCTTCTTGTGAAGATCTTCCGTGCTTTGATGCACATGACAGAAGCGGTTTATGGTTTCACCGGTTAAATGTGAGGTGGCCGTGCAAAGATCCTTCAACTCCGGATCGTTTACGGCGTCGAACGTAATGCCCATAACGTTCAGGACAGGTTGCTGAAGTTCGTCATCACGGTCGATCTTTTCGCCATCATGATAGAGGTTACGTCTCATTTTCCGGAGACCTGCAATGTATTGTTCTTTTGTTCTCATGGTATTACTCCTTTTTCTTCTTCAAGTGTTTATCTTTCCCGGCGTTCTTGCGGGAAACCCCGGATTCTCTTTTTTCCAATTTTTCTTTTTTCTGCATCATCTCATTCAGAAGCCTGGCATCCTCTATATTCAGTCTGAGAATGAATCCGGATTCCCGATCTTTTTCCCGAATACCTACCAGAATGTTCTCCATTAAGAGATCCAGGAAATCCATGATTGGTTCCTTTCTTGATAATCCCTGGAGGTGCCACTGGATAAACATATGCTCAATAGTCCCGAGGAACATGGAGCGGATCAGGTAAGGATTGATATTCTTTTTAAAGGTACCGTCCTCAATGCCGTCCCGGATGCAATCCAGGAGAATGTGGGCAGACCGGCGTATTGTCACATGGGCATTGGTCTGGCGGAAGCGCTTATTGGGCATAAGTTGCAAAAGAGCAAGGGCCGAATAGTCGGGATTTTCGCGATAGAGACGTATGTAGCTGCATAATACAGCCCTGATCCTCGCCTCTGTCCCTTTGATATAGGGGAGAACCCGTTCGAACTCGGCGATGGTTTCTACTGTTACCTTTTCGGGAATGGCAAACAAAAGATCTTCTTTCGTACCAAAATTCTCATATACTGTAGCTTCGGAAACACCGGCCATTTTACTGATCTCAGCAACAGTGGTATCCTGGAATCCCTTGTCGGCAAAAATTCGCAGAGCGGCTTCCATGATCCTGTCTTTCCTGCTTTTCACCTTGCTGTTTTCAGCCATGACTTCCTCCTATCGCAAACGTAATTATATTGTAAAATAATCCAGTTTGCCCGTAATGAAAATCTATTTTGCGTATAATGCATCAATCTGATCCTTGCATTTTTCAAAGACAACGCGCCTCTTGAGTTTCATGGTCTGAGTCAACATGCCGTTGGCCAGGGTAAAAGGTTCGCTCATAAATATGAATTTTTTCGGGATCTCATAAGCGGCATATTTATCCTTGAGGGTATTTGCTATTTCACTTACAAGAAATTTTTTTACCTCATCCATTTTAATGAGTTGTTCATGATCTTTAGGGAGATTATTTTTTTCCGCCCATTTATCCAACGCGATAAAATCAGGAATTACCAGACAAACATTAAACTCGCGACCTTCCCCGTAGATCATGGCATTTTCAATGAAGTGGTTCAGTTTAATATCTTCTTCAATCGCTACCGGAAACACATATTTACCGTTTTCCAGTTTAAACTGCTCTTTGAGCCTTCCGGTAATAAACAGGAATCCTTCCTTGTCCAGACGTCCGCGGTCGCCCGTCCGGAATCCGCCGTCAGGAGTCATTACAGCCGCTGTGGCTTCGGGCTTGTTATAATACCCCTGCATAACATTAGGTCCGTAAATAATTATTTCGCCATCAGTTGCATCCGGTCCGACTACCGATTTATCAATGACTATCTTGCATTTATCCATCACCGGGCCGACGCTGCCTATCTTGTATTTAGACGGGCAATTCATGGTTGCTCCCGGCGAGGTCTCGGTCAACCCGTAAGCGTCATAAAGAGGAATGCCCATATCCCAGAAAAAGTGAGATATTTCCGGATTCATCGCGGCGCTGCCTGTCATGGACCCGGTCAATTTGCCGCCGAGTTTTTCCCGGATTTTCTTAAAAACAATAGCGTCCGCAATTTTAAATTTCAGGTTGGTCATAAAATCGGATTTGCCTAGTGCCGCAAGCTCTCGCTTCTTCTTGGCGCTCTCCACTCCCATAACGAACAATTTCCTGGGAAGCCCGCCTTCTTCATTCATCTTCGTCCATAACCCGTCATATACTCTATTGAAAACCCTGGGCACGGCAATAAGATAAGTCGGCTTAACCAAGAGTAAATCGTCACCGATGGTAGTTGCGCTTTCCGCAAAACCGATTGACCCGCCCAGATGGCAGTATGTGACAAGTTCCGCAAGACCGAAGACATGCGCCCAGGGCAGGATGGACAGGGTTCTGTCATTTTCATTCATATTCGGGAAGTTAACCGTCGTAGCATGAGCGTTGCTCGTTATGTTGCCCTGGGAAAGGAGCACGCCTTTCGGGTCGCCGGTAGTTCCCGAAGTGTAAATCAGAATGCAGATGGAAGAATGTTCCGGATATATGCTTTTTACTTTCTGGGCAGCGCCTTTTTTTTCTATATCCGCCAGGGTATCCGGCCCTTCACCCTCCATCAGTATAACTTTTTTCAACGTTGATATTGCCGAAATGCTCTCTTTGATTTTTTCGTATATTTCTTTCTTGGTTATAAAAAGCACCTTCACTTTAGCGTCATTTATTATGTATTTCCATACTTGGACCAGTTCAGCCTCATACATGGGCACAAGTCTGGCGCCCAGACCGTTAGTGGCGTAAAAACATACCGCCCAGTCGGTGCTGTTGTTGGAGATAATGCCTACGGCATCGTCTTTGCCAATACCCAACTGACTCAACCCGCTTCTGACATTGTCCACACGCGATCCGAAATCAGCAAAGGTTATCCAGTCATATTGATTTAAGTTCTTGTTTTTCGTTCCCAGAAAAGGTCTCTGTGCAAATTTGGGAATGGATTTCTCCAGCATCTCCACGATATTGTCCGGCTTGGTTAATTGATACATCAGATTCCTCCTTAGAATTATTTATTATTACTTATTATTAAATTAATAATTCCATCATGTTTCCCACATGACTTAGCCGGACTTTTTTCCCACTAATCCGTATTTTTTAAAAATATATTCATTATCTTCGCCGATATCGGCGGAAAGCCACTTGACTCTTAAAGGCGTTTTCGACAACTTGCCGGTTACAGGTAAGGTTACGATTCCGTAAGATGGATGTTCTACCTTAACAAAGGAGCCACGAACCTGCCAGTGCTTTTCCTGAAGGACCTCTTTGGGTGTTAACATTTTTGTTGTGACCGGAAGCCCTCCCCCTCGCCACTTGGAGCGGGCTGATTTTACGCTGAAGGAAGAAAATTTTTCATTAATCTCATCGTAAGTATACTTGCCGACAGCATCCTCTACTTCATTATTCAATTCCTTGACTTTATCAATGTCATCCGTGATTCGATCAAGTAGCGTTTTCCATTCTTCTTCCAGCTTCCATTTCCCCAAGATTCTCATAGCTGCCCGAAAGTCCTGATCCCGAAAGCAGGCAATGGCCACATAGCTGTCTTTGCATTTAAAAAATCCGTAAGGGCAAAGGCCGTAATCGAGAGTCCCGTAACGAAACCTAGGTTTTTTCCAGACGTAGCCTATGGTTGGCGGGAAGCCGACACAGGAGGCGTAAGCATCGGCTGAAGCGATATCAACCATTTGTCCTTCACCGGTCCGGCGCTTGAAGAAAGAAGCCACAAGACCTCCGCAGGCTGCTGCGACAGCGGATGTATATCCGGCGGCATAAAACCCCGCACGGGTCGGCCAGTTATAAGGTTCCGGAGTGTTCGGAAGATCGCCGATCAGAGCAGCAAGACCGGACTCGGCCTGCGAGGTCAGGTCAGTCCAGGGCATGCCAGCCATCTCTTTGCCCTTGGCAGTGTAATGACCATAAGGCGTGATGGCGATATAAATCAGGCCGGGATTGAGTTCCCGCAATTGCCGGTAGCCAATTCCCCATTCATCCATTTCGCCTGGGGCAAAGGTTTCAATCAGAACATCGGCCCTGTTCACAAGGCGTTTCAGGTTTTCTCTATCTTCTACTTTGCTCAAATCCAGGGAAACATTGCGCTTGTTCCGGCTCTCCATCAAATAGGGAATGCCCACGCCTTTTACATTGGCCCCGTAAGGGCTCATGATTCGAGACGGATCTCCTTCGGGTGGTTCAATCTTAATAACCTCGGCACCGGCTTCGGCGAAAAAACTCGCTGTAATATTGCCGGAAAAATTGGCATAACTTAAGTCGAGGACCATCATGTCATCAAGGGCTTCCGGTTTCCCTTCGGAGGTCATCATTTTCGATAGAAGCTGGCTCCATTCGGACAACGGCCCGGACGAACTTGTCTTCTGCAAGTATCTGGAATAAACGCGCTCTTTAATGGTCCTCACCCCCTTCGTAATTAAAAATCTTGTCCTTGGCCAGGTCATGATAAATAGGTGGTCTCTGGCCGACCCGATAATCCCAGTTACCCACCACTCTTTCTTTTTCCAATTCTTTAATCTGGTCTTCTGTCAGTCCCATAATTTTCTTTAAGACATAGCGATTATGATAACCCAGTGGCCGGGAAAGCCATTTCGTCCGGCCCGGTGTTTTGCTGAGCATGGCGATCGGTCCTTCAATGACCAGCTTTTTATACATATCGTCTTCAAAGGGAATAACACTTCCCCTTTCCTGCCGCCATTCATCATTGCAGATCTGCACATCATCCATTACTTCGGTTGCGGCAAAGCGGTGTTTGCGGGCCAATTCTATTACTGCGGCGGCCTCTTTCGTTTTTACCCATTCCTCAACGACTTTATTTAAGGTGAGAGCATGTTCCGGCTGGAGCCGGCGGAAAGCCTTATTATATTTTTCGTCACGGGCAAGGTCTTCGCGGCCCAGGGCTTTACAAAAAGATTGAAATTGCTTATCCGAGGCAATGGCCAGCGCGAGAAATTTTCCATCGAGCGTCTTAAATATTCCCGAGGGGGCCATGGTGGGGTCCGAATTGCCGGTGCGCCCGAGATCATTGCCGGTTGCATCGGAATAGGTAAAATGGGATAATGCCCGCATCAGGATTTCCGCCTGACATCCGTCGAGATACTGCCCATCACCGGTGCGTTCCCGGTAGTTGAGGGCAATAAGAATCAGCATGGCCGCGTAATATCCGGGGAAAAAATCACCGAAAAAATCCGGAACCTTGAAATATTTATCAGTCTCCGGATGACCTGTTACCGACAGGACGCCGCTGGCGCCCTGGGCCAGCAAGTCCCAGCCGGGATTATACCTTTTCGGTCCATACTGTCCGTAAGTGCTCAGACTGGCATAAATGACTTTAGGATTAATTTTACTGATCTGAGAATAGCCGATGCCCCAGGCTTCCACAGTCCCGGAGGTGAAATTTTCGATGACGATATCGGCTTTTTCCGCGAGTTTCAGGATTAGATCCTTGCCTTTGGGTTTCTTAACATCAATGGCAACAAAATATTTGCTCTGATTGATAAAATGCCACAGGGGATTGGAGTGCTTCCAATACTTGCCCCAGTAAGTGCCACCCCGCCAGTAGTCGCCCTGATTGGGAACTTCCACTTTAATGACCTCGGCGCCATACTGCGCCAGGAATTTCGCCGCCGTCGGGCCGAAAATCATGTGAGATAGATCGAGCACACGGATGCCTTTGAGCGCTTCCGCTTTTTTATCGGTGTCCTGCGGGGCAAAAAGCTTGTTGGTAAAACCAAAATAATCTTCAGTCATCTTTACATTCCTATATAAGCTTTCTTGACCAGTTCGTTGTTTAAGAGAAAATCATTCGTTCCTTCCAGCACAATGTGACCGTCCTGTAAAACATAACCCCGGTCGGCGATTTCCAGGGCATAAAGCGCATTTTGTTCCGACAGGAGCACGGTAATTCCGTCAGCGGGAAATGTTTTGATGACGTCATAGATCTGAGACATAATGAGAGGGCTGAGACCAAGCGACGGCTCATCGATCATGAGGAGTTTGGGCTGGGCCATCAATCCGCGGGCAATTACCAGCATTTGCTGCTCTCCGCCACTCATCAGGCTGGCCCTCTGACCGGAGCGTTCCTTTAGAATGGGAAATAAAGTGCATACCTTATCCATTGTTTTCTTCCGCTGCTGCCAGGCTAGCGGCGTACAGGCTCCCATGAGCAGATTTTCTTTCACGGTCAGATAAGTAAATATTTTTCTTCCTTCGGGAATCTGAGATATGCCGAGCTTAACAATCTTGTCGGAAGACAGTTTTTGTATTTCGGTACCCATAAAGGAGATACTTCCCGTTTTTATAGGCATTACCGCGGAGATATTGTTCAGCACCGTCGTTTTTCCAGCCCCGTTCCCGCCCAGCAGGGCAACAATTTCTCCCTTGTGAACTTCAAGATTCACTCCGTGCAGGACAGGGATTACGCCGTAGGCGGCGCTCAGATCATTAATGTTGAGCATAACGAGCTCCTAGATAGGCCTCAATGATTTTGGGGTCAGAGGTTACTTCCTTGGGTGGACCCTCGGCAATTTTTTTGCCATATTGCAGCACAACAACTCTTTGTGTTGCGTTCATTATAATCTTCATAACGTGTTCGATCCACAGAATGCTGATAGCGAACTGATCCTGGGCGCTCCAGATCATATCCAGCGCCCATGATGCCTCCGTTGGATTCAGTCCGGCCATGACTTCGTCAAGAAGCAGTAGTTTCGGCGTAGTGGCCAAGGCGCGGGCCAGTTCCAGCATCCGCAATTCGTAGAGATTCAGATCACGCGCCAGTGTATCACGCTTGGCAAATAACCCCACGAATTCGAGATAGTAGGAAGCCTCCAGAACAGCATCAGGAAGGCTCATATTAGGGCGTTTTTTACCGTTGAGTACCCCTACCAGAACGCCAGCTAAGGCTGTCATGGATTCAAAA
>CAZYIE010000018.1:40790-58394 GCA_964646755.1 uncultured Smithella sp.
TCAAAAGGCTGGGGGATCTGATAGGTTCGCGATATACCCAGCTTACATATTTTCGCACTGTCCATTTTCGTGATGTCCGTTCCGTCAAAACTGATTGAACCACTGTCCGATTTGTAAATGCCACAGATCAGGTTTAACATGGTTGTTTTTCCGGCCCCGTTGGGTCCGATCAATCCAACCACTTCTCCTTCTTTAACGGAAAAGCTGACATCACTCACTGCGGCAAGACCGCCGAAATTTTTGGATACCGTTTTTATCTCCAGCACTGGACTAATCTCTCCTTACATGCAATTTTGGAAAATAATCACGGGGGCGCCTTTTGTGATAAAGACCCCAAAGACCTTCTCCCCGGGGCAAAAAGACGATAAGGGCGATCAGAACCAGAGGGAACATGAAGTAGTTCACGGGACCGAGCCCCCGCAGAGAATCTTCGACAATGGAAATCAGATAAGCCCCGGGAATGGCCCCATAGAGAAAAGCCCTTCCTCCGACAATGACGATGATCAGAATTTTAGTCATAAATTCCAGGGGCAGATAAGTTACGCCGGCGAAGGTGCGAAAGGTATGGACAATGAACCAGCCGACAATTCCGGTTAAAATGGACGGTAGTACGTAGTAAAATACCTTGTAATGGTCGACATTCACCCCCATCATCCGGGCCACATTTTCATTTTCATTAATCGCAGCCAGGTTAATCCCGAAACGGGAACGGACAATCCGGTCAGAGAAAAGAAGATAGGCCAGCATAAGAAAAAGGGAGAGATAATAATAAGCAATGTAATTCCAAGTGACCTTCTCAAACGTCAAAAGTGCGCTCATGCCTACGAGGCCAACTTCTCCCCGGAAGATATCTCCCCAGATGAAGGTTACATCCATAAAGGTCAGCGGCAGAATCAGAGTGATCAGAGAGAAATAGAGTCCCTTGGCAATTAAGGTAGTCGGACTTAAAAGCAGCGAGATCACAGCGCAAACGGTGATAGTTGCCGCAAGTGTCATTGCAGGGCTCCAGCCAAAGTGGAGATTCAAAAGGGCTGCCGTGTAACCACCGATCCCCAGGTATAATTGTGGACCAAAATTAACCCGGCCCGTTCCCAGCATCTGGAGCGACAGCGGAATAGCAATAGCCGCATAGAGATTGGCCGTGGTGAACATGGCCAGAATGTGAGGATAAGACGAAACAAAGAGGGGTAGAATCAGCAAAACACTGATCCCGATTATCGGATTTCTCCAGTAACGAGGTTCAATTACCCATTCTGATTTCTTGTCTCGAAAACGTGCTACAATGCGGTCCCGACGTAATTCAAAGTTTACCATAAGGTCTCTCCTGCAAAAATACCCCCGCGCCGGTAAATCATCACGACCAGTGTGATAATCAGGGCCGCAAGCCCCATGAAACGGGAAACTAGAACGAAGCTGACCGTGGCATGAATGAAGCCGATCAGATAGGAAGCAACTATACTGCCCTTGAGATTACCTAAGCCCCCGAGAATGGAAATAAGCATAGCCGTCATCAGGAGTGACGAACCCATGAAAGGATCAACTCCCCAGAAGGGCGCAATAACTATCATGCAGATTGTCGGGGGAATCACCGAGAGGATCATGGCTAGATAGTACATCCGGTTGACATTCACGCCCATCAGCAGGGCCGCCGGCAGGTTCTGGCTGATCGCCCGGATGATCAGGCCAATCCTGGTCTTCATAAACCAGACTACATAAATTGCCGTCACCACAATTCCCGTAATTGCGGCCACGATCATCTGATAGGCTATGGTAACACCACCTATATTCAGCATACCGTCGATAATCGTGGAAGGAATACTGACACCGTCGGTGACCGGATACAAATAATTAGCCAGATGGGCGACGGCAAGAAAAATAAGAATAGACAGAGTCAGAAGAACTTCTTCCTCTTCCAGGTAACGCTGAAAGACGCCTTTGTAAAAAACAATGAGGGCAAAGGCGCACTGGACCAGAAGCATGAGCAGGAGACTAGGCAGAAGTCCCAGACCAGCATTCTCCATAAATGCCCAGGTGACGTAGGCGGCCAGAATAAAAGTTACCCCGTATCCGAGATGAAATATTCGGAGAACACCGCAAACAAGGGAGAAACCCAGGGATATCAAAAGATAGATTGAACCCCAAATAACAGTATAGATGACAATTTGCAGCAGGATATCACTCATATGATCTCTTTGTTTACTCCCGTTTTCCTGAACCTAAACTAAAGTCAGGTTATTATTACCGCAAACAAATATTACTTATGTGAATATTCCCTATTTTGAAGGGGGATCTGCGACCTGCGGCCGCAGATCCCCGGCATAAATTATTTACGTAAATCAGTTGGCGATATGTAATCAGAATTCTTATACTTTGCGGGATAGATGACTTTCATTTCCCCCTTCTGCCACTGAACCACCGGTGTCAAATACTTGGGATGGGGAAGATTATAGTGGTACTTTGAATTCCATCCGATAGTTCCCAGCACAGCCACTTCTTCAACTTGCTCCAATTGTTTGATGAGTTTATCAATGTTTCCCGTTCCATCTGCTTTTTCAATAGCCTTTTTGAAACCGTAAATTGTATCATAAGTTGTGTGGGAGCCGAAGATGGGACCAACCTTGTAATTCTTTACCAGATTTTCCATGAAGGGCAGAGTCTTGGGAGTAATGGCCACCTTCACCATGGAGGAACCAACCATAACACCGTTTACTTTACCTTCGGTCATTTTCCAGGCCGGGGGCATACCGGCAAGTCCTCCCCAGATCAGCATGGGAATGTGCCGGGCACTCGATTGAGCCCACTGCTTGATAAAGGCGGACTGGTCAATGTAGCCCACGACACAGTCTATAATCCCGGCTTTGGACTTGGCAATCTCTTCGAAGATGGGGTTGAACATCTTCTGGTCGAGAGAAATAGTCGTCTCATAAACAACATTAACTCCCTTCTCTTTATAAACACCGGCCAGCGAAGGTGATACATTCGGCAAACCTTTACGCAGCGGTTTAGTCCATTCCATATCTTCATAAATAATTGCCACATTATCGGTCTTGACCTGTTTTTTGAACACTTCTGTGTTTTCGGGAGCCCATATTTTCAGATAATTAGTAGAGATATAATAATAAGTTTGGAAACCGAAACGGTATTTTTTATAGTTGTCACGCACACGATGCCAGATGTCATCTCCGGAACCGACGGTGCTGAAGAAAAGGTGCGGATATTCAGAGAACAGTTCCGCTCCAATCTCCATTCCGGCAACACCCATTTCGACCTTTTCCGCGATGATGATCGCCAACACGCGGTCATTCATGACCAGCTTTTTGTAACTTTCCACGCATTTGGGAATTTCGCCCTTGGTATCCTCAACGATCAGCTTAATTTGTCTCCCCTGGATGCCGCCCGCCTTGTTAATCTCATCTACGGCCATGGTGGCAGCGCCCTTGGAGCTCAAAGAAGAGGGAGAAGACATGTTTCCCATGAAGCCGATCTTGATAGGCCCAGTTGTTTCAGGGTTTGCCGCCCAAACCCCCGTGGTCATCAGCAGAAAAATAAAAATCATTCCGATATACAGACATATCTTTTTCATCATGCTTCCTCCTCTGGTTTTTATATTTTTTATTACAAAAACTTACTACTGGGCAATTTTCATAAATCAATATAGTTTGACTGTCAAGTTTTATTTTATTTCAGAGCTCAACTATTTTTTTTTGCTACATATAATAGTTTTACTAAGAGTAATGCAAGAGTGATTGACAATTTCAAATTAGTTAAATAAGCTAATAATCAAAATGAGGAGGTATAATTATGTCTGAACTGGAATTCGATTTAAAGGGTAAAATAGCCTTGATCAACGGTGCCAGCCGAGGAATTGGCGAGGCCATTGCCCGAAAGTTGGCAGCACATGGTGCGCATGTCATCCTGACCAGCCGCAAGCTGGACAACCTCAAACACATTGCTGAAGACATAACAAAAACCGGGGGCAATGCTACCGCTCTGACCTGCCATATCGGAGAGATGGACCAGATTAATCAATTATTCGACATTATCCAAAAGCAATTCGGCAGGCTGGATATCCTGGTGAACAATGCCGCAATAAACCCCTTCTTTGGAGATGTGTTGAGCGCCGATGAGCAGGTCTGGGACAAAACGTTTGCCGTCAATCTGAAGGGACACTTTTTCGTCAGCCAGCAGGCGGCAAAGATGATGAAGGATACAGGCGGCGCCATCGTTAATGTAGCCTCGATTAATGCCGTTCGACCGGCGCCTTTTCAGGGAATTTACTCTATCACAAAAGCTGGAATCGTCGCGCTCACATTGTCCTTTGCCAAGGAGCTTGCTCCCTACCACATCCGCGTGAACGCCATCCTGCCGGGACTCACCGACACTAAGTTCGCCGCCGCTCTGACACAAAGCCCGGAGATAATGAAGCTCGTCCTGCCACAAATCCCGATGGGCAGAATAGCCAAGCCCGAAGAAATGGCCGGTGCCGTTCTCTATCTTGTTTCCGACGCCGCATCTTATACAACCGGCGCTTGCATTAATATTGACGGCGGCATGCTGGCTTAGTTCTCGCGCTCCGGTTTGCCGTCCGGGATAATTCCATTTCAATCCATCTTGCGGCGGCAGTTACAACCCCCGCATGCTGTCGGGGCGAATCAAGCGCTCGTCCCGACTGCCTAGTACATGATCCACCGCGGCGATCATTTTTACCCGGTCTTTCTGAAGCGTGCCGCTGATAGGAAGATAGTTCGAGGCGTGGGCGCCGACAAACTTCAGATTGTCCATAGTGATGTTCTCGAACATCACCTTCATCTCCTCCAGGGTTTCGAAAGGATCCAGCAGTTCGAAGTCCCCCGATTGCACCTGCCGGTGCATTACTGTTCCCGGCACGGGTGTGTAGGTGAGGGCTGCCATATACTGGGGCTTCATCTCATTGCAGATCTTCGCCGTGGCCAGAGCATGCCTGCGGGACGCCTCGCCTTTGCCCGCAATTCCCAGCAAAACCATGACGGACAGGTTGATCCCGGCCTCCACCAGGTTTTGCCCCGCCCGGAGCATCTCCTCGTAGCCAACACCCTTCTTGACCTTTCGCAAAAGCTCGTTGTCTCCCGTCTCGACACCGATATAGGCCTTACCCAATCCAGCAGCACGCAGGGATTTCAGTTCATCCAGGGATTTACTAAGGGTGCTCTGCGGACCGACATAGCTTCCCACGTGCCTCAGTGACGGAAATGTTTCCCGTAGCATCTGGAGAATTTCCAGAAGCATCTCCGTATCAATCGCGATAGCGTCGCCGTCGCACAAAAAGACCTTTTCGCAATCGCCATAGTGGGACTTAGCCATGGCGATATCCTCTTTGATCTCTTCGAAAGTGCGGATGCGGTAACGCTTGTCCTTGTACATCCCGCAAAAGGTGCATTGGTTATGCGAACAGCCCACAGTGCATTGAAGCAGATAACTGTTGGCCTCGCTAAACGGGCGAAAGATGTTGCCTTCATATCTCATGTATTTAGTTCACCTTAAACAGAGGACTGTCTTTCCCAAAGTTGATAATAAATGGTGTCTGGGGATGCCCCAATTTGGCGGAGATCTCTGTTGTCTTGTCCTTCGAATATCGCCCCAGTTTCGTCACCGTCACTGTTCCATCTTTTTCTACATCCACCTCACTGCCCCTGGCAATCCCCTGCAGCAAAGTATGGGTATATAAGCCATTACCCTGGAAACCATCCAGCGCCGTCTGCACACTGCCGGCCGAAGCAAAAATGTGCAGACCCATTTTCTTGGCCAGCACCGACATCCGGGCATCGTACAATCCGCTCACGATGTTGTCGACACCACCGGCATGACAGGTATCAAAGATAAACAGTTGAGACAGTGATTTTATCTTCTTGGAGATTTCAACAATTTCATTGGAACTGATCAGGCTCGCCGTACTGAAAAGCTTCCCGTTAAAGCTGCTGGTAACTATGAAGTACTGACCTTGCAGCAGCAGGCCATGGGAGGCATCAAAAAATATGAACCTGTCTCCATGCTTTATCTTTTTGGACAGGTTGTCTATCGTGGCCAGAATGTTCTGTTTACCGGCCTGTTCATTTACCAGCTTAATAAGATGGATGTTTTCCTTTTTGTAGAGAGTGCGAACCTTCTCGGATAGCCGGCCGGAAAAATCTGCCGCATCCTTGGCCGCATACTTGAGATTGATGGAGGCATCACGATACCTGTCGATACCGACAGACAGGATGTAAAGATGAGGCTCGTCTTGTTTTACTGATGATACGAACCTGGCTGTTTCCAGAAAACTCTGCACTGTATTGGGCGCATTAAAGGCGGTCAGGCTGATTTCATTGTCTCCCGCCATGGCTTCCACCTCAATGCACTCCTCAACGATGTTTCCTTTAGGTGCAGCCAGGGGAGCAAGGGAAGATGTTTTTTCCTTCACAGTCACGGAGCGCATATCCTGATAGACAGCCCTGCTATTCAATGAGGTCAGCTGCATCTTAGCCGTAGTTTCATTTTTAACCACTTCGCGATAAAACCCGTCGGACTTGATGAGCTTGCCGTTTTGGAAGATGCGAATTTCACCGATGCCGCCACCGGAACTTTTCACGCGGTAGCATACTTTGGCCACAGGCAAGTTGGTTGCTTGGGGCAATAAACTGAAACTGACTCTGGGCGGCGGGGTCTTAATCGCTTCGTTAAGAGTAAGAGTAACCAGGTCTGCAATATTCTCCCCGCGTAGTTTTGCCGTCACAATATCGGGACGGTAAAAGAGATCGTAAAACTGATCAATCCCATACACCTTGGTATTAACAAGAATATTCAGCTCTTGGTGTCCTTTGGGTGACGAATTGTAATAACCATCTGCGGTGACAATTATCCACTCTCCATCTTTTAAGCCAACAAACTTGATCAACTCCTCGCCAGTATTGGAGTTCCATAATCTCATGGTGCCATCTGCCCCGCCGGATATAATAATATGCGGTTTGCTGGAAAAAGCGATGGCCCTTACTTCTCCGGTATGCCCGGTAAATGTCCGCAGCAATTGCCCGGTGGGAACATCCCATATTTTCACCAGATTGTCGCGGGCTGCCGACAGTATGCGCCGGCCATCGGGGGAAAACGCCAGCGAGTTAATTCTCCCTGTGTGACCGGAGAAAGTTTTTATGTTTTGACCGCTGGCAACATCCCACAGCTTGATAGCGCTACTCCAGTTTCCGGAAAGCAGATATTTACCGTCTGGTGAAAAGACAACAGTGCTGATGCGATTCTTCCAGGCTTCGATATTCCAAGCCATTTTATCGCCCATTCTCACAATAACGGCAGGAGGAACATCAGCCTGGGTAGGTGCAGCAACCGCAGCAGGCGCTGCACCGCCTCTTCCTCTTCCGCCGGCGGATCGCACATTATCTCTTACGGCTTTATATTCAGAGGCCTGTTTGTTTTCTTTAAAAGAACCAACTTCAGCGGCGGTAACAACATCCCAAAGCCTGAGAGTGCCATCCCAACTTCCGGAAACAACATATTTGCCATCCGGCGAGAAACCAACGGAGTTCACCCACGCTGTATGCCCAGTAAAGGTTCGTATTTCCTGCCCGGAGGCCATATCCCAAAGTCTGATAATTTTATCACTGCCCGAGGTCAGCACAAAGCGACCATCGGGGGAAAATGCTACTGACTCTATAAGGTCATCCTTAGTCTGTCCGATGAATGACATTATTGCTTTTCCTGTTTCGACATCCCAGAGTACGGCTTTATGGTTGGCGCAGCCGGTGAGAATAAATCTGTCATCCGGCGAAAATACGACTGAGTAAATAACATCTGTAACTCCGGCAAATGTTCTGATTTCCCTACCTGTTGCTGCATCCCAAAGTTTCAGCGATGTCCCTCCACCGGAAATAATCAACTTGCCGTCACGGGAATGATTCAGGGATTCAATTTCATGATGCCCCGGCGGAGCAAATATTTTAGCTGTCATATCCAAGCCCGTTGGTTGGGGCATTTCATGAAGAGCCTCCGGTGCCTGTTCCTGCCTGCCTGCGTCCGGCGATTGCCCCATCCTTCCCACAATAGTCATTATGGTTGGAGACATGCGAAATACGGATAAAACTATTCTATCGCCCGGGCTTGATCCGGCAATGGCCCTTTCAAGTTCATTGACGTTTTTAACTTTCTGGTAATTGAACCCCAGAACGACGTCATTGGGTTTTATCCCCATTTGCTCTGCGGGTCCCCCTTTTGTCACTGAGGTAACCAAAACACCTTCATCTGTACCCGTTAACCGGGAAAGAAATCGTTTGATAGCACCTTCCAAAGGCTTTAACTGTGTACCCATCCACGCCTGCTCACCGGCAAACGCCTTAACTGGAACAGCGGCGGATGTAAACAAAAAACAGATTATCAAGGCGCCAATAGATAATAAAGAAATTAAAGACAAAAATGGATTTATTAACCCGCATTTATAGACCTTCCTTTTGTTATTTAAAGTCATCATATCTGGACCTCCTGAATATTTGAGTCGAAAACGTGTTACGAATAGCATAAATACCGGGAAAACAATATTAATGATTGTGATTGGAAATGCTGCTTTTCATAAATATCGTAATGGGTTTTCAGCATATCCGGAATCGGCAAATCATAGGGGCATTTTTCCAAACACTCGCCGCATCTGTCGCATTTGAGCACGCTTTCCATGGGCAGACGGGGAAATTTGACGGCGACTTCCCGTGACATTCGTAAGGAGATAACCCGGTAGCCCATGGCCGGTGTGATCAGTACACCAATCAATACCGATTGAGAATTTTTCATTTATTTTCAGCAAATTCTGGTCCCATTCCAGCTTTGTAGTCCATCTTCTCCGCTGGGTACGGCTTAAGAACTGCACTCAAAGCCGTGCTATCCGGCATCCGATCGCTAAGCCATATGTTCTCCTGCTCCTGCGGAATAATTACCGGCATTCGTTCATGAATGGGCTTAATCAACTTATTGGCCACGGTTGTGATGATTGAGCAGGTATTGATCTGCATATTTTCGGGAGATATCCATGATTCATATAGGCCAGCCAGGCCAAACGATTCACCCGACTTAAGATAGAAATACCAGGGAACTTTCTTCTTGCCATCTTGCTTCCATTCATAAAAACCATCGGCAACAATCAGGCATCTTCTCTTCTCCAATGCATTCCGGAAACTCGGCTTTTCACCAATGGTTTCAGCACGGGCATTGATCAGCTTTTGTCCGATGGCAGGATCTTTAGCCCAGAATGGAATCAATCCCCAGAGAAAATACTCGAGAATATTGTGACCGTCTCGATGAATAACGGCGGGTATGTATTGCCCCGGGCTGATATTCCAGTTTGGTTTGAAGTCGGATGAAGTCTTACCGACATCAAAATGTTCGGCGATTTTTGTTAAATCAGCGACTAAAGCAAACCTGCCACACATGTTAACCCTCTCCAAGTTATTGAAAGCACTATAACAGATGTCAGAATATTTAAATAATTAAAAATATTCTTGACAATAGAACATGTGTTCTATTATAGTACAAATCATGGAAACGAAACGTACCATAAAATCAGTGGCGCAGAAGATAGCGGATTTCAGTCGCGAACGCCGACGCATGCCAACCTATGAAGAGATGCTTACAATACTCGCCGTCCGGTCCAAGAGCGTTGTCCATTTCTGGATGAACAAACTCTTAAAGGAAGGGATTCTGGAGAAGGATAAGTCCGGACACCTGACGTTCATAAATTCGCTTATCGGTGTCCCTTTAGCCGGGGGTGTATCAGCCGGCTTTCCTTCACCCGCCGAAGAAGAATTGCGCGATGTCATCTCCTTTGACGACTACCTCATCACAAAGCAGGCTGATTCCTTTCTGCTTAAGGTTGACGGAGATTCCATGATCGGCGCAGGGATAATGCCGCATGATCTGGTGCTGGTCGAACGCGGCAGGGAAGCGAAAACGGGAGATATTGTCATTGCCGAGGTGGACGGCGCCTGGACAATGAAATATTTGCATAAGAAGGGCAAAGAGGTTTACCTGGAAGCGGCCAACCCGAAATACCCGAGAATTACACCCGTGTCTGAAATGCGTCTTGGCGGCGTGGTCACGGCAGTCGTCAGGAAATATCATACGTGACGCAGAGACCTGAAACAAGAGATGTAAACAGCAAAGGAGAACTGAAATGCAAGCAGACATTACCTTTTCCGAAAATACTCTGGGAACAAAAGCAGCAAACCTTCCGAAGCTATTCCGGGCCACAAAACCGATTCAGGGACTACAGCAGTTCATCGATGAGGGATACTGGGATGAGCGTCTTTTGCGATACGAAAAATACATAAACCGATTTTCCTGGACGGTTATTATTGCAGCGGTTATTTATTTAACCCCCGTCTGCATATCCATTTTCATCCGTTAAGTTCCGGATGGCCACTTGAAAATCCCCCACCCAGCGGCTGTTTTTTAAAGATGGTCAACATGTTTTCAAAAGCGCCTTCACAAAAGATTGACAGAACTTTACAGACTCCGATTTTACATAAACACATGGGGTCTCTTCTTGGCTCATGTTAGTAGTTTCTCGACTGCTGTTATCCTTTGCTTTAGCTTTTTGTCCCCGGCCATCGCACTTGTCGCATTTCTTTTATGATCGTCTTATCAAAATACTTCTGCTTTATCTCATCTATAAAATCATTTGCGCCCAACAACGGCAACTTCTTTTTTTCATGCAAGGCTCTTAGTTTTTCCGGTTCTTTCTGTTTGATAAAATCAATATAGGCTTGCCGTCTTTTGCTTTTATTCACTTCCAGCAGATAACTGTCACCATCAATGACTATGCTCTTATAGCGCCCTCGAAATAACTGTCCGTCGCTTTTATATGTTCTGTTGAAATATTGTGTGTAAAGGCCATCGTTATGGAGCATGCAACTTGATATATTGGCCTCCGGTGTTTGAACAAGAAGATGATAATGATTTGACCTCTTGAGTTTAAAAAACCACCTTATTGAAAAAAGGGTTCAATCTTTTCAAAGTTGTTTGCTTACCCAGTATCGCAAACACTCGGTCTAGTTCCGGGCCATGAACACGTCCGGTTAGGGCGGCTCGAATGGGCATAAACAAATCTTTACCTTTTGCACCGGTTTTTTCTTTAACATGTTTTATGACTGTGGGGTAAATTTCCTGCACGGCATCATTGCTGTTTTTCAGATATTCAGCAAAGGTCTTTAAAACAAGGATGGCGCTTTCCTTTTCCAGTATTTGTCTGGCCTCGGCGGTGATTTCATATTTATCATCGAAGAACAAACTGATATGGCTGTCGATGGCGGAAAGCGTCGTCAAATCGCTCTTAATCAAATCAACAACCCCATTGAGCCATACCGGATCGAGAGTATCAGTTTTATAACCCGCCTGCTCTAAAAAAGGCTGCAGCCGCGAAACTAAATTTTCCGTCGGACAATTCCTGATATAAATGGCGTTGAGCCAGTGCAGTTTCTCTTCATCAAATATTGCGCCGCTTTTTGATGCGCGATCTAATGAAAAAGCGGTAATCATTTCCTCGCGGGATAATACTTCGCGTCCTTCGGTAAAAGAGCTTCCCAGCAACCCCAGGTAATTCATCAGCGCTTCAGGCAAAATACCCTGCTTGCGGAATTCGCCGACAGACACCGAACCATGGCGTTTGCTTAACTTGGCACGATCACGACCGAGAATCAGGCAATGATGGGCAAAGATCGGCGGTGTAAAGCCAAAAGCATTGTAAAGCATGATCTGCAATGCGGTATTGGACAAATGATCTTCGCCGCGGATGACATGGGTGATGCCCATTAAATGATCATCAATGACTACTGCAAAATTGTAAGCGGGCATGCCGTTGGAACGGACAATGATAAAATCGCCAATGGCCGTACCTTCAAATTTCATCGCTCCGCGTATTAAATCTTCAAACTGAAATGTTTCATCGGGAACTTTAAAACGGAATGACGGCTTTCTACCGGAGGCTTCTTTTTGCTTTCTTTGATCCGCTGTCAGATGACGGCATTTGCCCATATAACGGGGCATACGCTTGCTCAAAATCAAAGACTGCCTCTCTTCTTCGAGCTCTTCTTCCGTGCAATAGCAGGGATAAACAAGATTGGCTGCCTCCAAACGCTGCAGATGGCGGGCGTAGATATCGAGCCGCTCACTTTGTTTATAAGGGCCGCAAGCTCCCTCTTTCTGCGGTCCTTCATCCCAATCCAGGCCCAGCCATGTTAAGTCATTTAGCAAATTTACCTGGTAAGAAAGTGCGCTGCGAGTTTCATCAGTATCCTCAATACGCAGGATAAAATCGCCGCCCTGATGGCGGGCAAACATCCAATTAAACAGGGCTGTGCGCGCATTGCCTACATGCAATTCTCCCGTGGGGGATGGCGCAAATCTTACTCTGGGCTTATCAGCCATTATTTTTCCTTTCTATCACTGTGGCCACCGCAAAGACCGCCACACCTTCATCCCTGCCCACAAACCCCATGCCCTCATTTGTTTTGGCCTTAATATTGACAGCGCCAGCAGTCAGATTTAAAGCTTTTGCAAGATTTGCGGCAATATCCCCGGCAAAGGGAGCCAGTTTCGGCTTTTCCATGATGATCGAAGCATCGATATTGCTGATGCAAAAATTTTTCTCCGTGATGATTTCTCGCACACGTTCCAGAAAAATCATACTGGAAACACCTTTGTAGGCCTGATCAGTATCGGGAAAGTGCCGACCGATATCGCCCGCACCAGCCGCCCCCAAAAGCGCATCACAAATAGCGTGAATCAAGGCATCGGCATCGGAATGTCCTTTCAGGCCTTGATCATGAGGAATCTCAATACCACCAAGAATAAGTTTTCTTCCCTGGGCAAAGCGATGACTGTCATAGCCAAAACCGGCACGAATTTGCATTTCTCGTCCGAATTTGTTTTTCAGCAAAGCTTCCGCAATAATCAAATCTTCCGGAGTTGTAATTTTAATATTTTCATAAGAACCGGCAATCATCTTGACTCTTACGCCAATTCGTTCCACTAAAGATGCATCGTCAGTGCCGTAATAATTATTCCGATAAGCTGCATCATAAGCCTCTTTCAAAACTGCAAAGGTAAAGGCCTGCGGAGTTTGGACAAGCCATAAATTCTGCCGCGGCACTGTTTTAACAACAAAATCATCATCCTGCGTTTCCTTGATGGTATCTTTAGACGCAACTCCAAGCGCAACCGCCTGGCACTCCCGGGCAACCTCAACAACCCGGTTTATCATTTCCCCGGTAACAAAAGGTCTTACTCCATCATGAACCAGGACAATATCACATTGATCATCAACAGCAGCAAGACCGTTTCTTACTGAATCCTGCCGCTGGACGCCACCGGCAGGATCTTGGCCACTTTTTTCAAATCGTTTTTTATGATTAATTCCTTCCGGACAAATTCTATATCAGATTCCGGAACAACCAGAATTATTTCATTGATAACAGCTGTCTGCTCAAAAATCTTGAGTGAATGAACTAATACCGGCAACTTCTCCAGCTGCATATATTGTTTAGCTATCCCAGCCTTTAATCTCCGACCGGCTCCACCGGCAGGTATAATTGCCACTGTCTTCATAATTGTCCTTCAAAAAGCAAAAGCCCGGAAAATGTTTTTCCCGGGCTTATTGGCCAAAGGTACTTTTTCCCGTCCTTAGGGGCCGTTACTAAATAACCACCCATGCGGATGGCAAGACCATTACATTTCTACCCATTTCGTTACGGCCCCTTATGCCGGCTACGAAATTCCAAAGTCACAGTTATTTTTGATTTACGGCTTATCCAATTTCAACCAATATCATGTTTTTTGATTTTGATTATTCTTCTTTTCCGCTGCTTCTTTTAATTCAGAAAAAATCATGCGTCCGGCAGTTGTCTGCAATACACTGGTAACAACTACTTCCACATTCGTATTGAGCAGTTTTTGGGCACTGTCCACAATGATCATCGTACCATCATCCAGATAACCTACACCCTGCCCATGCTCTTTTCCTTCGCGAATGATCTTAACAACCATTTGCTCGCCCGGCAGGACAACCGGTTTCAGGGCATTCGCCAGTTCATTGATATTCAGAACCCGGACGCCCTGTAATTCCGCCACTTTGTTCAAATTAAAATCGTTAGTTAAAAGTTTGGCATTAATCTTCTGCGCTAATGCCACCAATTTACCATCCACACCTTTGATTCGAGGAAAATCCTGTTCAACAATTTCAATGTTGATGGTCGAACTTTTTTGCATACGATTTAGGACATCCAGCCCGCGTCGGCCACGCGATCGCTTTATGGAATCAGAAGAATCGGCAACAAACTGCAATTCATTTAGCACAAAACGAGGAACAATTAGTTCCCCCTCCATAAATCCACTGTCGCAAATATCGGCAATCCTTCCATCAATAATAACACTTGTATCCAAAATCCTTTGTTCTGAAGCAGTTTTTAAGCTGCTACCCCGAAAGTTAAATTCCTCAATTTTCTTTGATCCCAGAACAAGACCAAGATAACCCAATATCCCGGTTAGAAGCAGGTAAATCCAGGGAATAATTTGCTGGTTTTCTCTTATCTTACTGACCATATTCAGGCCAAAGCCCAGGATTAATGCAGTCAGCAGACCAATGATCATGCCGATAACCCCACCCAGAATAATTCTCAGTGAGATTTTACGAAGATCTTTCTCCAGCCGTATCACCAATAAGGCAACAAATAATCCGATAATTAAGCCGATAATAGATTGTGCAATTAAATATGATGAATTCGGAGATGCCGTATAATAGGCAATAGCGGAACCACTTATCGAGCAAGCCAAAACCAAGAGAATTCTAATGACCAACCGTCTCACCTCCTTCACGCAGATATTATTTTTTATTTGTACATTTCGATTCAGTTCAGCAATATCAGTTTCTTTTAAAACAGAGGCATTATTTGCGGTTTCCTTTAAATTATCCAGGAAAGTCGATTTACTCTTTTTTTGATTTTCAAAGAACGTTTCTTCCAGATGGTCTTAGAACAATAAATTATTGTACGGTAAAAATAGTCTGCAAATCTTGTTCAACTTTATCTTCCCGCTTGTTGGTCGCCACAGAAATTTCCTTAACCAGCAAATTTTTTGCCGTATCCATCATTTTCCGTTCACCAAAGGAAAGATTCTTATCACTTTTCAATATAAAGAGGTCACGCAAAACACTGGCTATTTCAAATACAGAGCCCGTTTTAATTTTCTCCAGGTACTCCCTGTAACGCTTATTCCAGGTTTGCTTGTCTATCGTAACATCTTTATTGCGAAGAATTTCATATACTCTGGGTATTTCTTTCTCCAAAATAACTTCTCGCAAACCTACAGCCGCGGCACTTGTTGTCGGGATCATTATTTTCATGCCATTACCCATGATTTTCATAATATAAAAGGGCTGCTTCTTCCCCATTACTTCCCTGTTTTCAATAGCTTCAATGACTCCGACGCCCTGCGCAGGATATACTGCCAAATCCCCTACTTTAAACATTTTTTGTTTACCTGCCTTTCCTTAAGAACGTAACAGACTACCATCATTTTAATTTTTAGTCAATGATTAATACTATTTAATACTATTCGAAAAAAGGGATGGCATGATATTTTCCTCAAACCAAATGATTGATTATATCATTGTAGTAGCTAATATCTTTAAATAGTTATTGAATATCTTCCGGGGGAGTTTAGCGAAATCACTAAGGCAGGAAAAAAAGGGGATTGCGGGCTTTACCATGCAGACGCACTTCAAAATTCATATAAGAATCGCCAGCTTCGTCTATTTCTCCAATAATGGCAATTACATCTCCTTTTTTAATTTTTTGGTCAATTTTAACGTATCTTTTCTTCAGATGCGTATATACCGTAGCAAAGCTGTTTTCGTGACGCAGAATAATTGTCTCCCCATAATCTTTTAGATGCGCAGAAAAGATAACCATACCGGCGGCAGAGGCTTTCACCGAAGTTCCGGCAACAGAAACAATTTTAACCCAATTGTGATAAGTTTTATTAGGTTGAATACCGAAGCGCGTTTTTACACTGCCGCGCACCGGCCAGATAAATTGCCTTTTTTCAAATTGAATATCTTCTTTTTCTTCTGTCGTTGATTTAGATTTATGTTCTAATTTTTCGTCCGCCTGTTTTCGCACCGGAGTTGATTCTATTGACGACACATCTTCACGCGGCTTCAACTTGGCAAATTTCTCCTTTTCCGGTGCCGAAGCGATAGGTAATGATTTTTTCTCAGACCCCTTGGTGTCTTCCGTGGCGCTCCTGGCTTTTTTCCCATTATCGTTTTCTATAGGTGGTTTAACCTTTATAGCGATATCGGCCCTGGTTGCAACCTTGTTTTGTGCATCCATTTTTTTTGCGGAAGTTATAACGTCATCAATAACCTGGTTGGCATCAGGAATGAAAATAACTGAACCTTCCTCAATCAAACCGGGGTTATCTATATTGTTTACTTCGGCCAAGTCCTGCATTTTAACAGAATAAGCACGGGCAATGCCTCGAAATGTTTCGCCTTTTTTTACCCGATGATAAATACCTTTTGCCGGTTCCTTTTGAACATAGGGAGAAGGTGCCGAACAGGACACAAGAAAAACTGAGATTAACGATACGAGACATATATATGCGAATTGTTTGCTTATATGAATTGTGTTTTTAACCAGACTGTTCAAAAATGTCTGCATGCAAGGCGCGCAAAAACCGAGGAGTGAGGCGTACTTTTGTGCGTACGCCGCAACGACGAGGGATGCAGCGCAACGAAGCAGACGGGCGTTTTTCAACAGTCTGTTTCTTATTCTTTCCATCCGCTCTCCCCAATCAAACTCACAAAGCGGCAGCCACCCAGGTTTTCTTTCTTGATGTCATTTATATCTTCAGAAAGTCGTGTCCATTTATACAAAGCTTGCACATCTCGTCCCCCGACAGGGACAATCAGCCGTCCTCCGACAACAAGCTGTTCGATTAGATATTTGGGAACCCCCGGCGCGGCGGCTGTTGTGATGATCGCATCAAATGGAGACTCTTCTTTCCAGCCATAGGAACCATCACCAACTCTAATGGCGACATTATAATAATTAAGCTGATCAAAAATCCTGCGAGCCCGGGAAGCAAGCCCGGCAATACGTTCGATGGAAAAAACACGATCGGCTAATTGCGCCAGAATTGCAGCCTGATAACCGGAACCGGTTCCAATTTCCAGCACCCTATCTTTCCTTTTCAATTCCAACCCCTGCGTCATGAGAGCAACAATGTAAGGCTGGGAAATAGTCTGTTTTTCACCAATTGGTAGCGGATTATCGCTGTAGGCTTGATCAATCAGACCTTCATCAACAAAAAGATGGCGTGGCACAGTTTCCATAGCCTTCAGAACACTGGTATCAGTTATACCACGTGCCACTAACTGCGTTTCTATCATTCGTGCCCGCTGTTTTCGATATCTATCCATCAAAAAGCCTGTATCTTTTTCTTTTTTCCCGGAATTATGTATATTTCCTGAATCAGATCGTGCCGCCGCAAACCCAGTGCTTCTCGTGTGACAATAAGCTAATAATTTTTCAGTTGAGCTGT
>CAZYIE010000018.1:58404-61648 GCA_964646755.1 uncultured Smithella sp.
CGTCTACCTGTTGCTCGCTCAAACTGTAAGGACAATGATCCCGAAGCTTCAATGATTGCAGTTGTTCTTTTTTTGTTTGAATGGCGTGATCCAATTTTGTCAATTCGGCAAGAGCATCTTCTACTGCCATTCCGGCACGGCCCAGAACAGCCGCCCGTTCTCTTAATAATTCTTCACATAGATTTTCATGTTTTTCATCTCTTTGTGATCGCGGCGATTGAATCATTATTACTCTCCCGGAGAGATTAAACGAGTCACTATCATTTAACAGCTTACTTTTCAACTTATTCCACTTCGCAATAAAATTAAAATGTTTCCCAGCCACTCTGTAAGTTTGTCTTTACAGTTTTCTGTTATTTCGCTAAATAGATCACCCGATAATTATTCGAATTCTCTTAATAGGTGTTATGATGAGTTTAGATTTTAATTTCCCTATGTCCGAAGCTGTCCGCAATGCTTACAAAGAAGGACAGGAAGACGAAACCCTTTTGCCTTTGATTTTAACCGACTTGCAAGGTAAGCCCACAGGCAGAATTGGCAAGGATGACTGTGTCATTTTTTACAATATTCGCGGCGAGCGGGAGATAGAATTAACCCGCAGCTTAACAGAAAACAATTTCGCCCAATTCCCTGTTATTCCTGACCTCAACTTGCATTTTGCCACCATGATTGAATATTCAAAAGGGCTTAACGTCCAGGTTGCTTTCCCGCCGGAAGAAACACTGCAAGATACGTTAAGCGACATCATTTCCCGTCATGAAATGAAACAGGCAAAAATCACGGAAGCGGAGAAAGCGGTTCATGTAGGATTTTTCTTTAATGGCAAGAAGCAAGAACTTCTCCCCGGAGAAGAAAGGATTGTTGTCCCGACCAGAAAAGATGTCGCCCTGTTTGATGAAGCGCCGGAAATGTCCATAGAAAAGATAGCGAAAGCAGCAATGGATAAAATTGCCGATGATAATTGCAATTTTATTGTTGTTAATTTCCCTAATGTGGACGTTGTCGGCCATATTGAAAACGAAGCCGCTATTCTGTGCGCTGTCGAGGCGGTGGACAAATATGCCGGCATGGTTATTGAAAATGCCCAAAAAAAAGAAATGGCGACAATAATTACTGCTGATCATGGCACTGTAGAAAAATGGTATTATCCGGATGGAGCGGTAGATACAGGACATACCGACAGCCTTGTACCTTTTATTCTATTGCACCAAAATAGGGCTCTGACTTTGCGCAAAGAAGGCGAACTGACAGATATAGCGCCAACTGTTTTAGATATTCTTGGTTTGCCACCATCACCCTTGATGACGGGTGCCTCTCTTATCGAACAAAAGCTGACCGGCAACAAAGCCTCAAAAAGATTGTTGCTGATAATTCTCGACGGCTGGGGGCTAAATGATAACACGGAAACCAATCTTATTTTCCGCGCCAAAACACCCGTTATGGACAAGCTCATGACCGACTTTCCTACGTGCCGACTTGCGGCATCAGGAGTTGCCGTCGGCTTGCCGTCTGGTACCGTGGGTAATTCCGAGGCCGGTCATTTGCATATCGGCGCCGGCCGTAAAATTTATTCCGACCGGCTAAAAATCGACCGGGCCATTGCCAATAAAGATTTTCACCAGAATAATGCTTTTTTAAGCGTAATGAGGAAAGCTAAAGAATCGCACAAGGCGCTGCATCTGATCGGGATCGTTTCCTTCTTCAGCTCTCACGGATCGATCAATCACCTTTTTGCGCTGATGGAAATGGCCAAAACACAAGGGATCGAAAATCTTTTCATTCACTCCATGCTGGGACGGCGCGGAGAAATGCCGGAAAGCGGTCCTCAATATATAAAAAAAATTGAAGAAAAATCTTTAGCGCTAAATATAGGACAGGTTGTCTCGGTAATTGGCCGCTACTGGTCGATGGACCGGGAAGAAAACTGGGACAGGATTGAAAAAACATACCGTATGCTGGTTTATGGAGACGGAACAAAAATTCAGGGGACATAGAGCCGATGGAAGCTAAAATCAACGAAACTTTGATCGCACTGGCTTGCGGTGACATTACCGAAGAATCAACCGATGCCGTAGTAAATGCCGCTGTTGACGGCGCCATTCACCGTGCCGGCGGCCCGGCGATTATGGCTCAGTGCCGTAAAATCGGCGGCTGTCCGACAGGGCAGGCCGTTATTACCACAGGCGGCAACCTCAAAGCAAAATACGTTATTCATACCGTCGGACCGATTTATCGCGGCGGCACAAAAAACGAGGCCAATCTTCTCCAAAGCGCTTATCGCGAAAGCCTGAAACTGGCCTTGCAAAATAATTTGCCAAGCATTTCTTTCCCGGCAATCAGCGCCGGCGTTTATGGCTACCCACTGGATGAAGCGGCTCATCTGGCATTAAAGACCTGCATTGAATTTTCCCGGGATAATACCGGAATCCAACTAATTCGCCATATCCTGTTTGCCCAGCGAACTTATGAAATTTTTTCCGGGGAGTTTAAAAAATTATTGGCGAGTGCACCAACATTGAAGAAATAAAGCAATGCCCTCCTGCGAAGATCCCGAACAAAGAATAAGAAAAAGCAAGGGATCGTCTGACCTAAATCACATTGACATGCAACAAAGATTCTCCTATATTGCCCCATAAATGGGATTACTGATTAAAGCTGATTAAAAGCACATAACGTATACTGTTACAGGTGGGCAATCATGGGAAAGCAAGAAATAATAAATATCATCAGAAACAGCAAGCCCGAAATGGAATCCCATTATGGAGTCCGGCGGCTCGGCTTGTTTGGTTCCTATGTTAAGGAGCAGCAGCGAAAGAAGAGCGATATCGATATACTTGTCGCTTTCAAGCGTGATATCGACCTCTTCGACTTTTTAGATTTGCGTGAATATCTCGAAAAACAGCTCCATGCCAAGGTTGATCTGGTCATGGAATCCGCTCTCAAACCGGCGATTGGTAAACGCATCCTGTCCGAGGTTGAGTATGTCTAAGGGACGGGAGATCTCCGATTACATTAAATTGTATTCCATGGAGTAAAATGGCTGGCATGCGGGACATTCTCATCCACGATTACATGGGAGTTGACCTGATGACCGTATGGAAGGTTTCACAAGAACGATTGCTGGAGTTGCAGCCGCTTCTCGAAGGACTAAAGCTTACAAAGAAAGATTAAGAGTAATCGTTTATCTCAAATTGAGGGTTATTTCTATGCAATCCATGCGTATAAGAATCTTCCTTGTCCTGTT
>CAZYIE010000019.1:0-60448 GCA_964646755.1 uncultured Smithella sp.
GCATTATTGATATTGCCATTATGCAGTCCTTGACCAGTGGCGGCGAAGCAAAGGATTGGATAAATAATTACGGCATGGTGATTATTGATGAATGCCATCATGTTCCCGCAGTCAGCTTTGAACAGATACTCAAGAATGTCCGTGCAAAATATGTGTATGGATTGACTGCTACTCCCGCCAGGCGAGACGGTCATGATCCGATTATATTTATGCATTGCGGGCCGATCAGATATAGTGTGAATGCCAAAAAACAAGCAGAAAAAAGGCCTTTTGAACATTATATTATTCCGCGATTTACCGGCTTTCGGATACCGTTTGAAGATGAAAAGGAAATCTCCATTCAAGAGCTGTATTCAAAAATAGTCATTGATGAATTTAGAAATCAACTGATTGCAGATGACGTGATCAGTGCTTTTCAAAATGGCAGAAATTCCCTTATCCTCACCGAAAGAACCGCCCATGTCGCGGGGTTGGCCAAAAAGCTGAGCGAAAGCATACCTGATGTAATCGCTCTTACCGGCGGTATGGGGGCAAAAGAAACTAGAGAGTTATTGGCAAGGATAACCAAAACGCAAACGGATAAACGATTAACTCTCGTTTCCACGGGTAAATATATCGGCGAGGGGTTTGACGAAGCAAGGCTCGATACGCTTTTTCTGGCAATGCCTATATCATGGAAAGGAACACTGCAACAGTACGCGGGCAGGTTGCACAGGCTATTTGAAAATAAGAGCGAAGTACAGATTTATGATTATGCCGACATTCATGTCAGGATGTTGGAAAAAATGTACAATAAACGACTCGCCGGATATGCGTCAATCGGATACAAGGCAAAGGCGGGAAGTTTGGTTGATGAATTGGCGGACATCATTTTTGATAACAATAATTTTCTGTCGGTTTATAAAAACGATTTGATAAACGCTACGCGGGAGATCGTGATTGTAAGCCCATTTGCCACTAAAAGACGTGCGCTGCAAATGTTGGAATTGATAAGCGTCGCATTAGATCAAAAGGTTAATGTGACGGTTATAACAAGGCCAGCCACCGATTTTAAAGACAAATCGACGCTGGAAGATATATTTAACTTGCTGAAAACAACCGGCGTAAATTTAGTTTGCAAATCCAATATCCATCAGAAATTTGCTGTTATTGACCAGAAAATCGTTTGGTATGGAAGTATTAACCTGTTGAGCTTTGGCCGTGCGGAAGAAAGCATTATGCGGCTTAATAGCTCAAACATTGCCGGTGAACTGATAAGAAGCATAAACCCGCCATTGCATACAACTTGTTGACAACTTTTAAAATTAGTTTATGATAAAGTTGTATACAACAAATCGGGGCAAACGCAATGGACATAAAAAACCTGATATTTGATTTCCTGAAGAAAAAAGGCCGGGTTACAACGGCTGATATTGTGGGTAAAACGGGCCTATCCCGGGCCTATGTGCAGAGGTTCCTCAAAAATCTGGCCGATGAGGGTACGATTGTTCCGGTGGGCAAGGCCAATCAGGCACATTATGTTCCAGCATCTAAAAAGGGTACACCTACGGCAAAGCCTTCCAGAGTCCGGAAAGTAATAACCAACAGGGGCTTGGCAGAAGACAAGGTGCTGGCCCAGATCAAGGAAGAAAGCTCTATCTTTCAAAAGTTACCCGGCAATGTGTCTTCGATTATTGATTACGCCTTTACCGAAATGCTCAACAACGCTATCGAACATTCCCGATCTGACAAAATTGATATCGTCTTCATGAAAACCTTAAATGAGGTACACTTTAGCGTGACTGATCGAGGAGTTGGTATTTTTAACAATATCATGAAGGAGAAGCAGCTGCCCTCACCGATGGATGCTATTGGCGAACTGCTCAAAGGAAAAGAAACCACAGCGCCGGAGGCGCACAGCGGGGAGGGAATATTTTTTACGTCCAAAATTGCCGACAGCCTGACGATTAAGAGCTTCGAGAAAAAGGTTGTTTTCGATAATGTCGGTCAGGATATTTACATAAAGGATATTCAATCCACGAAGGGAACTAAGGTTGATTTTGTCCTGAACATCAAATCAAAAAAAACACTTCCCGACCTGTTCAATCAATACACCGACGAATCTTTCCAGTTCAGTAAAACAGGAGTAAATGTTAAACTGTATCATCAGGATATAGATTATGTATCCCGGTCGCAGGCCCGCAGAATTCTGGCAGGGTTGGAGAAATTTCAGACGATTGACCTGGACTTCAAAGACGTGGAAACCGTGGGCCAGGCGTTTGCCGACGAAGTCTTCCGCGTTTGGCAAACCGCCCATAAGGATATCAAGCTTATCATTAAGAACGCTAATGAAAATATCATGCTCATGATCAAACGAGCGCAAACATAGTTGACAACTTGTATACAACTTCTAAAATGCATTTTCATGAAAGTTGTATACAGCTGACCTGCGTGGATTTCATGAAAAAAGACTATTAGCTTTGTTGTCATAACTGTTCTTTAGGAAAGTTTAATGAATAATGAATATCTTTCGACAGGTTTCCCTGATATTGACCGCGCAAAGAATCAGGGTGCTTATTTTGACTGTCTGGCTTTGCTCGATTCGCTGGAGTATTACCGAGAATACAAGACAAAAAGCTATGAACTGCTGCAACTAAGCCCCGGGATGATGGTACTGGAAGCCGGTTGCGGGTTGGGCGATGATGCTTTCCGCATCGCCGAACGGATCATGCCGGGCGGTAAAGTGATCGGTCTGGATGCCAGTGCTGCCATGATTGAGAAAGCCCGATTGTCGGAACTCGCCGCGCAACTGCCCGTCCAGTTTCAGCAAGGGGACGTAAAAGCGCTGCCTTTCCCCGACAATTCCTTTGCCCGCTGCCGCATCGATCGAGTACTTCAGCACATTTTCCAACCGCAAAAGGCGATCTCCGAACTGGTCCGCGTTCTTAAACCGGATGGCCTGCTCCTGGCCTATGACAACGACTGGGAAACATTCTCGGTAGCATCTGACGATATTAAAATTAAGCGAATCATAGAAAACTTGTGGAGCGGTTCTTTTACAAATAGCCGGATCGGTCGTGACTTGGGCGATTATTTCCTGTCCGCCGGTTTGTCGGATGTAAAAATCTACCCCGGCACTTCCTTCATAACAGATTTGGCAAGGGCGGATAAGGTGTATAACCTGCGCGAGACGCTTCAAAAGGCCGTTGAAGTAAGTTGTATTTCGGCAGATCAAGGAAATCTTTGGATTGAAGAGCTCATCGATCGAACCGCAAAAGGCAGTTTCAGGGCAGCGCTTACGGCTTATACTGTTGTTGGAAGAAAACGATCAGCGAATTTAAGGGCTCCCCGCTAACCAGGAATACGAGGAAAGCCAGAAAATATCTAATAACACTGGATTCCGGTTTTCACCGGAATGACAGACACACTTAACCGGCATAATTTCATAAGGGCAGCAGGAACCACATTTCTTATTCATGACTAGAACACGAATCATAACATCCCGAATCCCACCTTTGCGACTGGCCCAACGCCTTGATAGTTACTGTGCTAACCGCTTCACCTATCTTACCAAAGAGCAATGGGAAAAAGAAATTGTCAACGGCAAGGTATTGCTAAATGGCTTGCTTGCGCGCGATCCGGCGACAAAACTATGCGGCGGTGAAATGCTGGCCTGGGATGGCAGTTGCATCGTGGAGCCGGAAGTAGATAGAAGGATAGCGATCCTCTACGAGGACGAGTGGTTTGTTGCCGTTAATAAGACGGGGAATTTGCCGGTGCACCCTGCCGGACGGTATTTCAACAATACACTTGTGGCAATGCTTGAGGAACGCTACGGACGCAAGCTCTATCCAGTGCACCGCCTCGACCGTGAAACATCGGGAGTCATACTGCTGGCCTTCGAGGGGAAAAACGTAAGTGACATTTCCGCAGCGCTCTCCGCGGGATCGAAAGAGTATCTTGCCCTTGTACACGGAACTTTCCCTGATGAGGAGATAATCATCGATTTACCCCTCGGACGGGACATGGAATCTGCCGTGCATAAGAAGCGCAAAGCATGGCCTGGCGGAACACAGACGGCCACAACACGATTCCGGAAAGTCCTGACCGCCGGTGATATTTCCCTTGTCCGGTGTTTCCCGCAAACAGGGAGGCTTCATCAGATCCGCGCCCACCTGCTTTCCGCAGGTTATCCAATTGTCGGCGATAAACTCTACGGCCGGGACGAAACGGCTTTTCTCACATTTATCGAGCACGGGCTCACCGCCGAAATAGCGGAGTGCCTTATTCTGCCGCGCTCGGCATTGCACGCCGCCAAGCTCGTTTTTTCACACCCCCAAACCAAAGAAGAAATAACCCTACGGGCGCCTCTTTCCCGGATGTTTTCTAAATTTATCCGCTCTCGAAGAGCAGGCCATTGAAAATGGCTATCGCCTCCACTATTCGCAACAGTGTCACAACCATCAGCCCTTAGCCTTCAGCCCGATTTCTTGCAGTGCTTCCGTTATTAATTGAAATCATTCTTTATTTATTATATACTCTTCTACCTTCCTTATATAAGGCATTTGTTTCGCGTAAATTGAGAACCTGCTTTTCGCATCAACCAGTATCAAGGCCATTTTATGCTGAAAACGATTAAATCATCAGAACTGGACATTGGAATGTATGTGATTTTGCCGTCATCATGGCTTAGTCATTCTTTCATGAAAAGCAGCTTCACAATCAAGAGCACGGATGATGTAAAACGCATCCTTGATAGCGGCATGCTTGAAGTGTCCATCGACACAGCCAGAGGATCGTCTTTTCCCAATGTCGATATGATCAGTCACGCCAGCGATGAACCCGGCCAGGAACACCATAATGCACCTGTAACATGGAATCCCGAACAATTAATACCTGCCGACTTGAAGGCGGCCCTGATCGATAAACAAATGACGGCAGAGAAGAAAGCAAATATTATTTATCAGTCATCCCTGGTAATGATGAAACGGCTTCTGGAAGATCCTAAAGCAGAGAATATACGTGAGGTCAAAAAGGAAATTGCCGATTTGGTCGATGTCATTATCTCCGATGACCAGACGGCGCTGCAAATGATGACGATTACAGCCCATGACTTTTACACCTATACCCATTCCGTTAATGTCGGCGTTCTTGGTATTATGCTTTCCAAGTCACTTTTTCGAAAAACTGATGTTCACGACATGCATGAATTAGGCGCCGGTTTTTTTCTCCATGATCTGGGCAAAACGATGGTTGATCAGGCCATCATTAACAAGCCGGGAAAGTTGACAGAAGATGAAATGAAAAAAATGCGGACCCATCCCTATCAGAGCTACAAGATTCTTTCGGAAGCAGACCAGCTATCGGAAGAATGCCGTCTCATTGCCCTCCAGCATCATGAACGGGATGACGGCAGGGGCTACCCGCGGCGATTACGGGGACAGGAAATCCACATTTATGGCCGCATTGGCTGTATCGCTGATGTCTATGATGCTCTGACGGCCGTGCGATCATACAAGCCCAGTCTTTCGCCTTTCGCAGCTCTCAATGTCATGAAAAAAGAGATGAGCAATCATTTTGAAAAAGATTTATTTGAAAAATTCGTTTTGCTGTTCAGGTAAACCGCCATGCGTGCTGTTTTACTGGCGATAATGGGGACGAAAAATAAACAGTTCGTTCATAGTTTAAACAATCCGGAATAAAAAAGAAAGGATGGTAAGGAGATGGCCCTGATACAATGGAGTGACAATTTTAGCGTTCATGTCGCAGAGATGGACAGACAGCATCAAAAACTCATCGCTTTGATCAATGATCTGAATGATGCCATGAGTAAAGGCAAGGGAAAAGAGATCGTGGGTAAAACCATTGATGGTCTTTTAAATTATACTCGTACCCATTTTACAGAAGAGGAAAAGTTGTTCAGTCAGTTTAATTACCCGGACGCTGACAGCCAAAAAAACATGCATAAGAAATTTATTAACAAAGTTGTCGATTTTAAACAACAGCTGGACAGCGGAAAAATCGGCTTAAGCATTGTAGTTATTGATTTTCTTTCAGATTGGTTAAAAAATCATATCCAGCTGGAGGATAAAAAATACGGCCCATTTCTCAACCAGCAAGGCGTGAAATAGGATCGGCAATATAATACACCTTAGTTTGAGTAATATTGCGTTCCGTTATCGTTTACAGGCCAGCATGGTGCCGCGGCAACCGGATGCGCCGCACAGGCAGGCGTATTCCTTTTTTATTTTGGCCGTCTTGCGGCCCTCGATCATCAGACCATAATCGTAAAAGAGCTCTTCGCCGATATCGATGTCACGCAGGGCTTTAAGGAAGACGCGGTTTCCATCCTGCCCGGCTTCCAGATTGGGATCGCAGGCATGATTGATCCAGCGGGCGGAGTTGCCATCCTGCTTGGCATCGATAACGTGGCCATCATCCAGATGGAAATAGAAGGTGTGGTTAGGCTGGCTGGGGTCGTGGGGATGGATATCCTGCGCCTGGCGCCAAGTAATGATCCTGCCTTTGTACTCCAATACTCTGTCGCCGGCCTTGATGGGCCGAATGGCATAAACGCCCTTGCCGTGAACGCCTGATTCACGCACCTGCGTGCGGCGGCCGCCGGCCGAAGAACCGGGGCGGCTGTGATCAACTTTGGCAACCGGCTTAAATTTATTTTTGGCTTGTGTCATTGAATAGGAAGTTCCTTTAAATTGGTGGGCGTATATACAAAGAAGAAACTTGCAGGTCAAGTTTTTTCATCAGCTGATCTTTTTAATATATTCCCATTTCGCAGCCACCGGCCAATGTCCCACCCAGTTCGCGGCATTGTTCGAGAATTTCTGCGGTGATTTCACCTTTGGCAATGACAGGGGTGAAAACGTTTTTGAATTTGTAGCCCAGAGCGATGCGCTCGATGGCCCGCAATGCGCCTGTGCCGTCATTGCCTGCGCTGATGAAGACGACATAGGGTTTGCGAAAGACTTTGTCCTGCGCGTCGTTGTAAGTACGATCAAAAAAATCCTTGATCATACCGGACATGTAGCCGAAATTCTCCGGCGTGCCGATGGCCAGACCGCTGCAGGTAAGCAAATCATCGAGTGTCGCCTCATTGGCTTCCCTTAAAATGACTTCCGTGTGCTCAATGCTCTTCGCACCTGCGGCGACTGCCTGCGCCATTTGTTGCGTGTGGCCGGTCTGGGAATGATAGATTATCAGTATTTTAGTCATATAAAGTACCCGTGGTTTTTATCTGTGCCTTTTTTTGATAAGTTTTATAGTGATAATGGCATTGAAAAGTTGCCGGAATATACTCCCAAATCACCTTGTGTGCAATACTCTTTCGGTTACCTTGTCAGAAAAAGACAACATTTCAATAACTTGACAAGCAGTCCCGATCTGTGCAATTATTCGTTCAAACTTTTCGAGGGAGGGACATGATGAATCGAAAGCTGACATCGATAAAATACTTTTCGCTGATTCTCCTCTTGGTCTTTATGGCCTTCAGCATCGGCGGCTGCACAACGAAAAATCTGCCGGCACAAAAGGCCGATTATGATGTGATCGTCATCGGCGCCGGAATGGGCGGGCTTTCTGCCGCAGCGCACCTGGCCGCGAAAGGGCAAAAGGTACTGGTTCTGGAAAAACACGACCGCGTGGGCGGCAGCACGTCGAGCTTCAAGCGAGGGGAGTTCACTTTCGATACTGCCCTCCATGAAATGGCCGGCGGCGGTCCCGGCAAGCTTGACCGCGGACTGTTCCAGCTCCTCAAGGCCACCGGTGTGGATAAAAAAATAGAGCTTTACGAAGTCCCTCATTTTTACCGCGCAATTTTCCCCGGTGTGGACATTACCCTGCCTCCGAACTGGGATGGATTTAAAAGCGAACTGAAGAAAAAATGGCCCGAAGAATCTGAAGGCATTGACACTTTCCATAAACTCTGCGCTGCTCTGTTTGGAGATTTGTTGGAGCTCAAAGATCTCTTCCGCTACGGCGCTGTGCGCGGGACGTTCACCAAGATTATGGTGCCGCTGAGGCAGAACACCTTCTATACATGGAAGGACCGTACCGTAAAAGACCTCATGGATCTTTGTTTCAAAAACGAGGATCTTAAAGCTGTGGTTTCCCAGCTCTGGGTATATTACGGCGCACCGGTCGAAAAAGAATCGGCGTTGATCTTCATGGCGGCAACGGAGAGCTATTTGAGCGACGGTGCCTGGCACGTAAAGGGTACCTCGCAGGCGCTTGCTGAAGGCTATGCCACACGCATCCGGGAACTGGGCGGAACCGTAAAAACCCATACGCTCGTCACGAAAATTATTCTGGAAAACGGTGTAGCAACAGGTGTCCGGACGGCAACCGGCCAGAAGTTCACTGCCCGATATATCGTCGCCAATACTGATCCCTACCAGTTGGCCTATAAACTTATCGGCAAGGATAACATGCCCGATGCCTATATCAAAAAGCTGGAATCAATGAGGCCGGGCAATTCCCTGTTCGGGGTCTATCTGGGGCTCAATATTGACCTCAAAGCGCGCGGTTTTCACGATACCGAAATATTCTTCAATACTTACCGTGACAGTACAAAAAATTACGAAGCCATGATGACTGGTGACTTCGGGAAGGGTGCTGTAGCCATCACCGTTTACTCCAACCTCACCGACCCCATTTACGCACCCAAAGGCAAGTCGGTGGTTAAACTCGACGCCTACTCCGATATTTCCGTCTGGCCCAAGGATCGCGCGGCCTATCTCAAGCTGAAAGAACAAAAGGTGGATGAACTCATTGCGCTCGCCTCCAATATAATACCCGAGCTCAAGGACCCGAAGAACATCATTGTCAAAGAGGGCTATACTCCGAAAACCATCCAGAACTACACGTTAAACAGAGGCGGCGTGGTTTATGGCTTCGAGCTTACAACGGATCAATGGGAAAAAATGCCTAATACTACGCCTGTCGCCAATGTTTTTATCACCAGCAACTGGACACAGGCCTGGCACGGCGTGGGCTCCGGCCAAGTCAACGGCTGGCGAGCCGCCCGCCTTATCCTCGACAAAGAAGAGATTGAATGATACCAGAAAGTTTTTACCGGGAAGGATGAATATATCCTTCCCGGTATCTTTTTGAAATTACCAGGGCAGCGAAACCAAGAAAAAATTCCGGCCTCTCACTTTACGTACTGGATTATCTGGATCAAAACACCGTCCGGGTCACTGATGAATGTAGTCAGACGGTCCGGCCGGGGATTAAACGGTTCCATGAGGACATTAGCGCCCTTCGCGCGAGACTTTTTTACTATCACGTGAATGTCATCCACCACCACACTCATGTGGTTTAGCCCTGTCATAGTGGATGGATCCGCCTGCGTATCACCGGGATTGGCCTGCTCGATCTCGATCTGAATAGTGTCGTTACCCACAAAGGTGAACTTCTTTCCCCAGACTTCTACCGTATCAACGACATCAAGCCCCAGAATGTCCCGATAAAACCGGATCGACACTTCACTATCCCGTGCCTTGATCCCCAGATGATACCATTTCATGTCAGCCCCCTATTTGCTTTTTCGCAAGTTTGAAACAATCAGAAGCCACATCAAGTGTCTTGCGGATATCGGATTCCTTCATCGCCGCACACACGAACCAGTTGTGATGGGGGTGGAAAAAGATACCGCGCCTCGCCGCTTGTCCGCAAAAGAAGCGGTTCGTTTCGAAAAGCTGGTCGTTGGCAAAAGTCATGAAGGGCATTGCCGGCGGGCCGGTAAGATTTACTTGCATACCTTCGGCGTTTGCGGCATCCTTCAGTCCATCCATCAACATGATCCCCATTTTTCGAATGTGTTCTATCGCGCCGCTGGCCCGAATTTCGTCGATACACGCCAGGGCGGCGGCGAAGGGGACGCCGGAAAAATAATGCGTGCCGGTAAAGAATATCTTTTTCGCTGCATCCTTCAACCCCTCCCGGGCAACGGCCACGGAGATGGCATAACCATTGGCGATGGCTTTGCCGAAGCACTGGACGTCGGCATTGAAGCCGTAATGTTTCGAACTCCCCGCAAGCTCCAGCCTAAATCCGCAACGGACATCATCAACGATAACAACAAACCCGTCTTTTTTCGCCAGTGAGTTTACCGCGTCGACGAATTCTTTTGACGGAAGCTCCTGGTCTTTCATGGCATCGTGCCGGTGCGGCGTGAGAATTATCCCCGCGACGGTGCCTTTGTGTTCCGACAAAACGCGCTTGAGGTCGTCCACATCATTGTACTCGAAATAATGCACATGGGTTTTCCATTCCTCCGGCACGCCCTCCCCGTGAGGCTGACACCAGAAATGAGAACCGTGATAGGAACCCTTCGCCAGCAGAATGTCCATTTTCCCGGTGAATATCCGGGCTAATGTGATCGCATACGATGTCACGTCGGAACCGTTTTTGCCGAACACGCACCAGTCGGCATTGGAAATGGTCCCTACAACCTTTTTCGCCAGAGGCAGCCACTGGTCGGAAGGCAGAGTAAAGCAGTCCGCATTTTCCCATTGTTTTTTCGCCGCGGCATCTACTTTCGGGTGTTTGAGCCCCAGAAGGTTGGTCCCGAAAGAGCACATGTAGTCAATATATTCGTTTCCGTCCACATCCCAGATCCTGCATCCTTCGCCGCGGTGGATAAAGGCGGGATAAGAGCCGAAGGTAAGGAAAGCCGGTGTGCGGGGCCCGTAGATGCCGTTGGGTACGTATTTCTGCGCTTCCTCAAACAGCTGATATGATTTTGGAAATTCATAAAGTTTCATGGATATCCTCCTTGATTAATTGTACCAATTAAAAGCCCAATCCGCGAAGAATATAGGCCAGCGTTATACCGAGATATGTCCCCACCACCCAGCCGATGATGCCGGTAATAACCCCGGAAACCATAACTTCCCTGTTTTTCAGTGCAGAAGCAACCATGGGAACTAGAGGGGGCGAGCAAATTCCTGCAACCGATGTAATGATTACGGTATCGGCATCGATCTTGAATATTTTTGCCAGTGCAATATGCAGCAGAAGGCAGACGAATATCGTGAATGTTACATAGGCAAGCATGATCGGGGCTGTGGATAACAAGCGGTTAAAGTCTGCCATGGAGCTCACCACAAGACAGAATATAAGGATAAAGTAATTACCCAACTGGTAGGTCATCTTGATATTCCTGATTGCCGGAATAAAAGAAAAAGCGATGCCCAGTGTCGAAATGGCGAGGATCGCCACTACAAAAGCTATATCATCTTTCCATATCAGAAATGATAAGCCACCCGTTATAAAGATCAGCACGGACAGTCCCATGGCAGTCATAAGAGGAACGAATATCTTCTTGTCGAATATGCCGGTGTACGAATCGAAATCCTGGTCATTTTCCACCGCGGCGGATTCAACAGGGTTAAAGGCCGGTAAAAATTTAAGTAAAACACGCTGACCGATTGTCATCAGAAAGAGCAGATAGACAGTGGATATCACAACGTCGGAGGTGTGCGCGGCAAGATAAATGGTTTGATCGGTACGCAACGCCGTGGCGATTGCACCCAGATTTACCGTTCCGCCGGTGTAAACCCCCACGAACATACCGGACAGTTTCCATGTTTCCGCTCCCACCCAGGCGCGAAAAATGAAAAACCCAAGGGTGGCGACAACCAGTATCGCCAGAGTCTGCAAGCCGAAAGAAAGGAGTGATTTTCCCGCCAACCTGCTCCAGCGGCGCACGTCAATGGAAAAAAACATCAGCGGGAGAGCCAGACTGATAGTGACCAGCATCAACGGATTCTGCACAGAGGCAATATTTGCGGGAAGCACACCGATGTTGCCGATAACTATCCCGGCAATGTAGCATATGACGACTGCGCCGAGTTTATTGCAGATGGAATTTCTTCCGGCTAAACAAATGGCAACAACAGGGAAAAGAAGGTAAAATAGGATAAGTGCAATCGTTGCCATAACACCTCGCGAAACAAAGAACGTCACATGGTCACTAAACGGCATTGAACAATACGGTACAATTCAACAGTTTCTTGCAATGAGCATGCTTTTTCCGGAAGGGAGTATAGAAAAATTGGTTTTGACTGTCAAAGGAATAATGAACAACGAATCGCCTTAAATAAAACATCGCTAATTACAAATATGGATCAATAATTGCAATTACTAGCAGTTAACGCTAAATTTATATGGCTATTGGAACAATTTTGTTATATTAATAAAAAGGTTGCTTGATTAATGAAGGAAGCAATGAAAAATATTTATACTGCGGAAGGGTGCGAAGCTTTGAGTATCCATAGTTATGAAGAACTGGCCGTTTTACATGCGATTGCCAAAATTCTGGCTCAGCCTGAGGATCTGCGCGACCAACTGGACGAAGTGCTACAAGAAATGAGTCGGCATCTGGGTATGCAGCGCGGAATGATTTCGCTTCTGGATCGCGAAAAAAAGGAAGCATGGCTGGATATTGCTCATGATATCAATATTGAAGGAATGGACGTTATTTACAAACCCGGTGAAGGCATTACCGGCAAGGTAGCTGAAACAGGACGTCCGATGGCGATTGCTAATCTTGGCCAGGCTACGCATTTTTTAGATCGCACCGGAGCACGAAAACATTTAAACAGGTCGGAGCTCGCTTTTCTTTGTGTTCCTATCATTTACGATGATGGCGTTGTCGGAGTGTTATCAGCCGATAAAGTTGCCCGGGACGTAGAAGACCTCGATAAAGAACTGGCGATACTTTCCTCTGTGGCCGAGCTGATGGCCAAAGCCGTTCATATTAGGGCACTGGAGGAAGAAAACAGGCGGCTCAGAAAAATTGTCGGCAGTACCCGCGCACCTTCCATCGATATTATCGGTCATTCCAAACCGATGCAGGAAGTATTTGGCTTAGTGGCTCAGGTGGCCGACTCCAATACGACAGTTTTAATAACTGGTCATACGGGCACAGGTAAAGAGCTGATTGCACAGGCTATTCATATGAACAGTCCCCGGCATAAAGGGCCATTGGTGCAGGTAAATTGCGCAGCAATTCCCGATACGCTTATTGAAAGTGAACTCTTTGGCCATGAAAAAGGTGCTTTCACCGGAGCGCTACAGCAGCGACGTGGCCGCTTCGAGGAAGCCAACGGCGGCACTATCTTTTTAGATGAAGTAGGTGAACTCTCGGCTGCCGCCCAGGTAAAGCTTTTGCGTGTTTTACAGGAGAAGAGATTTCAGCCACTCGGCTCTTCGCGAGTAGTTCATGTTAATGTGCGTATTATTGCGGCCACCAATAGAAATTTAGAGCAGGACATCCTGGCAGAACGTTTTCGTGCCGATTTATTTTACCGCTTGAATGTTTTTCCCATTTACCTGCCCGCTTTGCGCGAACGTGGCAGTGACATCATATTGCTGGCTGATCATTTCATTCTTAAATACAGCAAGGAAATGGGAAAAAATATTAAAAAAATATCCACAGCGGCAGTCGAAGCGTTTTTGTCTCATAAATGGCCGGGCAATGTCCGGGAATTGGAGAATTGTATAGAACGAGCAGTGCTGCTGTCTAATGGTGACACAATTGAATGCATGCATTTGCCGCCCTCGCTGCAAGCAAAGGAAAAGGAAGCAGAACGAAAGGAACCCGGCAAGCTATCTTATGTTGTCGAAGCGCAGGAGCGCGCTTTGATTCTTAATGCACTGGAAGCAACCGGCGGTAATCAGACCAAAGCTGCAAAAATTCTGGGAACAACCAAGAGGATTATGCAATACAAAATTACAAAATTGGAAATTAACCCCAAACTATTTCGTAAAAACAATAAAAACTCTAACGAAGCCGTCTAAATATAAGAATATATTGATCATGCCTGAGCAAAACAAACCACCTTCTGGCTCACAATATCCGCAATTAACAGCATATCTTTAGTCTGAACATTGCAGACTCGGATAACATCCGCATATTTTTTATCATCCGGAACCAAATCTTTTAGAATATTGAGTTGTTTTTTCAGCCATAATTTATTGAAAATTACATTTTCTTTTTCTGGATATATAGCCAGATAGAAAATGTCCATTTCCACCAAATCCTGGAAAAAATGTGTACCGAAGGAGAGTTCAGGCATTAAACTTCCGTCTGAATTCGCAATTTCGGCAATGGCGGCAACATTGTTGATTTCCGAGAATGTCACCGGTACTCCCATTGTGGGAGTTGATGTCCCCCAGCGCCCTGGTCCGAAAAGAATCGTCGGCATTTTATCTCGCGGATTTATCGTCTTGTTTATTTTTCCTATCACCCGCGCAATATTGTATTTTTCCGTAAGCGATAGTTTTGCATAGCCTGCAGGGTCAACATAAATAATTTGCGCAATATTCCGGTAAACGCTGCCTCCCATAAAGTTGCCTTCCTGTCGCAGCAATACTTTGCCCTCGTCAATCAGGCCCGGGATTTCCACCCGGCTATAATGGCCCTTCGTTTGAAAAGGCCGGCATTGCAGGAGATTGATTTGAATTTTCCCTGCGGCATTAAAGTTGGCCGTAAATTCAATATCCACCGGATAATCGTATATCTCTTCCAAGCGTTTCATCATTCTGGACATCAGATTGGAAAATTCCGTTGAAGAAAGCAGTTCATCGAAGGTAAGTGTCCATATTTTTTCCGACTTGCCTAAAGCTTTCGCCTGTTCACTTGCAGCAATATCGGAGCTGCCAATCAGGTTTAAATGTTCTATCAAATCATCTTTTATCAACTCCGAAACCGGCAAAGATTGAAAACTATTTTCCTCCAAATTTAGAACGTCAACTCCATGTTGGGAAAAACGTCCGGCATCTTCTTGTTTTGTATAGGGTTTAACCAATGGTTCATCCAGGGCAACAATGCGGGGATAATCATTTTCGACCCGGCTTACAGCCCGAGTGCCTAGTCCCAGGACCAGCCTCAGCATTCCGGCCTGAGGATCCATCCCTTTTTGCCAGACAAAAGGATTATAAGACAAACCAACTCCGGCCAATTCAGGAAAGAAATAAGATTTACGGTAGGAACCGGAAACGCGTTGTACCAGCAGGGCCATCTGTTCGTCCTGTTGATCCAGACCTTTCTGTAAACGATAAGTTAGAGCATCGATATTCATTGTGCTGGCATAGACTTTCCTCACAACATCCTCAAATTTCTCAAAGCGCTCTTCCGGTGTTCCCTGGTTGGCGCAAAAATAACTTTCGTATTTCCCGGCAAAAGCATTACCGAAAGCATCTTCCAAAAGACTGCTGGAGCGCACTATAATTGGCGCCTGACCATAATATTCCAGCATCAATTGAAAACGTTCCCGAATTTCTTTAGAGAATGCACCTTTAAGTATCTTGCTTTTCAATTCCAGGGCGCTCTCAAAATAACCTTCTTTGGTTTTATGGAACATCAGGGCTTTCCACAAGTCGTTCTGCACCAGATAGGAATAAAAAACATCAGAGCCGATATAAAACGAATCATGTAATTCCAGATGATCCGACCACTTAAGAGAATTGTCATTTCGTAAAATGTTGCGCGCCAAAAGCATCCCGGCGGATTTACCGCCAATGAATCCTGTTCCAATGAGCCGCTCTTTAATGTCAATAAGATCATGCAGCGTAAAATATTTTTTTACCAGAGCAAGCATTCTGGTTTCCCGGCCAATCAGCACATGGGAAAGCTCCTCTATCATTGCGGAATTTTCCTTAGAGCTTGCCTTGTTTACCAACAGATCATGCCCCTGCATGAACAGGCGGTCCCAATGGTCCAAATTTCTTTCGGCACTGGTTGCGCTCGCCGGCGCTAAAGAGGAAAAAAAATTTGCGGCGTCGCTACTATTGGTAATGGGGATTAATTCATCTTTTTCCATAATGTGGGGAAGAAACATTGCCGGAGAGTAGCGCTGCCAGGCTTTTAAGGGGTGGACGCAAATTCCCCCTTGATAGTTATAAACGTCTAATAGCACCTGAGTAGTTTCTCTAATCCGAGCGATAGTCTCATAAGAATGGTGGCTGCGGAGAATGGAAAAATAAGCAATTGTATACAACTCAAAAAGAAAAGGACAGGTAATTAAAAAAAAGTTGCCGACCATCAGATCAGTTGCCCAGTTAAGAAGCAAATCGGACAGGCAGTCAAATACATAAAAAACACCCCGTCCTTCTTTACGGATGATGTTATGAATCTGGGTGGAAAAGGATTCAAAGCCACTATCCGCGTTGAGTTTATAAACAACGACTTTTTCCGCCGACTCTAAAAGCGGGGAATGTTGGGCAAAGCGCATATAAACAACGCGCTGCCCTTTTGCCAATGCTGCTTGAATGAAAGGACTGACGAATATTTTGTAGTCGGCGATTTTGTCAACTTGAAAAACAACGTTATCACCTCTCTGCAGGTAATTAAGAGTATTGTCTAATCCTTTAATGCCGGTACTGACACAGGATATGGGGAGCATAAAATTACCTTCAATATTCTTTTCACGACACGCTCCAGCTGCAATTCCGCCATAATGGGCGGGGAAGTTATCTCCAGATAATTTGGATTCTATAACAAATCATCTTCCTTCGTCTACGGTTATTGATATCGCTTCGGTTAAATTCTTAATTAAATGATTGGCATATTTCTGACTGATAATTTTTCTTTTAGCCATATCAGTTACATAGAAAACATCGACAGCCCGATCATTTCGTGTTGATAATTTAGCCGATACAACATTGATTTGATTTTCGTGAAAACACCGGGTTATTTTGTGTAACAATCCGAAATTATCCGCAGTGTCAATTTCAATAATCGTGGACAGTTGAGACTCTGTGTTGTTGATATGAACATCAATGATTTGCTTTTGATGACCCAGGCGAAGAACGGAAGGAGGGTATTTTTTCATTCGCTCATGCACCAGGTCATCGGCACTCATCTGCCCTGTCTTCAGCAAATTCCATTTCGTGCGAATATTACTGATTCGTTTCTGCGCTGCAACGCGTGGCTTATCCGGTGCTTCCAGATTAAATATATCCAATACTTTCCCGTCCACTGTGGAATAGATCCGGGCACTCAAGATATCGTAACCTTCAGAGGTAAAGCAACTGATCACATCGCTTAAGAATCCGGTTCTGTCATAATCGCAAACCGTTAAGCGTTCAAAACCGGCAAACGGTTCATAATGGATTTGCAGCCCTTGATCACCAATTTCCGACAACCATCGGCGATGCTTCTCTCTATCTTCCGGAAGATTATCGCGCAAATATGAACTGCCGGGAATTGCTCCCTCCGCAGGAGCAATGGAAACCTCACGATATGGACTGTGATTATCAAGAAACCGATGAATACGGTAATGCAGTTGTTCTAATTGATATGCTTTCCAACCAGTCCAAGTATGCGGCCCCACACTGCGGATATCGACTATAGTGAGCAAATAAAGAAGGTCAAGCGTATCGAGATTGCCAATGTCTCCGGCAAACGCGGCAATATTATCATCATCCGGTTCGCGCTGAAGCGACATATTAGACATATCTAAATGATGATAAACCAGGAAACGAACCTGATCGGATTGACTATCTTTTAGTCCCAGACGTTCACAAATATTTTCGGCAATAATTGTCCCATTTTGGGCATGATCGCCTGGTTTAACCTTGCCGATATCATGCAGCAGAACAGCCAAACGTAAGACCGTTTTATTAACTGATCGATATATGTTTTTAATCCTGATATCGGGATCGTGCGCCAGTTCATCACAGGCACACAGCGCCAGCAGGATATGCTGATCAACCGTGAACTCGTGGTACTGGTCATATTCCACTTTACAGGTAAGAGCATGGAACGCCGGTAATAATTTCCCTAAAAAGCCGGTTTCATGCATCGTAAGCAAAATCTGCCCGATGGAACCGGGCCAGGTTAAAATATCGAGGAATATCTCTCCCACAATTTTTGATTTGAAATCATCAGGATCAACTGCATCGATAGCGTGACGGATTTTATTGCGCATCTCCACGCTTAATGTTGCCTGAAAAGTCAGCGCATTCTTAAAGATTCTGATTATCGCCTCACCTGTATCGAGATGAAAGTCTTTCTTGTGTTGGGAAAAAATAATGCCATCAAGAACGGCCATGCCGGGGGCTATTTCAATGGCACTAAAACGCTTGCGAACATTGGTCCAAGCGCTTTTCCCGGAAAGATCCTTCTCCAGAAAAGAAAGGAGTGACAACCGGATATTCCGAACGGTTTTGAAAAATGATTCCAGAAGATGCCCGGCGCCACCCGGACCGAAACCACAACGCTGCGCTATATCATTTTGATAACCCGTTTCCAGAACATCCATGCGCTGTCCGCTAATCATATGCAACTCCGCGCGCAATCCGGTAAGGAAAGTGTAATTGGCTTCAAATCTTCTGGTTTCCGTAAGTGAAAATCCTGATTTTGTGTGCAGCCCGGAAAAATTTTTCGTACCGCATTTTACCCGTTCCGCCCAAAGCAGGCGCTGGCAGTCACGAAGAGTGCAAATGCCGTTTTTAATATCAGGCTCAATGCGATAAAGTGAATTTTCTGAAGAATAAATCCCCGAGCGCAGAGCGGCGGATATCCCTTCAATATAGTCCTTCTTATGCTTTGCAAAATATGGTTTGATACAGGTATTTTGCAGTTTATTAAACAAGTCACGGTTCCCGCAGACAAAGCGGCTTTCCAGCAACGCGGTATCGGTGGCCAAATCATCCCCGATGATAGCAGCACATTCGGAAATAGTTCGCACAACACAACCCATCATCAAGCCGATATTCCAAAAAAGTCGAACGGCAGAAGATAATTTAGCGGATTTATGCTGATTCTGATGAATGATCAGGATATCGACATCAGAATGTGGCCATAATTCTCTGCGGCCATATCCACCTAACGCAATAAGGCAAAAATTTGAATCAGGATTTTGAACATCGATACAGGCTTGGTAAATATCACGCAGGATATTGTCCACTTCACGGCAATACTCGCGAACAGCAACGAGCGGTGAAACCCAGATGTTTTTCGAACTGAAATGAGCATCACGCTTTTCGATTAATTTCGCTTTGTATCTGGAGGCCAAATCATTCATAGATCCGGACTAAATGGCCTCTGTCCCGCGCTCACCGGTACTGATACGCATCACGTCTTCCAGCGGCAGCATGAATATTTTCCCGTCACCAATCTTCCCATCTTTTCCGCTTCGCGCCGCCTGAGCAATGGCCTTGATAGTCGGTTCAGCAAATTTATCGTCAACCGCAATTTCCAGCTTTACCTTGCGGATAAAATTAATCTGATATTCATGACCGCGATATGTTTCGGTATGACCCTTTTGACGACCAATACCCTGTATATCGGAGACAGTTAAACGAAAAACTTCGATATTGCTCAGCGCGCTTTTTACTGCTTCCAGTCGAGTTGGTTGAATAATGGCAATAATATACTTCATTGTCTTTCCTCCTTTATTTTGGGAGCATCTATAAATTTAATCATTCATTTCCTTTTTAGCCGCGAACATCCTGCTCGGGATAAGCTCCGATATTATGAATACTCAAATCCGCACCGCGCATCTCGTCTTCCTGGCTTAAACGGATTCCTACGGTATGCTTGAGTGTTATATAGACAGCTGTCCCCACAACAAGAGCAACAATAATGGCAGCAAAAGTGCCGGTAATCTGAGCCATAAGTGATACATCACCTGTGCCGCCCATAAATTTTTGTCCGAATATACCGGTAGCTATTCCGCCCCAGGAACCGGTAATTCCATGCAACGGCCAGACACCCAGCACATCATCTATTTTTAATTTTTCTGTTTCCACCTGAAAACCGAAGATAAAAATTATTGAGGCGATACCGCCGATAAAGAACGCTCCGAAGGGATGAACAACATCGGATCCGGAACAGATGGCAATCAGTCCGGCCAGCGCTCCATTGTGAATAAATCCGGGATCATTTTTCGAGAAGACCAGCGCAAAGATAATTCCACCAACCATGGCGAAAAGAGAATTAACGGCTACCAATCCGCTGATGCCTGCGATATCCTGGGCGCTCATAACATTAAACCCGAACCAGCCGACAGCCAGGATCCAACTGCCCAGAGAAAGAAAAGGAATGCTGGAAACCGGAATCCCCTGACTGACACCGTTTGTCCAGCGCCCAATCCTCTGTCCGAGAATGATAATCGCCGGCAGGGCCAGCCACCCGCCCATCGAATGGACAACTACAGATCCCGCATAATCATGAAATTTGGCTCCTGTATGGAGAGCCAGCCAATCCTGAAAAAAAGTAAACCGTCCCCAGATGATTGACTCAAAAAGAGGATAACACAATCCCGCCAGGATTGCCCCGGCAAGCAATTGCGGCCAGAACTTGGCACGTTCGGCTATCCCCCCAGAGATTATTGCCGGTATGCAGGCAGCAAAAGTGGTTAGAAAAAAGCAGTGCACCAGATCAAATCCGCGGGCGCCGACAACTATCTTCCCGTTGAAAAGGTTGGATAGGCTTCCCGCGTCCATCCAGAAACTGATACCGTAAGCAATAGGAAAGCCAATCAGGAAGTAAACAACGGTTGATATGGACCAGTCTGTTAATATCTTTACCAGTGCATTGACCTGATTTTTTTGCCGGACCGTGCCCACCTCAAGAAAAGCAAACCCCGCGTGCATAGCAAAAATCATAATTGCGCCAAGCATGAGAAACAAAGTATTGCTGGAAAACTGAAGACTTTGCAGTGTCTCGCTCATGAACCCTCCTTTGTATAAAGCATATTTAAAGATTAAACTTTCACGTAGAGAGCAAGGAGCCTGCCAAGAAAGGGATACATGCTTTTTTAGTGCGTAAATTATATTACTTATACGATCTAAATCATCGAAATATTTTAAATAATAGACATTTTAACGAAAATATATTTCCCTGATGGCTTTAAACTAATTGAATACCAACAATACATAATTGTGTGCCGGTGAGGAGAATGTAACAATTTTGTTCGGTTAATTTAGGCACTATAAGACCAGCAGGGATTTATTTTTTGAATAAGACACTTTGTTTTTCCTGCCCGATAGGGCACCGTTCATATCGTACCTGTCAGAAATCCAGCAATTCGACTTCAAAAACAAGTATCGAGTTGGGTGGAATCGGTCCGATGCGCATATCGCCGTAACCCAGCTGCGGGGGGATAATTAGAATACGTTTTTCTCTCTTTTTCATGGATAGCAATGCCTCATCCCACCCCTTGATCACCCGACCGACCCCGACGGGAAACTGCAATGGTTTTTCACGATCGAGGGAGCTGTCGAATTTTTTTCCGCTGAGTAACCGGCCTGAATAATGGACGCTGACGGTTGTTCCGGGCTTAGGTGTTTTGTCACCCACACCTTCCGCCAGAACAACATACATCAGGCCGGAAGGAAGACTAATGGCTTGGGGATATTTTTCTTTAATAAGAGCCACATCCTGGGAATTAATTTTTTTCCTCCCCCGTGCCTTGTCTTGCACAAGCTGGGCAAGCAGTGCGTCAAATGACGCTTGATCGGCCTTGAAGGCCTTGGCCTTATCTCCTATGCGGATGATTTCGATCGTTTTAATAATATCGCCTGTCCCAATGGCATTAACGACGGCCTGACCTTCGACGGTGCGTCCAAAGACCGTATGTTTTCCATCCAGCCAGGGAGTTTTCGTATGTGTAATAAAGAATTGGCTCCCGTTGGTATCCGGACCGGCATTGGCCATGGACAACACACCGGGGCCATTATGGGTAAGAGTGTCATCAAATTCATCGGGGAATTTATAGCCTGGTCCGCCGCTCCCGGTCCCTAGCGGATCACCCCCCTGAATCATGAAATCGGGAAGGACACGATGGAAGGTCAGCCCATCATAAAAGCGAACACCTTTGCCGCGGTTCGATTCTTTTGATCCTTCGGCCAGACCGACAAAGTTTGCCACCGTGAGAGGTGTTTTTTCAAATTCCAACGAGATGATGATATCGCCTTTGGACATCACAAGTTTTGCGTAAAGCCCATCCGGCAATTTCACATTTTCAGCGGCCGCGCCTGTTCCGGCTGTCAAGGTAAAAAGTAAAACAATAAATAAACAAGCATATCTTTTCATCTGTTGCATACATTTTCTCCTGAAATGGGTGTTGGGGAAATAGAGGAATAAACGTATCAAAATAATGCTGCATATTCCATGTAAATCTCTTCTTCAGTTTCAGTTTAAGGCAAATTATTCTTAACAATAGCTGTATTAACTTCGTCCCCAGAAATTAACATCAAACCCTTACTAGTTGAGGTATTCCACCAATGAACGGCATAAGATATTTTGCGCAGAATAATATTGACGCACAAGGGAAACTTTCTTATACTGCGCCCGTCAGAGAGGGAATTATTATCCATTATGTTTGAATACACCATTACCCGGGAAGCATCCTGCCAATGTGTGACGGCCAAGGGCCGCATTGACGCGCTTTCCGCCCCGGAAATTCAAAAAGTATTTCATCAATTAATTTTAGAAGGCACCCGCGTGTTACTTGCCGATCTGTCCGCCGTGCCTTACATCAGCAGCGCTGGACTGCGGATTTTTATTATTACGCAAAAAGAACTCAAAAAAGTTGGCGGTGAAATTCTGCTTGCGGGCCTCATGCCGCAGGTACTGGACGTCTTCAAGATGAGCGGCCTGGATCAGCATATACGCATAGTTGCGGGCAAGGACGATGTTGCCGCGCCTAAGCGAACGGATCAAGGATCAACATCTGGTTGCCGTGTCCGGACCGATGAAGTCTTAATCGAATATAGCGAAAAAGATATTCCCGCCGGTTCTCTGTTCCTTATCGGCTCGACAGACAAGATGGAAAATGCCGCCTATGCCGAAAAGGATGTCGTGGCTGTGCCGGCTTCACAAATGCGCTTCGGCTGCGGGCTGGCGGCGCTGGGCGAAAGCTTCGAAGAATATCAAAATCTTTTCGGTGAGGCGATGGTGATCAACGGCAACTTTTTTTATTACCCTGCCGTCCGCCATCCGGCAGTTGATTTCATGCTGGGCGCGCACAGCGATCTATCGGCGACGTATAAGTTTCTCCATGGTTTCGGCGTAAGCGGCGACTGCCGCTATCTCCTGTCCTTTAAAAGCGAAGACGGTGCAGTAGATCTGGCCTCACTGGTAAAAAGCATTCTGACCATTTCCCGGGCTAATCTTATCGGCATCACGCTGCTGGCCGAAAGCAGGGGCATTTGGGGCATGAATATTAAAAGACCGCCGATTCTTTTACCTGAATCGGCTCAAGAGCCGAGCATTTTCAGCAACCAATCCTTCTCCGACTGGTTTGACTTTCCTGTTGAACCGGCGCACACGGGTGCGGTTGTCGCCGCAACAGGCATCGCCACGCGTAATCCCCGGGATCTGCCCGAGGAGTTTCAGCATCTATTTTCCGGCGGCAATTTTTTCCATCTGCACTGCGGCATTTTCGACAAAGCGCCTATCAGTAATAACGCGCAGAATTTTGACCGCGAACTGGCGCGTGTTATCAACGAGCTGGCTGTGTTTAAAATTCAACATATTCTCGGACAATCCCGGTTTTCCGTGGGCATGGCCGGTATTGTGGAAATCGAGGTATAGAGGTGGAACTCTGGGTCGGCGCAATCAACCTCGGTTTTTTATATGCCTTCATGGCGATGGGTATCTTCATCACATTTCGCATTCATGATTTTCCCGATATCACCGTGGACGGCAGTTTCGTTACGGGCGCAGCAGTTACGGCCGTTTTAGTCGTGGCGGGCATCAATCCCTGGGTGGCACTGACGCTTTCCTTTCTGGCGGCGGGAGCGGCGGGTGCAGTTACGGCGCTGATCCATACCCGCTTTCAAATCAACGGATTGCTGGCCGGTATCATGGTCATGACCGGTCTTTATTCCGTCAATCTGCATATTATGGGGCGATCCAATATTCCCCTGCTCAACGAGCCCGGGCTGCTCGTTTACGCGAAAAACTTCAATCCCGGCCTGCCCTATGAAATCTGGCTGTGCCTGATCTTCGGCGCAACTATTGCCATATTCTGGCTCGCCATTTCTTTGTTTTTCCGGACGGACTTCGGCATCTCCATGAGAGCCACGGGCAACAATTCCGTCATGGCGGCTGCCTCCGGCATCAACGTCAATGGAATGAAAATTATCGGTATTGCGCTGGCCAACGGCCTGGTCGGCATGTCCGGCAGTCTCGTTGCCCAGTACCAGGGTTTTGCCGACATCGGTATGGGCATCGGCTCCATTGTTTTCGGTCTGGCGGCAGTAATTATCGGTGAAACGATTCTGCCTTTGAGAGCGATCTGGGCTAAGACCTTAAGCGTCATTGCCGGTTCCGTTATTTTCCGCCTCCTGGTGGCTCTTGCGCTTTATGTGGGTTTGAATCCCATTGACCTGAAACTGATTACCGCCGTCTTTGTGCTGGCAATTTTGATCGCACCGAAAATAGTACAGCAGCGACAAGCAAAAAAATGCTCTGCATTAGCTCACTTGCCCTCTTTTCTTGCCGGGAAAAAGCCCGTCATTGCTTTGGGTTTAGTGATCGTTGTGGCGCTCGGCGTGGTTTTCGGTTATACGCTGCTCCAGACAAAATTTTCCGCCGTTAAACCGAAGCTGCGTATTGGAGTGGTGCAGCTGAGCGATCATGCGGTCCTCAATATGACGCGTGACGGCCTTATAAAGGAACTAAGCAGGCTCGGTTATGAAAACGGCAAAAACGTCACTCTCTATCTGGAAGATGCCAATGGCGACATGGCCGCGGTCAATACCATTATAGACAAATTTCTAAATGACGGTGTGGATGTGGTTGTGCCAATTTCCACCGGCTGCACGCAAGCTGTTATTAACAAGATCAAAGACAAGCCCGTCGTCTTTGCCACAGTCGCCAATCCTTTTATCATCGGCGCCGGTGTGTCTGATACTGATCACCTTCCCAACGTTACCGGCGTTTATGGAGCTTCACCGGCGGACAAAATAATCGAATTGACAAAAGCCATTTTACCCCGAAAGATCAAAGTCGGCTGCATCTGGGATCCGTCTCAGGTCAACGCAGTATTCAACGTCAAACAACTCCGGGCCGAGATCGCCAAACACCCCGAGATAACCTTTGCCGGAGTCACGGTCGCCGGATCGTCTGAAGTTTACCAGGCCGCGCAGGCGCTGACGCAGCAAGGCATTGACGCTTTTGTGTTGGTGACGGACAACATTGTTTTTTCCGCGCTGGAATCCATTGTTAAAGCAGCCGATGCCCGCAGGATACCGGTCATTATTAGTGACGTCGAGCGCCTCGGCGACGGAGCGCTGGCTGCTTGCGGTTATGACTATACGCAGAGCGGTATGCAGGCTGCGCGCCTCGTGGATCGGATTTTCCATGGCGAAAGCCCGGCGCGCATTCCTTTCGAACGTTATTCCAAGCTGACGGTCGGATTTAATCCCGCTGTCGCCAAAAAACTGGGCATTGAATTGCCGCAAGCCCTGCGATCCGACGCCACGCTCCTTTCCATTAGCGCGATAAAAGACGCACGTCCCCAGCGCCTTGCGCTCTTTGTCTTTTCCGACAGTCCCCTTCTGGAGCTAACCGCCAAAGGCGTTCTGGATGAATTGAATAAAAGCGGAGTTTTGCAAAAGCACAATATAAACGTCGATGTGAAGAACGCTCAGAACGATTACAGCACCGCGCAGGCTATCGTGCAGGACATTGTCCGGCAGAACTACGATTACATTATCACGGCCTCGTCGCTGTCTCTGCAAGTTACGGCGAACGGCAACAAGAAAATCCCCCACGTTTTCGGGGCGGTGACCGATCCTTATCGGATGGGCATCGCCAAAAGTTCCACCGCGCACATTCCAAATATTACCGGCGTGGCTACTTTCCAACCTGTGGAAGCGGCAGTCAGCGCGATGCGGTCGATTTTTCCGCGGGCGAAGCGCATTGGAATTGTCTGGAATCCATCGGAAGCCAATTCGGAGGCCTGCACGCTCAAGGCGCGCTCCGCAGCCCGGAAAAATTCCTTTGAGCTGGTGGAAAGAACCGTTACCCGTACTGACGAAGTCAAAGATGCGGCAATGGCGCTTATCAACTCCGACGTCGATTTGTTTTTTACCTCGGGCGACAACACGGTCATTCTGGCGCTGGCGACAGTCGCGCAGATCATGCAGGAACACAAAATTCCCTACTTCACCAATGATCCTTCCGATATGGAGCGCGGTGCGTTCTTTTCCGTGGGGGCTGATTATTATCAGGTCGGTGTGGAAACGGCAAAAATGGCTGTCCGAGTGATCGAAGGCGAAGATCCACGAAATATTCCCATTCGGGAATTTGTTCCCGAAGTCGTCGGCATTTCCCTGAAACTGGCCACGAGTTACGGTGTGACCATTCCGGAAGATCTCAGAAAGAAAGCATCAGTGCTAAAGAGGTAAATCATGATCACCCTGCGCGACATTCATAAAAAATTTAACGCCGGCACACAAAATGAAGTTTACGCGCTTGCGGGAATCAATCTCGATATCCGCCAGGGCGAGTTTGTTACCATCATTGGCACGAACGGTTCGGGAAAATCAACCCTGCTCAATCTGCTGGCCGGCACTGTTGTTCCTGATAGGGGTACAGTGTTTATCAATGATCAAGACGTGACCAGTCAGAAAGACTACAAGCGGGCGCACTCCATCGCGCGGGTTTTCCAGAATCCATTTACGGGAACAGCCCCGGACATGACTATTGCGGAGAATCTGCTGATTGCTTCGTTGCGGGGCCGGAAACATCATCTGCGAATGGGACTTTCAGCCAGGCGTCTGGCCGAGTTTCGCCAGCAAGTCACCCGGTTGGAGATGCAGCTGGAAGACAGGCTGGACAATATCATCGGTTCGCTCTCCGGCGGGCAGCGTCAGGCCGTAAGCCTCTTGATGGCAGTTATCCGCAAGCCGGATGTGTTACTGCTCGACGAGCATACCGCAGCGCTTGATCCTAAATCGGCCGCCCAGATTGTTGCGCTGACCAAAGCGTTTGTGAAAAATGATAATCTAACAACCTTTATGGTGACCCATAGCATGCAGCAGGCGTTGGAGTTAGGCAACCGGACACTGATGATGCACAAGGGTAAGATCATCGACGATATTCCCGTAAAGGAAAAAAAGCAGCTCACCGTGGACGACCTTCTGGACAAGTTCGCTAAGCTTCGCAAAACAGAAAAACTGACCGACGAAATGATCGAACAGCTCAAAAGAGAATATCTGTAGTTGAATATCCGGGAAGCAAGATTGGTGGTCTCGCGAAACAAGCAACAAAAATGAAGTCGTGAAAATTCAAGAAACCGCCATACCGGCGCACAAGACTTTATCGCAATCTAACGACCAGAGATTGCTTTGCTTCGCTCGGAATGCCCCTTCTATGTTTATTAGGCGTGATGGCGAAAAGAAGAATCCTGCCCGGTCGGAGTTAGTAATCTTTTTCAAAGTAATATTTTATTGCAGGCAATGCCTATTTCTTTGACATATAAGATTGAATTAACTATACTTCCTGCGCTAATATTTAAATCAATCCCGGAGGTAGTATGAAGGAAATAATGGAACTGGTCGTGACTCTGATCAACAGCATGGCCGTCATGTCCGTAATTGCCTATGTTTTGTCGCGGAGCCGGTTCTATGATGATTTCCTGCAAAAGAAGATTACCTGGAAAAACCGGTTTCTCATCATCCTTGTTTTTGGCGTTTTGTCTATCTATGGCACCATGAGCGGTTTCAAGTTTATGGGCGCCGTCGCCAATACAAGGGATCTTGGTCCGGCTCTGGCGGGTCTCTTTGCCGGTCCAGTTGCCGGCATCGGCGCCGGGCTGATCGGTGCAATCCACCGTTATTCCATGGGAGGCTTTACTGATGTATCATGTTCTTTAGCCACGGTTGTCGCCGGACTTGTCGGTGGATTGGTTTTTATGTGGAGGAAGGGAGAATTCATCGGTGTGACCGGTGCGGTTGTTGTGGCGGCTGTCAACCAGATACTGCACTCGGGATTAACGCTGCTGATTGCCCGTCCGTTCGAACAATCGTGGGAAATTGTTGAAAAATTCACTCTACCCATGATTATGGCCAACGCTATTGGTATGGCTATCTACACATCCATCGTTGTCAATCTGGTTTCACAGCGTTCCTGGGAACAGGAAAAGCACACCATTGAAGGTGAACTTAATGCGGCCCGGGAGATCCAGATGAGCATGGTCCCCAAGATGTTTCCCCCGTTTCCCGACCGTCCGGAATTTGAGCTTTCCGCCGTTCTGGAACCGGCGAAGGAAGTCGGTGGGGACTTTTACGATTTTTTCTTTGTGGACCATCATCATCTGGTCTTTTTGCTGGGAGATGTTTCCGGGAAGGGGATTCCCGCTTCACTTTTTATGGCCGTCACCAAGACACTGCTCAAGGCGGTGGCCGATGAAGATACCAGCATTGACCAGGTTCTCTTTAAAGTAAACAATCGACTCTGTGAAGGAAATGACATGTCGATGTTTGCCACCGTTTTCTGCGGCATCATTGATACCCGTACGGGCAAAGTGGAATACAGCAATGCCGGACATAATCCGCCAGTTTTGTGCCGCCGGTCAGGAAATCCGGAGTATTTGGAAACGCAGGGTTCCCTCCCCATTGCTTCCTTTGAGGATAGCCCCTATGTCAAGGAAACATTTACTCTCGGGATAGGCGATACGATCATCATTTACTCTGACGGTGTTACCGAGGCAATGAACAAAGCTGAGGAGCTTTTCTCCGAAGAACGACTCCTCACATCACTGCGGGAAGTCAATGGCCAGCATCCCAACGAGCTGTTGAAAAAGATTCTAGCGGATGTCCACGGGCATGCTGCCGATGCACCCCAATCGGATGATATAACAATTCTGGCTTTGCAGTACAAGGGAGTCAAGCAGGGATTACAATAGGTAAAGGCCGCTATGCCGCAGAAACCTGCAAATCTAGTCTATGGAGTGGATGATAAACCACCCCTCCGGATCATTATTGCCCTGGCAATTCAGCATGTTTTTTTTCTTACGGCCGGGCTGATCGTAGCTGCTATGGTCACGAGGGCGATCGGCTGCCCACCTGAACTTGTTCAAAGTGTCGTCTGCATGTCCATGATTGCCGGGGGCATTGCCACCATCATCCAAGCCCTGAAAAAAGGCCCCGTGGGGAGCGGTTATCTCTGTACGGCGGGTATTGATCCCACTTTTGTTTCTTGTTCCATCCTGGCCGGTATGACCGGCGGTATTTCCATGATTCTCGGAATGTCCATCTTTTCCGGTATTCTGGAGATCCTCATATCAAGGGTTATCAGCCGGATGAGGATATTGTTCCCCCCGGAAGTGACTGGTGTGGTTCTTACCATGGTTGGCCTGAACATCGTTCCCGTCATGATCAGCAATTTCTTCGGAATAACGGCAACGGAAAGTACAGTTCTGCCGGCCAACATCTTCGTTGCTGTGGTTACCTTGGCGGGTATGGTGGGGACGAATGTCTGGAGCAAGGGGAAACTGCGCTTTTATTCCGTGATCATCGGTATGGCCGCAGGTTATACCGCTGCATATTGGGTAGGTGTGCTGACGTTTTCCGACTTGGAATTGATTATCGAATCCCCTCTGCTTTCCTTTCCCGATATTTCCTATATCGGATGGTCGTTTAGTCCAATTCTTGTGGTGCCCTTTATTGCAGCAACACTAGCCACAGTCTTGAAAGCGGTTGCGGCGCTCACCATGTGCCAGAGGATCAACGATGCGGAATGGAAGAGAGCCGACCTGGATAATATCCAACGGGGGACGTTGGCCGACGGGCTGGGGTCTGTTGCCGGCGGTCTGCTGGGAGGTATGAGACAGTCACTCTATGCAGGCAGTGTGGGGCTAAGTGCCGCCACGGGAACGACAAGTCGCATCATTTCGTTCTTTACCGGCGGAATGTTTATCGCGCTGGCTTTTCTTCCCAAGATGTCCGCAGTCTTCAGTATTATGCCCCGGCCAGTCATGGGGGGTGCGCTTGTCTTTATGGTGAGCTTTATGTTGATCTCGGGCATTCAGATTATGACTTCGCGCATGATTGATATCCGGAAGACCTTTGTCATCGGTATATCACTCATGTTCGGGATCAGCGCGGACATATTTCCGAATCTTTACCGCAATATTCATCCCTGGCTGGAGCCTTTTTTCCAATCTTCCCTTACTGTGACGACAATGCTCGCGATCATCCTGAATCTGGTTTTTCGCATCGGTATTGCCCGCCGGGAGGTTCTGGAACTGGAACCCGGCGTTGATTCCTCAAGCAAAATATTCCATTTCATGGAGAACCAGGGAGCAACCTGGGGAGCACGCGGAGATGTCATCGGTCAGGCCAAGATGGCGCTCAATGAATTCTTCGAGATGGCGACAAATCTGGAATTGGCCCGGGGGAAAATTGCTGCGGAAGTTTTCTTTGATGAATTTAATCTGGATATTACGATCCTTTACGAGGGTACACGCGTTGAATTTGCCGAAGTCTTTCTGGATGGAGACGCCCTGCTGGACGATGATAACGCCCTGACCAATCTTTCTTCCCGGATCATCAGACAGTATGTGGACCGGATTGAGTCGGAAGAAAAAGACGGTCGGTGCAAAGTAATTTTTCACTTCGATCATTAACAGGCTAGGGAAATATCCTGATAATTCCAATTCCCACGCGACATCTGCTTGAGAAAAGATCGGCGATCCTATATATTTTTAAAAACACCTATTACCTGTCGAAAAAAAAGGCTTTAAAATCCTGCCTTGCGGTCTGAGACAAATCAAGCGTCATATTAAAACACATGGCGATGGTTGGTGGGGATTTGGCAATCGCGTAGCTTCCATGGACGTAGAATGTTGCCATTGCTGAGACGGGACATATTCCTCCCGGCATTGTACAAATAACTTCGGAATGTGGTTGCACTGTCTTTACACAATCCACCTGCCGCCAAAACAAGTGCTCGCCGTCTATTTCTACTTTTGCAACATAATTCGTAGTGTTTTTTATGTAAACATCCCAGGCATTTGCTCCTGACGATAAAATCAACAGCAAGCCAGCCATTACCGCAAATTGTGTAAACTTCTTCATCGTATTTTCTCCTTTGATAAGAAATATTGGAAACGATTGTATATATAAAAATCACGTTCTTACCTGGCGAAAAAACCCATTTTTAGATCCGCATCCGACCTACTATTGGAATACAATCTAAGCTCCGTATTAAAACACATTGCGAGGACTGGTGGGGATTTGGCAATCGCGTAGCCTCCGGGGACGTAGAATGTTGCCATTGCTGAGACGGGACATATTAATCCCGGCATTGTACAAATAACTTCGGAATGTGGTTGCACTGTCTTTACACAATCCACCTGCCGCCAAAACAGGTGCTCGCCGTCTATTTCGACTTTTGCAACATGGTTCGTAGTGTTTTTTATGTAAACATCCCAGGCGTTTGCTCCTGACGACAAAATAAACAGCAATCCAGCCATTACCGCAACTTGTGTAAACTTCTTCATGGTAAATTCTCCTTTAAGTGGTAACTTTATTTTACCTTCACTGGAATCATAAGAGCAATCTGTGTGCCATTTGCTCATAACCAGCATTTCCGGGTGTTGGCAAGATTTATTTTCTGTGGAGGCTGTCCCTAACTGCCCACTTTGTGGGCAGGGGTGCCAACTAAGTGGGCAGAAGATTGCTTTTGCTGATTAACAAATACAAGGGATAGACGGCCGAATTATGAACCGCTATATTCCCAGATTAGAAAGCATGGTGGATAATCTATTGATAATCCCCACCAGTCTGGGATGGGATATTTCAAATTCCTGAACCGATGAAGTCAGACCTTCGATCGATAAATTAAAAAGCGCCGGACTCATTTCGCTGCGGGTGGCTTCATGGGCTGATAATTCGGCAAATCCGACGATGCTTTCCGCTTGTTCATGGTGCGTCCGGGAAAGTTCGGCAATTTCCGCCCGCAGAGTCGTCAGGATGGTCAAGAGCTCGGCCTTGTCGCTCTCTTTGACTTCTTTGCTCTGCTTGAGCTTCTCTTCAATCTTGTTGAGACGATCCTGAATCATTTTCTTCCACCCTTAATTTACCGTTACTCTTAATACATCCCAAAGCTCTCCACCGGTTGGTTTCCAGATTACGACAGGCGCTCCCGGATGTCAATTAAATCTTGGCGGTCTCGTAAAAAGTAGTTCTTTCCCCGTCCCTTGGAGACTGTGTCATAATGTCTTTGCGAGCGAATTTGATGAGCGAAGCAATCTCATAAACATACGAATACACTTAAAGATTACCACATTCACTGTCGTGAACTCGCAATGACAAATGATGATTGCGACACAGTCTCTTGCGGGAGGGGATTGAGGGGAGGGAGGCGGGTTGCCCCCCCCCTTTTTGACCGGTATGATTTAATAACTGTGGTGCTTGCCAAAAAACTATTTATTCGCTTTTGGTTTAGGTGCGGGAGCCGGAGGTGCCTGAAGCCCGAATGCAGCGCCCACTTTCACATCCAGCAGTTCCACTTCAAAAATCAGTGTTGCACCACCGGGTATAATGGGCGGACGTCCGCTATCGCCGTAAGCTATATCTGACGGGCACACCAATTTGGCCTTGCCGCCCACCTTCATCAGGCCGACGCCTTCCGACCAGCAGGGAATAACCTGACCTACGGGAAATTCCACAGGCTGGCCGCGCTTGATGGAGCTGTCAAACTCCTTGCCGTCGGTAAGAGTGCCGGTGTAGTGAACTTTAACGACATCCGTGGCCTTGGGCTGGGTGCCGGTACCGGGCTTAATTTCTTGATAGATCAGGCCGGAAGCGGTTTTTTGCGCGCCCTTTTCGGCAGCAGCTTTTTCTAAAAACGGCTTGGCCAGAGCTTTTTGTTTTTCAGTGGCTTTAGCCATCCGAGTTTTTGCCAATTCGCTGAGCTTCTGCATGTTGGCGTCCGGTTCTGCCGCCAACTTCTTGCCGGCGGCTGCGTCGGACATGCCCTGCTGAACATATTTCAACTCTTCTGGGGACATCTCGAAAACTGACAGTTGTTTGTTGATGCTAACGCCTAGGGAATAGAAGGCCTTCTGGTCTTCTGTTTTCGGTTCCTGGGAACATGCCGGAATAAACAGAAGAGCTACAAAAATAAAAAACATCAATTTACGCATAATAATCCTTTCATCTCTTATTAAGTTTCAAATCTGACAGGCGGAATATAGGGAAGTTGTGTTTGCATGTCAATTAGTTTGTCCTTGATCGCTTTAAAAAAACGAAATCATAATCGCAAAAGATGACTATACCTGCTCGATATAAGGCCGTGAGAACCCATGCTGCCGTCAGAAAAAAGAATTAGTCTATTCGATATTGGCGCTGACTACAGATGCCATTTGCATCATATCGATAGTCTGACCTTCTTTTAACTTTGTAAGATCGGTTACTTTGCCTGTCTTGCTTGTCGTGTTGGTGTTGTTAAATATTTTAATTAATTTAGCATCAGCCACAATATTCTTGCCGGCATTTTCCGGTTTACCATTGACTGTTTTGGTTTGAAGTTTGTTTGCCTTGATGTAATCCCATAACTTTTTGGTTATTTCGGTACGAGGGAGTGAGCCGGCGCCCAGAAATGCCGCCAAGTCCGCCTTTAATTTCACCGGTTTATTCAGTCCTTTTTCTTCTACCATGTTTATTCCTCCGTTCTTTAGTTTGATCAGATATTGCGGCGGATGTATAAGAACATTCGACCGCGTATGTCAAGGAAATAGACGGTAAAATATGCGGTGTGTTGTCGATGTTTATCATCGGGCTTGGATTATATTTAGTTCGGATGGAAGTCTTGCATCTTCTTTTTATTGAACGGGTTGCGGGGTTTGCCAAAGGTTATTTCTTGTCGGAAGATAAATGAGCATTATGGATAACGAGCGTCAATTTATTTTGCTCGTCCTCACGTCGGTACCGGACCTCGTCCATAAGCTTTTTTACGAAGAAAATCCCCAAGCCCCCTATTTGGCGCTCATCGATATCCAGAGATATGTCCGGTTCACGGGCGGAAAATATATTGAAAGGTGTTCCCCAGTCGGCTATTTCGATGACCAAACTCTGCTTATCGTCTTGTATGCAGGTAATTTTGATATTGCCCTCAATATCACATTCCTTATAGGCGTGTTTGATGATGTTGACGAGGACTTCCTCCATAGCCAGCTCTATCTCACCGATTTTCTCACTTCCGAATCGCAGTTCCCGGGCAAAGGAAGTAACGAAATCCATGAAAGGATAGAGGGAGTCTAATGTCCCCGGCAATGAAATGGTTGAGGGTATGGCCATAAATTTGACTTACTTCAATGCATCTTCCCGGGTTTCGAAGATTTTAAAGATGGTGCCGAATCCGGAGATTTTAAACACATCTTTAACAGGTCCCTGAAGCCCGGAAAAAATGATATTTCCGCTTTTAGGCTTCAACTGTTTCGCCGTAGACAGAATGCTGCGCAGGCCCGCACTGCTGATGTATTCCAGTCCGCTGAAGTTGAGCAGAAAAGTATTCTCGCCCTCGGCAATCAGTTTCCCCAGTGTCTTTTCAAATTCCGGGGCTGTAACGGCATCGATTTTGCCTTTGACGGAAACAACAACCGTATTCTTTTCTTTTGCTGTTTGAATTTCCATAAATATTACCCAACACTTCCTGATTGAATTTTATGGGAGTATAAGCAGAATGGTCTTTTATGTCAATGAAATACTAACTGAAATACTGATTTGGGAAATGGAATCATGATCTCAATGCCTTTATCGGGTCCATGCGGGAGGCAGTGCGGGCAGGGTAATAACCAAAGAAGACGCCTACCGCTGTGGCAACTCCGAAACCGAGAATAATGGCCATATAGGAAACAACGAATTCCCACTTGGTAAAATAGGCGAACAGATATGATACAAAGGTGCCGATGATGATGCCGATCAGGCCGCCCACCAGACAGAGCATCACGGACTCGATAATGAACTGACTCTGAATATCAGACTGCTGCGCGCCCAAAGCTCGGCGGATGCCGATCTCCTTTCTTCTTTCGGTGACCGAGATGAGCATCACGTTCATGACTCCGATACCGCCGACAATGAGGGCGATGCTGCCGATGGCGCCCAGAAGCAAAGTAAACAGGCGCATCTGTGCCTGCATCCTCTCAATCAATTCTTCAGCGGTCTGGACGTTTACGCGCAGACCTCGCGCCTTGAAAGTAAAATAGTCGCCAATGGACTGCTTGAGTTGAACTGTTTTTTGCGTGCCGCCAACCCGTGCCAGAAATACGTTGATATCCGGCGATTGAAAAGTCCTTTTCGCCGTAGAAATATGAATCAGGGCCGCGTTATTTATTCCATAGGGACGCATGCCGCCGCCTTCCGGCACCTTATCAAGAATTCCTATTACGGTATATATCCGCTGCCCCAGAGCGACCTGGCTTCCCATCGGTTGCGAAATACCGAATTTACGGAGCACATTCACTGTTCCTGTTCCGATGACGCAAAAGTAACGGTTTTCATCCAGATCGGTAATCTTCCGCCCTTCTTTGATGCGCAGTTTGTTTATCCGGAAGAAAGTTTCAGTGACCCCCATCATCTCGATCATTTCCGTTTTTCTGCCTTGACCATAGCTTACGGAGGAATTGATATAGGGAGCAACTTCTTTAACATCTATGACATGCGAGGGAAGTTCCTTGATGGTATCCAGACGGAAGCTTCCGCCTTTTCCGGTATTCCCGCCATCCTGCCGGACGGTTATGATATCTATACCCATTTCCTTGAACTGTTTGAGAGCCTCGTTCTGTACGATAGCGCCAATAGATATCATGCCGATCACGGAACCAATGCCGATTACTATCCCGATTAAAGCGAGAATAGTACGCTGTTTGGCTGTGGTCAGGCTGGTAAGAGCCTCTTTGAGGTTTGCGCCGAGAATCATTTATCCCTAGTCTTTCCCTTTATTCACAAATTCTACCGTCCATCATCTTGAGACTGCGGCGGCACTGCGCGGCGATCTTGAGATCATGAGTGATGATAATGACCGTAACCCCTTCTTCCTCATTGACTTTCGTGAAGAGGTTCATAATATCCTGGCCGGTGGAGCTGTCCAACGCGCCCGTGGGCTCATCGGCCAGGATCAGTGTCGGTTTGCCGACCAGGGCGCGGGCTATGGCGACCCTCTGCTGCTGTCCTCCGGACATTTCATCCGGTTTGTGATGCGCCCTGTCCTGCATCTCCACTCTCTTGAGATATTCCATGGATCTTGCGGCAATTTCTGTCTTGGGTACATTACGGTAGGCCAGCGGGAGGCCGACGTTATCCAGGGCGCTCAATCGCGGCAGAAGATAGTATTGCTGAAAAACAAAACCGATATTTTTGTTGCGAATGGAGGATAAAACCCGGTCGTCGTCATAGCTAACCTTTTCCCCCTCTATAAAATAGTTGCCGGAACTTGGCTTGTCGAGAAGACCGATAATATTCATTAACGTGGATTTGCCGCAACCGGACGGACCCACAATAGCCAGCAGCTCTCCCTTTTCGACGGTGATGGATATCCCTTTGAGCACATCCAGTACTGTGGGACCAACTTGATAGCTCTTCCATATGTCTTCAAAAACCAGCAAGGGTATCTCCCCGGAAATGGATCATCGTCTGATGATCAGTCAGTCTGCTATTCTTCATGGTACGAGCACCTCATCACCGGCACTAAGACCCTTGAGTATCTCCACGGCATCCGCAGTTGTGATACCCGTGTCCACAGGCACCTTTTTTAAGGCCTTTGTAGATTTGTCCCTTATTGTTACAAAGCGGCCGGCGCCTTCCATAGTGACTGCTGTTATTGGAACCAGCAGCGCCTGGGGTTTCTGCAACACCTGGATAACAATGCTGGCCGACATGCCGAGACGAATCTTTTCCTTTACCTCCGGGACTACTTTATCGATAGCTACAGCCACTTTAAATGTTGGGGATTCCGGCTTGCCTTCCGCTGAACCCGCCTGCGCGGACACATGGGAAACCCTGCCCTTGAGCTCAACTCCCGGAAAGGCATCGCCCGTAATGACCGCCCCCTGATCCCGCTTTATCTTTAATACCTCGATTTCATCCACATCCATCCGGACAGTAAATCCTTCGGTATCAGCAACGGCCAGCAGGATTTCTCCCTGATTGAAGGCTGCGCCTTTGGAAACCATCTTGGAGGTCTTGTCCTTATCCGATGTGTCCGGCATAACGACGGTTCCTGATACAGGCGCGACAATATCCGCCCGGCTCAGTTGCTTCTCCAGCTCGGTAAGTTTTGATTTTGCATTTTCCATCTCCAGGCGGATGACAGTGAAATTGTCTCCCTGCCCTTTGGCCATACCTGTTTTGAGTTCCTGCTCGGCAGCCTCATAATCAAGCTGCGCATTGATATGCTGCTGTTTGGCATTTTCGTATTCCGTTGCGGGAACGATGCCTTTCTTAAACAGATACTCAGTTTCCGTCAGCGTCCTTTTCTGGTTATCGAGACTCATTTTCGCTTTGGTTAGTGAACGGCGGATTTTTGTTACCTCGTCGCTTTTGTCCCATTTTGTAACTTCCTGATACTTTTCCTGCGCCTTGATAAAGGCGGACTTCGCTTCCCGGTACTTCGTTTGGGCCTCTGTCCTGTCCAGTTTTAGCAAAATTTGTCCTTTTGCTACCGGCTGGCCATACTCAAAAAACATTTCCTGCACGTTTCCGGTAAAAGGGCAGGGTATATTGACAACTTGTATCGGCCTTAATGAGCCTTTTAGAGAGATGCTGTCCGACAGGGTCTGGGGAGTTACCGCATAAAAATTCTGCACTGCTCCCTTCGCCGGCTTTTCCACCGGGATGCCTTCCGTTTTGTGAGCGGTAGAAGTTGTTCTAACCCAGGAGAATAAACCGAGAGAAAGAAAAAGGACTATGACGAACGCTGTAGCGGCGATGCGAATTATATGGACTTTCTTCAGCGCCACCTCCAGGTTCTTAGTTGAATCTTCCAGTTTAAGATACGAATCCTGAAGTTCCTTGTGTTTTTCCTTAATCTGTCCGTTGAGTTGGATCTCTGCTGCGCGCATGCGTTCCAGTTCCGTCATGTCGCTGAAGACCGCAATAACGGCAACCTTCTCCTTTTTGCCGTCTTGTTCCGCCTTGAGAAAGGAGGTTGTCAGGGTGAGAGTGCGAGTAATCTCGTCAGCCAAAAAAGAAACAACACCATTCTGGATGGTCGCCGACTCATATACAGCATCCAGGATGATCTGGTTGAAATCATCGTTACCCTCGCGGATGAGGAATATCTCTCCGAAAGGCTTGCCGATAACTTCCGCGGCTTTCATCTGAAGTATCTCTTCCGCGGCTTCATTAAAGGTTATGATCTTGCCGTCGAGACCAATGGTCATGACCCCGTCGCTCATATTCGCGAGGATATTCTGGTAGATCAATTCGTCGTTTTTCATATTTGTCCCGGGCCCAGTTAGTTACTATTTAAGGTTTGACTGCGTTTTGCGGCAGTCTTACTTTGTCATCTTCCTTTTTAACTTCAATCTTCCATGTTGCCAGTGTTGTGCCGAGTGTATCATCCAGAGAAGTCAGGGAATTGTGATAGGCAACGACCGCTTCGCTCTCACTTTTCTTGGCATTCGCAAGATCGTTCTGATAGCTGACGATTTGGAAGTTGGTTGTGCGTCCGACCTTGAGCTTTTCATTTTCCACTTCCAGCTTCTGCTCCGATAGGGATCGTGCCCGTTTGGCCAGCTCCATTTGCCTGTAGCTTGTTTCCACGGTCCGGATAGCATTCTGGACAGCTATCTCCAGATCAACCTCCATTTTTTTCAGGTTCATTGTCGCCTTGTCCAGTTCGTTTTTGGCGCTGATATAAGCGCGCTGCTCGGCGGTGAACATGCTGAACGGTATCGTCAGAGTTAATCCGACATCCCATTTCCGTTGGGCGCCGCTGTTTGTTGCCCGACGCAAAGAGTCGCCGTATTTGTCGGAAGTAATACCTGCCTCACCATCAGATGTTGATGCAACAAAAGAGAGATCCCACATCCGGTTCCACTTGGCATTGGAAAGATCCCACTTTTTTATTTCCATATTTTTTAACGCTTTTATATAGTCGATCCTGTTTTTCTTGGCAATCCCGATAGCGTCCGTAAGGGCAGGAGGTGTGACGTGGTAATCGTTTTCTTCGACCAGCTCAAACTGCATATTTTTCTCAACATTTAAGGCCTGCACTAGGGAGAGGCGGGCGGATTCGAGCGAATTCTGTGCCGTGGTGGCAGCTAATTCCTGATTGGCGATGTTGGCTTCCGTCTCGACCAGCTCCGTTTTTGCTTTTCGTCCAGCCGTGATGAGGGCTTCGTTGGTTTCATAAGTTCTCTTCGCCTCTAGAAGGGATTGTCTGCTTGTCTCCAACTGGCGTTTGGAGCTCAAGTATGTTCTGTAGGCGGTAATAGACGCTTTGATCGTTGATGATATCGTGTCTCTCAGTGTCAGAATGTTCTGCTCTTCAGTAATACGGGCAACTTTCAGGGAGTAGGTCGCATTGTCTATGCCGCCACCCCTGAGCAGCGGCTGAGTGAAACTGAGCGACCATGCAGAAGTATAGGCAAAAGGCTGGCCGGCATCGGTGCTGTTTCCTGCATTGTTCCAGACAAAATTAAAACTACCGCCGGTAGGAATTAACAGCGTTGCCGTATAGTCCCCACTGCTGTTGAATGCCTCGGTTCTTTGTCCCGGAGAGACATAAGTTGATGTCCGGCCGGCTTTCAGCGTAGTTTTCTGATCCGGATAGAATGTATTTTCTGCTTTTTGCAGATCAAATTGCTGAAGAATGCGGTCGAGATAAGCACTCTTCAGGGCAACGTTATTATTCAGGGAAACGATGACCGCATCGGCCAGGGTCATTTTTACCGCCGCTTTGTTCTGCTCTTCGCCGCCTTCTGCAGCCCGGACAGCTGCGGGACTGCAAAGCAGCAATGCCGTCACCAGCAAAACGCCGCAATATAATATGCCTCTTTTAGATTTTATCAGCACGGTAAATTAATGCTTCCTCGGGGGTGCATTCTCCATAATGTTTATGCGCTTATTTTTTAATATGGCATTGCTTTTGGACAGGGGCAAGATAGGCAAGTTCCGATTATATGTCAATTATTATTTTCCGTATAATTAAGTATGTTCTACCAGTAATTCCCTTAAATTTTAATCTTTTGCCTTCAATTCCGATAAGGGAGTGAAGGGTATGGTTAATTCATAGACGCCCCGGGAAAGGACAGTCTGAACAGGGAAGGGTGCTTTCTCAAACACCTTCAACATTGATTTATTGGTTGATAGAACGTCAGCAGTGAAACCCGCAATACCCTCTTCGCGGGCCGCCCGAATTAATAATTCAAAAAGATAAGAAGCTATGCCCTTGCCCTGATAATCTTCGTCAACAATGAATGCCGCGTCGGCAAAGCTATCCTGATTTAAACGGGCATAACGCGCCTCGGCAATAATTTTTTCGGTGCGGGAAGAAACCTCAACAACGCCAACAATAGACATCACCCAACGGTAATTTATGTTAACATATTCCTGCATTTTTTTATGTGGCATTGTTTTTATGGAGCTGAAATACCGCGAATAAACGGCCTGATCCGAAAAGCGATAGAACAGATCGCGCATCTTTTCTTCATCAGAAGGTTTTATTGGCCGAAAATTGACCTTGAGACCATTTTTGAATTCATGGGAGCAGCTTATCTTGGATGGGTAAAGGTGTCCCGATTCGGGGAAAAAAATCTGGTCGGCGTAGAGCAATTTCGCTGCTTTGGCCTGCGAGACCAGCTCTTCCCTGTCGTCAGGATGGGCGATATCAATCAGCTCCTGCGCACGCTCCCGCATTGATTTTCCCACAAGAGAAGCGACTCCGTACTCTGTAGCGACCAAATCCATGGATTCACGATTGGTAAACTGAAAAGGCAGATTATCAACAGACAGGACAATATTGGGCAGGCCATTGATGTTACGGCTGGGCAGGCCAAAGATTGTCCGCCCTTTTTTCGAAAGCGCCGCACCCATAAAAAGCTCCTGCACATTTCCCGGGCCTGCAGTGATATCGCCCTTGCCGGTAGGCAGAGCGACATTTCCCGTTAAATCAATTTTCCTTGCCGGAAGAATTGCCATCATCCGGTCATTGCTGCCGATTATTTCCGGATCAGTAATAACGTCTAACGGCTGAAAGTCGACAAGCGGATTGCGATCCAGCCAGTGCATTAATTTATCGGTGCCCATCAGATAAGAAGCAGCGCTTTTGCCGAGTAAAACTCCTTTGTGCCTGTTAGTTACGGCGCCGCTCTTCACAAGGTCCATCAGGGAATCGGTGAAAAAAGGCGAATGAATGCCCAGGTTCTTTTTCGTGGCCAGTTGCACGGCCAAAGCTTCGAAGAGAGGTCCTATCCCAAGAGATATGCAACTTCCGTCTTTAACTACAGCCGCTATATTCGCAGCTATTTTCAGGAAAATATCCTCCAATGGCCAGCGGGGAATATAAAGCGGAAGCTCCGTTGATTCCACAAAATAAGTGAATTCATCCACGTGAACCAGGGTGTCACCCATAATGCGGGGAGCGTGTTCATTAATCTCGCCGACAACCAGATGGGCGGCTTCCATGGCATGGCGTTCCACATCCACCCCGACCAGACAGGCGTAACCGTTTTCATCCGGTGGTGAAATCTGAATAAAGGCTGCGTCAATATGGATGGATCCCGATTTGAACAGTCCCGGTATTTTGGAAAATCTGCTGGGAATAAGATCAACTCTACCCGCGTTAATAGCCTCAGAAGCTATCCAACCGGAAAAAAATGTCCTCAGCCGAAATTTCCACGAATATCTTTCATCAATGGGTATCGTATCCCCGATGCTTACCAGCTGAATTAATTCCAAATCCCGCAGGTTATTTTCTTCCGAGGCCATGAGATGTTTAACCAGCGTCCGCGGCTCTGCCATTCCCGTGCCGAGAAAAATGGTCATGCCCGGCTCGATTTTAGAAAGAACTTCCTTCGGAGAAACAACTTTGTTCTTCCACATAATATTTCACCCTTTTTATCTGAGAATTCCGGCAGTAGTATACTAAATTATTGATATGGCAAGCAAGTTGAATGTTATACCTGTTCGGCTATTGCTGCTCTAAGCAAAACTTATTAATAGCTTCGGGAGGAGCGAGTGGATAATTGCCGGTATAGCAGGCGAGACAGAAGCAATCTTCATTCATTCCGGTGGCCCGGACCATACCTTCAACGGTAAGGTAATGTAAAGAGTCCAGGCCGATGAAATCGGCAATATCTTTTTCATTGCCTTTTTTTGCCGCCAGCAATTCACCCTTGGAAGAAAAATCAATGCCATAGGGGCAGGGATGAGTAGTGGGCGGACAACTGATGGCCATATGGATCTCTTTGACGCCGATTCCCCGTAAATTCTCTACGCGGTTGCGGCTGGTGGTGCCGCGGATAATCGAATCTTCAACTATTAATACTTTCTTGCCTTTCAGCAGTGGCCGCACGGGATTAAGTTTTACGCGCACGCCAAAATCACGCATGGCCTGAGTCGGTTGAATAAATGTTCTGCCGACATAATGATTACGGATCATTCCCATTTCAAAGGTAATGCCGGACTCCTCGGCGTAACCCAGCGCCGCATAGTTGCCGGAATCGGGGAAAGGCATCACAATATCAACATTGGGAATATATTCACGCGCTAGTTCATGGCCTAAGCGTTTCCGGCATAAATATACATTCTGACCGAAAATCTGGCTGTCGGGACGGGCGAAATAAATTAATTCAAAGATACAATGACATGGTTTTACCACGGGAAAGGGCTGCAGGCTTTTGCAGCCGTCTTCATCAATAATGAGAATTTCACCGGGATTGACATCACGGATATACTTGGCTGCAACAAGATCAAAGGCACATGTTTCCGAGGCGACAACCCAGCTGCCATTTATTTTGCCCAGCGCCAGAGGCCGGAAGCCCCGGGGATCGCGGGCAGCAATGATTTTATTGCGGGTGAGCATGATGATGCTGTAAGCGCCTTCGACTCGGGAAAGAGCGATGACGAGAGCTTTTTCCAAACCATCCTTCAAGTGTGGCGCCATCAAGTGAATAATTATTTCACTATCCATTGTCGATTGAAAGATCGATCCGCTGTTTTCCAGCTCCTGCCGCAATTGCTGGGCATTGATAATATTTCCGTTATGCGCCAGGGCATAATATTCATCGGCAAAATGAACTAGAAAAGGCTGGGCATTGGAAAGAACAGAAGAACCGGTTGTGGAATAGCGGACATGTCCGATAGCTGATTTGCCAGGGAGCTTCTGCAGAGTGTTTTCTTTAAATACTCCCGAGACAAGTCCCATCCCCTTATGATCCCATACCTGGCAGCCGTCGGAGCTTACAATACCGGCTGATTCCTGGCCGCGGTGCTGCAAGGCAAAAAGCCCGAAACAGGTCAGCCGCGATGCGTCCTCATGGCCGTCAATAGCGCAAATGCCGCATTCTTCGCGCGGACGACCGGAATCATCTGAATTATTATAGACATCCATCTTAAAATAGTTCTCATTTCAAGGCAGTTATTTCCCCGCTCTCTTGTGCCCTTCAGGGTATGACGGGCGGGGATTAAGGGGAGGGTGATAAACAACGCTCCCTTATCGCTTCTGAAACTCCATTCATATTTTGTAATACTTCGTTATTCCAAAACCTTAAAACATTGAATCCATGTTGCCAAAGTAATATTTCTGCGTCTGTTGGTCTGTTCCTTAAGGCTCTTCCTAAGGCTGTCATCTTATTCACAAGGAAATCACCATCCCCTAGCCCCTCCCCTGAAGGGAGGGGAATTAGTGGTGAGTTAAGAATTTACTTATCTTTATTGTGGTATTCCTGCAAAGAACACACCTGCCAATCTTCGTTAATGATTGCCTGCGTGGCCTCACATAAAGCACGTGCTCCGGCAATGGTCGTGGTATAAATAATATTATAAGTAAGCGCACCCCTCCGGATAGAATAAGCGTCGCGGGTGGATTTGCGCCCGAGGCTGGTGTTGATTACCATGGAAATATCGCCGTTTTTTATGCGATCAACAATGTTGGGCCGTCCCTCGCTGACCTTTAAAACCAATTGTGCTTTAATGCCATGTTTTTCCAGATGTTCTGCTGTCCCGCGAGTGGCCATTATCTTGAACCCAATTTCTTGGAATGTCTTGGCAATCGGCACTATTTTGTCTTTATGGTAATCGTGTGCACTGATAAACACAGTACCTTGTCTCGGCATATTAAAACCAGCAGCCATTTGCGATTTGGCAAAAGCTAATCCGAAGGAATGGTCTATACCCATTACCTCACCGGTCGATTTCATCTCCGGCCCCAGCAGAATATCGACATTGGGGAAGCGATTAAAAGGGAAGACAGCTTCCTTAACGGAAACATATTCGGGTTTAATGGTTTTTATAAAACCCAGTTGCAGAAGAGTTTTTCCCAGCATGACCTTGGTGGCGAGCTTGGCCAGAGGAACGCCAATAGCTTTGCTGACAAAGGGAACAGTGCGAGATGCCCGGGGATTAACTTCCAGTACATACAGCTTTCCCTCTTTAATAGCATACTGAATATTCATGAGGCCGACGACCTTTAATTCTGCCGCGAGCATTATTGTTTGTTTTTCGATTAGCTCCAGTAAGCCGGCAGGTATTGTCAGCGGCGGCAAAATACAGGCACTATCGCCGGAATGAATTCCTGCCTCTTCGATATGTTCCATAATCCCGGCTACAACCGTGGTTACGCCATCGCTGATGGCATCAACATCCACTTCAATGGCATCCTCTAAAAACTTGTCGATTAGTATCGGATGATCCGGAGAAACCAGCATTGCTTTAGCCATAAAGGACTTCAGTGTTTCAGGGTCATAAACTATTTCCATCGAACGGCCGCCCAGTACATATGAGGGACGTACCAGCACCGGATAGCCGATTCGCGCGGCCGCGATCAGTGCTTCTTCAATGGTTCTCGCCGTGTCATTATCCGGCTGATTAAGTTTTAATTTGGTGACAATTTCCTGAAAGCGATCGCGATTTTCCGCCCGATCGATAGAATCGGGCGAAGTACCGATAATGGGAACACCGGCGGCCTCCAAACCGCGGGCCAGATTCAATGGTGTCTGCCCGCCAAACTGGACGATGACTCCGTCCGGTTTTTCTGCCTGCAGAATATGCAAAACATCTTCGAGCGTAACCGGCTCAAAAAATAGTTTGTCGGAAGTATCGTAATCGGTGCTCACGGTTTCCGGGTTGGAGTTGATCATGATGCTCTCTACTCCTTCTTCCCGCAAGGCAAAGGAGGCGTGGACACAGCAGTAGTCAAATTCAATGCCCTGGCCGATACGGTTCGGGCCGCCGCCGATAATGGCGACTTTCTTTTTGTCCGAAGGTCGTGTTTCGTCTTCCGTTTCATAGGTAGAATAATAATAGGGAGTGTAAGCTTCAAATTCCGCAGCACACGTATCCACCAGCTTGTAAACCGGGATGATTTTTTCCGCATCACGCCAGCCTCTAATTTCAGCTTCATTTTTCCCCCAGACATAGGCCAGGGCGCGATCAGAAAAGCCCATTTTCTTTGCTGCTTTGAGCAGTTCCACTGAAGGGGTGGAATTTTTTAATTCTTCTTCCGCAGCAACAATTTGGGCAATCTGGTGTAAAAACCAAGGATCGATTTTTGTCAGCTGCTGTATTTCGGCCACGGTCACGCCCTTTTGGAGGGCCGCCGCTATGTAAAATAGCCGCAATGAGTTTGGCACAATAAGTTTACTTTTTAATAATTCCTTATTATCGGTTACATCAGCAGGCAGGGGATATACCAAGCTGAAGCGGCCAATTTCCAGCGAGCGGACGGCTTTTTGCAGCGCCTCCTTAAAAGTCCGGCCAATGGCCATGGTTTCGCCGACCGATTTCATCGACGTTGTTAATAAATCTTCCGTTTCCGGGAACTTCTCAAATGTCCAGCGGGGGATTTTTACCACACAGTAATCTATTGTCGGTTCAAATGAAGCCATTGTTTCCCGGGTGATGTCGTTGGGAATTTCATCGAGCGTATAACCCACAGCCAGTTTGGCGGCAATTTTTGCTATCGGGAAACCTGTTGCTTTCGAGGCCAGCGCAGATGAGCGTGATACGCGGGGATTCATTTCCACAACAATCATTTCGCCGGTTCGGGGATGGATGGCAAACTGGACATTGGACCCGCCTGTTTCCACGCCGATTTCCCGCATGATGGCAATTGACGCATCGCGCATGTGCTGATATTCGCGATCAGTTAGCGTCTGGGCCGGAGCAACAGTGATTGATTCGCCGGTGTGCACGCCCATCGCATCGAAATTTTCAATAGAGCAGATAATAACAACATTATCGGCTTTGTCGCGCATCACTTCCAGTTCATATTCTTTCCAGCCCAGGACGGATTCTTCAATCATAACTTCCTGGATCATACTGGCATCCAGGCCGCTTTGGGCAATTTCCAGAAGTTCTTCACGGTTATAGGCCACACCGCTACCTGTGCCGCCGAGTGTAAATGATGACCGGACAATTATCGGGAAACCAATTTCGCCTGCAATTTTCATTACTTCCGTTATGTTACGGGCAAACCCGCTCTTCGGCATTCTCAAACCGATTTTTTCAATGGCATGCCGGAATTTTTCCCGGTCTTCCGCTTTGTGAATAACATCGAGCGAAGCGCCAATCATCTCTACGCCGTACTTTTCCAGCACACCGCTTTCAGCCAGTGCCACTGCCGTATTTAAACCGGTTTGCCCGCCCAGGGTGGGCAGGAGTGCATCCGGTCTTTCCAGGGCAATAACCTTTGCGACTGCTTCCGGGGTAATGGGCTCAATGTAGGTGTGGTCGGCAGTTTCCGGGTCGGTCATAATTGTTGCCGGATTACTGTTGATTAAAACAACTTCATAGCCCTCTTCGCGCAGGGCTTTACAGGCTTGTGTCCCGGAATAATCGAATTCGCAGGCCTGACTGATGATGATTGGCCCGGAGCCGATAAGGAGTATTTTTTTTATGTCGGTACGTTTCGGCACTTCTTTTACCTGTTTATTCCCACTCAATTGTGCTCGGTGGTTTGGAGCTGATGTCATAGACAACGCGGTTGATGCCGCGCACTTCATTGATGATTCTGGTGGATATGCGCGCCAGAAGATCCTGCGGCAATCTGGCCCAATCGGCAGTCATCGCGTCGTCGCTTTGGACTGCGCGGATGGCCACGATGTTTTCATATGTGCGCTGATCTCCCATAATGCCGACGCTTTTGAGCGGCAGCAATACGGTGAACGACTGCCATAATTTGTAGTACAGATTTGCGTCCCGGATTTCCTCGATCAGAATTGTATCTGCTTTGCGCAAGACTGCCAGCCGCCCGGCAGTTACCTCTCCGATGATGCGGATCGCCAATCCCGGACCGGGGAATGGCTGACGCAAGGTTACGTCATCGGCCAGCCCCAGCTCTTTGCCCAAAAGCCTTACTTCATCCTTAAATAGATGTTTAAGCGGTTCGACCAATTGCAAATTCATTTTTTTCGGCAGGCCGCCGACATTATGGTGAGATTTAATTACCGCACTGGGCCCGCCGAAGGCAGAGCGCGATTCAATTAAGTCCGGGTAAAGAGTTCCCTGGGCCAGGAATTTTACATTTTTTATTTTTTGGGCCTCGCAATCAAATACTTCGATAAAGGTGCGGCCGATTATTTTTCGTTTCTTTTCCGGATCAGTTACACCTTTGAGTTTGGCTAAAAACAACTTGCCCGAACGGGAAAAGCGTAAATTAATTTGCAAATGTTTCTTGAACATTTCAATAACGCGTTCGGCTTCACCGGCTCTCAGGACACCGTTATCGACAAAAACGCAAGTTAATTGTTTACCAATTGCCCGGTGCAGCAATACTGCAGCAACAGAAGAATCAACACCGCCGGAAAGGCCTAAAATTACCTTACCGTCGCCGACCTGCTGCCTTATTTCGGCAATGGTGTTATTGGCAAAGGATTTCATCGACCAGGATTTCTTGCAGGAGCAGACGGCAGTCAGAAAATTCGCCAATATTTTTTTGCCGGCTGAAGTGTGAACAACTTCCGGATGAAATTGCAGGCCGTAAAAATTGCGCTTAACATCTTCTGCTGCCGCAACTTTCGTATTGGCGGTGGACGCAATAATGCTGAAGCCATCCGGCAGCGAGCCGATAGAATCACCGTGACTCATCCAACACTGGCTCTTTTTATCCACACCGGAGAATATGCCTTTTTGCTTCTTGACGTGAAGCTCGGCAAAACCATATTCCCTTTTCTTGGAACCAATAACCTTCCCGCCCAGGGAATCAACCATATACTGGAGACCATAGCAGATGCCTAATATCGGAATGCCCAGGCCGAAGATGCCTTTGTCTACGCGCGGTGAGCCTTTAGAGTAAATACTGGCTGGCCCACCAGATAAGATGATACCTTCGGGCTTAAGCGCTTTAATGGCGGCAAGAGAAATATCCGGCGGTTCAATTTGGCAGTAAACATGATGCTCCCGCACCCGGCGGGCAATCAACTGATTATATTGAGAACCAAAATCAATGATTAAGATCACGATGCTTTCTCCTTTCCCTCTTTCATCATCTGCACAAACTGTAAAAATAAATATTCAGAATCGTGCGGGCCAGGTGCCGCTTCAGGATGGTACTGCACGCTTATTGTCAAAGGCATTTGCATACCTTCGGAAGTGTTGTCATTTAAATTAATACAAGAATTATTGGCTTTGCTTTCCACCGATGCGGGGACAACAACAAATCCGTGATTTTGTGACGTTATCTCGACACGCCCGGTGCTTAAATTCTTTACCGGCTGATTGATGCCGTGGTGGCCGAATTTGAGCTTTTCCGTATAACCACCGATGGCCTGACCGATAATTTGCTGCCCCAGACAAATGCCGAACACAGGTAGCCTTCCCACGAGCGAGCGGGCGGTTTCCACGATATAGGGGAGCGCTGACGGGTCACCAGGCCCATTGGAAAGCAAAACTCCATCCGGCTGATAGGCCAGAATATCGCCTCCGGAAGAAACAGCCGGTACAACGATTACCTCACAGCCGTTATTTTCCAGAAGTCTTAAAATATTGTATTTAACGCCGCAATCCAGGACAACTACCCGCAACTTTTTGCCGGGCTTTTTGCCGGGGATTTTACCGCTATTAGGTGCGCCCTTTTTCCATAGATAAGGCTTGGGGCAACTTACTTCCCAGACTAAATCGCGGCCAACCAAACCGGGATAGGCCCTGATTTTTTTAAGCAATGCCGCAACATCTTTAGTTTCGGTGGAAATAATTCCTTTCATTGCGCCGGCAATTCGCAGACGTCGGGTAAGAGCACGGGTGTCTATTCCTTCCAGTCCGATTTTACCGGAATCTTCTAAAAAAGATTTTAAGCTCTGGCGCATCCGCCAGTTGCTGGGGTGGGGCTGATATTCCTTAACAACAAAACCTTCCAGATAGATACCGGATGATTCCATGTCTTCTTCATTAATGCCGTAATTGCCTATCAAGGGGTAGGTCATGGACACTATCTGGCCTTTATAGGAGGGGTCGGTAATAACTTCCTGATAACCGGTCATGCCGGTGTTAAAAACTACTTCCCCTATAGTTTCTCCGCTTCCGGCAAAGGCGAAACCTTCAAAAAAACTGCCGTCTTCCAGTAACAGCAAGGCGCTACGGTTTTTATTTAACAGGGGCATGATATAGAATTAATCTCCCGGCAATACTAATGTCTTGTGGCTTGTTCAGGTGAGAAACGTACCTCTCTTGTGGGGAGTGTCTATCTTTTTTTCCCGGTCTAGTCAATAATTAAAGATGAAGGGAACGACCGCAGCCGTTCCCTTCATTAATATTGCTATCAACTGATAAAGAGCATCTCCCAGAATTTCGGTAATGGCCAAATTTCATCGTCAACCAAACCTTCAAGGGTATCAACATATTCGCGAAGCTCGTCCATTTTTGTTTTTACCTTGCTGCAAAGCATCTCTGCTTTTTTCGCTTCGTCGTGAATCGACGAAGTTGATTCGACTTTTGTCAGAATTTCTTTGTTAGCGTTGTAAATGTTATTAACGGCATCTAAAATTCTCTTTAAGATTTCTGCCTGGCTGGAAACAGCCGCAGCACTTCCGAGAGCTTCCTTTGTGCCGGAGATAGCGTCAGCAAGTTTCTTCTGATAGGTTACTGCCGCAGGAATTACCTGGCTCATGCAGATATTGTTCAGGCATTTAACCTCAATCTCCAGATCTTTGATGTATTTCTCGACATAAATTGTATATCTTGACTTTAGTTCTACCTTAGAGAGTACTTTATATTTATCAAAAAGATTCAAAGCCTTGTCTGTAATTAAGGCTTTTAATGCAGCAGGAGTGTTTTTAGCATTTGGAAGACCTCTTTTGGCTGCTTCTAATTCCCATTCTTTGGTGTAGTTGTCGCCGTTATAGAGAATGGCCTTAATATCTTTGATTTCTTTTTTAAGTACTTCCAATACGGCCTGATTGATGTTCTTCATGGCGCTGGCTTTGATCTTCTCGGCAAGATAATCCAGGCTTTCGGCGACTATTGTGTTTAATACAGCCGCCGGGAAGGAAATAGATTGTGATGAGCCGACAGCTCTAAACTCAAACTTGTTGCCGGTGAAGGCAAAAGGCGAAGTTCGATTGCGGTCGGTGTTGTCTTTGCTGACTATCGACAGTGATGAAATGCCCAGATCAATAATCTCGGAGTTAGTGGCTTTGGTTACGGTGCCTTTCTCAATATTAGAAAGAATATTGGTCAGCTGTTCGCCTAAAAATATGGAGATAATCGCCGGTGGTGCTTCGTTGGCGCCAAGCCTGTGGTCATTGCCGTATGTTGCAACCGACGCCCGGAGAATATCGGCATGTTTATACACGGCGCGAACTGTTGCGATTAAGAATACTAAAAACTGGATATTGTCCTGCGGGGTTTTGCCGGGGTTCAACAAATTATTTCCATTATTGTCAGCCAGCGACCAGTTGACATGCTTACCGGAACCATTAATGCCGGCAAATGGTTTTTCATGGAGCAATGCGGCCAGATTATGTTTTTTAGCGACTGATTTCATTGTATCCATTACCAGCTGGTTGTGGTCAACCGCCAGATTAGCTTCTTCGTAAACGGGGGCCAGCTCGAATTGTGAGGGTGCTACTTCATTGTGACGGGTTTTTGCCGGAACGCCAAGTTTAAAGAGTTCTTCTTCAATGTCGTGCATATAGGAAGATATTCTTTCCTTGATACTGCCGAAATACTGATCTTCCAGTTCCTGGCCTTTGGCAGGGGGGGCGCCCACGACTGTTCTGCCTCCCAAAACGAGGTCCGGCCGCTTAAAGAAATAATCCATGTCGATCAGAAAGTATTCCTGCTCCGGTCCCAGGTTCGGGTAAACTTTTTTTACATTCTTTGCTCCCAGTAACTTGAGCATATTGACTGCGCTACTGCTAACTGCCCTATTCGATCTGAGCAGCGGTGTCTTTTTGTCGAGTGCCTCACCTGTATAGGAAATAAAAGCTGTAGGAATACAAAGAGTTGTCGAAATACCATTTCTTCTAATGAAAGCAGGGGAAGACATGTCCCAGGCGGTATAGCCGCGGGCTTCGAAAGTTGCCCGGATACCTCCGCTGGGAAAACTGGATGCATCCGGTTCGCCCTGAACCAGCTGCTTGCCGGAAAAACGCTCAACTACTTCTCCGATGCCTGCCGGATCGGCAAAAGCATCATGCTTTTCCGCTGTAATGCCGGTCATTGGCTGGAACCAGTGGGCGAAATGGGTTGCTCCCTTTTCCAGTGCCCACTCCTTCATAGCATGGGCCACAATATCCGCTGTTGCAATATCCAGGGTCTTGTCTTCATTGATTGCTTCCATAAGTTTCTTATAAGTATCTTTCGGAAGTTTTTCTTTCATTACCTTATTATTAAAGGTATCCTCGCCGTAATATTCGGAGACGGGAACGAATTTTTCTTTTTCAATTAGGTAGTTTCTTTCAGCTGCTGTGGTTGGTTTTGCTTTTTTCATAATTCCTCCATTGAGTTATCTTGAAAAATATTTTGAAATTTTTTTCAATAAGGTATTTTCTATCAAATCTTTACGAAGCAGGCCCAACTCAAAAAAACTCTTGAGTTGAACTGATAGGCTTAGTGCGAAAAATATGCCACGTCTTTATTCTATTGCTATGTTATAATAATTTACTGCCATTCGTCCACTTTAATAATTGGCGATAGGCGGGATCATCATCATGTTTCGATATTTATATTCTTCTGTATGCATTGGGCTTAATAAGGATAATTATAGACAACCGGAAAAAACATCTATATATAACTGTCAAGAGAGATGAATTTTGGCGTAACGAATAGCTGGAATAAAACTATAATCAACCGAATCGTGATTTGTCTTTGCCGTAAATATAGGCCCGTCGAGACACAAAAAAAGAACAATTATGTATTGTGCGTATAACAAAAATAACAATATTGTTCCTATGTAGTTATTGATATTTGGCTGATTCTTCTTTCTAAATTTAATTTTCCATAAAATAATTCACTTTGTTGTGCCATTATCAGGCACTTATTCATTTTGGCTTAGCCATTGGCATTTATTTTGCTTTTCAGGTAAAGTTCGCAGCACTGATAAATAGAACCTCAATGATTTATTATTAATATGGTAACGGAAGAGATATATAAATTATGAAACTTGTAGAAGAATTTAGAAAAATTGCCGGCGACATAAAAATTATCGATAAAGCCGAAGAAAAAGAAATGTACAGTCATGACATCGGTGACGTTCCGGCGATCATGACTAAAACATTTTTTGAAATCCAACCCGATTTTGTAGTCCAGCCGAAAAACGCCGAAGAGATAAAAAAAGTTCTGGTCTTTGCTAATGATAATAAAATTCCAGTGATCCCGCGAGGCGCGGCATCATGGGGTTTTGGTGGAGTAATTCCGACAAATGCAGGAATTGTTATGGATTTGTCTCCTTTTAGAAAAATTCTTTACCTTAATAACCCGCAAAAGACTGTTACTGTGGAGGCCGGCGCTAGATGGAGTGATGTTGATGTTCTGGCCAAAAAAGAGGGTTTGTGTCTGATGACCTATCCCTCGAGTAAGTTTTCCACAGTGGCCGGTTGGATTGCCACAGGCGGATACGGCATCAATAGTTTTCGCTATGGGCACTTATCACAACAAATAGTATCGATGACGGTGATCCTGCCGTCCGGGGAGTCGAAAAAGATTACTCCTGCTGATCCGGACTTTAATTACTTTGTTTCTACAGAAGGAGAGTTTGGAATAATTGTTGAGGTAAATCTTAAGTTACGGGATGTTCCGCAAGGCTCTTATCCTCATTTGTTTTATTTTCCGGACGATGCAGCTGGTTTTTCCTTCATTGAAAAATTTGTCAAAATCAAAGATATCCAAAACATTAACGCTAATGTGATCCGTTTTCTGGATGCAAATCACTTGAGCGACGTCAACGAACTCATGCATTCCCAGGTATTTAAGAAAAGTGCCGGCGTTTTGTTGGAGTTCGGCAGTATTGAAGAAGATCAAAAGTTCATGAAATACATAGACCAAGCCGGCAACTTGGAAGAAGCGCCCCGTTATGTTGCCAGTTATTTATGGAATGAACGTCTTTTCGGTATGAAAACCAAGCGTCTGGGACCGACAATTCTGGCGAGTGAAAGTATAATTCCCCTTACGAAGGCTGCTGCCTTTATTGCCAAGGCCAAACAGCTGGGTGCTAATTTCGGCGTCGAAATTTTTATCGACTCCTATGTTCTTGATGAAAAATTGGCACTCATCATGACGAATTTCCTCTGCGATTCCAGGAAGAAGAAGTATATTATAAGTATGCCGCTTGTCTCTATGCTCACAACAGCTGCCATTGACTTTGGCGCAGAACCTTACGGGTTGGGTATCTGGAATGCCGCCTTCATTAATCATCTTTACAGCAACGAAAAGAAACACGAGCTGATGGCTTATAAAGCAAAAGTTGATCCGAATAATATCATGAATCCGGGCAAATTTTTCGGCATTCAATCAAAATTTCTGAATATTCCGGCGCTCGTCTTCCGCCCCTTGATCTTTGGCCTTTCCATGAAGATAATGATATTGTTGTCGCCGGTTATCGGGAAAGTGGCGACGCTGTTTCTGGGGAAGGACGAGAAGGTCGATAAACTCGATTTTGAGCTGACAACGCACGCCTGTGCTAAGTGCGGGAACTGTATTGCAGTTTGCCCAGCATATCTTGTTACCGGAAATGAAGAAGTGACCGCAAAAGGTAAAATTGCTCTGGCCAAAAAACTCATTGAAGGTCGGCCGGTGACTAAAGAAGAAGCAGAAAATGTATTTATGTGTATGCATTGCAAAGCCTGTGAAGAAATATGTCAAACGAATCTGGAACTGATGATGCTCTGGGATGCGCTGGAAAAGAGGGTGGAATCAAAATTTGGCCGTCCCGAAGAGAAAATAAATGAATTTCTCAAAAAGGTTGACGATAGTAAAGATTACTGGGAAATGGTGGAACGCAATAACTAAAATAAGGCTGAAGGCTGAGGACTGAGGGCTAAAAAGGGTGGAAATTATTATTTTTTCCCTTCGGCCTTCAGCCTTCAGCCTTCAGTCTGGAGAAGACTATGCCAAAAAAATATCATATTCACCCTAAGTTAATGCCGCTTGATCTGAATTCTTTGTTCAAATTCAAGATTGAACGGGGAGAAAACTGCATCAATTGCGGTAAATGCACAAAGGTATGCATCTATGAAGCACATAAACGGGGGAAAGATGATCCCCGGAAAATGGCTGAACCGAATACCGTGGTCTGCCGAAATTGTTTCCGGTGCATTCAGGAATGCCCGCGGGGAGCGCTCGAAAAATCCCTGGATAAGGATTTTTTGAATATCGGGGGGGCATACTGGAAATCTGATATGTTTCTTACCCTATGGAAACAGGCCGAAGACGGCAAGGTTCCCGTTACCGGTGCCGGTTATCGTGGCCCCTTTACCGGGGATGGGTTTGACAGCATGTGGACCGACATGTCCGAGATTGTGCGTCCGACACGCGACGGAATTCACGGGCGGGAATACATCAGCACATCCGTTGAATTGGGGAGAAAACTCAATCACCTGACCTTCAATGAATGCGGGAATTTGCTATCGAAAATTCATGATACTGTCGATATTCCGATTCCCATTATTTTCGATATTCCTGCGGATAATCTGAGCCCGAATGTAAAGATGGCCCTGGTCAAATCAGCGGCAGAGCTCAATACATTTGTTGTTCTGCCGGTAAAAGAAATTACGCCGAAGATTGAAAAATATATAAACAATATCATTGTTCTGATGACTCCTGAAGAAATCGATCGGCATCAGGGGTTGATAAAACATGCCAGAATTGTGGCCGTGGAATATAACGATGAACTGGAGAATAAATTACCGGCGTTAAAAGATAAAATTAAAAAAGCAGGCAATGCTCTGACGATCATCCGCGTTGGCGTTACGAAATCTGTGGAAGGCATTGTTGCCCGGCTGGCGCAAGGCGGTGCGGAAATAATCCATATCGTCGCTGATTACCGTGGAAGAGAAATGCAGGGATCGACAGGTGAAAACTACCGGCTTATTAAAGATGTTATCCGCGCTGTTCACCTGAAACTGGTAGATGACCGGATCCGCGATGAAGTTACGATTATTGCCTCCGGAGGCATCGCCATGGCCGAGCATGTGCCTAAGGCAATGCTTTGCGGTGCTGATTTAACGGCGATAGATTTGCCCCTGCTTATTGCTCTGGGCGCCAGGATTTATGAAGAACCGGAGAAAATAATTGTTCTACCTGATGGACTGGAAAAAATTCCGGTTAAAACAGTTAAACAGAGGATTATTAACCTGATGAGTGCATGGCACTCGCAGCTCCTCGAGGTGATGGGTGCTATGGGTATTCGGGAAGCGCGCCGTCTGCGAGGTGAAACGGGAAGAGCAATCTTCTTTGAAGAAATTGATAATGAAACGTTTGGAAAAATATTTAAAAAAAGAGAAACAAAAAACATATGAAACCATCAACTGTGAAAATTAAAAAAATGCCTTCGCGATTTAAGCACCAGGTGCCTAAATACAAAGTTGTCCGGTCGAATGCCTGCATCAGCTGCGGTACTTGTGCTGAAGCATGTCCTCATGGTGTTCATGAACGGACTGAAGGGCATAACAAGGTGAAGCCGCCAATTGACTATAAATGCATTGGCTTTGAATGTCAGAATAATGATTACTATTGTGTCGCCAAATGTCCGCGCAAAGCATTAAGCCTGAAAGTAAACCCTATGTATGAAACACTGGGAGACTATCGGTGGACGGCGGACATGATTACGGCTACCTGGATCATGGCGGAAACCGGTTATCCGCCGGAGCGCAAAGATCTCGAATATAATACTGGCAATTCCGGCGGCGGCTTCGACAAGCTGCGCTTAAAGTTCCCTGCCGGCCGGCCCAAAATTGATAAGTTTGAAATATCCACGGAAATTCCCCTGAACCGGAGAAATGACGGACGGGCGGAAATTGTCATTTCCACGCCTGTTTATGGGGGCGGAATGTCCTTTGGCTCGGTAAGTCTGCCCACCATGGTTTCCAAGGCACGGAATGCGACAATCTGGAATACTTTTACCTGTACCGGTGAGGGCGGATACCCGGAAGTGCTCGAACCATATGACAACCACGTAATTACCCAGGTGGCGACCGGTCTGTTTGGTGTACGCGAAGAAACCATCCAACGGGTAAAAATAGTAGAGTTCAAATATGCCCAGGGCGCCAAGCCCGGACTGGGAGGGCATTTGCTGGGAGAAAAAAATACGGCCAGTGTTGCCCGGATGCGGGAAGCCGTTAAGGGAACATCATTGTTTTCACCCTTTCCCTTTCACTCGGTCTATTCGATTGAAGATCACAAGAAGCACATCGACTGGATCAAAGAGATCAATCCCCATGCTTTGGTCTCCGTAAAGGTTTCCACACCTAACGATGTAGATATGGTTGCCGTCGGTTCCTACTATGCCGGCGCCCACATCATTCATATTGACGGCGGCTATGGTGGTACAGGTGCTGCGCCGGACATTGCCAAGAAAAATATTGCCATGCCGATAGAATACGCCATAACGAAGGTTCATAATTTTTTAAAGGATGAGGGCGCTAGGGATGCAATCACGCTTATTGCCTCCGGCGGTATTCGAAGTGCGCATGATCTGGCTAAAGCAATTTGTCTGGGCGCGGATGGAGCGGTTATCGGTACGGCGGAGATGGTTTCTCTCGAATGTGTCCGTTGCGGAAATTGCGAATCTGGGCGCGGTTGTGCCCGGGGTATTGCCTCCACCGACTCGGAGCTCGCCGATCTGTTTAATGAAGAATGGGCAACACAGCGGCTTACCAATATGTATCATGCCTGGAATGTTCAGCTTGTGGACATACTCCAGAAGTTCGGTATGAAGAGCGTAAGAGAACTTGTCGGTAGGACTGATTTATTGGAGCATATAGATTACAGTAAATAATAACATAGGTAAATAGACTGAAGGTAAAAAAGATTAAATGATTATTCTAGCCCTTCAGCCTTCAGCCTTTTTTACGGAGCTTTTATAATGGATAATGTTGAAAAAATAATCGGGTCACGGACAGAGATTTGCGGGCAGGTGCCGCCTCTCAATCAAAATACGGATGAAGAAGGTGGTTGCGGAGTCACAGGTTTTATTTGTTCGATTCCCGTAACCGGGAAAAATATCTTTGAGCCGTCAGCGCAGATGCATAACAGAGGCAATGGAAAGGGCGGTGGAATAGGCGCCGTTGGCTTTATCCCCGAGGCGCTCGGTGTTTCCCGGCAGATCCTTGATGAGAACTATATGCTGCACATTGCTTTGCTTGATGTCAGCGCAATGACGGAGATTGAAGACACTTATATTAAACCGTATTTTAAAATTGATAAAGCGGAAAAACTGGCGACTATTGACGACCATCGCAGTATCGGTCTGGATGTCCGTCCTCCGGATATTATGCGTTATTTTGTGCGCGTTAAGGAAGATGTGCTAGATCGTTTTATTGCAGATAATAATTTTTCTTCGCTGACCAGGCGGGATGCGGAAGATGAATTTGTTTATCAAAACAGTTTCAAAATAAACACTCATTATTATGCCTCCCTTGGCGAAAAAAGGGCTTTTGTGATGTCGCATGGCAGGAATATGATGATCCTGAAAATCGTGGGCTATGCGGAAAATGTTGTCCGCTATTATAAACTCGATGATTTCAAGGCTCATGTCTGGGTGGCCCATCAGCGCTATCCGACCCGCGGGCGTGTCTGGCATCCCGGTGGTTGCCATCCTTTCAGTGCGCTCAATGAAGCGCTGGTGCATAACGGTGATTTTGCTAATTACCAGGCTATCAACGAGTATTTGAGGCAGCGCAACTACACCCCGCTGTTTCTTACAGATACCGAAGAAGCAGCGCTGTTGCTCGATCTCTGGAGCAGGGTCTATAAATATCCGCTCGAATACGTCATCGAGGCTTTGGCGCCCACGTCGGAAATGGATTTTGATATGCTTCCTGCTGCAAAGCAGGAACTGTATAAGGCCATTCAGACCCATCATGTCGGTGCATCGCCGGATGGGCCGTGGTTCTTTATTATTGCGAAAAATGACGTGCAGAATAATCAGTTTCAGCTGATCGGCATTACGGACACTGCGATGCTGCGCCCCCAGGTGTTTGCTCTGCAGGAAGGGGAAGTTCAGATTGGTCTGATCTGTTCGGAAAAGCAGGCTATTGATGCCACACTCATTTCGCTCACTAGAGAAGATCCGCGCTTCGGGCCGATTGCCGATAAATACTGGAATGCCCGCGGCGGCAGTTATACCGATGGTGGGGCGTTTATTTTCAGCCTTCAGGATACTTCAAGCGGTAAAAAGCTGATCTGCTCCGATAAATTCGGGAACGTTATTCAGACCCCGCAGGATAAGGTTGTCTGTGACGTAACTAAGAAGATATTACATAAAGAGGAATTCCAGCCGATCGAAGACAAGCTTAGCGCTTTGTTTGCGGAAAAAGATGCCGAAACAGCAGCTCAGAATATTTTTACCTATGTCCGAGACAGCATTGGCGGATTTGATCCGGAAACGCTGCGCTTCTGCATCGAGACCATTGCCGATTATGCCCGGAAAAAAGATGACTGCAAACAGATCGCCATTAACGCCCTGACCATTCTTAATGACCGGCGCTATAATACAGGCTCCATCAAAAGAAGTTCATTGCAGCATGTTCTGAAAATAAGTTTGGACGAGATATTTAATGCCACCCCGCTGATTACGGAAACATCAAATTCCCGGTTTTGCCAAATTGATTTTATCAGTCGAGATCATTTGCGCGCACCGCAGAATAATGAGAAAACGCTGATTATCAATGCTGAACATTTTGAGCCGGAAGGCGACAATTGCGATGCAGTAATGATTGTGAAGGCTTTTAAGCTCGGCTGGAAACGCTTCATCGTTTACCAATACCGCGGCCAGCGTTTTACCGGCTGTGGTTTCGGGCCGGGAACTCCAGCTGTGCGGATTGATATCTACGGCGCTTCCGGCGATTACATAGCCTCCGGCATTGACGGCATGGAAATTTATGTTCACGGTAATGCCCAGGATCAACTGGGCCAGATCATGAAAGAAGGGAAGCTGGTGGTCTTCGGTGACGTCGGCCAGACATTCATGTATGGAGCCAAAGGCGGTACTGCCTATATCATGGGCAATGCAGCAGGGCGCCCTTTAATTAATGCTGTCGGCAAGCCACGCGTGGTTATCAACGGTACGGCTCTTGATTATCTGGCAGAATCATTTATGGCTGGAGATCCGCTCAAAGGTGGCGGGTTTGTTATTCTCAACGGCATCGGATTTGACGATAGTGACGGGTCGATTCGGGAGTACGATTCGCCTTATCCCGGCTCGAATATATTTTCTCTGGCCTCCGGCGGTGCGATTTATGTCCGTGATCCGCAGAAAAAACTTGTTGATGAACAACTCAATGGAGGAGAGTTTGCTGCCATTACCGATGCGGACTGGGATCTGATTCTTCCGTACCTCGAGGAGAATGAAAAACTCTTTGGTATTAAAATAGAAAGACTTCTGACAGTTGCCGGCAATATAAGGACACCGCAAACAGTTTACAGAAAAATCATCCCCAAAAAAGCAACAGCACACCCGGTGGAAGATGATGACGGGCTGGAAGAATAAAGCGGAGATTGATTCTGATACATGTATCTATTAGTTTTATAATTTCTATCTCCTTAAATAAATTATCTAACTCCTTACATAAAAGCCCGTCTTTCTTTTGAATTATTTGATCAAATTTATCTTTACTTGTTATTGAGTCAACCATATAGCAAGAAGGATTACTTGCTGTATGTA
>CAZYIE010000020.1:0-2034 GCA_964646755.1 uncultured Smithella sp.
ATATTGGCGGATGTATGTCTGAGATATTGTGGCGTAGGGAGAAATAGGAAGTTTAGAAATTAACAGCAGGAGCGCCGAAACATGAATATCAAATCTTTTACCTTCCCCAGATATATAACTGTAATATTTCTGGTATTGGCACTGCCTGTGCTTTATGCAATCAGCAGGTACAACTATCTGCTATTCCACAGCCTGGTAGACGGGCTTTCCATCGTCATCGCCGCCTGTGTTTTTGTGATAATCTGGAATAGTCGGCATCTAATAGACAACGACTACTTTCTTTATGTCGGTATCAGCTTTCTTTTTTGGGCCTTCCTGGATTTTATGCATCTGCTGGGTAACAAAAACATGGGTGTATTCCCCGCGTATGGTAATCTCGGGCCAGCATTCTATATCGCCGGCAGGTATCTTTTGAGCATTTCACTAATAATCGCCACCTTATTCATCAACCGCAAGCTCAATGCCACTCTTATGTTTGCTGCATATTCAATTATCACTTTACTTATTTTGCTCTCTATTTTCTACTGGCAAATATTCCCGGTCTGCATCATTGATGGGGCGGGGTTGACACCTTTCAAGGTAATCAGTGACTATATTATCTGCTTTATTTTACTGGGGTCTATAGGCGTAATGATCATCAAGAGCCGTTCGTTCGATTCTAGAGTGCTATGGCTTATCGTGTCTTCGATCATCCTGTCTATTGCCACTGGATTGTCTTTCACTCTGTACACTGATCCATTCGGCATTATGAACCTGGTAGGTCATATGTTCCAGATTGTTTCCTTCTATCTGATTTATCTTGCACTTATAGAAACCAGCCTGACTAAACCGCAGGATATTTTGTACCGAAAACTGAAACAAAACGAGGAAGCGCTGGCTAAAAGCATACAGCAATTGGATCAGGCCAACGCCGAACTGAAGCAGGAAATTGCCGAGCGTCGTCAGGCGGAGGAAGAGCTGAGAGAGAGCGAGTATCGTTTAGCCCGTGCAGAAAAAGTGGCCAAGATTGGTAATTGGAAATTAATGCTTGATACCAAGGAGTTTACCGGTTCCCTCGGAGCGAAAAGTATTTACGGATTGCAAGCAGACACAATATCCCTTGATGCTGTAAGAAAGTATGCTTTACCTGAATACATAGATATTATGAATAAAAAACTTACTGATCTAATTACAGAAGATGCTCCCTACAGCCTGGACATAAAAATCTGTAGGCCTACTGATGGTAAAATAATCGATATTCATTCTATTGCCGAATATGACAAAAAGAACAATATCGTCTATGGAGTACTTCAGGACATAACCGACCGCATGCAGGCGGAAACACAGAAGGCAGAACTCGAGGCTCAAAACCGGCAACTCCAAAAGTCCGAAAGCCTGGGCCGGATGGCCGGTGCCATCGCTCATCACTTCAACAACCAACTTGGAGTAGTGATTGGGAATCTAGAGCTGGCCATGGACAAGATGCCGCAAGACGAGGAGCCATTTAACACACTTAACTCAGCCATGCAATCTGCATGGAAGGCAGCCAGGATGAGCGGCATGATGCTGACCTATGTCGGACAAAAATCCGGCCAACATGAGCCGCTGGATATTTCCGAGACCTGCCTGCGGAGTCTGCCCATCCTCCGGGCTGTTATGCAGGGAAACGTGGTTATGGAGACTGATATTCCCTCCCCTGGTCCAATCGTCAGCGCCAATGAAAATCAAATACAGCAGGTCCTGACCAACCTGGTTACCAATGCCTGGGAGTCTGTGGGTGATAGAAAAGGTACTATTTCCCTGAACGTCAAAACAGTTACCCCTGAAGAAATTACCGCTGTCCACCGTTACCCCGGCAACTGGCAACCAAAAGACAATGTCTATGCCTGCCTGGAGATGGGCGTGCACATCTTCGATGCCAGCGTGGCCGGGCTGGGGGGCTGCCCTTACGCCAAGGGCGCCACCGGCAACGTGGCCACCGAAGACGTGGTCTACATGCTGCACGGCATGGGCATAGACACCGGCATTGACCTGGACAAGCTGGTGGACGCCGGT
>CAZYIE010000020.1:2044-13675 GCA_964646755.1 uncultured Smithella sp.
CAACTGGCAACCAAAAGACAATGTCTATGCCTGCCTGGAAGTAACAGATACCGGTTGTGGAATTGAGGATAAGGATATTGAGAAGCTCTTCGACCCGTTTTATTCCACCAAGTTTACCGGTCGAGGCATGGGCCTGGCCGTAGTTCTGGGGATTGTCACTGCACACGGCGGTGTAATAAGCGTGGATAGTAAACCGGGAATGGGAAGCACCTTCCGGGTCTTTCTCCCGGTGTCGGCAGATGAATTACCCCCAAAAACGGATAAAGCTCTCCAACCCCCGCCAATAGAACAAGGCGGAACGGTTTTGCTGGTCGAAGACGAGGAACAGCTGCGTAACATGGCCGCAACTATGCTCAAGCGACTGGGTTTCTCAGTTATTGAAGCAAAGGACGGTGTTGAAGCAGTTGATGTGTTCCGGCAGCATCAAAGTGAAATCAAGTTTGTCCTTTCCGACCTGACCATGCCGCGCATGGACGGCTGGGAGACTTTGACTGCACTGCGCAAACTAAAACCAGGCATCCCTGTGATTCTCGCCAGCGGCTACGACAAAGCCCACGTTATGTCTGGCGACCATTCCGAATTACCCCAGGCATTCTTAGGCAAACCATACAGGATCAAGGAGCTTGGCGAAGTGATTAGCCAGGTCTTTGGTTAGATGTAAGAAAAGAAAACTTTGGCAATATATGCCTTCATTGGAAATTATAATTGCTCATTTGAAGTGGTAATCCTCGCGCCATAGCCGAACCAAAAACACTCGTAGATGTAACAAATGCGTAAAGACTGAAACAGCATTACCTTTTCAAACCAGAAAATACGCATGAATCGGATGAACCATAAAAAAGTATTTTCCAGAGTGGCAATGCCACCGTCAGTGCGGCCTTACGTCTTGGACAGCAAGACTTCGGTAATTGTGAGTTCTTCGTCAATCATATTTAATGGAAAAATATTTGCACTTGTTCCTTTTAGCTTTATTTGTGCTGCCGGAAAACGCCGACGACGCCCAGCAGTACTATGATTGCCCCGCAAATAGTCCAGTAAGTAATAGGTTCGTGCAAAATCCACCAGCCCAGAAAAAGCGCCAGCACCGGATTTACATAAGCATAAGTCATAACAATATTGATAGGCAGCAGCTTAAGAGTAATTATGTAAGAGGTAGAAGCAATAACAGATCCAAATATAATCATGTAAGCCAGAGCCATCAAAGAATTAATATTAGGCAAGGGAAAAGGATCGCCATTAAACGAAGTAATTATCAAAAAAAGGATACATGCAAAGAGATGTTGCCAACCGGACAGAGCCAGGATGGAAATGTGGACGGCATGACGCGATTGAATAACGGAACCAGTGGCAATACTTAAAGAGGCGCAAACAACAGCCAATCCTGAAAATATGTCTATAGAATTAAAATTAGCCAGTGCGGGACCCATCAGAACGGCTATGCCGGTCAGGCCAAGCAATAACGATCCGATGAGTTGACGGGAAGGTCGTTTTTTAGAGAATACTGATTCCAAAAATGCCGCCCATATTGGTGTTGTCGAAGCAAAAAGTGCTGCCAAGCCGGAGTGAGCGTATTGTTCCGCCCACAGTATCAAGCCATTGCCGGTTACCCAGAAAAGTGTGCCGGTTATGGCAATTAAGAGCCATTCTTTGCCGGATGGCCAGATATTAGAGTTGCGCAGATAAGCAATCGCCAGAATAATCATGCTGGCGATCAGCATGCGACTGGTTCCGGCAGTAAACGGCGTAAACCCGCTGCCGGGTGCGACCAGAATGCGCATGGCCAGATAGGTGCTGCTCCAGACTAAATAAACCACACCTAAATGGATAAGTCCCGTTACTGGAATCGGCGCTTTTCTTTGAGCATCATAGAGCATTATCTAATAATGAGCTCCGATACTAAATCCAGAATCCCACCGGGAGTATAAAAATACAACTCATGAGCTGTAACTTGCTGGCGTTTATCGGCTGATTCTTGCAGGATAGGAACAATTTCAATGCCCATAATATCAAGCCAGCTTCTGTCTAAATTTATCCGGACAATTGCGCCCTCGGCATTGCGTTCATAAGGGATTTTATAAGAAGTCAAGACACGGGCGACAAAATCATTCTTCTGGTTGGTGACGAAAGCTGCCCGCTGTTTTAGCGCCCGAATCTTACCATATTCCTGCGCCTGGACTAGAGGCCCGCACAAGAAAAAGAATATCACCGCCAGCAAACAAAAGCGTATCTTCATATATTTCTCCTTTTTTTCATGATTCTTATAACGTGAATTAATTTTACATCGCCTTTCCCTTATATGCCAGACAAAGTTTTTCTTGTTTCATTTTCTTGATTTTGCCTTTCATTTGAGCTATTGGTGCAACCACGATTTCTTTAGGGAGATGCAATTTGCAGCAAAACCCCAGTGTGAAACATAAACTTATCCGGAATACAGTCCGACATTTTGCCGAAACCGAATTGGCGCCGATTGCTGCCGAAATCGATCAGAACGCCCTATTCCCCGTCGCCGTCATCGAAAAGATGAAGGAATTGAATTATTTTGGCCTGCAAGTGCCCCGGGAATTTGGTGGTGCGGCACTTGATGCGGTAAGCTCGGCAATTGTCGTCGAAGAAATATCCCGGGTTTGTGCGGCGGTAGGACTTTGCATCACGGTGCATAACGGCGTTGCCGTTTATCCGCTTCTTAAATTCGGCACTAAGGAGCAAAAAGAGCAGTATCTGCCCAGGCTGGCCGCAGGCGAGATTATCGGCGCTTTCAGCCTTACCGAAGCTAACGCGGGTTCGGATGCCGGTAGCATCGAGACAACGGCAGTGGAAAAAAGCGATGGCTATGTCATCAACGGCACAAAAATATTTGTTACTAACGGCGGCATTTGCGATCTGGTTTTAATATTTGCCTTAACCTCTGATTTAGCCCGCCAGCAGACCAATGTGTTCATTGTCGAGAGTGGCTTTAAAGGTTTTTTACGCGGCGAGGTGGAAAATCTTTGCGGCATGCGCGCCAACCCGGTTTCCTCTCTGTTTCTGGAAGATTGCCGGGTACCCCGGAAGAATATATTGGGTAAAAACGGGGATGGCTTGAAAATCGCGCTTTTTGCTCTAGATAACGGGCGCATCGGCATTGCCGCGCAGGCCCTGGGCATTGCTCAGGGAGCGTTGGAAGCAGCGGTAAAATATGCCAAGGAAAGACACCAATTTAAAAAACCCATCGCGGCTCAACCGACAATCCAAAATTATCTTGCCGATATGGTGACGGAAGTTGCTGCGGCACGTCTGCTTTTGTATCGTGCCTGCACCTTAAAAGATGAAGGCGCAAGATTTAGTACCGAGGCTGCCATGGCCAAGCTGTATTGCAGTAAAGTTGCGGCTGGTGTTACAGGGCTGGCCGTGCAAATTCACGGTGGTTACGGTTACAGCAAAGAATACGATGTGGAACGTTTTTTCCGCGACGCCAAAGTAACGGAAATATATGAAGGCACCAGTGAAATTCAGAGGATGGTCATTGCCCGTGCGGTGCTCTCCTCGATGATGTTTTAGAGATAAGGAACTATGCTGAATCTGATCGTTTGTTTAAAACAAGTTCCTATGGTGACGGAGCTGCCCTGGGATGAAAAAACAGGCACACTGCGGCGTGATCTGGCCTCAGGCCAGATGAATCTTGCCTGCCTGCACGCGCTAGAAGCGGCCCTGCAAATCAAAGAGCAATGTTCGGCAAATATTACAGCCATTACTATGGGGCCGCCTGCGGCACAAGAAGTTTTGTACGAAGCTGTTGCCCTGGGAGTCGACCGGGGCATCCATATTAGTGACCGGATATTTGCCGGGTCCGATACTTATGCGACATCGTTGCTTTTAGCCAAAGCGATCAGGCAAGAATGCCCCAATTATGATTTGATCCTTTGCGGTTCTTATACGTCGGATAGCGAAACGGCACAGGTGGGCCCTCAGCTTGCGGAAGAATTGGATTTGCCTGCAGCAGCTTATATCGAAAAACTGGAAATTAATGGCCGGACTTTACGTGTCCGTCGTCTCGTCGATAATTTTCGCGAAACACTGGAGATGGAATTTCCCGCGCTGGTGACGGTTTCCCTGGAAAATTATAAGCCTCGCTACACACGGCTTGCCGGTTTGGAAAATGCGTTTGCTCCTGGCAATATTATCAGTCTTAATGCCCGGAATTTGGGAATAAGTGCGGCATCAATGGCAGCGGATGGTTCCCGCACACAAGTGCGCAACGTGTTTTTGAGAAAAGCGAAAAAGGAAAACGTTGTACTTAAGGGCACGGCGACGAATGTTGTTAATGATTTTCTCAACAAATATGAAAGAAAGATCAGCTGGGCAATAGGCAAGGATATCGAGGATGAAGGCCACGGCGATGAATAGTAAGCAAAAAAGCATCTGGGTGTTTGGCGATTATCGCAATTATTTCCAGAATAGAGTGACACTCCAACTTTTATCCAAAGCAGTGGATCTTGCGCAGACAATTCAGGCTGAAGTTTGTGCAGTTGTCTTCGGCCATGAAGTTGACGAATATATAATGGAATATACTGCCCATGGCGCAGATCGTGTATTGGTAATTGATGACCCTGCTTTAAAAAGCTACAGCACGGAAAGATACCTGGCGCTCCTGAAAAATCTGGCTTCCGAGAGAGATCCGGATATTATTTTAATTGGTGCAACCGACTTTGGTCGCGAATTTGCCCCTCGTTTGGCCAAGCGCCTGAAAACGGGTTTATCAGCCGATTGTGTGGGACTGGAAATGACCGCCGATGGTCTGTTACTGCAAATAGCGCCTTCTTTTGGCGGCAATATGCTGGCGGAAATTGTGACGCCTGATCATCGTCCGCAGATGGCCACGGTGCGGCCGGGAACTTTTAAGGAAATACCGCACAACTATGAGCGGAAAAGCATAGTTGAAAGATTGCCCCTGCTGAAAAATCTGCTCGAACCCCGGATTCGCCTGGTGGAATATGAACGTTCGGCAGAAAAGGAGCACACCATCGAAAATGCAGCGGTTATTGTTTGCGGTGGCCGTGGTATGGGCAATAAAAAGAAATTTAAAAAATTGCATGATCTGGCCAAACTCTTAGGTGGCGATGTCGGCGCTACTCGACCTGTAGTTTATTCAGGCTGGGCAGATCATACGGCACTGGTTGGCCAGGCCGGCAAACATATCAAACCAAAAATTCTTTTTTCTTTCGGTATTAGTGGAGCCATTCAACATACGGCAGGTTTAGGTGAAGCGGACTTTATCGTGGCCGTCAATAAAAACCCGGCCGCCACGATGATGAAAATGGCTGATGTCGCTATTATTGGCGATGCCGGTGACGTACTTGATATACTTATTAAAGGTCTCCGTAAAAGAATTCGGGAATGAATTTGTTAAATTATTAGACTTATATCAATGGCTGTTAATAAAAAAAGATGCACATAGAGTTTACTTGGCTTTGCCGGATCGTTATTGAATTGGAAGCGTGATCAATAGGATATTAAAACGTGCTATAGTTATTACTCCAGAGCATCGCGCACTTTGGCGGCCAGGCTACTCACTGAAAACGGTTTCTGAATGAAATGCACGCCCTTATCCAGAACTCCTTGGTGGGCGATGACGTTGGCCGTGTAGCCGGACATGAAAAGATGCTTGATGTACGGATAACGAGACAGGATGTTGCTTCCCAGGTCCCGGCCATTCATCCCGGGCATAACAACGTCAGTTATAAGCAGGTGGATATCGCCTATGTGCTCTTCGGCCATTCGGATAGCCTCTCTCGGTGTGCCTGCTTTCAGTACGGTATAGCCCATACCTTCGAGCATTATTGCTGTCATTTCCAGGATCGACGGCTCATCCTCGGTAAGCAGGATGGTTTCATTTCCCCTCAGTTCAGTTGCCGTCAGTTCATCTTTGCTTATCTGATCGGCCTTGCCTAAATGCCGGGGTAGATAGAGCCGGAAGGTTGTTCCCTGTCCTGGCTCGCTGTAAACATTGATAAAACCGTTGTTTTGTTTAACTATGCCGTAGACGGTGGCCAGTCCAAGTCCGGTGCCTTGGCCTATGCCCTTGGTGGTAAAGAAAGGTTCGAACAGTTTATCCAGCACTCCCTTATCCATGCCGGAACCATTGTCGCTCACGGCGAGCAGTACGAAGTCTCCGGGAAAAAATCCCACATGATCAGTGCAGTAGGCTTCGTCGAAGCTAGTGTTTCCCGTTTCGATGGTTACTTTGCCTACACCGGCAATAGCGTCGCGGGCGTTGACACACAGATTGGCCAGGATTTGGTCGATCTGGCTGGGGTCTATCTTGACTGAAGAAGGGCTCGCCTCGGGCAGCCAGACAAGATCAATGTCCTCGCCAATCAAACGCCGCAGCATCTTGAGCATTCCTTCGATAACTTCGTTCAAATCCAGTACTATCGGCGCTATAGTCTGCTTGCGGGCAAAGGCCAGCAGCTGTCTTGTGAGATCGGCGGAGCGATCGGCAGCTTTCCGGATTTCCTGCAAGTCTTTGTATAGCGGTTGTTTAGGATCACTCTTCATTATTGCTATCTCCGTGCGCCCAAGAATGACTCCCAGCATGTTGTTGAAATCGTGGGCTACTCCACCCGCCAGTCTTCCCACTGATTCCATCTTCTGGGCCTGGGTCAACTGAGACTGCAATTGCTCTCGCTCTTCTTCTGCCAATTTGCGGTCGGTGATGTCCATAATGGAAGTGATGCCTGCAGGACTTCCATTGATGATGATTGTCGCACCGGAAAGGTCAAGCCATTTTACATTCCCGTCTTTAGTAATAATTCTGAATTCATAACGGGGTGTTATTGCTTCGCCAATCTGCCGTTTCTGACCTCGTTCCTGAACCATTTGTTTGTCATCGGGGTGGATAAAAGCCCAGAAATTCATGGTCTGGAGTTCTTCTTCAGTGTATCCCATAATCTTTGTTGAGGCTGAATTTGCATACAAAAATTTGTCATTTTGGTAGACTATAATAGCTGTAGGGGAACTGTCCGCGAGGATGCGGAATTTCTCCTCACTCTCTTTGAGTGCCGTCTCCGCTTTTCTATGTGCTTGAATTTCCTGCTGGAGCTGATTATTAACCGCCTCCACATTATTTTTTTGTACCTGAAGAAGATCCATAGATTCTTCGACGCGCTGCCTGAGCAACTCCGGCGCAATGATCGTGATGCTTACCATTATGAAGAACACAAATAGACCGGTAATCCAGGCCAGTGAAGACCTGGAAGTCAGCATTTGATCTGGATAGATTTCTATGAAACCGATGGTCATTCCGAAGGCAACATAAATGATGCAAGCGAGGCTGGTCAGCATAACGAGAAGACCCGCACGCATGCCGTAAAGCAAGGCTGCAATGAAGCAAGCCCCAAGCATGAGCTGCAACCCAACACCGCTCATACCTATACGTAACAGGATAGCAAAGGCAAACAGAAACAACGGTGCAACTAGAATCAATGCCCTTATTTTGAAGTGGAGTCGCCTGGATGCAAACGTTCCCATCAGGAAGGCGATGTAAATGCTCGCATAGATCAGGGAAAATATCCATCTTCCCTGCATATAGGATTGAATGACTCCCATGCAAGCTGCCGGCAGCCCGATCAGCAAGAAAATATAAAGAAGTCTATTCAGGATCTTCGTGCGAACCTCTTCGACTTCCGGTCGATCACTGTCCGCACGAAAGAAAAAACCTATATGTTTTGCTGTAACTTTCATGGCCATTCCATAATAAGTTAAGGGACTGTTTTGACGAGATATTACTTTCGGTGAAGAGAATTATAGGGAAGTTACGTATTCATGTCAATTACTTGTTGACATCATGATTGTTCAAGGGGGTTTTTAAATCTTAAAGTTTGTCATAGGGCAGTTAATCCAGCCTGAATCTGCAGGACGTTATTTTTTGAGCAATTCCAGCCGTTCTTTAATATTTTCGGCTTTGCTTGTTTCCTGGTGTTCGGTATAATATTTTTGCAGGTGGGCGAGGTAGGCCCACAGAGGCCTGCGCCAGCCATACTGGGCGGCAGTATCGATGGCAAGCCGTAAAATGTTTTCATCAGAGGGCAGGTATTTTACCCAGACACCGCAGGCAATTAAGCGGGATAAAGGATCATTGATTGCCGCGATCTCAAGGCGGGCGGCGGATAAATTATTGTCCATTATCAACGGCAAAAGCTTGTTGTAATTGGCTGGCAGCATGCCTGGGTCTATCTTTCCGAAATTACCTTTTAAAAAATCATAGTAGGCACGATTGTCTGCATTGGGTTGTAACTTGGCGATGCGGAGAAATTCACTGTCCGCAAAATCTTCGAGTGCCGCTGTATGCAGGGCATATTTAGTTAAATAGGCTGTGGCCAGAAGATTTAAATCGTTATTACTGGAGATGGCTTTTTTAGCCTGGGCAAAGTGGGGCTCTGTTGCATCTTCTTTGTCGATCAGAAAATTGACCTTATAATTATCCAGTTGGCGGGAAGAGGTGTCCTTCCACTGGGGGATGGGCTGAGAGCTGCACGCGCCAATGAACATAAGCAGAGCAATAAATATAATATTTCTCATGGAAGCTTAAACTCCGGATCCTTCTTTGAGGAAATCAGGGCATCTAATTTTTTTACCACATCATCGATAGCGTTGACGGCATCGTCAATATCCGAGCGCAGCATACGAAAATCTTTCATGCCCTCGGAAGTGTCTTTGCTGATCTTATTAATGTTGTCCACAGTTGTATCCAGCTTTTGCAGTTTACCGGCAATATCCTTCAGAATTGTATTAATGTTCGGCAGAGTTCCTTCCTTACCGTAGAGTTGGACATCAGTTTTATCCGCCATCTTGTCAAGTTTAGTTATGATATCTTTAATCTTTTTCAATGCTTCATGTATCGCCTGGACGCTTTCTTCATCAGCAATAGCCATTTCTAAAAGCGATTTTTTGGTGGATAGTGTTGTTGTTATTTTTTGAGCATTACCCAGTATCCGATTTAAATCCCCCTGGGGATTAGCCAGATTGTTGCTGACGCGCTCCAGGTTTTCCGCAATTTGTGTGATTTTATCAAGTAAAGGCTGCACCTTCTTAATAGCATCATTTATATCATTGACTGTTTCCACAACAACAATTTTGTCTTCAGGCAGGGGTGGGCTGTTTAAATTATTCGTTACTACCTCTATGCGGGCCGCACCGATTAAGGGACGGTAAAGAATAAACGAACTATCAGACTTGATCCATTTTACATGTCTTTCTGAAATTTTTATTTTAATGAGGACGATCCCTTTATCGTTGAGTTCCAGTGCGTTGACCTTGCCAATATTGAATCCGGAAAACACGACCGGCATTCCTTCGGTAAGCCCGTCACCGGATTTAGAAGAAAGGGTGAAAGTGTAAACCTTTGTAAAAAGCCCTTTCTCATGGGCCAGATAAAGCAAGGCAGCAAGTATAATGATCGTTGTGCTTACAATAAATAATCCCACTTTAAATTCGCGGCTCATATTTCCCCGTATTTTTGTGCCAGCCATTTATAGTCATATATATAACAGGCAGCGTAAAAGTCATCAATTTTTTTCAATGTTTGAAAAATAAAATCGCTGTCTTGAAGGTGAGGGATAATTTTATAGGGACGATCAATCATAACGAAGGCATCTTTTACCATACAGGCCCTCAGCAGAAACACACAAAATCTTTCTTCGTTGGTTAAAGTGGGATTTCTCTTATAGGCGATATGCAACAAATCAAGCCGCTGCAACGCTTTTAGAACAATATTTTCAGCCTGTCGCCTGGGCATGTTTTCATGATATTGAGGAATTAGCGCTATGTTCATCCAGACATCCTGATTAGAAATAAGAGGTACATCAACGGAAACGGGAGCCGCCTGGTGGCGGTTATGTACCGTAAAATCGCGGAAGGCATTGTTCAGAGCCGCTTCGCTTTCAAAAAAATTTAAAATAACTTTGTTACTAATGACAGCACCTCAATGATAATGATTGCGGTAAAAACGCTAACCATACCACCGGAAACGGCGATAGGAATACTTGTGAACTCGGCAGAAGCACGCAAACCGTAACGAATAGGAATTAAAGTAATAAAAAAGCCGAAAACAGCACATTTAATTAGTGCTATAACTATATCAGAAAAATGAGCTGAATTTAATAAAATATTTGAATAAACGTCCAGGCTCATGCCGAAAATTACCCACGAAAAAAGCATGCCGCTGATAATTAATACAATGGAAAAAAGACTGCTCAGCAATACCAGAGAAACAATGCCGTTGATTATTCTGGGGATGAGTAAATAATTAATTACATCAATCCGGAAGGTCTCTAATGTTTTTATTTCTCCATTGACTTTCATTACGGCCATTTCCGTATTAATAGCTGATGATGACCGTAGCGTAATAAAAAGAACCGTAAAAAACGGTGATAATTCCGTAACAATTAAACCCATCAAAACATTTCCAAAATAATCTGTCAGCCCCAGCTGTTTGAGCAGCTGAAAAACAATGCCGATGAGCAATGATCCCAAAACTATTGAAACGATGAGGAAAATAGGTAGAATTTGTACGGAAGTAAAATAAATCTGGTTAACTAGCACCATGCGCATAGCGCTGTTGTAGGCACGGGGTTGAAACATCCGGAATAGAACCTTCCGGGCAAAAGAAAACGTATCAACAAAAGATTTTGTTGTGTTTTTTCCTAATTTCCCTATAGTTTCCAATAAATCCATAAGTTAGTTTTCTTCCATTTGTTATGCTATCCTAACACAGGATGTTTAATACTTCAAACAGGGATAGATTAATTATAATTGACAAAAATCCGGTAATCGTTATATTGAGAGTTATTGTTGTAAGTAAGAGCTTGATAAATCAATAACTTAGCCGCAAAAAGCAATATGTCGGCGGAGGATAAATATGAAAAGTAATAATCGTAAAACATTTTTTATGTTTTTAATGGCCTTTCTGGTGGCGTTCTTTATTGTCTCTTTGGTAGAGGTTCTAAGGTCATCATTTGCACCATCAGTTGCACCGGAAATTCAAATGGCCTCAACTGTATCTTCGGCAGACAGCATGAAAACACCTCTTTCTTTTTCTGATCTGGCGGAAAAAGTAAAGCCGGCCGTAGTCAACATCAGCACCACGAAGACATATAAAGGACAAGGTGGTTTCGGTTCGCCATTTGGCAGATCTCCTTTTGGAGACGATTTTTTTGACCGTTTTTTTGGCGACATTCCGCAACGTGAATTCAAACAGCGCAGCCTTGGTTCAGGCTTTATAATCAGTAATGACGGATACATTTTCACGAATAATCATGTCGTAGAGAAGGCCGATAAAATCCTTGTTAAGGTTTCCGATGATAAAGAATATGAAGCAAAAATTATTGGTACCGATGCCAAAACAGACATTGCATTAATAAAAATAAAACCAATAAACAGTCTACCCGTTGTCGAAATCGGCGATTCTGACAAGGTGAAGGTCGGGGAATGGGTAATTGCCATTGGCAATCCTTTCGGATTGGAGCAAACCGTTACCGCCGGAATTGTCAGTGCCAAAGGACGGGTAATTGGCGCCGGACCGTATGATAATTTTATCCAGACAGATGCTTCCATTAACCCCGGCAATAGTGGCGGCCCCTTGTTCAGTATGGATGG
>CAZYIE010000020.1:13685-37271 GCA_964646755.1 uncultured Smithella sp.
TGGCTTTGCGATACCGATCAATATGGCTAAAAGTATTCTGGCTGATTTAAAAACCAAGGGCAAGGTTACCCGTGGCTGGCTTGGTATATCTGTTCAGGATATCAGCGAGGATATAGCCAAAAACTTGAATCATAAAAGCAGAAGCGGAGCAATTGTTACCGATGTATTTAAAGGTGATCCGGCTGATTTGGCGGGAATTAGAGTGGAAGACATCATAACGGAAATAAACGGCAAGGCCGTTAAAGATACGCATGATTTATTGCTAAAAATTGCCTCATTCCCTGTCGGGGAGAAAGTATCAATTAAAGTTGTTCGTGATGGTAAGCCAATGTTATTTACGCTTACTGTTGCCGAGCGCAAGGATAGACCGGAAATTGCATCGGCCAAAGGATCAAAAGGATATTTCGGCATTGTAGCCCAGGAAATATCGCCGGAAACATCACGTCAATTAGGTATCGTTCAAGGGAACGGGGTAATAATAGTTGATATAGAAAATGGCAGTCCGGCGGAAGATGTCGGTCTGCAGCCGCAGGATATAGTTTTGCAGGTCAACAAGGTGAAAATTACCTCTCTGAAGCAATACGCGAAAGAAATTGGCAAGGCGGCTGAAAAGAAAAACGTCACGCTTTTAGTTCAGCGTGGTAAATCCAAGTTTTTTGTCAGTTTGCGCATAGGATAATAATCTGCTTAATATAGCAAATATTTAAGGGGCAAGCTTACCGAAGCTTGCCCCTTATTATTTTAGCCTGGACAAAAGGAATGTAAAGAATTAAATATTACCGATGAAATATTATGACTATACCGGAGTCATTCACCTCCATTCAGCTTTTTCTTTTGACGGTCATGTGGGTTTGGATAAAATAATTGATGCTGCCGCAAAAAACGGGATAGATTTTTTAATGCTGACCGATCACGATCATCTGCAAGCGCGGGATGAGGGCTGGGAAGGGTGGAGGGGGAAAGTTCTCATGATTGTCGGGGAGGAAATAGCACCGCGGTTTAATCATTACCTGGCTTTTAATATCTATAAACCAATTAAGAGTCCTGCAGATGAACAGGATATGCACCCGCAAAAATATATTGATGCCGTTAATTCTTCCGGTGGTTTTGGTTTTATTGCCCATCCCGATCATGAAGGAACAAAAACGTTTCACGTGAAACATTATCCCTGGACGGATTGGTCGGTTGATGGTTACGCAGGTATCAGTATTTGGGATTTCATGACTGACTGGCAAAGCAGTTTGAGAGGATACCTGCCTTCTTTGCTGAGCTTTCTCTTTCCCGCTTTCTTTTTGCGTGGTCCACGAAGGATTTCATTAGAAAGATGGGATGCGTTAAATCAAAAAAAGAAAATTGTTGGGATTGGTGAGCTGGATAATCATGGTAGCATTGTGAAAATCGGCGCTTTTAAAATTGCGGCATTGCCTTTCAATCGCGCCTTTAAATTTATTCATACTCATGTTTGCACACAGGAACCATTAAGCGGTGACCACCAAAAAGACATTCCTTTGCTCTTTAAGGCCTTGCTCCATGGACGCTGTTATGCAGCCATGGAATATTTTCAATCTGCCAAAGGGTTTAGTTTTTTCATTACTGCCAATAACGTGGAATATTCGATGGGAGATTCGCTGATTCTTGGAGAAAAGGCTCGGATGAGCATTTCTTTTCCTGTGTCAGCGTCGGTGAGAATAATCAGGAATGGTGCCCTTCTTGCTGAAGAAACAGGCAAAGATATTATCCTTTCCATTAGAGAAGCGGGTGTTTATCGTGTTGAGGCCTATTTGAAGAGATACGGAAAGTATCGTCCCTGGATTTTCTCAAACCCTATCTTTGTAAAGCAATAACATCCTTTTTTTTCGGATAGGGAGGTTTAGGTGTAGCATTTAGACAATAAGACCAGGCAAAGCAGGAGACCCAAAACGACCATGGTGACAGTTTCCTCACGTCCAAAGCGTTGTTGGTGCAGGGTTGCCCTTGATCCCGAAGTGTAACCTCTGGCTTCCATCGCCTCTGCCAAGTCATCCGCTCGCCGTAGCGCGCTGACCATGAGGGGCATCAGCAGTGCGGCCAGGGATTTCATTTTCCGGTCTAAACGACCTGTTTCCACCTCGGCGCCCCGGGCCATCTGAGCCGTTTTGATCCGCTCGTACTCTTCCAGAAGTGTCGGCACAAACCGCAGAGCCATGGAGACCATGACGGCAATATCCGAAACGGGGACCCGGATGTGCCTCAGGGGACCCAACAGATGCTCCAGTCCGCAAACCAGATCCGACGGTGAAGTGGTCATGGTGAGGATAGCGCCGCTTAGGGCAAGGGCGAGAAACTGCCAGGAGATGAGTAAACCACGAAAAAGTCCTTCCCCGGTAACCTTGATAGGCAGGTACGGAATTTGGAACAAAAGGGCGCCGTCTGTAAAGCAAAGATGCAAAACGAATAATAGAACCGCAAATGCGGCCAGTGGCCGAAGTGCTTCCCGAATTTCGGAAAACTTCAATCGGGAAATGAAGCAGACGGCGCAGAGAAAGACGCTGAGCAGACATATTTCCCAGCCACGGGCCTGAAAGATGAGGAGCGACAATATGACCATCACCAGTATTTTGACCCGCGCGTCCAGACGGTGTCCGAATGAATTGCCATTTCGATATTGGCCGAAGGAAATCATGGCTGTTCCTTGTACGAAGGACCGCTAAGCAAGCGATGGATCTCTCGTCCGGCGTCCTCGACAGAGAAAATGTCCGGCGCCAGTGGCCATCCCTGACGATTTAAATGCTGCATCAATTCCATTATAGGCGGCAGTGATAGGGCCGGGTCTTGATTCTCTGCCATTTTGCTGAATATTTCCCGAGGAGTGCCGTCTTGAATAATTTTCCCCTTATCCATAACCAACAGGCGGTCGGCATCAGCAATGTCATTGACATCATGGGTTATATGAATAATGCCGATTCCGGATCGGTGAAGCCGTTCCATTGTCTCCAGAACCCGCCTTCTTCCGCCGGGGTCAAGGTAGGCGGTCGGTTCGTCAAAGGCGATGTAGCGGGGGTTCATGACCAGTAAGCCGGCCAGAGACACAAGACGCTTTTCGCCTCCGGAAAGGGTATGGGGAGCACGTCCGGCCATAGATTCCAGCCCGAGACTCTTTAGTGTATGACTGACCTGCCGGCGGATTTCCGCCGGCGGCCAATTAAGATTCCCTGGACCAAAAGCCACATCCTCTTCAACGGTCATTCCCACGATCGAATTGTCCGGGTTCTGAAAGAGCATGCCGACCGTGCGGCGAATTTCTTTGTGATTCACTGCGGCAGAAGTATCCAGTCCATCGACAGTTACGATGCCCCGATCCGGTCTGCAAAGAGCGTTGAGTTGCCGAATCAATGTAGTTTTTCCGCAGCCGTTCGGACCGATTAAGGCCAGGTATTCCCCCGGATGGATCTCCAGACTGATATCGTTTAACGCCGGGATACCGGGATGCTCATATTGATAGGATACATTCGAAATCTTGATCATATTTTATTATAAATACGTCCCCGGATCTTCCGGCAGATAAAGGCGGCGACGACAATCTTAATAATATCACCAGGGAGAGATGGCAGCAATCCGACGGATATAGCCTTAACGAAACTAAGCTTTGCCACAATCATGAGTTGTATTATTCCCAGAGTGTAAACAATGCTGATTCCCGCGACCATTGCACCCATCAACCAGAAGAGACCAGGATCACTGCGCAATGAAGTTAGTTTGCCGATGATAAAGGCCCCAAGACCAAAGCCGATAAGATAACCGCCCGTGGGCCCGATGAGAACGCCAAAGCCCGCCTTGCCGCCGGCAAAGACGGGGAGGCCGATGGCTCCCAGCAGGATGTAAACCACCTGGCTTAATGCCCCGAGGTATCCGCCCAGCAATGATCCGGCCAAACTTACGAAGAGCGTTTGCATCGTAATAGGCACCGGTGGCAGGGGAATTATAATATATGCCCCGACCGCCGTCAGGGCCCCGAACATGGATGCGTAGGCCATTCCCCGGAGGGATCTTTTTTCTGTTGCCATTGAGATAAATCCTCACATAATTGTTATGTCTCCGGAAAATAAGCGCCGTTCAGAGCCCTGGTCATCCTTGACAATTAAAAAACCATCCTGATCCATATCCACGATCAAACCTTTATAGCTGCCGTTGATTGTCCGGATCGACACTTGCTTGCCCAGCATGTCCGTCAAGGCTTTCCACCGGATTATAATGGGTTCAAATCCTGATTCTCGAAACACATTGTACCCATGTTCTAAGAATTCCAGAAATCTGCACAGGAGGAGAACCCGGGAAAAGGGTTTGCCGGTTTCCATTAGAACACTTGTTGTTTTCGCGCGAAGTTCTTCGGGAAACATTTCTGCGGCACTGTTGACATTGATGCCCAGACCGATAATCATATAATCTATGGCATCCATTTCTACAGCCATTTCCAGAAGAAGCCCTCCTATTTTTCTGCCACCCACCAGAATGTCATTGGGCCATTTTACCGTCGCCGTAAGGCCGGTAGCTGCGATCAGTGCCTCGGCAGCGGCTACTGCTGTGAGAATTACTATCCTTGAGGCTACTTCCGGCGGCAGGGATGGTCTCATAATCAAGGATGCACAAATATTTTCTCCCCCGGGCGAAAACCAGGGTCGACCGAGACGCCCGCGCCCTTGGGTCTGTTCCTCGGCAATCACCAGTACACCTTCAGCAGCGCCCGCTACGGCCAATTCCTTGGCCCTGGTGTTTGTTGAGTCGGTGCTCACGTAACGGTGTATGTTCCGTTGCCCCAAAACTGCTGTATGCAACCCGTCGCGGATCTCCTGGACTAACATCAGGTCGGGGATGTTCAGGAGCCGGTAGCCCCTGCGGGGTAATGACTCAATCCCATAGCCTTCTTCCTTCAGTATTCCGATTTTTTTCCAGACAGCGGAGCGGGTCATGGATAAGCGCTTGGCCAGGAACTCTCCGGAAACCCAATTTCCTTGATTTTGTTTCAGAACGTCCAATAGAATATTTCTCGGAAAGGCTTGATTTGCAGGTATTGCGGTCATGTCAATCATCTTGTTTTCTTGGCCGCCGTCCGCAAGTTTTTTTTGCTTTGGTTGAACAGGAGCACAGGGGCTTTGCTTCCCTGGTAGCCTTGAGACCGAGGTCGTTGATCATTTCCTGTTCCAGAGTGCTGTCCCGTCCGTCGATTGTTAAATAATTACCCGTTATCAAGGAATTGGCGCCGGCTACGACGGCCAGCGGCAGCAGTTGGCGCAGATTTTTTTCCTTACCGCCGCATAGTTTAATGTCTCGATCAGGAAGCATGAAGCGAAAAACGGCAATGGTCATCAGTATTTCCAGGGGAGGAAGCGGTGCTGTCCGTGCCAGGGGTGTTCCTTTGATCGGCGTGAGAATGTTTACGGGTATGGAATCTACGTCCAATTGCCGCAAGGTTTCGCTAAGCTCGATCCGGTGGGTAATTCCCTCTCCCAGTCCGATAATTCCTCCCGAACAGACCGAAAGGCCGGCGTCTTTGGCCGTCTGCACTGTCGCCACATCATCTTCGTAGGGATGTGTAGAGCAAATGTTAGAAAAGAAACTCCGGGAAGTCTCCAGATTGTGGTGGTAGCGATAGAGACCGGCGGCTTTAAGATCCCGGGATCGTTGGGTATCGATAATTCCCAGAGAGGCGCAGGGTTTGAGACCCATTTTCCCAATCCCGTCAATAGCTTTGAAAATTTCCGACCACTCTTTTTTTGTTTTAATCATCTTGCCGCTGGTGACAATTCCGAACAGCTCCGCGCCGCCACGGGCAGCCGCTGCGGCTTCTTCCATGATCTGAGAGGCCTGTTTAAGAGGATAAGAGGGTGCTCCCGTTTCATAGTGGGAAGACTGGGCACAAAATGAGCAATCTTCGGGGCATGGACCTGCTTTTGCGTTAACTATGCTACAAAGGATGATTTCCCGTCCTTTGGAATGCTCCCGTATTTCGGTGGCCGCAGCCATAACCCCAAAAGGGTGGTTCGCGCCTTCGATAAAGAGGTCAAGAGCTTCATCGACAGTAAGACCATTATTTTGAAGGGCCTGATTTTTAAGTTTATCAATTACATCCAATGAATAGTCTCCATAATAAAATTCTTCCCGGCTTTTTAGGTAAAAAAGCACAAAATGTCAACCACAATCATTAATATGGTTTACAATGATTCCCTGGATGTATTCAGCCATTTGGCATAGTCATACATTTTGGCCAATGACTTAACCGCCCTCTCCGGCGTGATAAAGGATACTATTTTATACTTGCTGTTGTTAACTTCGGTGACTGTGCGCGATGTTTCATCAGATAATAAGTATACCCCTATTACCGGTTTTTCATATTTTTCCATTAATTTTGCAGTATTTTCCATAAACTGCTTTTCGGTTAATACCAGCAACCGTAGCGTATCATCCATAAACTGTTGATTGTAATTCTTATCCGCAATAATTGCCGCGTCGAGCGCATTTTTCAGCATGACTTTTTGACCTAGAATACCCATATGAATAACCGCATCACATTCATCCCAGCGGAGCAATTCTTCAATAATTATCTTAGTAGTATGGGGGTTGGCTTCCCCGACAATATCTACAGGATTGGCATGGCTCCAAAAATCGGGAAGTATTTTACTAATTTTTTCTTTTATTGCAGAAGGAAGGTCCGGTATTTGTAATCCATTTTTTGCACATAAATCAGCAGCAACCACACCCCATCCTCCGCCCAACGTCATTAGTCCGACTCTCTTTCCTTTGGGAAGGGGCAGCGAAGAAAATACGGCGGAAAGATCAAGTAATTCCATTGGTTTTTCAACCAGAACTATCCCGGCCTGCCGACAGGCCGCATCAAACACCTTGATATTAGATGCCAAGGCTCCTGTGTGGCTGGCCGCAGCTTGTGCTCCGATCTGCGAGCGTCCCCCCTTGAGCACAATAATCGGCTTTTTTCTTCCTACTCGTTTCGCGGCTTCAAAAAAACGCCGGCCATCCTTTAAGCTTTCCAGATATAAAACAACTGTTGTCGAGGTTTCATCGACTTCAAAACATTCCATATAATCTTCAACTGAAATCATAGCTTCATTGCCGGAGCCGGCAAATGCACGTATTCCAATGCCTTCCTTCTCGGCAAAGGCCAGCAGCTGACTTCCCAAATTTCCTGACTGAGCAACTAAGGCAGTACCGCCAGCCTGAGGGTGAACGGAAGGGCCGGTACAATAAAATGATATATGCGGATTAGAGATGCCCATAGTATTAGGTCCGAGAATTAAGATTCCGGCGCTACGGGCTGCTGCTACCAACTGATTTTCCAAAGCCCTGCCTTCCGGACCAACTTCGCTAAATCCGGAAGTTATTAACAGCATATTTTTAATATTATTTTCCTTTAGTTGGGGAATTAAAGAAACGACTTTGGATGCGGGCACCGTAACAACAGCCAGATCCACTGGACCAGCAATCTCAGTCACAGACTTAAATACTTTCCTTCCAGCAATTTCAATGCCTTTGGGATTAACTAAATATATTTCCCCCAGATATTTTCCCCGGATAAGAGTCGTTAATAGATGATGTGCCCATTTGCCAAATTCCCCTGAAGCCCCGATGAAAGCTACGGATTTAGGATAAAACATCTTACCGATTGCCTCCGCTGTAACAGGTGTCCGTGGTACGGCTTTTGCCCTCTTTTCGCCTAACACTATCAAGGCATCAACAGCGGTAACAGTTCCGTCTGCTGCGACGAGGAGTGGATTAATATCAATTTCCCGGATTTCTATTACCTCCATGCCAATTCGCGATAACCCCAGCAGAGTTTTAATCAAGGCTTGCCTATCAGATATTTTTTCATTACGAAATGCACCAAGCAGTTTTTGGGCGTGCAATTCATCAATCATTTGATTTGCATCTTCTTCATCAATGGGAGCGAGACGAAAAACCACATCTTCCAGAGCTTCGGTAAATATACCACCCAGCCCAAATACTATTACAGGTCCAAACTCTTCATCGTGGAAAAGACCGGCTAAGAATTCTCTTTTCCCCGCCAGCATTGGCTGGAGCAAAAACCCTTCCAGATCTTTTCCTGCTTGATCCCTTATATCTAGTGCGGCTTTATGGACTTCTTCATTATTTTTTAAATTTAACTTGACCAGACCCCGCTCCGTTTTATGTGTCAAACGAGCGCCTAATCCTTTTACTACAACAGGATACCCGATTTTTTGAGCTTCTTTTACTGCCTCCTCAATCGATTTAACGGTCTTTTCCCGGACAACCGGTATTCCGTATTTTTTTAAAATTGTTTTTGCTTCCGTTTCGTTCAAGGTGTTTCTTCCTTGTATTTGGGCTTTTTTGATGATCTCGGATGATTGCATTGTTTTACTCCTGAATGAAAGGTGCCTCAATATACTAAGTAATTATTTAAATTGGTTATGTTTTGTAGGATTTTTAAGCTAGTAATTACTAGCATATGGTCTTACAGAATACAAATCTGTTCTTGATATGAAGGATGCGTTGAATAAACCACTAATAGAGCAATATTCTTCTTGACGAAATTGTTTCACACCAATAAATATTAAGTTTGACGGGGGGAAAAATGCCGATAAATGAAATCAAGCAAGTAATAATCAATGGCAGGTTGATTGGTATTAGCGGTCTGGATGAAGCCATAAATGAAATAGCCGGGATTTCAAAAGGCCTTGGTGATGCTGAAATTCAAAAAATGCTTTTCGAATTAATTTCATCGAACAACTATATACCGGCTAATATGCAAGAGGTTTACGGTAAAGCCGTTTTGCGCGCATTTAAAATAGCTCAGGGGTTGCCTGTTGCGCAGGAATATGCACCAGGCTTACGAATAGCAGTGCTGGGAATGGGTTGCGCACGTTGTTCTCAATTGGAATCAGATGTTCGTAACATTTTGGCGGAAATGTAAATCGCCGCCGACTTGCATCACATTACGGATATAAAGGAAATTTCGCGCTATGGGGTGATGGGCTCGCCAGCTCTTGTTATTAACAATAAAGTAGTATCTGTCGGAGAAGTTCCGCCGAAAAGTAAAATCCGTCAATGGATAATTGAGTCTTGTAATTTTCAGGAAGATCTATAGGCCAGGGTAGAATGTTTTAAATGTATGATTCCCGACAAAACCGTAGGTTCAAAGTCTTCGCAAAGCTTTATCCGGCCGTGAGGGAAGCAGTGATTATAACTTATTGCGACGGCCCGCAGTGCTCTCTCAGCAAAGAAATAGCGCAAATATTGCAGGTGCAGGGACTGCCCGTTGAGTTAATGGCTGGAGTTATTTCTTTATCCGCTAATCACAATGACACTAGCTGAAAACGAGCGCAGCGAAGGTTGAAGCGCTAGAGGAATTGATCCCGAAAGCGAAGCCCATCGATTGCTGGGAAAAACTATTCGCGTTCTCTCTGATTATATTTCACCCCGTTTATTTTGGTACTAATGTCTTTTATTGCTGGCAGTCCCGACAATAAAAGGTACTTCTGCCGCCCTGTTTTATTCTGACGATCTTGTCGCCACACTTGGTACATTTTTCTCCTTCCCGCCCATAGGCTTTTAACTCGAACTGATTTTCTCCTTTGAGGCCATATAGATCGCGCCAGTCGGAAATCGAAGTACCTCTTTTATTGATTGCTTGTTTTAGAATATGTTTAGCTTGCCCGAATATGTTTTGCCAATCCTTGTTTGTTAAGGTCGCCGCCATTTTTTCCGGCGAAATGCCGGCTGCGTGTAATATTTCACAAGCATAAATATTGCCGATCCCGGTGACAGCCTTTTGATCCATAATCAGGTTCTTAACCTTAGTCTTGCGCCGTCCATGTTTTGCAATAAAGGACTGCCGGTCAAACCCCTGCATAATATCATTGCCGGTTGGAGAATCTTCTGTTTGCAAAACATTAATTGTAGCAAAGCGGCGAGGGTCTACCAGATAAAGATTGCCTTTTCCCAGAGATAAGTGCCAGCGGCTGTGCTTGGGCCGATCTACGTCCTCCTGCCAGAGCAGCCTGCCCGTCATACGTAAATGTATTAATACAGAGTGGCCATCGTTAAGAATTATCTCGATGGTTTTGCCGTTACGCCTAACCGCCGCTATGGTGCTTCCTTTAAGGTCCTTTACATGAGACAACTTAGAGTCATAGATTTCAGACGCTGCTATTTTCTTTCCGGCAATCTTTTTTTGTAACTGACGGCATAGAGTTTCCACTTCGGGTAATTCGGGCATCACACACCTCTTTTGTTTGGCTTACACACTGTCAGGGGCCGTTACGAAATTATCTGTTCTTGTTCTCTATAATTGCTGGACAAGGGCTTACTAAATTTTATTGACTTTGCCTATAATTTTTTATTTGACAATTAATGGTCTGCTGTTTATTAAACAGCAAAGCAAACAAACTTACAGGAGGCTATATGGACTATTGGCAAATGACCGCTCCCTGCGGGCTTGACTGTTTTAATTGTACGCTTTACCATGCACAAAGCAATGAACAATTAAGGAAAGTAATCGCCGATAAATTACAGATACCGCTGGAAGACGCGGCCTGCGCCGGTTGCCGCGCTCAGGGCGGGCAAATTGCGGCGGTAAAGATGACTCAGCCCTGTAAGGTTTACCAATGCATATCACAAAAGGGCATCTCGTTTTGCTGCGATTGTTCCGACTTCCCTTGTGATCATCTGCATCCCTACGCTGATCTGGCGACACAGCGACCGCATAACACCAAGGTGTATAACCTTTGCCTGATCAAGAAAATGGGGCTGCAGCACTGGGCGGAAGAAAAAGCAAAGACCGTGAGAGAAACTTATTTCCAGGGGAAACTTCAGTTGTAAAAATATTTTCATTTTTAGGACAAAAATACAAAAAAAATGTTGACAAATTTTATAGCTCGCGTAAATTCAATTTCAGAGAATTTTTTAAATAACTTAATTGGAAGGCTACCTTCCTGAAGGAGGAAAAGATGGAGAACGAGACCCTGTTTAATGAGGAGGCGGAACCTCCTGGTCTTACGACCGGTCTTGTTAAGGTTGAAAATGAAATTCTAGATTTTTTTCCACTGAGCACCCAAACCCACCAGCCATACCCGGCTAAACAAAAGACAGACAGGCTCTTATTTCCTTTTAAAGACTCACCGCGATCGCGTATTTTCCGCAAACGGTTTTATCCCGAAATTACCCGCTTGGAATGGTTCGATTGGCACTGGCAACTGCGGAACGCGATTCGCGACGTAGACACCCTGTCGCAGATTATTAATCTTTCTGAAAACGAGCGCCAGGCCATGATGCACCATTCAGGATCGCTACCAGTTGCAATAACGCCCTATTATGCCAGTTTGCTTAATGCGCATGATCCTTCCGCTCCATTGCGAAGGTCCGTGGTGCCGGTAGTGGACGAATGTTTACACACTGTCGGCGAAGAAGAAGATCCGCTTTGTGAAGAAACCGACTCTCCCGTTCCCGGTATCGTTCATCGTTATCCCGATCGAGTTTTGTTTTTGGTCACGGATATCTGTTCAACCTATTGCCGTTATTGTACCCGCTCTCGTATTATCGGACGGCAAAACCATAATTTTGTTGATCTGGATAAATGGGAAAAGGCAATTGAATATATCGAAAGTAATCCGAACATCCGGGACGTGCTTCTGTCCGGCGGTGATCCTTTAACTTTGTCTGATGAAAAACTGGAGTGGTTACTTTCGCGATTGAAGATGATCCCCCACGTGGAACTTATTCGTATCGGCACCAAGGTTCCGGTTGTCTTGCCGCAACGGATAACTCCGGCACTCACCGCGATGTTAAGAAGATATCATCCCCTTTGGATGAGCATCCATATAACTCATCCTGATGAATTGACGCCGGAGATGAGCGCTGCGTGCATCCGTCTTGCCGATGCCGGTATTCCGCTGGGTAGCCAGACCGTGCTTCTATCCGGCATTAATGATGAAGTTTCCACGATGGCCCGCCTTGTTCATGGGCTGATCCAGATTCGAGTGCGCCCCTATTATCTGTATCAGTGCGATCCGATTCCCGGCTCCTCTCATTTCCGCACGCCGATTAGTAAGGGGTTGGAAATAATTAAGGGATTGCGCGGCCATACGACAGGATATGCCGTGCCTACTTACGTTGTTGATGCTCCCGGCGGCGGCGGAAAGATTCCTCTGCTGCCCGAATATGCCATTGGCTGGGACAGAGGTGATTTGCTTCTGCGCAACTATGAGGGCAATGTTTTTCGCTATCCGGACAATCATGCAGAAACAAAGGATATCCATTAAGCTGTTGCTCATTCAGCAACGGCCCTTAAAAGATATGGAGGTAAAATAGTTATTTGAGCAACGCCGTTTTTACGCTGAAAATAGGAATGACTTATGATTTGCGGAATGATTATTTGCAAGAAGGTTTTACCCACGAAGAAACGGCTGAGTTTGATCTTCCGGATACAATCGAAGCAATTGAAAAAGTTATCTTAGAGAATGGCTATCAGGCCTGCCGTATCGGCAATATCAAAGCACTAACTTGCAGACTGGCCGCAGGCGAGCGTTGGGATCTGGTTTTTAATATCGCCGAAGGCATATCCGGCTTCGGGCGCGAAGCGCAAGTTCCTGCACTGCTGGAAGCTTACAACATCCCCTACACTTTTTCTGATCCGTTAGGCCTTGCCCTGACTCTGCACAAGGGCATGACCAAGCATATCATTTCTGATCTGGGTATTCCAACACCGGCTTTTACCGTAATTAAAAGCGAAGAAGATATCGCGGAAGTTGCGTTGCCCTTTCCACTTTTTGCCAAACCAGTTGCCGAAGGAACAGGCAAGGGGATAACGGCGATGTCGAAAATTAACACTCCTGAAGAATTAAGCCTGGTCTGTAAAAACCTCTTGAATACTTTCCGGCAACCTGTCCTGCTGGAAACTTATCTTCCCGGCCGCGAATTTACCGTCGGCATTTTAGGCACGGGCAAAGATGCCCGAGCGCTGGGAGCAATAGAAGTCATTTTGCGGCCAACAGCAGAAAAAAACGCTTATTCCTATGAAAATAAGGAAAATTATGAAAAGCTCGTGCAATATGCTCTAGTAGATGATGCTGAGGCCAGACAAGCAATGGAAATATCGCTGGCTGCTTGGCGCGGTCTGGGTTTAAAAGACGCCGGCCGGGTGGATTTACGTTCCGATATTCACGGGGTGCCCAATTTTATGGAAGTGAATGCGCTGGCCGGATTAAATCCCATACGTTCGGATCTGCCCATTTTATGCAATCTACTGGGCATTAATTACTCGAAATTGATCAGTTCCATAATTGAATCTGCCTTGTGCCGCGCAGAAATAAACAAATAACAATAAATATCGAAAAATAACTTTCCGGGAAAGATCAAATGAAAAAAGCCGTAATACTCCACAGCGATGTACCGCCGAATGCCAGTGAAGATGAGCTCGATTGCCTGCGACAGGCTGATACAATTGCCGAAGCGCTCCGCGAGCTCGGCTATGATCCTGTTTTATTGCCTTTTGTCCTTGATCTGAACCAGACAATTCAAGCATTAAACGTAATGCAGCCCGAATTTGTTTTCAATCTTGTGGAGACGATCAACGGCAAAGGCAGTCTTATTCATTTTGCCCCGTCACTTTTGGATTATCTGAACATTCCTTATACCGGCTGCGGTACCGATGCCATGTTTCTTACTTCCAATAAACCATTAACGAAGGAAATGATGCAGAGTGCAGGAATTTCCACACCGGCCTGGATTTCGTCTCGGGGAGTTCACGCAGGAGTAGCGCCATCGAGCACTTATCTCCTGAAAGCGTCCTGGGAAGATGCTTCCGTCGGCCTGGACCAAGATTCCATTTTCCAGTTTACCGATACCACAGACGTCATAGCTCTTATGAATGATCGTAAGAAAAGTATTGGAGGGCCTTGTTTTGCGGAAGCTTACATTGACGGACGTGAATTTAATATGGCGCTGATTGCCGGAAAGTCCGGAGTTCAGGCTCTGCCGCCTGCCGAAATGCAGTTTATCGGCTTTGCGCCGGGGAAATTAAAATTGCTGGACTACAACGCTAAGTGGGTAGAGGGAACCTTTGAATACGAAAATACTGCCCGGACGATGGATTTCTCGCCCGCCGATGATGTCTTAATCGCTGAATTACAGGATATTGCTAAACTGTGCTGGAATCTTTTTGGGTTGCGCGGCTATGCGCGGGTTGATTTCCGCATAGATAAAAACGGGAAGCCCTGGGTGCTGGAAATAAATGCCAACCCCTGTTTATCTCTCGAGGCGGGATTTGCCTTTGCCGTCGAGCGGGCAGGGTTGAAGTATTCCGAAGCTATTGGATTGATTATTGCTGATGCATTAAAATAGTCCCCATCTGCACAGGGCAGCAAACTTCCGGGAAAGATGTATCTGTGGTACAAAATTAAATTTTCAGGAGGAATATATCTTTTAGTGTTAAAACCAATTATCTTACTGTTTTTTTCCAATTTGTTTATGACCTTTGCGTGGTATGGACATTTAAAAAGCATGAATAATAAACCTCTGTTTATCGTTATTATGTTGAGCTGGGGAATCGCTTTCTTTGAATATGTATTGCAAGTTCCCGCCAACCGCATTGGTTTTCATTATTATAATCTGGGCCAGCTGAAAGTTATTCAGGAAGTTATTACGATGGTTGTTTTTGCGGGATTTGCTTTTCTTTACATGAAACAGCCACTGAAACTGGATTATCTTTGGGCCGGTCTTTGTTTGGTCGGGGCGGTTTACTTCATGTTTCGCGAGGGATTGCCGCAGGCATAATAATTTTATGAACATAACATACCGCGAGAAAATTAAACCATCTGATTTAGAGGCAATTTCCAGAATCGTTCAGTCCAGTTCCTTCTTTTCAGCTGCAGAAATTGATCTGGCTTGCGAACTGGCTGCCGAAAAGATCTCTGACGGGAATGCCTGTTCCTATCAGTTCCTTTTCGGTGAAGATGAAAATTTTGTCTGGGGATATACCTGTTTTGGATTGATTCCGGCCACTGACGGCAGTTACGATCTTTATTGGATTGCCGTGGATAATTCCTTACGTGCCAGGGGATTGGGCAAACAATTGCTGCAAAAGTCGGAAGAGATGATTCGTGCTGCGGGTGGGAAACATATTTATGTGGAAACATCTTCCCGCGATCAATACCAAACGACTCAAAGATTTTATGAGAATTGCGGTTACATCCAGGAAGCTCTCCTGAAAGATTTTTATGCCGCAGGTGACAGTAAAGTTATCTACTCTAAAGTTATTATATAATTGACCTTTTAGTCATTGAATTATGCTCTCCAGAGTCGTTTCCTACGCTTAAATCTAATTCGTGACCCAGCTTAAAATTCTTGCAATTTTCTTCATAATCCGCTAGAGCTCTGCGTGCATTAATGATGATAATTTCTCTTTTAACCCTAAGGAGGGTTTATTCATGCGTTTATTTCCCAAAGAAGAAAAATTTTTCGATTATTTTGAAGAATTAGCCAATAAAATAGAAGAGGGCAGCCGTTTTTTTCTGGCCATGACGGAAAACCACGATTATTCGGAATCCAAAATTACCAAACTCAAAGAATTGGAGCACGAAGCGGACGTAATTACCCATAGAACCTATGAAAAAATGCATACCACCTTTCTCACACCACTGGATCGGGAAGATATCTATGCTTTAGTCAATAAAATGGATAGCATCATGGATATGATTGAAGCCACTGCCGTCCGGATTTATCTCTACAAAGTAAAAAAACCCGATGATGAAATTATCAAGCAGGCAAAAATTTTAAATGAAGCAGTTGCTAAAGTAAAGGTCATCATTCATGCATTGCGCGATATGAAGAATGCTAAAATGATACTGGAAGCTTGTGTCGAAATTAACACATTGGAAAATGCCGGTGATGTTGTTTTGCGAACCATAATTGCCGATCTCTTTGTTAAAGAAAAAGATGCCATTGAGCTGATGAAATGGAAGGAGATCTTTGAGCGCATCGAAGAAGCTCTTGATGTGTGCGAAGATGTTTCCAATATTGTGGAAGGAATCGTCTTAAAACATGCTTGAGTCCACGGGGTTTGTAATTTTTTTGGTTGTTGTAGCCCTGCTTTTTGATTTTCTGAATGGTTTTCATGATTCGGCAAATTCCATTTCTACCGTTGTTTCCACCCGCGTCCTTTCGCCGAAATATGCTGTCCTCTGGGCGGCTTTTTTTAATTTTGCAGCTGTTTTCTTTGTGGGCACCGCGGTTGCTCATACCGTCGGTAAAGGAATAATCCATTTGGACATAGTCGATAATTTATTGATTCTGTCTGCCCTGACCGGTGCTATTATTTGGAATATAGCAACATGGTATTACGGGCTGCCCAGTAGTTCTTCTCACGGTTTAATTGGCGGCCTGATTGGTGCTGCGGTTGCTAAAGCTGGCACTAGCACTCTGGTGTGGTCAGGCATTGCGAAAACAACTATTTTTATCATTGTTTCCCCTGCTATTGGTATGGCCCTAGGGTTTGGTTTTATGATTCTTTCCTTAAATTTAAACCGTTATTCCAATATGGCTCGCTCGGATAAACTGTACCGTAAATTGCAGCTTGTTTCAGCAGCAGTCTATTCGTTGGGGCACGGAATGAATGACGCTCAAAAAACCATGGGAATCATTGCGATGGCTCTTTTCAGCAAGGGGCTTCTCGGAGATACTTTTCATATTCCCATTTGGGTTGTTATAGTCTGCTATACGATGATTTCTCTGGGGACAATGTTTGGCGGCTGGCGCATTGTGAAAACAATGGGCACAAAGATTACTAAATTGCAGCCCATTGGCGGCTTTAGCGCTGAAACTGCCGCAGCTTGTTCCATTATTGGCGCATCTATTGCCGGAATACCTGTCAGCACCACGCATACTATTACCGGTGCCATTGTTGGTGTCGGCGCAACCCATCGCCTTAATGCCGTCCGCTGGGGTGTGGCCGGCAATATTGTCTGGGCCTGGATTTTAACCATTCCCATTGCTGCCATTATTTCCGCAATCACTTATCTTTCTTTAAAATATTTCTTCCTATAATATTATATCTTTTACCTGCCAATTCTCCTGCCAGAAAATAATGTTGATATTTTTCATTTTTTACCGTAAATCTGCCTTCCAGTTCATGCCATTTCCTATTGTATGTGCGATGAAAAAAACTATTGCAGGAGAACCTCATGCCGGAAAAGCGATTGCCTTTTACAAAAAATCAACTTGCAGAAATAATTACAAAATATCCTACACCGTTTCATATTTATGATGAAAAGGCCATCCGCGAAAACGCGCGCGAATTTAAAGCCGCCTTTTCCTGGAATGAAGGGTTTAAAGAATTTTTTGCCGTGAAAGCCGCCCCCAATCCTTATCTCATGAAAATTCTCCATAAAGAAGGTTTTGGAGCGGACTGCAGTTCGTTGGCGGAATTAATTCTGGCCGAAAAGACCGGTATTACCGGCGAAGAAATCATGTTTACATCTAACGATACTCCGGCAGCTGAATTTCTCAAAGCCAAAGCATTACAGGCTATCATGAACCTGGATGATTTAAGCCACCTTGCTTATCTGGAAAAATATGCCGGACTTCCCTCTTTAATTTGTTTTCGTTACAATCCCGGCCCCCTGAAAAAAGGCAATCTGATTATTGGCCATCCGGAAGAAGCTAAATATGGTTTTACCCGGGAGCAGTTATTTGAAGGTTATAAAATTTGCCGGGATAAAGGCATAAAGCGCTTCGGCATCCATACCATGGTTGCCTCGAATGAGCTCGACGCCGGTTATTTTGCGGAAACGGCTCAAATTCTGTTTGAGCTTATTGCCGAGCTGAGCCGTGAGCTGAACATTAGTTTTGAATTTGTTAATCTGGGCGGCGGTGTCGGGATTCCTTATCGTCCGGAACAAAGGCGAATTGATCTTACAGCCATGAGCCTTGGTATTAAAGAAAAATATGAAAAGATTATCGTGGCTAATGGCTTAGGTCCGATCAAGATTTACACAGAATGCGGCCGGTATATCACCGGTCCGTATGGTTATCTGATTGCCCGGGTTTTGCACATCAAAAATACTTATAAAAAATTTGCCGGGTTGGATGCCTGCATGGCCAACTTAATGCGCCCGGCTCTGTATGGGGCTTACCACCACATTACCGTTTTGGGTAAAGAGGGGAAATTTCCCGCCGTTGTCTATGATGTAACCGGTTCGCTGTGTGAGAACAACGACAAGTTTGCCATCGATCGGGAACTACCCGAACTGGAAAGAGACGACATTATTGCCATTCATGATGCAGGAGCCCACGGCTTCGCTATGGGATTTAATTATAACGGCAAACTCCGTTCGGCAGAGCTGCTGCTGCGAGTCAATGGAGAAGTAATTTCGATCCGCCGTTCCGAGACTATTGATGATTATTTTGCTACTTTGGATTTTGCGGGATTGCCTTCTTTCCCGGTTTGATCATTTTCATAAGCATCAGAGTCCCAGGCATGGTCATGAATATTGGGTACAACATTGAGGTCATTGGTCAACAATCCTTCCTGAATAGAGATTTGTTCGCGGGTTTGGAAAATGTAATCTGATTGATCATGACGGTGTGAGGCCAGGAGACGCAGCGCCTCTTCATCATATTTAATGAAGTTTTGACCAGCCCGCAAGGCGGTATATTTGCGAAAGCCAAGCCTTACAAGCGCATCGACGCCCAGGCGCACGGAAGTATCCAGAGACTCGCGATAGATATTTGCAACGCCGGCATCAACCAGGTCATAAGCGTCTATGCGGCTTTGGGCACGTACCATGACGGTGAGGTTGGGAAACTCTTGCTTTGCTTTTTCGATCAGATCAAAATTAATTTCGGGAGAGCCAATAGCAGCAATTAATAATCGGGCATGATCCGCACCGGCTGATTTCAAAATATCCAGACGAGTGGCATCTCCATAAAAAGCCGTAAAGCCCATCTTTCTTAAAAGTTCGACCCGATCAGAATCATTGTCCAGGATGGTAGTGTTAATGCCATTGGCCCGCAAAAAGCGGCCAATTGTGCTGCCAAAATGTCCAAATCCAGCAATAATAACGGGGTGCTTGCTTTCAATATGATCATTCTGACTTTCCTCCACAGACTCTCTTGTACCTAATTGCGGCAGGATCAGTCGCTCATTGAGCAACAGCAACAAAGGAGTGACCGTCATGCTGATGGCCGTCACCCCCATCATCATATCACTAACCCTAGCGGATATAATTTGAAGTTGGGCGATGAACGCGAACAGGACAAACGCGAACTCACCAACCTGTCCCAATCCTAAAGAAAAAATCATGTTCTGATCAAAACTTAAGCCGGAAATTTTTCCAGTCGCAAACAGGACCAAAGATTTTATGACTATGACACCACAGACCAGGGCCATAATCTCTATGGGATTATCGATAATCAGTTTAAAGTTGATGGATGCACCGACTGCGATAAAAAATAATCCCAGTAAGATACCCTTGAAAGGTTCGATATCGCTTTCCAGTTCATGCCGGAACTCGCTTGTGGCCAAAACCAATCCGGCCAGAAACGTACCCAAGGCGGGGCTTAAACCAACCAGCATCATTAAATAAGCCGTTCCGATGACAATGAGCAAAGATGCCGCCGTAAAAAGTTCCCGCAGCCGAATGCGGGCGATAAAGCGCAGGAATGGTACAAACACAAAATGGCCGACCAGCACAACAGCATTGACAGCGATTAACAATGTTGCTGTCTGAGCCCATCCGGGCAACCCCGTAAGCAATGTGGCCTGTCCGCCTGATGGCGTGTGCATTGCGGATACTGCCAGCAGTGGCAAAAGAGCCAGAATCGGTATTACGGCAATATCCTGAAAAAGCAGCACGGCAAAAGAACTTTTCCCGGCTTGGGTTTTGGTCAGTCCTTTTTCCCGTAATGTCTGCATAACAATTGCCGTGGAAGACATGGCCAAAGCAAGTCCGCAGGCCAGTGCCGCGGTCAAGGTGAATCCGATAACTGACAGAACAGCAAAACACAGAAGCGTAGTTGCGCCCATCTGCATAATCCCTGTACCCAGAATCAGCTTGCGCATCCGCCAGAATTTTTCCGGCTCCAACTCCAGGCCGATCAGGAAAAGCATCATCACCACGCCGAATTCGGCAAAGTGCATGATGTCCTTGCCTTCTGCGCCGACAAAGCCGAAGAAAAATGGGCCAATAAAAATACCGCCAATGAGGTAGCCCAGAACAGAGCCCATCCCCATTTTTTTGGCAATCGGTACAAACACGACCGCAGCGGCGAGATAGATTAATGCATCATGTAAAAAGGCACTACCCATGGTTTATCCTTCGTCTGCTAAAAGCCAGTCATTAAGATATTCATATTGTTGGACATCTTCCGGAAAAACAATTCCGGCGGATAATTTCGTAAGCAACAGACGGTACAAGCGTGCCTGTTCGGCAAGTGCTTCAGTGGACAGCAGGTGAGTGCCGTGCACAACAAAAGGTGGCAGATAAAACATGTGGCAGAGATTGGCAACTTGTTCAAAAGGGATGAGAAACTGTCTGATTGTATGCCGGTTCCAGGCGTCAGGTCGATAAACCCGCTTTGTCCCTCCGGCCGTGAGAGCATTGAAGATCAGTTTGCCCCTGAGTGCCTTGCCCTCTTCACCATGTGCCCAACCAAATTCCAACACCAGGTCGATCCACTGTTTGAGCATCGCCGGTGCGCTGTACATATAGAAAGGATAGTGCCAGACAATTATATCATTCTCGGCCAGCAGCATTTTTTCACGTTCGACATCAATATTAAAATCGGGATACTGTTCATACAGATCGTTTAAGGTCACGCCCGGAAGCTGTTCGATGTTTTCCAGGAGAATGCGATTTGCCCTGGATTTCTCAAAGCGCGGATGAGCAAAAAGTATAAGGATTTTTTTCATGGAATACTCTTAAGTTATTCTGCAAAACATTCAGCGCCGGTATTTCTTATAGCCGGCCCACACCCAGAATGAGCCCCAACCGGCGGCAACTGGTCCCAGACAGACATACAAAAACAAAATTATGTTGCTTTCCCATGGTGTTAGAAAGGCGGCTGATCCCGCGATCCAGAAGATAGTAATCAGGATGGCGAGGCGTATCCATCCCGTAAGGGGTTTTATAAGCCGAATGCTATTTTGTTCGGGTACAGGTAATGATTTTCGGCTCATCAACCGGGGAACGAAAATAATAACCAGGGCGATTGCAGCCACGACCAGAAATTCTTGCATATCTCAACCTCATCCCGCAATTACTTTATTTATAGCCAGATTTCTTGCCCGTTATCTTTTCAATTTGGACACTAAAAACGGTTACTTTTTCTAATGCTTCGATTGCATAGGAAAAATCTTGACGACCGGAATATTTTTCCATGAGATAATCCAGCGCCTGCTTTTTTTCATTCGCCTCGCCCAGAAAAAATGCAAGGCCAAATCCGATCACGCTCCGATAGCGTGTTCCCCAGGAACAGGGTACATCTGCTTTGACTGTTTCTCCATCGCAATCCATTTCAAAACACACCCGGTTATTCCTCCGGAGAATATCTATTTTTCTGCCTTGCGGACTGGAGTGAAAATAGAGATAATTGTTGCGGACTACAAAATTAACCGGAACAATATACGGATAACCATCATCAACCAGCGCAATCCGGCAGACGGCGGCCTTTTCGATTATTGCCGCAATTTCCCGGCTATCTGTAATTTCTTTATCGGAGCGGCGCATTTACTTCCTCCCTGGAAAAAATATTAACAAGAAAACTTGCTATATTCCCATTACTTATGATAAAAATCTCCATAAGTATTTCACTTCTGAGTGTTCCTCTGGAAAAGGAGTTTACATGAAGAAAATTAAAAAGTCGACGATTTCTGATTTTATTCTGGGTATCGTTTTGATGCTGATTGCGCTTTTCGCCTTTTTCCTTTCCTGGGGACCACTGGAAACGCTGGAATATGGCATTTATGATGTAAGCGCCACTCTGCGGGTAAAACAATCTACTGCACCTGTCACCGTAATCGCCATTGATGAACAGAGCATTGCCAATCTTGGCCGCTGGCCCTGGCCCCGCGCTCATATCGCCGCCATGGTTGATCTGCTGCAGTCGTATAATGTGAAGGTAATCGGTCTGGACATAATTTATTCGGAAAAAGATTTTAATCAGGGTCTCGTCGAGGTACGCAACCTGATCAAAAATATCGAAACCAATCCTGATTTTGCGAAGAAAGGTTCGGACATTTTTTTGGCCGCGCTGAAAGAATCCGAAAAAAAGCTCGATAATGACACTATTCTGGCCAATTCGATTGCTACCAGTAAAAATATCATTCTCCCCTTATTCTTCGTTCCCGGCAACCCCTCGGGGCGAACTGCTGCCAATCTGCCGGATTATCTGCAAAACAACTCTATTACGCCGGTAGGGATAGATAGCAGCATCACCGCGCGGGAAATAGTGCCCCCCATAGCCGAGTTTGCCGCAGTTGCTCAGGGATTAGGCCACATCAACATTGTTGCCGACCGCGATGGCACGGTACGCAGCGAGCCCCTGTTTATTAATTTTGAAGAAAAGCTCTTTCCGTCTTTCGCCCTGCAACTGACCTTAAAATATCTCAATTTTGATTTGAAAAAAATGCAACTAGGTAAAGAAATAAAATTCGGCCGCAAAAAAATCCCTGTTGATGAAAACAACAGGATGTTAATCAGCTTTGCTTCTGGGATTCCTTATTATTCATTTTTTGATGTCGTCAATAAAAAAGTCGCGCCCGATGTTTTTAAAGACAAGATTGTCATTATTGCCCAGAGCGCGGCCGGATTAGGCACGATGCAGGTCACCCCGACGGCCCTTAATGTCGGGCCGGGCACGATCATCGCCAATGTTATCGAAAACATAATTAACGATGATCACATCGTGCGTCCGGATTGGGCAACGACTCTCGAAATAATAATGATCATTATCTTCGGTCTTTTCATTGCGCTGGTCATTCCGCAAATCAAAGCCGGTATCAGCGCCATTGTTTCCCTTATACTCCTGCTGGGCTGGATAGCTACAACCATTTATCTCTTTGCCGTTTATGGTTATTGGGTCAAAGCACTTTACCCGGCGCTAATATTGATCGTCGGTTACATTTTCATCGTTTCCAAGCGTTATCTGCTGACGGAAAAAACGAAAGATCGCATGGAGGCGGACGGCGTGGAAACCAACAAAATGCTGGGTTTATCCTTCCAGGGACAGGGCTTGCTGGATATGGCTTTTGACAAATTCCGCAAATGTCCCGTCGAAGATGAATCTGTTAAAGAGCTGCTCTATAATCTGGGTCTGGACTTTGAGAGAAAGCGCATGTTCAACAAAGCGGTTGCCGTTTACGAACACATTGCTCAGGCCGGAAATTTCAAAGACATCAATGAGCGCATCAAGAAGCTGAATACTGCCGGAGAAACAATGATCTTCGGCCTGTCCGGAGCCAAAAAAGAAGCTACCGTAATTATGAATAATTCCGAAATCAAGCCGACTCTGGGGCGTTATGAAATCATGAAGGAATTGGGTCGCGGGGCAATGGGCACAGTCTTT
>CAZYIE010000020.1:37281-58898 GCA_964646755.1 uncultured Smithella sp.
TGAAGTAGCCATCAAAACCTTAAGATATGAAGAAATCGATACGGAACAACTGGAAGAAGTGAAAAAAAGATTCTTCCGGGAAGCGGAAGCTGCCGGGAAATTATCACATCCCAATATCGTCACCATTTTTGATGTCGGCGAGGATTATGACATCGCTTATATGGCTATGGAATTACTGGACGGATCTGATCTAGCCAAATATTGCCGGAAAGAAAACCTCCTGCCGACAGAAGAAATAATACGTGTTGTCTCTTGTGTCGCTGCGGCGTTGGACTATGCTCATGCCAACGGCATTGTTCATCGGGATATCAAACCGGCTAATATTATGATCTTAAACAATGGTGAGGTAAAAGTGGCGGATTTCGGCATTGCCCGTGTCATGTCCTCATCAAAAACACAAACCGGCGTTATCCTCGGTACTCCCAGTTACATGTCACCGGAACAGATAGCCGGCAAGAAGGTGGATGGCCGGTCTGATCTGTTTTCACTGGGTGTTGTTTTATATGAACTTATTGCCGGTGATAAACCTTTTAACGGAGAGAGCATAACAACGCTGATGTATAACATAACGTCATCTGCGCCACCGTCGATTAAAGAGATTTCTCCCGATATTCCGGAGAAATTGGTGCCGATCGTGGAGCGGCTTCTGGCCAAAGAAGTGGAAGCCCGTTATCAAACAGGGAAATTGTTAGCAGATGATTTGCTTGCTTGTTTAAATTAAATAAGGAGGCTTAATTGAATTTAACTGCCAGCGGTAAAACCGATCAGGGTTTGGTGCGCGCCAACAACGAAGATAATTTTTATCTGGATGAAAAAATGGGTCTGCTTGTTGTTGCTGATGGCATGGGCGGTCATGCATCCGGCGAGATAGCCAGCAAATTGGCAGTGAATGTTATTCGTGATTATTTTCAGGGGCCGCAAAAGCTGATCGGTGATCCCGATCCTGCTTATTCGGACGCCACCAACAAACTTGGCTGTGCCATCCGGCTGGCCAATCAGGCCGTTTATGAAGCGGCACAAAGTTCGCCGCAGTTAAAGGGTATGGGCACCACTATTGTGTCCGTCCTGCTGACGGGGAATAAATTAAGCATCGCCCATATTGGCGACAGCCGCGCTTATCTCATTCGTGGAGGTCTTATCGACCAGCTAACCGATGATCATTCGATGGTTAATGAACAGGTGAAACGTGATATAATTACTCGGGAAGAAGCGACTAAATCGGCAATGAGAAATATTCTCACGAAAGCCCTGGGTATCAGTGCTGAAATGGAAGCGGATTTAGATGAGCTCACTGTATTCGACGATGATATTTTTTTCTTGTGCAGCGACGGCCTTAATACTATGATCAGCGACGACGATATGCTGGAAATCGTATCTGTTGCCGGTAGTTCTGTTGTCGCTTGTGATGCGCTGATAAATGCGGCCAACGAAAAAGGCGGCAAAGATAATGTTACTGTGGTTATCGGTTATATTAAGAAGAAAAAATGGTATGCGGCTTTGTTTAAATTCAGGGAATTTTTCCGGAGGTGACACATGGCAAAGATATTAGTTAAATACAAAGAAGCGTTTATCCAGGAAAAAATACTGGATCAAGAAGTGACGACTATCGGCCGTAAACCAGACAACAATATTGTTATTGATAATCAGGCAGTATCCGGCTACCATGCTCATATTAAAGTGGAAGGCGATACGGTGACGCTGAAAGATTTAAGCAGTTTGAACGGCACTTACGTAAACGGCCAGAAAGTGTCCAAGGCAGAGCTTTTTAATGGTGACGTGATTTTAATAGGTGTCCATACCTTAAATTTCTCTTCCGATAAAAACCGTCAGGAGGATACTAAAAGTTTTGCCGTGCGCGGCCGTTCCATGGATGAAACGATGGTTATTGCTCCGGACGATCAAAAGAAAATACTTACCGCCGCGGACAAATCCATTCCGGAGCCGCTCGGCGGTTTTCTGGTAATTGAAGGATCAACGGATCAGAAAGAATATGAACTCAAAGAAAGAGTTTCGGCGATCGGCAAAGAAGATGGTTCTGCCATCAAGCTGAAAGGTTTTTTTGCCCCTAAGTTGGCTGCTTTGATTAACCGCCGCAAGGAAGGTTATTTCATCACTCCGTCTGGTGACAAGGATTTGAAGGTCAACGGCAAAGTTATAGACCGTCGTTACGATCTAAAAGACGGCGATATTGTGGAAGTAGGCAACCTGAAGCTGCAGTTTTATATCAAAGAGTAGAATATAATTTGTGGATATTAAAAACAATCAGGCGATAGGTGTATTTGACTCGGGCATTGGCGGCCTGACGGTCGTGCGTGCCCTTATGGAACGCCTGCCTTTTGAAAACATTATCTATTTTGGCGATACCGCGCGAGTGCCTTACGGCATAAAGTCGGTGGAAACCATCAATCACTATGCCGCGCAAATCACCGAATTTCTCCTGAAAAAAGATGTAAAGCTGCTGGTCGTTGCCTGCAATACTATGGCTGCCGTTGCTTATCAGGCCATCAAAGATTTGTCACCGGTGCCGGTCTTGGAAGTTATTGAAGCCAGCGCCCGCAACGCCGCAGTGGAAACCAAAACAAAATCCATCGGGGTTATCGGCACTCCGGCAACAATTAACAGTAATGCCTACGCCCGGGCGATTCATCTTCTGGATAAGGAAGTCAAAATTTATTCCCAGACCTGCCCGCTTTTTGTTCCTCTGGTGGAAGAAGGCTGGTTCGATCATCCCGCTACGCGACTCATCGCTCAGGAATATCTGAAGCCGGTACTGGCCGAACAAATTGATACACTTGTTTTGGGCTGCACTCATTATCCGCTTTTGAAATCATTATTGCAGGAGATTGTCGGACCAAAAATAAACCTTATCGACTCGGCCGAGGCAATGGCCGATGCCACCGTCGATTTGCTCAACCAGCTCAATCTGGGCAATTCCAACCGGCTGCCGCCTGATTATCTGTTTTGTGTCAGCGATGTGCCCTACCGCTTTCAAACAATCGGCGAACGCTTTCTGGGCCGCTCGTTAGGGAAGGTGGAACTCGTTCGGCTGTAGGTCATGGGGGTAGCGGGGCTGTTAATTCCCATGCAAAATAGCTCACTGCAATGAACGATTTTGAACTGGTGACGTGGCTAATAGTGAGGGAAGAAGTGGCGCTGACCAAAGAAGAACTATCGATTATTTTGCAGGAAGGTGAAGGATACCGTACTGAGTTTAAAGAACGGCTAACCACCAATCTCGACCGCGAAATGGTGGCTTTTGCCAACGCCTCCGGCGGCAGAATTTTCCTGGGCATAGCGGATGATGGTAAAATATCAGGTATCGAGATTGATAATAAACTTAAAAGTCAGGTGCAGGATATCGCCAATAATTGCGACCCTGCCATAAAGATTAAACTTGAAGCATACAAAAACATCTTTGTTATTAACGTCAGGGAAGGCGCAGATAAGCCGTACCGATGCGCAAGCGGCTTTTATACACGCACGGGGCCAAACTCGCAGAAGCTAAGCCGTGATCAGATTGTCAACTTCATTCAGGCGGAAGGAAAAATCCGTTACGATGAACTGATTAAAAGAAACTTTACGTTCAAAGATATTGACTCAGACAAACTCAAAAGATTTCTTGAATTATCCCATATTTCGTCAGTTTTGGACAAACCGCTTTTGTATAAAAATCTGGGAATCGGCGAGATTCAAGAGGGCAAAGTGCTTTTCAATAATCTGGCCGTGCTCTTTTTTGCGAAAAATCTCAATGAAATTTATTACCACACAGTTGTTACCTGTGCGCTTTACAAGGGCAAAGAAAAAGCCACCGTGCTTGATCGGAAAGACTATAATATTGACTTGATATCCAATGTTGATTTGGCCATGAATTTCCTCAAACAATATTTGCCGCTGCGCTATGAATTTACCGGAGAGTTGGCGCGCAAAGAGATACCGGAATTGCCTTACGAAGCCCTGCGTGAAGCGTTGATTAACGCCGTTGTTCATCGGGATTACTTTGAGAAGGGCGCAAATGTTATGATGGAAATATTTGATGACCGCATCGAAATTACCAATCCCGGCGGCCTGGTCAAAGGCTTGACGCCGGACAATTTCGGTAAGGTAAGCATGCTGCGCAATCCAGGTATTGCCAACTTGTTTCAAAGAATAGACTACATTGAAAAAATGGGCACAGGTATTGAACGCATCCGTCTGGCTCTGAAGACGGCAAAAGTTGCTCCGGTGCAATACGAGTTCAACCCGGTTTATATTAAGGCTGTTTTTCTCCGACCCGGAAAATTTGATGAGAAGACTACCCAAGAAACTACCCAAGAAACTACCCAAGAAACTACCCAAGAAATAATTTTAAAGTTGATTAAGAGCAATCCTTCTGTAACACGCAATGATCTGGCTGATAAAACCGGTTTGAGTCCGGATGGTGTGAAGTATCATATGCAGTTGCTCAAGAAGCGGGGAATAATAAAGCATACAGGTTCGACGAAAAGGGGGAAATGGGAATTGATTAAGCAATAGTCAATGCCATTGACACACCGAGCATCAATCACGATGTTGCAATGTGTGTTTAAAGTTGTAAGATAACGCGCGATTAGAAAGCAATAGTTTGAGGTAATATACCGGAATGAGCCAAGTCGTCATAGAAAACCCGATCATCAACTCACCGTTTCAAGAACCGACTCGTCATTTCCGGTTTACAGACGAAGGTATTACTGATGAGATTGTTGAAGGCCGTCGCATCAGTTCTTATTTTGTGCCGATTGCCCGCCCCAAAAAGAAAAAGGGCGCAGAAACCCAGCTGATGTTTGATACAGAGTGGACTCAAGATCGTATCGAAGAAAACAAACTGGTAAATGACATCCGACGGCGCGTTGCTCTGTGGCGCAACGGTGGTTATGTTGGTGTGACTCCGACTACTGCAAGACTGATTGCCTATTGGACTGATCCTAATCGCGAGAAGAAACTTTTCTTCTGTCAGAATGAAGCACTCGAAACGGCTATCTACATGACCGAAGTCGCCAAAAAATATGGCGACGCCTGGATCGAAAATAAACTCCGCGAAGCTAATGAATCCTCGAACCCCGGTTTGCCGCGCACAGCCTTCAAAATGGCCACAGGTTCCGGAAAGACAGTTGTCATGGCCATGCTTATAGCCTGGCACACACTCAACAAACGCGCCAACCCCCAGGATGTGCGTTTCTCCGACACTTTCCTGATCGTCACGCCCGGCATCACCATCCGCGACCGGCTGCGCGTTCTACTGCCGAATGATCCGCAAAACTATTATCGTCAGCGTGATATTATCCCCGCCGAACTGCAAGAGCAGCTTGGACAAGCCAAAATCCTTATTACTAATTATCACGCCTTTCAGCTTCGTGAGAAGATAGCCGCAGGCAAGATTACAAAATCGATTCTGTCTGATGGGCAATCCGGCCTGTTTACTGAAACCCCCGACCAGATGGTGCGCCGCGTCTGTCGCGAATTGGGCAGCAAGAAAAATATTGTTATCATCAACGATGAAGCCCACCATTGCTATCGGCGTAAACCCGACGCTATAGATGAGACGCTCACGGGTGATGATCGCATCGAGGCCAAGAATCGGGAGGAAGAAGCCCGTATTTGGATTTCCGGCATCGAGGCAGTAAAAGCCAAGATAGGCGTGAAGGCCGTTTATGATCTTTCGGCTACACCATTTTTCCTGCGCGGGTCCGGCTATCCTGAAGGGACGCTGTTCCCCTGGGTTGTCTCTGATTTTTCTTTGATTGACGCAATTGAAGCGGGCATTGTCAAAGTGCCTCGTGTGCCGGTGGCCGATAATTCAATGACCGGCGAACAGCCGACTTATCGTGATTTGTGGTTGCGCATCCGTGAGCACCTGCCCAGAAAAGGACGAAAGACAGAGGCCGTCGGCGGCGAACCGCAGCTTCCTGTGGAGCTGCAAGGGGCTTTACACAGCCTCTACGGCAACTACGAAAAATATTATCGCCTTTGGGAACAAAACACAGAGGCGCGCGCCCGCGGGATTACGCCGCCCGTTTTTATCGTTGTCTGCAACAACACCAATGTGTCCAAGCTTGTTTGTGACTTTATCGCGGGATGGGAAAAGCAAATCGGCGATCAAACGATCGTTCAGGCCGGACAACTGCCCATCTTCCGCAATGATGACGGCAACGGCGGATGGTTAAACCGCCCGAATACCATTCTGGTGGACAGCCAGCAGCTGGAATCCGGCGAAGCGATGAGTGCGGATTTCAAAAAAATCGCCAGCCGCGAGATTGACGAATTTAAAGCGGAATATCGTGTACGCTTTCCCGGACGCGATGCGGAAAATCTGACCGATGAAGACCTGCTCCGTGAGGTGATGAATACCGTAGGCAAATCGGGTAAATTGGGTGAGCACGTCAAATGTGTGGTCAGTGTCTCTATGCTGACCGAGGGATGGGACGCCCAAACCGTCACCCATATCCTCGGTGTGCGCGCCTTTGGCACGCAATTGCTCTGTGAGCAAGTAGTAGGCCGTGCTTTGCGCCGCATGAGCTATGCAGCAAATGCAGCAGGGCGATTTGAACCGGAATATGCCGAGGTTTACGGTGTGCCTTTTTCTTTCATCCCATGCAGCGGCGCAACAACCGACCCCAAGCCCGGCCCCATGCCCACACGCGTGCGCGCCCTGGAAAATCGCTGTGCCTGTGAGGTCACCTTTCCCCGGCTGCAAGGCTACCGTTACGATATTGCCGGCGAACGGCTGAGCGCCACATTTACCAAAGATTCCCAGCTGTCGCTTTCCACCGCCGATGTTCCAACAAAAGTTCAACTTGATCCCATTGTCGGCGAATCCAGCATTCACACCCTAGATGATCTTAAGCGCCGCCGTCCCAATGAGGTCGCCTTTCTTCTGGCGAAATTGATCCTGGAGCGCTACTTCCGTGACGATGACGGCAATGATCGTCCCTGGCTTTTTCCGCAACTGGTTGGCATTGCCAAGCGCTGGCTTGTCGAGTGCGTAACGCTTAAAGACAACACATTTTTACAACTATTGCTGCTGATCGAATTTGCGCATGATGCCGCCGACCGCATCTACAAAGCCATTGTAGCTTCGACTGACGGGAGTGCGGCGCTCAAGCCTATACTGAGCCCTTATGATACCATCGGTTCCACGCGCTATGTCGATTTTGACACCACACGGCCCGTCTATTCCACGCATGAAGATAAGTGCCACATCTCCCATGTCGTGGCCGATACGGATTCCTGGGAACAGAAAATGGCCGAAGCGTTGGAAGATATGCCAGAGGTCGTGCGCTACGTGAAGAACCACAATCTCGGCTTTACGATTCCCTACACGATCGGCGGAGAAGAAAAGAACTACATCCCTGACTTTATCGCCTGCATCGACGACGGTAAGGGTTCCGATGATCTTCTGAATATAATTATCGAAGTGACCGGCGAAAACAGAAAAGACAAGGCGGCCAAAGTTTCTACAGCCCAAACGCTCTGGGTGCCTGCCGTCAATGCCCACGGCGGTTTTGGACGATGGACATTTGTTGAAATCGCCGACCCGTGGGATGCACAAAATACGATACGAGAATTTATAAAGAAATTATCAACTTAATTTCTTTGCTGTCATTCCCGCGCAGGCGGGAATCCAGAAACTATTAATACTACTGGATTCCGGATCGCGCTGCGCTTGTCCGCAATGACAAAATAGATGTAGGGCGCGTCGTGTAAATCTGAATGCGCCTATAAATTCGGGCTGTTCGGGGAACAGCCCCTACCGACGGAACCAAAAGGAAATCGCACATGGCTAAGAAAAAAGCAGAACCGACACAAGTTGAATCCATCCGGCACAAAGACAAGCGCGCCAACATTCCGACGGAGGAGCTGCGCGACTTTGTTGCTGATGAAGAACTTACACCCAAGACTATGCTCTACCCGCGCGATCCGTCGCTTGATCCGCAACTGGTCTGGCAGGGGAAGGACGAACAAGATCGTGAAGACCTTTCCGTGCCGGTTGTGCCGATCTACATTCAAGAAAAAATCCATCCGCAAGCCATCATTGACTCATTGCCCCGACTCGAAAAAGCGGGTGATAATCAGCTCAATTTCTTCGCCGATTTCAACGGCGGCCCGCTGGAATTTGACCAGAAGGTGGAATTTTATCAGCACCAGCAGAATTGGACCAACCGCATGATTCTGGGTGATTCACTTCTTGTGATGACGTCGCTTTCCGAAAAGGAAGGACTCAAAGGCAAGGTGCAGACGATTTATTTTGATCCGCCCTACGGCATCAAGTTCGGCTCCAACTGGCAGGTGAGCACGCGTAAGCGTGATGTGAAGGATGGCAAGGCCGAAGACGCCACGCGCCAGCCCGAACAGGTGCGCGCCTTCCGCGACACCTGGAAGCTGGGGATTCATTCTTATCTGGCCTACCTGCGCGACCGTTTAACCATTGCGCGTGAACTGCTCACGGAAACCGGTAGCGTCTTTGTGCAAATCGGCGATGAGAATGTTCATTTGGTTCGGAATATATTGGATGAAGTGTTTGGAAGTGAAAATTTTTTGAGCTTGATCCCCTTTAGAAAGAAGTCAATGCCGCTTGGTGCAAAATATTTAGAAGGTATGGATGACTATCTATTATGGTATGGCAAAAATTCTGCGCAAACAAAATATAGGCAGCTGTACAAGACTCAAAACGTTGAAGGTCTTTATTACTGGAATCTGGTTGAGTTACCTGATGGCACAAGGAGAAGACTTTCGAACAATGAAATAGATAATCATAGTTGCTTGCAATACGGTTCGGCGGTCGCGCGTCTTGTTTCTAGTAAACCGCCGACTTATTCTGAGAAGGCAGTATTTCCAATTGAGTTAGGTGGCATTATTTATGAACCGGCAAGAGGTTCCTGCTGGATAGGCAATGAAATGACTATGTCGCGTCTAAAAGCAGCAAACCGACTGTTTCCTTCTGGTAAAACTTTGATGTACTTTTACAAAATAAATGATTTCCCATATGCAAAAATTACTGCCAATTGGCCTGATATGGGTAGTGGTAATTTTACTGATGAAAAATTGTATGTTGTACAGACTACATCAAAAGTTATAGAACGTTGCCTCCTTATGACCACCGATCCCGGCGATTTGGTGCTTGATCCGACTTGCGGCAGCGGCACCACCGCTTATGTCGCCGAGCAGTGGGGGCGGCGCTGGATCACCTGCGACACCAGCAGGGTTGCTCTGGCGCTTGCGCGTACACGCCTGATGACTGCCAAATATCCCTACTACCTGCTTGCCGATTCCGTCGAAGGCATCAAAAAGGAAGCAGATCTGACCTACAAGCTCCCGCCGGAATACAAAACCGAAAACGACATCAAAAAAGGATTTGTTTACAAGCGCGTGCCGCACGTGACCTTGAAATCCATTGCCAACAACCCGGATATTAAGGAAGGCATGACCCGTGAGCAAATCGATGCAGCTATTGCCCGTCATGCCGATTCCGAAACGCTCTATGACCAGCCCTACGAAGATAACAAACGGGTGCGCGTGTGTGGCCCATTCTCCGTGGAAAGCCTCTCCCCGCATCGCGTCTTATCCACTGCCGACGAGAATATGGACGGCACCGTAACGGAACAGGAAGCCCGCAAGCAGCAGGACTTTGCCTCGATGATTTTGGACAACCTCAAAAAAGCGGGTGTGCAAAACACCGTGAAGAAACAACGGCTGGTCTTTGACCGGCTTGACGCTTATGCAGGGGCATGGCTGCACGCCGCAGGCGAATACACGGATGCAGACGGCAAGTCACATCGCGTGGCGGTTTCCATTGGACCGGAACTCGGCACCGTCGGCCCGCAGCAGGTCAAAGAAGCCGCCAAGGAAGCGGTGCAGGGCGTGGGCTTCGAGATGCTGGTGGTCTGTGGTTTTGCTTTTGACCCGCATGTGGCCGAAGAGGCTAAACGCTACGGCAAGCTAACCGTGTTGCCTGCCAAAATGAACCCTGATCTGGCGATGGGCGATGAACTCCTCAAGAAGACCGGCGCGGGTAATCTTTTCATGGTTTTCGGCGAACCGGATGTGGAAATCAAAAAACAAAAAGACGGCTGGATCGTAGTCGAGATCAAAGGCGTCGATGTCTATGATCCGACCACCGGCCAGATTCGCAGCGCCGCCACCGACGATATTGCCTGCTGGTTTATCGACACCGATTACAACGGCGAGAGTTTCTTTGTGCGCCACGCCTACTTTACAGGCGCGGCCAAAGATGGCGAAGGCCCCTATGACAAGCTCAAGCGCGCCCTGCGCGCGGATATCGATGAAGCGGCCTGGCAAAGCCTCTACAGTACAATAAGTTGCCCGTTCCCCAAACCCGAAACCAGCAAGATCGCCATCAAAGTCATCAACCACTATGGCGACGAAGTGCTGAAAGTATTTGAAGTATAAGTGAAAAAAGGGACAGGTACAATTCTCACGTTTACAAACAGTTTGTCGAAAACGACTCCTTCCGGCGTTTTGTCGGCGATATGTTTTATGCGCTGACGAATCCGGGGTGAAAATTGTGGAAGATTCAGAGGCTGGAAAGTACTTTCCTGAAACAAAAATGGACGGTCCCGGTAATTACCAGAACACGTCCACCGACCGGGAATTCCCAGTCCCGATAATAAACTAAAGTAAATGAAGTGGAGTCTAACCAATCTTTCAGGCGGCTGTTGTGCTATGGTCGCATAGCCCAGCATTATGGTTTTACCCACGAGGAACTGGATTTCATCATCAACTAAGACATCAAATACCTCATGGGCAAGGAACTGGATAATGGCGAGGAATAGTAGAGATGTAATTCAATACGCCCCTACCCATACAACTAATCTTCCTTCCGAACGCCTTTAAATGGATCATGGTCGGCCTTTTGATCAATAAATTTACCGGTATCCGTATCCCGCTTAACCCATCGATCATTTTGCGGATTATACGTTTGTGACCGGTCCTTGACCTGACCATGCCGATGATTGTCGCCGTAAGGCGGATTTTTTGCCATAGAGATAAACCGTCTTTTTCCAAAAGCAAAACCTTGATTTATTGTTTATACTGGTCTATATTTAGGCTAACAAAGAAGCTAAAATAAGGAGCTTTTCTATGAAAACAATTTCCATTACCAATGATATTGTCCCGATTGCCGAATTTAAGACAAGCATTTCCAAATGGTTCAAAGGCCTCCAAAACGCGGGACATCCCGTGATTATTACGCAGAATGGCAAACCGGCGGGAGTTCTGTTGTCACCTGCGGACTATGACGAACTGGTCTATAGAAAATCTTTTCTTGATTCCGTGGGTAAAGGGCTATCAGATGCTGAAAGCGACAGGACATACACTACCGAAGATATCAAAGCGGCATTAATCGCGAGAAGAAGTAAGCCGTTGTCAAATAATAACTTGGTCAAATAAACGCTGGGAACGGCATAAGAAGCCGTAACGAAATAGAAAAAAAGAACAGGTAATTTCGTAACGGCTCCTAAGGGATGACCGGATGCAAATCATTTGGACACAGGAAGCACTGGAAAGATTAATTGATATTGAAGATTATATTGCCAAAGGTAACCCGGAACGAGCGGCAAAATTTGTCGATCAACTTATTGAACAGACAGAATCGCTATTGGATAATCCACGCATAGGCAGGGTTGTACCGGAAATCGCCAATCCCGACATAAGAGAGCTGATTTTTCATAAATATCGCATTGTCTATCGGCTGAATGAAACATGCACCGAAATACTTACCGTTTTTGAGGGACATAGGTTGTTACGTACTGATAAAATTGACTTGTAGATTTTTCATAATATGATAATTTCGTCTAACTAATTCCTCCATAGAAATAAGGTGTCTGTATGAAGAAAATCAAACTATTGCTCATAATCAGCATTATTTCCGCGACATGGGGTTGCGCGACTTTACCGGTAAGGAATGTCGATTTTTGTGAGAACAAACGGTGTGACGTTGTCCAATCAACTGCACAAAGGCAGGAGCTCCTGGGAAAACTCTACAACCTGCTTAAAAACAATCTCAACAGAGAGATCGATTTATACAAAACTGAACCTTCCAAAAGAGATCTGATGAAGAGAGGGATGGGGTTCTACCTGCAAGGCGGGCCCATGCCGGGCTGGGCGATTATCCATTCCATAAAATTTACGGAAGTGCTCTACATTGATCGTGAAAATTTTGAGATCAAATTCAAAGTTGATCCTGATATAACCTGGAACGGTACGCCGGTGTTTTCTGCAGCAACTGAGGGCACCTTGACTGTAAAGGAAAATAATCAGATCAAATACGAAACTACCTATTTCGTAAGCTGGATGGTGGTGGGAACTTCGGCCTGGAAGCATGAGATGATGTTTGATTATATTGACCTAGACAAGAATATTATGGGATCTTTCTATTCCATTGGCGGAGGCGGACCCCTTTGTGTCGGCGGTGGGGATGGTTATACGATCGCCAAATTTCCAGAAGGCAGCCTGTTTGCGCCGTCAGCCGCAACAATAATAACCTTGAAAACAAAAGGACAGAGTACTCAGGGCGCAGAGATCAAGCAATTGCAACCACCAGCCCTTGATTACAAAATTTCTATAGCCGATTTGTCAGGTAAGCAGGATATTGAAGGCGGCAAAGAGGCTGTCTTGAAGATGGAAATCACGAATAACGGTGAAGATGTTGCAAAGGATGTGCAAGTTCTCCTGTCCGGTCATCAAGATCTTGTCAGTTATTTTGGCGAAAAGCATGTTCTGGGCGATATTAATGCCCGGGAGACAAAAGTAATTGTGCTTAAAGCCATCCTGCCGGTAAAAATTAATTCAGCAAGAGCGAGCATCAATGTTGAAGTCAAAGAAGGCAGGGGGTTCTCACCTGCCGACAAGAAATCCATCGACGTTTCTCTGCGACCGGCAGAAGTAACAGAAACTGTAGAAGTCATTTCCCAGTTACCGAAATTGGCATTCACCACTCAATTGAAAGACCAGAACAATAACCGGATTCTTGACGGTGGTGAAGAAATTATGCTGAAGGTCGAGATCAATAACACCGGCAGTGGCATAGCAAAAGATGTACAGGTAGTTCTATCCGGACATAAGGAACTGGTTAGCTATCTCGGTGAAAAAAGATTTGTGGGTAATATAAAGCCCGGGGAACAAAAAACTGCTGAATTTAAAACAATCTTGCCGGCACAAATTCCTGCGGAAAGCGCCAATCTCCGAATAGAAATCATTGAGGGACTTGGATTTTCACCTTCCCAGAGAAAGACCCTGCAGATTGCCATGAGACCGGTTGAAGTGGCGGAGACACTGGAGATTATTTCCGAAGTTGATGTTGACGATATCCCTCCAAAGATCAAAGGATATGAAAGAAAGGATGCCGTTGCGCTGATTATCGGAATAGGAAAATATCGGGAAGAGAAGATACCAACTGTAAAATATGCGGTAAGAGATGCCGAGGTCATCGCCAAATATTTAGAAAATCTGGGTGGTATTCCGAAAGCAAATATTCAGGTTCTGACCGATGCAAAAGCATCCAAGAGTGACATCCAGGCATATATAGAAGAATGGCTTCCCCGGCGGGTTAATGAAAATTCCACTGTTTTTATTTATTATGCGGGGCACGGAGCTCCCGGAGGTCAGGGGAAAGATGCTTACATTGTTCCCTATGAGGGGCAACCGGATTTCCCGTCGCAATTATATCCTTTGCAGAGCATGTACGATTCTCTCGGCAAATTAAAGGCGAAAGAGGTAGTTGTTATGCTGGACAGTTGTTTTTCCGGGGCTAAAGGTAGAAGTGTTACCAATACCGGAACAAGGCCCCTGGTCATGAACTTTGCCAATATTTTGCCCGCGAACAATAAAGTGATGGTAATTGCAGGTTCAACAGGAAGCCAGATCAGTTCAGATTACGACAGGGCAAAGCATGGGTTGTTTACGTATTACATTTTGCGAGGTATGCGGGGTGAGGCAGATAAAAAAAGAGCAGGATCAGTAGATCTTGGAGCGCTCTATGACTATGTAAAAGTCAATGTATCGGAAAAAGCATCTCTGGAACTCAATAGAGATCAAACGCCGATTTTATTGTCATCTGAACCTAAGGCCACAGACCAGCTTAAAATATCAGTTGTTAGAACAAGATAACAGAAAAACACAGGTGCAAAATCACTTATGAAAATTCTTCTTGCCGGTTACAATTTAGATTACGATCTGATCTGCGAGTTAAAAGACAAAAGCGCGGCCGCGCAGGATATTACACCGGAAACCATTTCGGCCGCTTATGCCCGCATCAGCCGCAGCCCCAAACCGGTGGATGAGTTGCGTGCCGACGCCCGTGCCGAAGTGGATAAAGCGCGCAAATCCAATCGCAACATTGTTTTTGCCATGGGGCACAGCTCGGTTGCGGAACATGCCGTCTTTAATATTGATGTAATTGGCGCCTCCCGGCTGTTAATCGAAGAAATTGAGAAATTTCGTTTGTGCTCCTATACGGAAAAATCGCAGCGCTATGTTCTTTTTAATAAGGATTTTGTTGTTCCGGAAGAAATAAAAAAGGCCGGTCTTACCGGGCTGTTTACGGCCGCTATCGGCCTGCAAAATGATTATTACCGCGAACTATACGAAAAGCTGCGGCCTTATGTCTTTGCGGAAAATAAGGAACTGGCGGAAAATCCCGCCAACCGTTCCCTGCTGGAGGGCTGGGCCAAGGAAGATGCCCGTTATACAATTGCCCTGGCTACCGAAACCCAATTGGGCATGACCATCAACGCCCGCAATTTGGAGCTGATGCTCCGAAGGCTTGCGGCAGTGCCCCTTGCCGAAGCACAGGAATACAGCAATAAATTATATGCGGTCACTAAAGATATTGCCCCATCATTGATTCGTTATACCCAAGCCACGAATTATGACCGCCTCACCAGAGCTAATTTGCAAAGTCTGGCCGCCATATTGGCGAAAAAATATTCTTCTCCCGCGGGTGCGAAAAAATATCCGGCCGTACAATTGACATTTGTGACACCGGATGCCGATGTCAGGGCGGCAGCTGCGCTGCTATTTTCTGCAACTGGTTTAAATTACCAGCAATGCCTGAAGCTTGCCGACGGGCTCAACCCCGCAGAAAAGAAAGCATTGTTTAAAACAACCTTTGAACATATTCAGCAGCATGATGCCGCCTTGCGGGAGTTGGAAAATATTGACCTGCAATTTGAACTGGTAATGAGCGCCAGTTGCTTTGCCCAGTTAAAAAGACACCGGATGTCAACTATTATCGCTCAGGATTATGATCCGCAATTAGGAGTTACTATTCCCCCGGCTGTTTGTGCGATCGGGCAGCAAAAGCAGTTCCTGGAAATTATGCAAAAGACTCAGGACGCCTATGAGCAAATTCGGGTAAAAGCGCCGCAGGCCGCCCCCTATGTCCTGACCAATGCGCATCGCAAAAGAGTGCTGATGAAAGTCAATGCCCGCGAGCTTTATCATCTGGCGCGCCTGCGTGCAGACGGGCACGCCCAATGGGATATTCGCAAGCTTTCCGATGATATGCTCAAAGCCGCAAAAAAAATCATGCCGCTGACACTGCTACTGGCCTGTGGTAAAGATAGTTTTGCCGCGCTGTACAAAAAGACCTTCCCGCATGTTTAACCATATTTAGAAAATGGAATTACATGACAGCAGAAAAAAAACAACTCTATATTCTTCTGTGTGCAACTACTCTGAGCTCATTTTTAACGCCATTTATGGGTTCGGGTGTATATGTTGCCTTACCTGTTATGGCCCGGGAGTTATCCATGACCGCGCTTACTTTAAGCTGGGTAGCTTCTTCCTTTATTCTGGCGGCGGCAATTACCCTTGTGCCTTTGGGGCGATTAGCCGATATTTATGGCCGGAAAAAGATTTTTCTCTCTGGCGCCATTATCTTTACTCTTTCTTCATTGCTCTGTATCTGGTCACCGACATCAGCATTTCTTATCTTTGTCCGGGTGATCCAGGGGATTGGCGGTGCAATGATCTTCAGCACCGGCACAGCCATGTTGATATCCGCTTATCCGCCCGACGAACGAGGGAAAATATTGGGGATCAACATAGCTGCTGTTTATATCGGATTGACGGTTGGTCCTTTTATCGGTGGCCTGCTGACGGAACACCTGGGCTGGAGATATATTTTCATTTTTACATCTCTAATTGGGATGCTGGTAATCTTTCTCATTGCTTTCATGGTTAAAGAGGAATGGAAAGGAGCTGAAGGTGAAGGCTTTGATTTAACCGGTTCCCTGCTTTATGCCGTGGCGCTTTTTGCCATCATGTACGGTTTTTCTTTACTGCCAAAGTTACAGGCAGGCGGACTTATCGGCTTAGGCGTTGTTTGCCTCGTTTTCTTTGTCCGGCATGAACTTCAAATACCTTATCCGTTGCTGGACATGCGGCTTTTTCGCGACAATAAAGTTTTTGCCTTTTCCAATCTGGCGGCTTTGATCAACTACAGCGCTACATTTGCGGTAACTTTTTTATTGAGCCTCTATTTGCAGCATATCAAAACATTGACTCCGTCGCAGACGGGAATAATATTGATTGCCGAACCGGCAGTACAGGCGTTGTTTTCCCCTCTTGCCGGCAGACTCTCGGATCGTTTTGAACCGCAGATCATCGCTTCCCTGGGCATGGCTTTAAATGTGCTGGGCCTGGTTCCTTTAATGTTTATCCAGTCAGATACCAGCATCCATTATATTGTGCTGTGTCTGATCGTTCTGGGTGTTGGTTTTGCACTTTTTTCTTCTCCGAATGTCAATGCCACAATGAGCGCCGTCGAAAACAAATATTATGGGATAGCTTCCGCAACACTGTCGACAATGCGGCTGGTGGGCCAAATGTTCAGCATGGGCATTACCATGCTGGTTTTTGCCGTTATTTTAGGAAACGCTCCGCTGGGCCAGGGCAGTAATCCTCTGCTGCTGAAAAGTACGCAAATTATATTTTTTATTCTGGGTATCCTTTGCTGTGCAGGAATTTTTGCTTCCCTGGCCAGGGGGAAAGTTCATCAATGAAGATACGGTTAAAACAAACGATTATAGATACAATAACTTTATCCTGTATGGCCGTTTTGGCAATATTACTCATTCCATTATTTTTTTCTTCATCTACCCGGGCCGGGGAAAATGCCGATCGATTAGCATCGTGCGCTCATGTTAAAAATGATGCAGCACGCTTGCAATGTTTCGACGAGCTCGCCGGCCGTAAAAAAAATGTACTGGAAGCAACGCCGGCAATAACCACAACCCGGCCTGTTCTGCCGGCATCTCCACCGGATACAGAGAGGCTTTCCCTTCTGACGCAACACTGGGATCTGGATCGAGCCCACAGAAAGCAAACTTTTTTATTGCGTTCCTATCGGCCCAATTATTTTTTACCTGCTGCCTATAATTCATCACCCAACCAAGGTGAGCAACTGGATGTCGATCCGACTGCCAGAGCTCAGAATAACGAAGCAAAATTCCAATTGAGTTTTAAATTGAAAGCCTGGGAAGATGTATTTGATAAAGACATTGATCTCTGGATTGCCTATACGCAACTTTCTTTCTGGCAGCTTTACAACTCGGCTTTTTCCTCACCGTTTCGGGAAAACAATTATGAACCGGAATTGCTGGTCAATTTTCGCACTACCTACGAATTACTGGGCTTTAAAGGCCGGTTTGTGAATGTCGGGATAAATCATCAATCCAACGGGCGTTCCCGGCCGCTATCCCGCAGCTGGAACCGGGCGGTCGCCAATGTGGGTTGGGAAAAGAACAATTTTGACCTGCTTTTAAAAACCTGGTTCAAGATGCCGGAAAATGAAGATAATAGCGATAACCCGGACATATCCCGCTACATGGGATATGGCGAATTATGGGGAACGTACTATTGGAACAAGCACAAATTTGCCGTGATGTTCAGAAATAATCTCCGACTGGAAAATAATGTTGGTGCCCTACAGCTGGATTGGAGCTTTCCCCTGCCGCTATTTAAAGGTAATTGGTTAAAGGGCTATGTCCAATATTTCAACGGCTATGGCGAAAGTCTGCTGGATTATTATCAAAGCATCAACCGGATCAGCGCTGGAATTATGTTGACGGACTGGTAGGTCGTTGCAGCATTACTAGAAGGACAGCGGATATAAAATCAATAAAAGACTTGCTATTTGTTACACAACTACTCAGAAGTGGGCAGTTGTCAGAATCGAGGATTACGGATTGAAAGATGGTAAAGGCAGGCATAAGCGACGGCTCTTTTCACTTTCATACGTAATGGTCGTCGGTTAAATTATCAAGGGAACATTTACGGCTTGATCTCCACCAGTTGTCCCACCTTAACCTTTTTCAACGCTTGTTGGTTTCCTTCGATAACGACCCAGGATTTGTCAACCTGTAATTGTTCAGTCATTCTCAGAGTCACGGGCAAGCTTGACTGATCACATGTACTTTTCCCAGATATGGGATCTTCCACTTCTTGAAATGTATAGACGGTAAGCTTCGAACCTTCATGGAGACCATTATTTTTGCCAAGATTAATTAGCGCAATTTTTTCTTTGCCGTCAACGCTTGTTTTGGTTTGATATATATAACCTTTGACAATGAAATACTTGGCCAAAGCTGGTTTTAAGTCCGCCAAATCCTTAGCTGCCGCCTTCTTTACTCCCCCAACAATCTCCGCAAATCCTGGGTAACGCATTTTGCCAATATTCACCTTCCCGATGAGTTTTTTGGAAAATACGACCTCTCCTGTCTCCACATCGAGTATACGCACCATCACTTCCGATTCGAGCTTCCACCCTTCTGCTGCCTCTGCAGCGACAGATCCCGCGGCACCGACCAACACAGCAGCGACTCCACCCCAACCTTCCATCTGATTACCAGCCTTGTTTCCAACATCTCGGGAACCCATGCGCAAAGATTCGAGACTAGTGTAGGAGATGGCGATATTGTTGAATGAGCCCGTTACAATGTACCTGACTCCAACCAATTTCCCCAGCTTTACGGCCGTGGTTGCATCGACCATGCCCGATTGCTGTAATTTTAATTCGTCGAAAGTCTTCGCTATTTCCCTTCTTGTGTAAACTTTCACACTCCCGAGCGATTTAATTTGATCCATGACACCTTCTTCTATTGATGCACCGAGCTTAGAGTTCATCTCTCTTTGCGTCATCCTTATGTCCTCTTGGAAACGACTTCTTTCACTCGTACCCCAGACAACAACGCCAGATCTGGGTGCTTTGTAAGTAATAGCTGCCCCCCGCTGCTGACGCTGTGATGTACCAGAAACACTAGATTGTATTTCTTCAGCGTAATCAAAAGGCGTATTGTTGGAAAAAGGTGCGATAGCAACTTTGGGGATAGAAGATTCGTAGAGATTCTTACATACAGGATGGATTGCTTCCCTTTCGCTTTTGGGATCGACAAGAAAAGAAGTTGTGTCTACTTTCAACGCAGTATCCAATCCTGCTGCAACACAGCCCATCAGAAAGAAAAAATAGATCATGCATAATATCAGAATCTTATGAATATTATTTCTCATAACATGGTCTGTCGGAACAGTGTCAATTTTTCCACTTAGTCTTGGGTTTCTCCTTTGGCTATTTCTGGTATCCTTTTTACAATTTCGCTTGTTGAAATGGCAAAATTAACGGGACCTTGTATCCCACCCGGATCATTTAGCGTTAATGTGTTTACACCAACCACATCCCCGGAAAGATCTATAAGCGGTCCTCCGCTATTTCCATGTGTCATTTGGGCATCAGTTTGAATCATCTGCAACTTTGATTTAGCTTTGGAAAGCGAAATATGTCGCTTTCCACTTATAATTCCTTTGGATACCGTTTGTTCTAAACCAAGAGGTGCTCCAATTGCTATTACAGTTTGACCTACTTCTAATTTATTTGAATCGCATAACCTGAAGAATGATACTTTACTAACGTCAATTTTAAGTAAAGCCAAGTCCGTATAACTATCCGATCTTAGAACTTTAGCCACATATTCGGTTCCATGAGTTGTTTTAATGATTATAGCACTTGAATTTTTTACAACATGGCTATTTGTTATAATATGTCCTTTGTCAGATACAAAAAAACCACTTCCTTGTGAAATTCCATTATTTTTTATACTTTTTATAAAAACCACTTTATTCTTACTATCTTCAATAAGCGCAGGGATATTACTTTCTGAGTTTTTAAATTTAGCTGATGGTGATGCTGGGGGGGCTTTAATAGATGTTTCTTTGTAAGCATATTTAGCCACAATTATGGGATTTTTTCTGTTAGCCATTTTTTTTATTAAATTAGAACGTAGGGGAATTTCGTGCAGCTTTCCCGATAAATCAGTAGGTAATACATCATAGATCGATTCCGTCCAAACACCCTTTTTAAGAATATATCCCATTAAATAACTATCTATGGCTTCTGTTGTTTCGCCCATAGCTAAATAATCTTTCGCTCTTTCTTCAAAATAATTATTAGCTGCATCTAAGATTTTACTTGTTACTTGTTTAAAAGTTGAATCAACATAACTATGAAATTCCTGCCTTTGGTCATCATAATTAAATGAAGGAGAATTTTTTAAATTATTGTTGTCTTGCGGATGTACTCCTTCTAAAATGGATACAACATTATTTTCTTTTTCAATAATTGTGTCCTCTTTTAATATTGCCTTACGCTTTATATCTATCATCTTATATGACATCTGAACTAATTTATTAATTTGCACATCGTTTTGTGAATATTTATAATCAATCAAAATGGGAATTTGATCATAGACCTCATCGCTGTATAATTTCTGTTGATAATTTGATAGATTTGCTTGCCAAACACCTTGTGCGAGACCCACGGCAAGGGCATCTGCCCAACCATAAGTTCTTTGGCTTCTCAGTCGGTTAAGCTCTGACTGCGCATAATTAATTTTCTGCTGTACTGAATAATATTCCTGATTAGGTACCTTATTGTAGCCAGATATGAACTTTGAGTATTTTATTTGAGGTTGTGTCTGCTCGACATTATTTTCAACACGTTCAATTTTTATCAGAATTACTTGGGAGATATTATCGGAAAGAGCCTCCGCTTTTTCAAAAAGACCTCCATATTTTTTATTTATTTCTTCATGAAGGATATTTGTATAGACCTCTTTCTTGTTTCCTTCTTCCCAACTACTACTTACTTGAACATAAAGTTTTTCGTCGCTGCCTTTCATTTTAGTAAAAACTGAGTCGTAAAAATTTTTATCAACACAATCCGGTTGATACCTGTTCGCTAAAGCAAAAAACATCAATGCCATCGGTATCTTTTTAATATTCAGAAATTCAGTGCCTTTTTCTCGATAAAAACTTGATATTGATTTTCTACGGTTCTGAGTAATCTGGCCATTTTCCGCTATTGCGTCTATTCTATTCATTGAACGAATGACTTTTTCGTAATTCGCTTGCTTATACTCCTTATCAAGATATTCATTCAATCTCCCTTGATAATTTTCCAAAGATGGAAATATATTTGATGTCCTACCAAAGTACCCCTTATAAGGTTTAAGCTGGGAGAATAACTCCAATCCCTTTGTCATTGATCGGTGCTATAGAGCCATTCCGTGATCGGCGTAATCGAGCCACTT
>CAZYIE010000021.1:0-30094 GCA_964646755.1 uncultured Smithella sp.
TTCCTTTTAAACTTTTTCCACTTCTTGCAGGGCCAGATCTTGATAGGCGTGGAAGAAATTGTGGCAGAAAATGTCCCATCTCCGGCAGACCTCTATAGTCTTGTCATCCAGTTGGAACAGATCGCTATGGGAGAGGAGCTCCGTCATCTCTTTTGCCAGCTCTTTGCTACGAGCTATGTCGAGTCCGGCCAGGTTATTTTCGATGAAGTCTGCCGGTTTGTACCAGTCGGCAACGCGTTGCAGATCGCGGTGCATCTGTGTGAGCAGCACGTTGCGCGGCCCTTCCCAGAGCTCGTTGATGGCTGCGTCGCGGTAGAGGCGGGGGAGGCTTGAGAAGTCCTCCATCACGCCGTGACCGCCGAAGATGGACATCGCCATGCGGATGACGTCCGTGCAGTCCCAGGAAGCCGCAAGCTTTTGGAGCATGATGAGCTCCCGGATATCAAAACGCTTCTTCCGAGCCGCTTCCGGCTCATCGCTCGCGAGTCCACCCTTAAGACCCCCTTCGAGTGAGAGGAAGTCCCGGTAGAGCTTGAACGCCCCGGCCGTCGTCCGCTTGGCTGCATTGTCAATGACGGCCAATTGTCCGGCGACCATCGGGAACTGGCCGATCTTCAGGCCGAATGCCTCGCGTAGTTCGGCGTATTTCCTGGCTTCCCGGACAGCCCGGGTCATGGAGGCAGCGGCGGAGAGCCCAACTGTGAGACGCGAGTAGGTTAGAACGATGCCCACGACATTGGCCACACCTTTGTCCAGGGGGCCCACAGGGTAGGCCACGGCGCCGTTGAAGGTGAGCTCGCCCGTGGTCAGTTCGCTCGTGCCCATCTTCCACTTGATCCGGTCGATGGTGTAGCCGTTGCGGATTTCCTTTTCCTTGTTGCCAGGCAGCCATGATGGCAGGACAAACAGGGCCACTTTGTCCGAGCCCTTTGGCTTGGCAGTAACGACGCAGTAGTCCGCGTGGGTGGCGGAACAGAAGAATTTCGTCCCGTACAACCGCCACACGCCGCCTTCCTCCGCGGCCTCGAGGAGATTGGACGGAACGTCGGAGCCTCCCTGGATCTCCGACAGGTACTGAGCGCCAATGGCAAATCGTCCGTCTATCCCCTCTTTGCAGTCTCGGAGAATGGACTTTGTATCGGGAGTGTCGGCGAATTTCTCCAGGATCATGACTATGCCTTCGGTGCAAGTGATGGGACAGGCTACGCAGGCTTCGCCGTTCTGATAGATGAGGTACATTTTAATGAGCTTTTCCCAAGGTAACGTCTGCTCGGAGAAGAGAGCCTCTGCGAAGACCTCCTGCTCAAGGATTTCTGTTTCACCGGGACGGCAGATGCGGTCGATCCGGCGGTGATGACCGTCATAGTGCATCATGAACGGGCGTTTTTCCGGAAGTGCGATCCGTTCAGCCAGGTCTCGCCACCTAAACGATGCCTTCAGCGAGACCGATCGGGCCGTTGCGTCTACTCTTTCCCAGGCGTCACCAGTGAAGTGACGGACGACCTTCTGAATGAAGGGATCGTCGCCATAGTAATCCACGCCGCTTCTCCAGGCGAGGAACTCATCGAAATTATATGGATTGTTACGATCGGGTAATGACATGTTAGCCTCCTAAATGATTAATTCTTTGTTGTAACCAATGGTCACAATTGTCAATCATTTTTTTATGGGGAATAAAGACTAGGAGAGGAAGTACAAAAACGGATGAATTCTAACTTAACTTATGATACCTTCCCAGTGTTTCTTCCCGCTATCTTCGCCATTCTTCCTGAGGCAAAAGCGAGGACCCGGATGTGTAATAAATTTATACACTGACTCTTTACCAACTGAGAAAATCGCGACGGAGAATCACTATGGAAAGTCAAATAGCTAAAGCAATTCATCCTTTGTATCAGCCTGTGGCACTTATCTGGTCTGATGAAAAGCCGACAGGGGCAATGCAGTTTCAGGAAAATAAATGGGGCTGTGTGATGTGGCTTGTCGCCCACGCAGCAAAAGGTAAAGCGGCTGTTGCCGACATCAAGACATTTGGCTGCGTGGGCGGCGGGGTGGGTTTAGGATTCGGCAATCAATATAAAAGTTTTCCCGGCGGGGAAGATGGTTTCTGCCATTTCCTGTCTTCCGGCAATGCGCTAAGGCCTGGTGGAAAAGAACTTGCCGACAAGATAAAACCGTTTATGCGCGCCGACGCTCATGATAATTTTCTGCACGGTGAGCGTTACATTAAAACTCCGGTACAGGTGGAGACATTTATTAAAACGCTTCCAATAATGGAAATTCCCGCAAAATACGTTGTCTTCAAACCGTTGGCTGATGTGGATGAGGCCAAAGAAAAACCGCAGACGATAATATTCTTTGTCAATCCAGATGCCCTGTCCGCGCTGGTAGTTTTAGCCAATTACGGAAGAGACAGTAATGAGAATGTGATTATTCCCTACGCCGCAGGTTGCCAGACAATCGGGATTTATCCGTATCAGGAAGCTCAATCGGCGCAGCCGCGGGCAGTGATCGGCCTCACCGATTTATCGGCGCGAGTCTATATCCGCAAGCAACTGGGAGACAATCTTCTTACCTTTGCCATGCCTCTGGCTCTTTTTGCGGAAATGGAGCAAAATGTGCCGGGGTCATTTCTGGAGCGCCATACCTGGCAGATCCTGACAGCTGAATGATTATATTTGCTGAGAGCACCATTTATTTTCAGCGCACATCAGTAATTTAATCCCGCTTGACACCTGTCCGGTATTTTCTATATAAGTTTCGACGGATTAATTAATCAGCAAGCAGGAAGAAGTCATGCTCACCATCGATTCTGTATTAATATTTATCAGGAGTGTCCGGATTCAGGATATCCTGGATATAGTGATTATCGCCGTAATGATTTTCGCTTTGCTGATGTGGTTTAAAACCAGGGCATCACGCTTTGTCCTTATCGGCATAATTCTTCTCGGCGTTATTTATGTAGCTGCACGTTTTTTTCAGCTTTATCTTACGACCATTGTCCTGCAGGGTTTTTTTGCCATTTTGCTTTTCGTTTTAGTCGTTATTTTCCAGGAAGATCTACGCGGTTTCTTTGAAAGGCTGGCCATGCTGGGAAATATCCGTAAAATAATCAAGCCGTTATCTGCTTTGGAAGGAACAGCCGAGATAATCGCCCAGGCTGCCGTAAACCTGGCCAAAAAAAATATTGGCGCATTAATTGTCCTGCAGGGAGATGATCCGCTGGATCGTCATATCAATGGAGGCACCGCTTTAGATGGAATTGTCAGTGAGCCACTGCTTGCCAGTATTTTTGATCCTCATTCCTTTGGCCATGATGGTGCAGTGATTATTAATGGTGATCGTGTAGCCATGTTTGGCTGTCATTTGCCGCTTTCCGAACACTGCTAAATTCGGCAATCTCGGGCTGCGTCATACAGCAGCGCTGGGCATGGCGGAACGTTCGGACGCCCTGTGCATGGTTGTTTCCGAGGAAAGAGGAACCATATCGTTAGCCCAGCAGGAAGAATTAACCGTGGTGAAAAATGCAGCATCACTGCATGAAGCGCTGGAAAAGTTTTATATCCGTAATGCTCCGGTGCAAAAATCATCTCTTCCCATGATCTGGCTTAAGGAAAATACGCGGGAAAAAGTTATTGCCATTGCACTGGCCTGTGTTTTATGGGTTGCCTTTGGTTATCAGCGGGATATTCTGCGCCGCGATTACATAATACCGATCGATTATAAAAATATCCCCTCCCAATGGAAAATTGACGAGCCGCAGGTAGCAGAGGTGAAGGTTATTCTCCAGGGACCGGCACAGGCTTTCCAGTTGTTCGATGAGCGCTCGTTGAAGTTATCATTGGATTTATCGTCGCTTGCTGAAAAAAAGCGGGAATTTGCCTTGGCCAAAGATATGCTCAACACTCCATCGAGCTTATCTGTTACAGAAATTACACCAGCGAGAATTCGCGTTTATGCCTCCAAACTTCTATCCTATACATTGCCTGTAAATATTATAACGCGTAGCTCTTTGCCCAATGATGTATCCTTGCAAAAAATTACTCTCACTCCATCCACCGTCAAAGTATTAATTGATTCGCGGTTGCGCCATGAACAGATAAGAATTGAAACGGAACCGATTGATCTGCAAAGAATAACAACGACAACTACGGTCAATACGAAAGTTGTCCTGCCTGTCGGCGTTTCCTTTCCCGACGGCAAGGTTCCTTACATATCTGCCGTAATAAAAGTGAAAAAGAAGGCTTCTTTGGTGAGGTAAGTATGCGGCCAGGTCATTTAAAAAGATCAAAGAAAGCCGGCCTTTTGCCGGGCAGTTTGATTCATATCGGCAACACGTATGCCGAAAAACCCCAAATCACCCTTATCCGTTACAATGAAACTTTTTTTTCGGAGAAAGAAATAAGTTCGTTTGCCGCTCTTCGTGCCCAAAAAGATGAACAGGGAATTCTCTGGATCGATATGAGTGGATTACAGAATATAGAATTGCTGGAAGAACTTGGTAATATTTTTGGCCTTCACCCCCTCGTTCTGGAAGATATTCTCAATACCGACCAGCGTCCCAAGATGGAAGATTATTGCGATTACATTTATATCGTCTTGCGCAATTTTAGTGGACAGACGAACGGTGACCTGATCTCCGAACAAATCAGCGTTATTCTAGGTAAAAATTTTGTCCTTTCCTTCCGGGAAAAAGAGAGCACCATCTTCGAACCGATACAGGAAAGGCTGCGCAATAACAAAGGCCGCATCCGGAAATTCGGCGCCGATTATCTTGTCCATGCCATCATTGATAGTATTGTGGACAACTATTTTATCGTTCTGGAAAAGCTCGAAGAAAAAATCGAGTTTCTGGAAGATGATTTATTAAAAAAACCAACCCCTGTAATGCTTCAAGCGATTCATGAACTGAAAAGAGAATTGATCCTCCTGCGCAAATCACTCTGGCCGCTGCGGGAAGCTATAAGCTCTCTGGAGAGGTCGGATTCTCCATTAATCAGTGAGTCCACAGGCATTTACTTCAAAGATATATTCGACCATGTTATTGCCGTCATTGATTCTGTGGAAACTTTCCGGGATATGCTCTCCGGTATGCTGGACATTTACCTTTCTTCAGTCAGTAACAGGCTTAATGAAGTGATGAAAGTCCTGACCATCATTGCCACTATTTTTATGCCGTTAACTTTTCTGGCAGGTGTTTACGGCATGAATTTTAAATTTATGCCCGAACTGGAATGGCGTTGGGGCTATTTCGGTGTTTTAGGAATTATGCTGGTTATTGCCTTGTCTATGATCAATTATTTCAAAAAGAAAAAATGGTTCTAGTAGAAGTAAAATGGTTGCATTCGTAATAAAAATATGCTCAATTTAACGGGCATTTGACTTTTGGCAACACCACAGGAAAAGGTATTGAAGAAAGAATAACTATTAGGGGGCAATTAGTATGCGAGTTTTTGAAGCAAGTGACATAGTGGAAGTAGCAATTCGGATTGAAGAAAACGGCACTAACTTCTACAAGTTTGCCGAGCAGATTGCCAAGCAGGAAGAAGCCAAGAAACTTTTTGCCGATTTGGCTAAGGCGGAAATTGCCCACAAAAAGACTTTTGAAGGTATTTTTGCGAAAATGGAAAAATACAGCCCGCCGGAAAGTTTTGAAGGGGAATACAGCTCGTATTTACGTGACTACGTGGATAGCAATATAATTTTTACCAAAGAAGCACTGGATAAGGAATTCTCGAAGGTTAAGGATACCCTGTCGGCAATTGATTTTGCCATTCGCCGTGAATTAGATTCAATGCTTTATTACCATGAAATCAAAAAATTTGTGCCGACAACCCAGCATGCGGCTCTAGATCAGATCATTGATGAAGAAAGGAAGCATTTTTCCAAGTTATCGGAAGTAAGAAAACGATATTCCGCCTAAAGAAAGGATTGATTATGTCCACAATGGAGTTGAAAAAAGAAGGTACGGTTTATGTTCTCAGTTTGATTAACGGTGCAAAAGCCAATACTTTTACTGAAGATGTAATTAATGAATATAATTCTGTTCTTGACGAGTTGGAAGCGGCCCCCGGCAATGTGGCACTGGTAATGACCAGCACCGATCCCAAATTCTGGTCTAATGGCATTAACCTGGAATGGATTATTACCCAACCGGCCAATTATTTTATCCAGTTTGCCTCTATGCTGGATAGACTTTATCTGCGCTTTGCTTTATTGGACATGCCGACTGTCGGCTGCTTGACCGGTCATGCTTACGCCGGTGCAGCAATCCTCGCTGCCACTTTGGATTTCCGCCTTATGCGCGCTGATCGCGGATTTTTTTGTTTTCCGGAAGTTGATATCAAAATTCCCTTTTCTCCGATTATGCAGGAGATTTTGAAATATTTGCCCGATCAACAAGCCGTTACCGAACTTGTTCTCATGGGCAAGAGAGTCGGCGGGGAAGAAGCATTAAAGATGAAGCTTGTATCCGCAATTTACCCGGGAGACATTCTCTTGCCTAAAGCTATGGAGATGGCACAATTCCTCTCCCAGAAGGATCGGAAAACTTACACCATACTGAAAAGAAATATGCGCAGCAGTTTGGGCAGAATGCAACGGAACTTACCGGGGATGTAATATATTGATAAAAATCTGCCGCTGTATTTTTAATCGCCCCGCGTTTGTTTTCAGCTGGTAACTATTCATCCATCCCTATATGACTGGATCCCGGATAGACCGAAGCCACCTCACTTCGGCTTCCGGGATCAATTCCGCTAACGCTTCAAACTGCACTGAATTTGTTTTCAGCGAGCAACCATTCATCCATCCTTACAGGGCTGGATCCCGGATAGACCGCAGCCACTTCGCTTCAGCTTCCGGGATCAATTCCGCTGACGCTTCAAACTGCACTGCATTTGTTTTCAGCGAGCGTCATTGATTTGAAATTGATCTTTTCCGGGGAATATTGTACACAATTCGCCATGAAAAAAACAGCATCCCTCAATCTTAATGTTTATCAGGGCATGGCGTTGATTGCTGACCCTATTCATCAATATGCCTTTTTTACTGTGCCGCAGGATAATGATCCGAACGAAACGACAGAAAAAGACCTGATTGATTCTCCCTGGTTGCAAAGGTTAAGACGGATTTACCAGTTGCAGAGTGCCCGCTGGGTATATCCCGCAGCGGAACACTCGCGTTTCCAGCATTCCTTAGGGACAATGCATGTAGCCGGTGAATTTGCCAAACACGTTCATCCCAGTTTGTGTGACGTTTGCCAGGATACGCCTTCCTTAAATTACATCGAAGAGTTGATGCGGATTGCCGGCTTACTGCACGATGTGGGGCATGGACCATACGGACACTTCTTTGATGAACATTATTTGAGCAATTGGGGATTGACTCATGAGTTAATCGGTCAGCAGATCATTATTAAAAAACTGGGGAGCACTATCTCCCGTCTCAGACGCAGCCCCACCGGCGCTTTTGCAGTACGAGAAGCCCTTGATCCCGTGCAGGTGGCTTTTTTGATAAAAGCTCCGGATGCCAAAAAAGATAATCAGCCGCGCTGGTTGTCTTTGCTGCGGCAGCTTTTTTCCGGAATTTATACAGTTGATAATCTTGACTACGTGCAACGCGACGCCTACATGACCGGATTTTCACTTGACATGGTCGATATACCCCGCCTGCGTTATTATACTTTTTTCACTTCCGAGGGCGTTACCCTTCATCAATCGGGCATATCCGCCCTGGGGCGGTTTCTCAATGCCCGCTTAAATCTGTACAGCAATGTTTATTTTCACCGGACAACGCGCGCCCTGGATTTACATTTGCAGGAAATTTTCCGCGATACGATAAATCTGATCTTTCCCGGGAATCCTCTGAAAAATCTGGATGGCTACCAGCGCTGTGATGAATGGTCTTTGTTCAATGAAGTCCAGAGATGGCTCACAGCCAAAGATGGAACAAAAAGAAAGTTGGCCAGCGAATGGCAAAAACTGCATGACCGGAAAGTAAAATGGAAGATGTCGTTTTCCACGGAAATATCGATAGATCAGATTTCCCGGGGCACGGGATTTTCGCCGGCGAAAGATTACGAAGTAAAGATCAGGGAGCATCTGCCGGCAAAGCTCAAGGGTATTTCTTTTAAAGTTGATCTCGCCACCCAGGACCCGCGGCCGCTCAATCCCATGGCCGAACCGGGCAAAAGAGTCAATATTTTTAATCCGGTTACAGGCATTACATCCCAGGAACCGCTCACGGAAATATATCGTTTTATTCCTGCCCGGGTTATGCATTTCCGCGTTTTTGCCTTAAACCATGAATATGATGAAGTACTCTCTCTTGCTGCCGAAAATGCACTTAATTCGCAAGAGGCGGCTATGCCGACGAATGTTTGATATGGTTGAAAGTTCTGAAACGACAGACTTAACGCTCTTTGTCCGCACTTCCGGCGAAGAGATCGCCCACTGGAACCGCCAGCGCATTGTCGATGCACTCGTGCGGGAAGCGGAAATTGACTATGAGCTCGCTTCTGAAATATCAAAAGAAGTAGAGAAACAGATTTTTTCTTCCAGTATCGGAATACTCACAACTGCCCTGATTCGCGAACTGGTTAATGCGAGGCTCATTGAAAGGGGGCTGGAAAAGGAACGCCGGCTCCACGGCCGGCTCGGTTTTCCCCTTTATGATGTTCGCCAGTTAATTCTGCATCAAAATAATGAAAATGCCAATATTCCTCATTCTCCCGAGGGTACTAATCTGCTTTTTGCCGAAGGAATTAAAAAGGAATTTTCACTTTATGATGTATTTTCTCCGGATGTAGGTGAAGCGCATGCCGCAGGTGATATCCACATTCATGGGTTGGGCTACATTGATCGTCCTTATAGCTGCTGCCAATCTTTGGAATATCTGAAGATGAATGGATTAAAGTTGCCGCAGGCGATCAATTCGGCGAAACCTGCCAAACATGCCGAAGTGTTGCTGGCGCATATGGTTCGTTTCAGCGCTATCCTGCAGGGTCATTTTACCGGGACAATAAGTTGGGATGCTCTCAATATTTCTTTTGCACCTTACCTGGGAGGCATGACCGACAAAGAGGTCCGGCAGTTTGCCCAAATGCTGATCTATGATTTTTCCCAGTTGACTGCCACGCGCGGCGGACAGGCCCTCTATACGGATATTCATCTTTATTGTGAGGTGCCGGATAATTGGGCAAAACTTCCCGCCATTGGTTCCGGAGGAGAACTTACCGGAAAAAATTATGGCGACTTCGCTCCTGATGTCCTACGTTTTACCCGGGCTATTATGGAAGTGTTTAAAAAAGGTGATGCGACTGGGAAACCATTCATCTTGCCGCGGCCACTATTGCATATAACGGAATCTTTTCTGCAGACGAAAGCCTCTTTAGAACTTCTGGAGCTGGCCTGCGAAGTTGCTAGTCTTAAAGGGAATATCTGTTTTGTGTTTGATCGTGCTGAAGATGCCCGTTCTTTTGTTTGTTGTAAGTCAGGTAGTAAGTATAGTGCCGATTGTAATTTGGAATCGGACAAACCCTGGCTGATAAGAACCGCAGCTATCCAGAGCGTTACCTTGAATTTGCCGCGCATCGCTTATAAGGCTGCTGGAGATGAAAAAAAGTTGTGGGCTAACCTTCAGGAAGTTACCGCTAAGGCAGTGGAGGCGCATATTCAGAAAAAAGATTTTTTAGAGAAACTTCTCTCCTATGCCGATTCTGGACCGCTTGCTGCGCTGGCGATGAACAATGATGGTTTCCCCTATTTGAGAATGAACCGGGCGTTTTACATTGTCGGCCTTGCAGGTCTCAATGAGCTGGTGCAAATCCATCTGGGCAAACAATTACATGAAACGCCGGAAGCACTGGCGTTTGGCTTAAAAGTTGTTGAATATCTGCAAAGCGAAGTTCGGCGCTGGAGCGGGGATGCCGCTATGGAATTCGTGCTGGAGCAGTCACCTGCGGAAACGACGGCTTACCGTTTTGCAAGGCTGGATTTAAAATATTATTCGCCGGTTGCCGGCCGCTATGTGAAAGGCAATATTTCCGAAGGGGCAATTTATTACACCAACTCCACGCATCTGAACGTTGCAGCGGAAATAACGCCTGCGCAAAGAGTATATCAGGAAGGTCTTTTCCATAAGTATCTGGAAGGGGAGGTCATCACGCATTTGCAACTGGGCAGTTTTAATCCTGCTAAAGAGGAACTCTGCCGGTTTGTGAAAGATGTGTTTTATGTATCAGCCGATAAGCAAATTGATTTTACACCGGAATTTACTTCCTGTGCCTCCTGCGGCAAGACAGTGCCTGGTTTGAACGAAAATTGCACTTATTGCGGATCAACTGAAGTTGAAGGCATTGCCCGGCTCACCAAATACTACAGCAAAATATCCGGTTGGAACAAAGGCAAACTGGCGGAGCTGAAAAACAGAAAAGTGAATAATAATTTCAACTAATGGAGCGCAGGGAATTTTGTCATTTCCCTCTTCACGGAAATTAGGCATTTTATAGAATAAAGGCGGCAGCAGAAAAAAAGGAGGTAAAGAAATTTGGAACATATCCGTATGCTGCTGGATATCGGAGAACTGAACTGGGTTTTTAAAGACAGCGCAGATACAGAGACTTTGCTGCAAAATCTTGTCAAAATGGTTGCCCGGCATATGAAAGCCGATGTCTGCTCCATTTATTTTTTTGATGAAAAAAAACAGGAGCTGATATTGCGCGCCAACGTCGGCTTGAAACCGGATTCCATAGGAAAAATCAAAATGAAACTCGGCGAAGGAATTGCCGGTGCCTGTCTGAAAAACCTCGAACCGATCTGTACCGGGAATATCCTTGTCCATCCTGATTTCAAGCATTTTCCCGGAATAAACGAAGAGCTATATAAAGCGTTTCTGGCCGAGCCGATAATCAGCAAGACCTCAAGGGTGGGAGTCCTGGTTCTGCAAAGAAAAGAAGCGAACACTTTTTCAGAAGACGATGTGCTGGCATTGCGGATCATAACTTCGCAGCTTGCTGCTCTGATTGAAAACGCGAAGCTTCTGACTTCAATGAATTCGTATATAAAACAAATCGCCGACGTTGAATCTAAGTCTCAATTGGCAGCTAAATTCATAAAAGGAAAGCCTGCCTCGCGCGGTTACGTTTATGCGAAGATTGCGGTCTTTGAAGACAGCAAATCTTTTGATGATCTGGGGAAAATGTCTTTTGAAAAACGCACTATCGGCGATTTTATCCGCGCGCTGCAATTAACAGAACAGCAGATAGAGCTTCTGCAAAAAAAAGTGGAGAAGAATCTTACTGACGCAGCGTCCATGATTTTTACTTCCCATTTGCTGATATTAAAAGATAAAACATTTATTAACGGCATTATTGGTGAGATCAATAAAGGCAAGAATCCTCCCGACGCCGTAATATCAATCACAAATAAATATATCCATGTTTTTCTGGCCAGTAACAATGAGTATATAAGAGAAAAAGCAAAAGATATAGAAGATCTGTCAGTCCGCATCATTACGAATCTGGTAAGAGATAAAATAAAACTGCCAGGTGTGAAAAATAGAATAGTCATAGCGCGTGAATTTTATCCATCCGATGTATTGAGACTTTCATCAGAACAAATTAAAGGCGCTGTGCTGATCAGCGGAGGTGTTACATCGCATGTGTCCGTCCTTGCCCGAACTCTTAACATGCCTATAGTAATAGCAAATGAGCCGGCCTTGCTCAGCATTAACAGGGACGCGAAGATTTTGCTGGATGCGGAAATCGGGAACATCTACATAAATCCTAAGCAGGACATTTTAAAGGAATTTGCCGACAGGCTCAAAAGAAAAGCTAAAAAACCACCGGCAGCAATGATGCCCGTGACAAAAACAAAAGACGGCCTGAGGATCCAGTTGATGGCCAATGTCAACCTGTTGAAGGATGTTGATACGTTAAAAGAACTTGCTTGCGATGGTATAGGCCTTTACCGCTCGGAGTTCCCTTTTTTGATTCGCAGCAATTTCCCTTCGGAAGAAGAACAGTTCTTTGTTTACAAAAAGCTTATGGAAGGCATGCCGGGCAAAGAAATTACCTTCCGCACACTGGATGTCGGAGGTGATAAAATTCTGTCATATTCCCAGAAAACAAAAAAAGATAACCCCGTTCTGGGATTGCGCTCGATAAGATTTTCCTTGGCCAACAGGGGAATATTCGCCGAGCAGATAAGGGCGATACTCCGTGCCGGTTATAAAGCCAATCTTCGTATTATGTTTCCAATGATTTCTTCGCTGGAAGAGTTTATTGCGGCGAAAGAAGTAGTCGGACAGTGCGCCACTGATTTGAAAAGCAAAGGCATACCTCACAATGGTGCACCGCAAATAGGTATGATGGTGGAAATCCCCGCGGCTATTGAAATTATCTCCGAGTTTTCCGGTATTGCCGATTTTTTTTCCATCGGGACAAATGACCTTATTCAATATATGCTGGCGGCTGACAGAAACAATGAAGAGGTAGCCGAGTATTATCTGCCACATCATCCTGCCGTTTTAAGGGCGATCAAGAAGGTTGCCGTAGCAGCACAGTCCGCAAAAATTGACGTTTCCGTGTGCGGTGATATGGCTCATTCCGCCGCTTATATTAAATTCCTGATCGGGGTGGGAATAAGAAAGATCAGTATGAACCCGGAATACTTAGACGAAAATCAGAAAATTATCGCAGTGCTGAACGCGAAGAAATGTCGGCAGATGGCTGAAGAAATTGTCTATCTTTCCCGCTTAGAGGATATTCAAAAAGAGCTTTGGCCGGATGGACCAATGAAATAGAAATATCTATAATCCCGATATTATTGCCAGCCCGCAGATAAAGTAAAATGCCCGCACATATTTGCCGTATTGATCAAGCAAAACCCAATTTTCCGTTCTTTTGATAATTCCGTCAAGTTTTATAACCGGCGGTAGACTCAGCAGGAAGCTGAAGCTCCACCAGGAAAGGAGCCCGGAGACAATGAGCAGAAAAATACTCATGTAAATCATGAAGAAAAATAGCCCAAGCATACGATAAGCGCCCTTTTGCCCCAGTCTCACGGCCAGTGTAAATTTGTGTGCCTGGTAATCTGTGATCATGTCCGGCAGACTTTGATAGTAGAGGATTAATGCCACCATGAGCCCCACCGGAAGGGAGACAAAAAAAGGTGTCCAGCTTAAATGTCCGGCGATGACCCAGTAAGTACCGATGACCATTATTGGCCCCATATTTATTCCTACGAAAAGTTCTCCCAACCCATGATAACCATAACGGATGGGCGGAGCCACATAAAAGTAACTGCTGAAGGCCGCAAATAAGATAGGCAGCGACAGAAGGTACAGACGGAAATAAAAAATTATAAATAGGGCAATAATGAAGGCAATAATGTAGAGGGCAATGATAACTTTCAATATTGTCTGCGGAGCTATTTTTCCTTCCTGGATAACCCTTGATCCTCCTATAGCTTCGCCTGCATCGGTACCGACAGCGTGTTCAAAATAGTCGTTGGCGAGATTTGCAATCAGGTGCACAATCAGCGAACCCGCAAGCACCAGGAGAAATCTGCCCGGGTGAATTTGGCCTTCTTCTTTAATAGCCAGAAACCACCCGATAAAAAGAGGAATAAAAGTGGCAACGAAAAAATGGATACGGCTGGCCTGAATCCATGCCTGTATTTTATTATTAATCACGGCAGCTCCATTTGTGGTTTTTCTCCGATATAGAGATAGGTGATCCCGAACGTGAGCGGATATTTTTTAATAGGCATCATGCCACTGTCTTCCATCAGCCTAGCAAAAGCCGCAGGGGTGGGGAAATTCATGATGGAATCAGCCAGGTAATGATAGGCGGCAGGGTTCGTCGAAAAAAATCTCGCAAACAGGGGAAGCAGGTAGTTCAAATAAACATAGTAAAGAAATTTAAAGAGACGGTTTTTGATAAAGGTCATCTCCAGTACCATTACCTGTCCACCCGGCACGGTGACACGCACCATTTCTTTTAAAGCTTGTACCCTGTCTGGAATATTTCTTATTCCGAAAGCAATCGCCGTAACGGCAAAAGTATTATCATTAAAAGGTAATTTCAACGCATCGGCCTGCAGGATATTAATTGAGTCGGTAAGGTCCCTTTGAGCAACTTTATTTTTCCCCACTTGCACCATTTCCGCAACAAAGTCGACACCCGTGACCTGGATTTCGGGATAGTGAAGAGCCGCCCCAATGGATAGGTCCCCCGTTCCGCAGGCGACATCAAGAAACTTGTTGGTTGGGAAAAAATTCATTTTTTTGATTGCAAAACGGCGCCAGGCGATATCACGCCTGAGGCTCAGCAGATGATTCAAAAAATCATACTTGCCGGGAATTGTGGAAAATATTTCTTTGACAATGGCAACACGCTGGCGATCACTGACGGTGCTTACCTGCGGGTATTTGTGTTTTGTTGGGCTTTCCATTTACTAAAATTCCTTTCCAGAAGATCGAAGAACTCATACAGCATAATACCGATTGTCGAAAGAGCTATAATTCCCACGAACATGGTTGCGTAATCCGCCCGGCCCCAAGAATCAATGATATACGCTCCGAGCCCACGGCTAGTGGCGATGGATTCAACAAAAAATAGAACGGCAACAGCAGTTCCGGTACCTATCCGTAGTGAGGTGAAAACGCCGGGAAGGCTTACCGGCCAGACAACATGAAGATAATAATCCCAGTGTGTTCCACCCAGTGATTGGAAGGACAGGGTTATTTCTTTAGTGATTTTACGGGCGCTGTCGCGCGTTGTGATCAGCAACTGAAAGAAAACTATCATGGTCAGCAATACAATCTTCCCGGTATCGCCCAGGCCGAAGATAACAAATATAATGGGCATCAGGACGATTTTAGGTATAGGATAGCCCAGGTAAATAAGTGGCGCAAAAAGGTTGTCGAGTTTCGGATTACTGCCCAGAACCAGTCCAGCCGGAACGGCCAGGATAAACGCAATAACAAGGCCGGCCAACAGTCTGAAGAGGCTTGCTTCTACATGCAGCCAGAAATCTGCTGTGCCAATTTCCTGAAAACCGCGGAGAAATACAACAAATGGATCAGGAAGAAGATTGCTGCCCAGAACTAGGGAAAGAACATACCAGAGGACATAGATGAGAATAATTGTGGCACTATATGTAATAATCTGCCGTTTACTTCTCATAGCATTTCCTCGAGTATTATACGTAATTTTTTAGTGAGGTCAAAGAACTCAGGCTTATTGCGATAGTCTCTTGCACCCATCCCCGGATTATCGAGAATTGTTTTAATGCTGGGGGCACCATTGCTGAGGACGATAATCCTTTTCCCGAGAAAAACAGCTTCTTCAATATTATGGGTCACAATAATATAGCTGAAATGGCGCCGTTGGAATAACAGCAGCAGTTGATTCTGGAGCCTCTCCCGGGTGACAGTATCAATGGCAGCAAAAGGTTCATCCAGCAAAAGCAGATGGGGATTCAAAAGGAGCGCTCTGGCTAATGCCACTCTTTGACGTTGCCCGCCGCTTAATTGTGCCGGATAAAGATTATCGAGATCATTAATATCCAGCTCATTTTTTATGGCTTCCAACCAATTACCGGAAAAATTAATTTTCTGCAATTTTGCTCCGAGCATGATATTAGCCTTAACTGTTTTCCAGGGGAACAAACCATATTCCTGCAAGACGAGGGCGATATCGCGGTTCGGACCGGTGATGATCCGATCCTGAAAACACACAGTTCCTTTTGTGGGGGCAAGGAGTCCCGCAATGGCAAGAATGGCTGTTGTCTTTCCACAGCCTGAAGGCCCGACAATGGCAAGGGAGTCGCGAAAAGTCATTTCGAAACTCACTTCCTGCAGAACTTTTTTTGTTTCGTTTTCTGCCGCGAAGGACTTGTTTAATCCTTCTACCTGCAGAAACTTAAGGTAGGTATCCATCGGCAATTATTTCCTTGTATGTCATTCCTTTTTTGATAATCTGTTTCTCTCGCAACCAATTATAGACATCCATAACCTGTTTTTCCGAAGGGATTGTCAATCGCGGAAATTCCGGGATGGGAAATGTGCCTTGCAGCGGCCCCGGAATCCTGCACTCTTTATTCATAATAGCACGCACTTCCAGGGGATTCTTATTAATATAATCGGCTGCTTTGTTCATCGCGAGATGAAAAGACTTAATTGCCTGCGGGTACATTTTTAGATATTTATCGCTGAAAACGAGCACAGTGGTAGATAACCCCTGCGCCCTGTCGTCAATAAGAACTTTGGCACCTTTTTTTTCGGCCAGAGTGGCCAATGGTTCCGGCAGAAGTGCTGCACTTACCTGATTAGACATAAGCATTTGCAGACGGATGGGGATGTTCTTTATATCGATTAATTTGATATTGTCCTTTATGAACTTTTGGGATTGTAGAAGACGGACTATAAGATATTCCGGTATCGCATTGGAACTGGTGGCAATACCTTCCCGGGCAACTTCATCCAAGGTTTTGTTTTTGGATTGAGGGGATGTAAGAACCGCAAACATGCGTTGCTCATTGGATGTTTTAAAATTGGCGGCAACTATTTTTACACCGATACCGTTAGCCTGCAGGACAAGAGGAGTCATTATATCGCCGAAATATCCGGCAATCTGACCGGAAGATAGGGCAATATCCTTTTCCATGGCGGAATTAAAAAGGATAATTTCCACCTGGAGTCCCTGTTCCTTAAACAATCCCTTTTCTGCAGCAACGAAGAGCGGCAGTGATTGGAGAACTGGTATTGTTCCAAATTTTATAACTACCGGTATTGCAGCCTTTTTCTCAGTTATTTCTTTGGAATAACCGTTTGTCACCATGCCCATAATGCAGACAGCTAAGAGTATTGTCTTAATCTTTAATAATTTCATTGTAATCTCCTTTTTTGTCAAAGAGCAGGCAGTCTAATGCCCGAAGACATATTTTTCAATGAAATTTAACAAAATCAGGAAAATTGAGGAAATAAAAAAGCCATGAGGATAGAAAAGTATGAGGCAGTCTGCGCAAGATGGATTTACGATTGCCGGCCGTACCGTCGGGAGTGCGGCCGGCTTTCTATCATGATGATTTGATAGAAACTTTGGTTCCTTTTGCTTTGGCTGTTTGGCTTTTCGGGATTGTAATGCTCAGGACGCCGTTTTTAAAACTGGCTTCGGCCTTATCCGCTTCCGCTTCAGCAGCCAGAGGGATTACGCGGTTAAAAGAGCCGTAAGAACGCTCCATGTAATAATAGTGCTTTCCCTTGTCTTCTTTCTCTTCTTTCTTTTCACCTTTGATGGTAACAGCATCATCTGTTACCATTACTTCAATCTCTTTCTCTTCCATTCCAGGGAGCTCGGCTTTGATAAAGAATCCCTTTTCGTTTTCTTTTACATCAACCGACGGCGTAAAACTTGCCGGGTGGCTGGTGTAAAATCCATGTGGAGTCATATCAAATCCCCGAAAGAAATCGTCAAACAGACTATTCATCTCCCTCTGCAAGGAATAGAAGGGATGATTGTCTTCACCTCGTTTTTTTCTGCCTAGGGCAGGCAATAGATTGTTTGCTTTCATAATCATTTCCTCCAATGAGACTCCTATTCCGCAAGCATAGCAAAGCGGAATAGGTTAGTCGAATTGTCCCGCCGCAGGCGGGGCTAGTACCTTCAATGCCCTCAGCCCTCAGCCTTCGGTCTCAAAGTCCCGCATGCGCCGGATTCCGTCCCGCATGTGCGGGACTTCACCTTTTTATGCTGCTTTAACCGCAATTTTCTTTGGTTTTACCTTTTCCGTTTTTGGCAACTCTAAACGTAAGACACCATTCTTAACGGTTGCGTAGATTTTCTCGCGGTCTATTTCACCGGATAAAGTAAATGTTCTTTCATAATCGCCGACTTCGTATTCGGAATAAACTATACTTTTGTCTTTTGTTTCGTCAATGTTCACACGACCGGTAATAGTTAGGATATTTTTTTCCAGCTCCACGTCTACGCTCTTTTCATCGACTCCCGGCATATCCGCAATTAAAAAGAGAGCATCTTTAGCTTCATAAATATCCACTCGGGGCACAAAAGTTTTTATATTGCGGATTCTTTCTGTGGCTGTTGCATTTTCAGTTTTATGCAGGTCTTTTTCAGACATAGTAATCGACCTCCTTTATATTTAATTTATCTTAATTTTTTTGGGCAGGCTTTCTTCTAAACGCGGCAGGGTAATACTCAAAATACCTTTTTCATAATGCGCTTCCACTTTTTTCGGATCAACAGGGAAAGACAGTTGAATCTTGCGCTTGAAACTGCCTTGGATTCTTTCCTGACGCAAGTAAGTTTCGCCTTCTTTCAGAGCATCAATTTGACTGGCTCCCGACAATGTCAGGATATCACCGGTAACTTCAATATCAATTTTTTCCGGATCAATTCCTGGCAACTCCGCAGTCACAAAAGCACTCTTCATGTTTTCCCAGATGTTGACTGCCGGATAATCTTGTTGTGTCCTTTGTCCGGCATTGGAAAAAAGCCGGTTCATCTCTTGCTGAAGACGCAACATTTCTGGAGCCGCATCAGGGAATCTTCTTAATCTCCATAGACTGGGTGTGAACATAAACTTTCCTCCTTTCATTTAACTAAATTTGCCTAAGCAGTTATTATAATTAACCATTTCTGCTTCATTTAAGGAAAATATATTTATGAAACTTTTCTTGTCAAGATTTATCCTGTCCGGAATTATTATTTGAACTTAAAAAGGAAAATGACGAGAAAATTCCGTCTGCTGCCCTTGACAGGGGATGGGCGCGTAAATATATTAGTCCCGCTTTGCAAGAGGTTATTAAATAGAATAATTATAGGTAAGTATGGAAGATCACATAATAAAAACATTCAGGGAAAGCAATCGTGTAAAAGAAACGTTTGTTAATGAAAACCTCAGCCGCCTGGTGAATGTTGTCGAGGCAATAATCTCAGCTCTAAAAGCAGGAAATAAAATTTTGCTGTTTGGCAATGGTGGATCGGCAGCAGACGCACAGCATCTGGCTGCTGAATTTGTCAATCGTTTTGTAATTGAAAGACCGCCTCTTCCGGCGATAGCTCTGACCACAGATAGTTCCATAATTACCAGCATCGGTAATGATTATGATTTTTCTGAAGTGTTCAGCAAGCAAATTCGAGCTATCGGACAGGCCGGAGATATTGCTTGGGGCATCAGCACCAGCGGCAATTCCGTCAATGTATTAAAAGGGCTGGAAGTAGCCAAAAAGATAGGATTAGTAACCATAGCTTTTACCGGTAAGGATGGAGGAAGCATTGCGAAAATAGCTGATTTATCAATCAATGTTTCTTCTTCAGTTACGGCGCGCATTCAGGAAGCTCATATAACAGCCGGCCATGCTATTTGTGATTTAGTTGACATCAAGCTTTTTCAAAAGCCGGACTTAAAATAACAACAATTAATTTATTTAGAGGTAGTGGTGAAGAAACATAAAAAAGAACAAATAGACGAGCAGAATCAAGTTCAAGAGGCACAAAATCATGCAGGAGAAGATATTGTCGCTGATCATGATTCCGGAGTCAGTGGGTTGAAGGATAAACTTGCGGAAAAGGAAAAAGAGGCAGCAGCCAATTACGATAAATATCTGCGCGCAATTGCTGAATTAGATAATTATAAAAAACGTGCTGCCAAAGAGAAGAGTGATCTATTAAAATACGGCAAGGAAGAAGTTATTAATGATATTTTGCCTTTTGTCGATTCATTGGACCGGGCTTTAGAACATGCCGGAAGTACCACGGATATCCAGGCCTTTAAAGAAGGGCTGGAGCTGATTCAGAATCAGCTCTTGTGTTGCCTGAAAAAGCATGGTGTCGAAGCTATTGAATGTGCAGGTAAGGAATTTGACCCCAATTTCCACGAGGCAATGATGCAGATAAATAGCGAACATCACGAAGCTAATCAAGTGATTAATGAATTTCAGAGAGGTTATTTACTCAACGGAAGGCTTTTGCGGCCTTCGAGAGTTTCTGTCTGCAAAAAGATAAATAACGAAAATAATGTAGATGAACAAATTGTGGAGAATGGAGAATAAGGAGGAAGAAATGGGAAAAATTATCGGAATTGATCTAGGAACAACTAATTCTTGCGTAGCTATAATGGAAGGAGGAGATCCTGTCGTTATCGCTAATCAGGAAGGTAATCGTACGACACCATCCGTCGTTGCCATAACAGAAAGCGGGGAGCGGTTAGTAGGGCAAGTGGCGAGAAGACAGGCCATTACTAATTCGGAAAATACCATCTATGCCGTTAAAAGATTGATTGGCCGGAAATACAGCTCTAAAGAAGTCCAAGATGATATTAAAATTATTCCTTATAAAATAACAGAAGCTTCCAATAGCGATGCCCAGGTTACGGTCAGAGGTAAAAATTATTCACCGGCGGAAATATCCGCGATGATTTTAACTAAGATGAAACAAACGGCGGAAGACTATCTGGGAGAAAAGGTAACCGATGCCGTTATTACTACCCCGGCATATTTTAATGACTCCCAGCGTCAAGCTACAAAAGATGCCGGTCGTATTGCCGGATTAAACGTTTTGCGTATTATTAATGAACCGACGGCGGCGGCATTAGCCTACGGTCTGGATAAAAAGAAAGATGAAAAAGTAGCCGTTTTTGATTTGGGCGGTGGAACTTTTGATATATCCATTCTGGAATTGGGTGAAGGCGTTTTTGAAGTTAAATCTACAAACGGCGACACGCATCTGGGAGGCGAAGATTTTGATCAGCGCGTAATGGATTTTCTTGTAGCCGAGTTTAAGAAAGACCAGGGGATTGATTTAAGAAGCGATAAGATGGCGTTGCAACGGTTGAAAGAGGCGGCTGAAAAGGGAAAGATGGAACTTTCCTCGGCAATGGAAACTGACATCAATTTGCCGTTTATTACTGCCGATGCTTCCGGTCCCAAACATATGAATATTAAATTGACCCGCGCCAAGCTGGAATCATTAGTGGAAGAGTTGATCGAAAAAGTTGTTGGTCCCTGCCGGACGGCGCTTAAAGATGCTAATTTATCCACTAAAGATATCGATGAAGTTATTTTGGTCGGAGGTATGACCAGAATGCCGCGAGTGCAGCAGAAGGTCAAGGAGATTTTCGGCAAAGAACCGCATAAGGGTGTTAATCCGGATGAAGTTGTGGCGATCGGTGCTGCCATTCAGGGCGGTGTTTTGGCAGGCGATGTGAAGGATGTTCTGCTGCTCGATGTCACTCCTCTTTCTCTGGGTATTGAAACCCTGGGTGGTGTTATGACCAGGTTAATAGAAAAAAATACTACAATTCCCTGCAAGAAAAGCCAGATATTCTCTACGGCGGCTGATAACCAGCCGGCTGTAAGCATTCATGTTCTGCAGGGCGAACGCCAAATGGCCGCCGATAACCGGACATTGGGACGCTTCGAGTTGGTGGGTATTCCCCCGGCGCCGCGCGGTGTGCCTCAAGTAGAAGTAGCCTTTGATATTGATGCTAACGGCATTGTGCATGTTCATGCCAAAGACCTGGGTACAGGCAAGGAGCAGAGCATAAAAATTACCGCGTCCAGCGGTTTATCGGAAGAAGAAATCCAGAAGCTCGTACGCGATGCCGAAACACACGCCGAGGAAGATAAAAAGCGTAAGGAATTAATCGAAGCCAGAAATCAGGCGGATTCCATGGTTTACAGTGTAGAAAAAAACATCAAGGAATTCGGTGATAAGGTTGACGCGGCGGAAAAAACAAAAATTGAAGAAGCGATCGCTAAAGCTAAAAAAGCTCTGGAGGGCGATGATATTGACGCCATCAAGAAGGCTCAGGATGAATTGACGAATGTCTCTCATAAACTGGCGGAAGCCATGTATGCAAAAACTTCCGGCGGACAGGGCGGTCCTCAGGCAGGTAGCGGTGATGGTTCTGGGCAAGCTGGTCCCCAGCAGGCAGCCGGGAAAAAAGACGACGATGTAGTTGATGCCGATTTTGAAGATGTTAAATAATAAAAAGTAAGTTCCAAAAGCCCGGAGCTGGATACAAGCTCCGGGCTTTTTTTATGGATTTAATCAGGTATTTATTGTAATTTCCCCAAAAACAAGGAGGCGAGATGAATCTTTGCCGGGCATTTACCACCAAAATATTCATTTTGTTGCTGGTATTTTTTCTTGGCGGGGGTGGGAGAGCAGCAACTGCTGGCGAAAGCGTGTTTCCTGTGACTCCGAAAGCAAATACACAAAAAAAGGTTCAACCACCAATAATAAAGCCAACAGAAATAAAACAACAAGAGGAAAAGCGTCCTGCTTTTCAATATTCAGGAGATTTTCCAGACCGCAACGCAATAGGTTGTGTGCTTCCAATATCGGGCAGATATGGCGACTATGGGAGCAAGGCTCTGGATGCAATCTTGCTGGCCACAGGAATGTTTGATGAAAAAAACAAGACATCATGGAAAATAGTTGCCGAAGACTCCCGCGGGTTGCCACAAGGAGCCAGGGATGCTGTTTCGCGCTTAGCTAAGACAGAGAATGTTATTGCAATTATTGCAGTTGCCGGAACGCTGGAGGCTATAGAGATGGCCCAGGAAGCAGGTAAGTGGAAGATTCCCATAATTTTAATTACTCCTAAGGAAGGAGTGACAAGGTCAAATGATTATGTCTTCCAGCATTTCCTGACATCGTCACAACAAATTAAAGCTTTAGCGAAGTATGCTTTGGATGATTTAAATTGTGCAATTTTCTCTATCCTGTATCCCAAAGACGATTATGGCGCCGAAATGGTAAAAAATTTTCGTGTCCAAGCAGATCAACTGGGTGGTAAAGTCGAACGCACGGTTGGTTACAGTAAAACGCAGACAGATTTTACAGAGGAAATTAACAAAATTACCCGCAATGCAGTCAGTGTCGCAAAAAAAGCTAACGCCAATAATCCGGAAACTAAAGCTCAAGTTCCTCTTGATTTTGAAGCCATATTCATTCCGGATTCCTATCAGAGGGTCAAGATGATAGTTTCTCAGCTTGCTTTTCATGATGTTAAAGGCATTCCCCTTTTGGGTACAAGCCTCTGGAATTCACCGGATTTGTTAAGGAAAGATGCAGAATATCTGGAGGGAGCTGTTTTTGCAGATAGTTTTTTTGTTAATGGTTTTTATCCGGAGACAAACGACTTTGTTGATATTTTTTATACGGCTTACAGTCGGGAGCCGGAGAACATAGAGGCTTTGTCTTATGATACAATAGGAATGATCGTCAGCGTTTTGAAAGATAAAAATATTTTAACACGTAAACAGTTTATTGACGGTTTACAGCAATTAAAAAATTACCAAGGCGCAACAGGCAATACATCTTTCTCCGGAGACAGGGTTAGCCGGAAGACGGCCTTTATCCTGAAAGTTAAGGATGGAAAACTGGTGCAGGTGAAGTAGGACGACAGGTAGATAGGCTGAGGAATGAAGGCGAGAGGATAAGAAGATTTGTTATGCGATTTTTACTGACTAATGATGATGGAATTTATGCAAAAGGGTTAAGCGCTCTTTATTCCGAACTATCTGAGGAAGCAGATTGTTTGATTGTTGCACCGGAAATAGAGCAAAGTGCAGTCGGACACGCCATTACCATTTCCCGTCCGCTGATGGTGCGGCGGGCAATGAAAAACAATAACTTTTTAGGCTATGCCGTTTTAGGCACACCGGCGGATTGCGTCAAAATTGGAATCAGAGAGTTGTCGGATAAACCGGTAGACCTCGTTATATCGGGAATAAATCGCGGAGCTAATGTCGGCATCAATGTGATTTATTCCGGGACGGTATCTGCGGCGACGGAAGCAGTAATCATGGGAATCCCGGCGTTGGCAGTATCTCTAGATACGCGTAAAGATGCTGATTATACATTTGCCGCTCAGTTTATCCGCAAAATGGTGCACTTATTAACAGGTGATTTCGCGCTCAGCAACACTGCTATTAATGTGAATATTCCCGCTTTGCCCCGTGAAGAAATAAAAGGAGTCCGAGTTGTCCGGCAGGGGAGAGGAAATATTATCGAGCATTTTGAAAAACGTATCGATCCCCGGGAGAATATTTATTACTGGATTTCCGGTGAGTCGCAATCAAATCGAGAAGAGAAAGATACGGATGTCAGTGCTCTGGCCGCAGGCTTTATTACGATAACCCCGATCCAATACGACTTGACGAGACACGATATGCTGGGAACGCTTCAGGATGTTGTGCAGAAAGGTAATTTTTGAATAACAGCCCCGCTGTCCCTAATTAATCTGGTAGTTTCCTATGAATAGGGCATCCAACTTCGTTGCCTTATAACAACTCAAGGCATCTTCTGGCGAGCAAACAATAGGTTCCTGCAAGTTAAAGCTTGTATTTATCAATACGGCATAACCGGTCAATTTTTCGAATTCCACTAGTAAGCGATATATATCGCGATTCCATTCATAGGTGACAACCTGAATTCTAGTGGTTCCATCCACATGGGTCACACCCGGCAAGCAATCTTTATATTCCGGCTTAACAGGGGCTGTTAAAAGCATATATCGGCTAATTTCCGGCACTGGTAACTGCAGATTAAAATATTTAATTGCCGCATCAGTTGTTGTGATTGCCCCAAAAGGTCTAAAGGATTCCCGTCTTTTAACTTGTAGATTAAGATAATCTTTTAAATTGCGGGAAAACGGGTTAGCTAAGATTGAGCGATTACCGAGAGCACGAGGCCCGCACTCCATTCTTCCTTGAAACCAGCCAATTATCATATTATCTCGTAAATACTCCGCAGCTTTAATCCATGGGGTTTCATTCTTTTTGTATGCAATACTATGTTTTCTAAGAATCGCCAAAATTTCCGCATCATTGTATTTAGGCCCTAAAAATGGAGAAAAGCTTGTGACTTTTTCAGGAATTTTATTAAAATATGGGAAAGCGGCGTAAAGACCAGCTCCAACGGCTCCTCCGGTGTCAGATGTAAAAGGAGGAATGAAAATATGTTCGTACCCGGAATTTAAAATTAGTTCGCGGTTGATATCGCAGTTCAAAAAAATACCGCCGCTCAGAGCCAAATTTTTGTTTCCGGACACGGCAGCAACATGACGAACCATATGGAGGATTGCTTCTTTTATGCGGTTCTGCATACTGCAGGCAATATCAAAATGACGTTGCTCCAAAGGTGCACCGTAGTTTCGTTTTTTGCCCAGCTCTTTCTCAAGGCTGCCATTCATATATGACCATAATGCCAGATATTTCTTTGGGTTCGTGATGCAATATAGCCCTTCAGGTTGCAGTTTAAGTATTGCTTGAAACAGATTTTTATAAGTATCCCGTCCATAGGACGCAAGGGCCATAGTTTTTCCTTCTTCGAAGTCTTTAAATCCTAAAAAATTAGTAAAATTTGTGTAAAGTATGCCCAAAGAATGAAAAATCGGAACCTTCCAGCGGAGATGAAAATGATGATCTTTTACTGAATAAACGGATGCCGAACAGTCGTCGCCATGAGCATCCACAATAATCACATCCGCATTCTGTGATGAAAAAGTTGCCAGATAATAACATGATGCTGCGTGAGCCAGATGATGATCAACCCATACGATTTGTCCCCTGAATTGATCGGGGAAATGTTCGTTGATCGTTTTTCTCAATTTAAAAGATGCAGTTATTGATCGAAAACTTTTAGGTGGGTTGGTATGCTTGTAAACCTTGCAGTATGTTATAGGAACTAAAGCAAATTTTATAACCTCAGCCACCAGAGATTTATACGGATTCCAATTAAAGGCAATCGCATCAACATCTGACATTCCAATACCTCCGGTGTCCAGCGCATATTTAATCGACTGAATCGGAAAAACATCGGTATGTTTTATTCGGTTAAACCTTTCCTCTTCAACATTTGCGACCAATTCCCCCTGCTTGATTAAACATGCGGCGGAATCATGGACAAAAGCAGAGATACCAAGAATGTTCATAGTGTAGTTCTATCTTTGAATCGAGCAGATCAGATTACCTCGAACCTACGAGATATTCGAGTGGTAATGGATGTAATTCTTTTTTTGCCCGCCTTTCATTCTATTTCAGCTCCTGATCATTGTCGCTTTTCATTCTTTTATTGCTGAAACGTGGAAACCAACGGGGTACTTCTTGGCAATAGATTTCCCAGCTTTCTCCAAAACGACGTTCTAATTGTGGTTCTTCATAATTAACGACAATTAAATAAATAATTCTGGACATGGCTATGAGCCAAACAAACAGAATAATCTGTCCATACATGAGCGCCTCTCCCAAAACAACGATCAGCAATGCCCACATCATAGGATGACGGATATAAGAATAAATATTACGATTCATTATTTTTTGAGGACTGGAAGTAACAAGAGGCGTTCCTTTCCCAAATAAAAACATCAAAATCGTACACCAGATAGCTAAAGCGGCGCCACACCATATAATAATTAATCCGACTGTTTCAACGCCGGGTATCCCGAATCCCGCTTGAAATTCGATATTGGAAATCTTCATTAGAAATTGAGGTATTATATACAAGACACTGAAAGGACCGATGAACCCATATAATGCACCATCAACAAACAGGCGAATAATTTTATAAACAATATTTTTGGACATTTTTAACCTAATTCTTTGATTTTCTTATCTAATAGATGCATCACATTACTTACAAGCGACAACGTACTACATATATATAATAATTACAATAATAATATCATATATAGATGTCTGTATGTGCCCCCTTGAATGAATTATAAGAACATAAGGAGGCACATTGTGGACGTTAAAGAAATTCAAAGACAAATTGGATTGCGTTTAAGAGAATTGAGATTGGCAAAAAACTTAAGGCAAGAAGACTTGGAAAAATGGGATTTCTCTTATCGTTATTATGGTATGATTGAACGCGGACTTATAAATCCATCACTTGACACCCTTTTTAGGCTTTGCAAAATATTCGATGTCAGCTTGTATGAATTGTTCAGATTTTTGGAAATTGACGGGATAACATCTGACGAACGTGAGGCTGTTGCAATTAGAATATCAAAAATTCTAAAAGAAAATAAAAAAACAAAAATTAAAAAGCTGAAAATCTTTTTAGACGAAATTTTAATTCCCTAATAATCGAGGGACACCATAATAATTATTTCTTAGTCCCTACCGCATTAGCAAAACAGGGATAGTGCTTTTTTGAATAACCTGAGATGTAGTACTTCCTAAAAGCAATTCCCGCAACCTGTTATGTCCATAAGCCCCCATGACCATTAATTCCACCGCATCCTCTTTAATAAACTTAATAATTTCTATTGCTTCCTTGCCGGGTAAGATTATAACTTCGCATTCATTTTCCTGAGCCTGGGCAGCTTTTTCAATTTGGGAGGTCAAGCTTGTTGCTTTTCCCATATTATCAGTGATAATAATAGCGGTCAGTGGCCAGGCGGCCTGTTTTGATAAACCTAAGGAAAATTCAAGTGCTTTTTGGGCCGATGGGCTGCCGTCATAGGCGATACCCATGCTTTCTATCTCACGAAAGTTATCGGGAGTGATCATGACTGGTTTGCCGGAATGGCGTATAACAGCTTCGGCGACGGAGCCGAGCAGGCCTCCTTCTTTTAAATGAAAATGCTCACCCTTTTTTGCCATCAAAATAAAATCGGCGGTGGAGGCCTCTTCGATTATTATCTCATCGATTTTGCCAATTATTTTTTTGATTTCCGGTTTCAGACCGGCTTTCTGGCATTGTTCGCGAAAATCATTAATAATAAAATCCGCTTTTTCATTGAGAGATTGGTGAATCGCATCAAAAAAGCCGTCATACGGCGGCAGACCAACTGCACCGGAGATATCTGTCAGCATCGGTCCCTGAAGCAGATTAACATCTAAAACATGAAGACCGCTGATCAGGGCATTGAGTTTAAGGGCAATATAAATTCCATACTCCAAAGCAATATTGCTATTGTTTGAACCATCGGCAGGAATGATGATTTTCTTTATCATGATGATAAATTCCCTCCAAAACGAACAAGTTATTGGGGTTTCTTGTTATCAAAATCAGCTAAGTCCTGGAGTAATCCGGCAACATCTTTTTCTTCCCAGTTTCCCGAGTTGCTGTCGGCATCACCTCTGCCTGCTATCCCGGTAGAAATACTTTCGCTATAAGTGTGAAATTTATCCACCAGCTTCCCGTTCTTATACGTTGCCTTTTCTTTTAATTCTCCATTTCTATAATAGGCGATATACGGACCTACGCGTTTATCATTTTGAAAGGCGCCCTTTTCTTTTATTTGTCCTGTTTTGTAATAACAAATATATTCGCCGTCAAATTTACCATTTCTGAAATTTTCCTCTTCTTTTAGCTGACCCGTCTTGAAATAAATACGGTAGAGACCATCGAGTTTGCCCTTCTTGTAATTTTCCTGTTCCCTCATTCCCCCATCTTTGTAATAAGAAGTGTATTGGCCTTCTAAATTGTCATTTACGAAATTAGCTGTCTCCCTTATCTGTCCATGGTCGTAATAAGTTGTTGCCGTGCCGTTTTTTTTGCCGCGGGTAAAATGAAGTTGCGCCATAATTTGTTCATTGTGAAAATAAGAAGTATATTCACCTTCAATTCTGCCGTCTTTGATGAATTTAAGTTCCTTCAATGTGCCATTGGAATAGAACTTTTTATTTTCTTCCGGGACCGGATTTGTTTTGGCCATAAATAACTACCTCTACCTTGTCAAACATATTAAAGCGTTTAGATAAAACAAGAAATCATTTGAATAATAACATGTTTTTTGAAAACAATATTATATCAATATTTTTAAACAATCCTCATCCATATTGCAATCAAAAAGAAGCGAGTATTCAGCAAATTTAAGCTGATTTCTCCTAAAGAAGCGATTAAAGTTTGACAGTAGGACGATTTATTTCTTATAATATTTTTTCAAAACTATGATAAAGAGCATAATTAATGATAATTCCTAATTTAGATACTACAAGAGTTGCAATTATCGGTCCTGGTCGGTTAGGCACTTCTTTTGCCTATAAACTTGGCCGTGATAACAAACGAGTTGCTATTTATTACCATGATTCTGAAGTTTGTAAAGCGATAAACAGAGATCGTTTAAATCCTATCCATTTAACCGAGGATTTAGCCAACCGTTTAGGCGGTCTGGAGAATGTTCCACGGCTTTCACCAAAAGTATATGCGACTAACGACTTGGAACACATCGTCGAAAACAACGATTTCATTGTTTTGGCCATAACCATGAATCGCCTGCCGGAACTGCTCAACTACCTCAAGCCGATGATTGCCAAAAAGGCAGGTGATACCTGTCTTATTTCTCCGATTAAAGGTTTGATTTCCGATGAAATCTCCAAAGAGTTGATAACGCCTTCGCAGTTGATTAACAACAACCTTTATAAGATTAAGCACAAATACGAGGTCGTCTGCATCGGAGGACCTTTTTTTGATGTGGATATTGCCTTGGGCAACCCTGTCTGTGTGACCATTGCCGGAAAAAGGCGCATTGCCGGTATTATTCGCGATGACTTGTTTAAATTTAATCGCAAAGAATTAAATTCATATTATAATTTTGATATTGTCGGCGTTGAGGCCTGTGGCGCCCTGAAAAATATTGTGGCCAATATTAAAGGACTGACAGATTCTCTGGAATTGGGTGATTCCATTCCCGGTACCATATTTGCCCGTTCGGGAGTGGAAATCCGCTCGTTGTCGCGCCTCTTGGGCGGAAGTTTTCAGGCTTTTCACAGCCAGGCCGGAGTGGGCGATATGTATGTTACTGTTTCTTCCCTGGCCAGCAAGAATTACCGCTACGGAAAATATTTTTATGAACTCTATACCGGTAATCCTATAGAAACAAATTTGCGTGTTTTAGCGAAGATTGATGGGACGCCGGAAGGCCCCAATACTATTAGAAATGTTTATAAGTACTTAGAGAAAAAAAATATGTACAGTCCGCTTTTTTCTTGTGCCCATCATATATTTAACGCCGTTGAAAACAAAAGCGCGATTAAAGATCTGGTGATTCAGGCCTGTCAATATGATAAAAGGACACAAGAATAGTGATCATTTCTTCTACTGCAATAA
>CAZYIE010000021.1:30104-44552 GCA_964646755.1 uncultured Smithella sp.
GACACAAGAATACATAGGTCCTTGATGTAGATTAATGTACCGGATTATCCCTGATTACTGGTATCGCCGGGATAAAGAATTTTTTTATTAACAAATTTCAACTTGACAAACATTAATTTGCTGTGTTACGGAAATAAAAAATAAGCTTTAAGGAATAGAGATGATAGCAGTAAGTTCTAATAACAACTGGTGGTGGCAGGCCTTAACAGTCTGCCCATAAGCTTAAATAAAAAATGAGCGTGGGCAGGGATATCCTTCCCATGACTTAAGCATGTAAAAATATAAATGCCGTGGGAAGAAAACCCATGGCATTTTTTTTGGTTTTATAAATAAATTGAAAAAAGGAGAATAATTATGAAACAGGTCAAAGTGTTGTTGGAAGATCACGAAATACCCAAGCAATGGTACAACATCATGGCGGATTTACCCACGCCAATGAAACCGTCGCTGCATCCCGGTACTGGCCAGCCGGTTACCGCTGGTGATCTTGCGGCGATTTTCCCAATGAACATTATTGAACAGGAAGTTTCCATGGAGCGCTGGATAGAAATTCCCGATGAAGTGTTGCAGAAATATCTGCTTTGGCGCCCGTCTCCCCTTTATCGGGCGCGTAATTTTGAAAAGCTGCTCGGTTGCCCGGTGCAGATTTATTACAAAAACGAAGGTGTCAGCCCCGCCGGATCGCATAAGCCCAATGCCGCCATTCCGATGGCCTACTACAACAAGATGGCCGGCACGAAAAGGATCACTACGGAAACAGGCGCAGGCCAGTGGGGCAGTGCTCTGTCCATGGCCTGTCAGATGTTTGATCTGGTATGCCGCGTTTATATGGTGAAAGTTAGTTACGAGCAGAAACCCTATCGACGCATGATGATGAACACATGGGGCGCAGAATGTTTTCCCAGTCCCAGCACGCTGACCCAGGCCGGACGCAATGTTCTGGCAGAACATCCCGATTCTCCAGGCTCTCTGGGCATAGCGATCAGTGAAGCCATCGAAGATGCTGTAAACAGCAAGGATACGAAATACGCGCTGGGCAGCGTGTTGAATCATGTGTTGCTTTACCAGTCAATCATAGGCTTGGAAGCGCAAAAGCAGATGCAGAAACTCGGTATATATCCCGATGTCGTTATGGGTTGTTGCGGAGGTGGCAGTAATTTTGCCGGTATCGCAACACCATTTGTCTGCGATAAAATTCACGGTAAACAGGTGAAGGTTGTCGGTGCGGAGCCAACTTCCTGCCCCAGTATGACTAAGGGTCCGTTTGCCTATGATTTTGGTGATTTAGCGAAATCAACGCCGCTTTTGCCCATGTATACGCTTGGTCACGATTACATCCCCGCGCCGATTCATGCAGGCGGTTTGCGCTATCACGGCATGGCGCCCATTGTCAGCCATCTGGTCCGGGAAAAGTTCATTGAACCCAGAGCTTATGACCAGTTAAAGACATTCGAGGCTGGTGTCAAGTGGGCGAGATCGGAAGGCTTTATACCAGCGCCGGAAACAAATCACGTTATTGCCGCAGTTGTGGATGAAGCTCTACGCGCGAAAGAGGAAGGCAAAGAAAAAATCATTCTCTTCAACTGGAGTGGTCATGGTCTGGTTGATCTGGCATCCTATGATAATTATTTGTCCGGCAAACTCGAGGCTTATGAGCTGCCTGATGAAGAAATAGAAAGAGCATTAAGATCAATTAAAGATTTTCCAAAGCCATAAAAGATAATTACTGCTAATTGCAGTACAAGTTGCCACTTTGCAAGTCATTATTACCAGTAGAGAAGAAGTAACCCAAAAATATTCCCCGCCAAAAGTGGCGGGGAATATAATACTCGTTTGAGCAATTAAATCCACCAACGCTTCAAACTTTAACTCAGATTGTTTCCCTTCTTGGTGTTTTCAGCCATGTTGAAGGTCTAGGGATGGACTAATTTGCCGGCAATCTTTTCGTGGATTAGCCGGGAAGCCATATTGTTGCCGGCTACCCCAACGAAAATGGCAACAGAAGTCGAACCATTAGTGATATATTCAACAGAGATAATAACTTTTTCATCTTGGATAATTGCCTTGATTGTGCCTGTGGAGATTTTGCGTTCCTTTTGGATATCCTTTCCCTTGAGTTCTGTTACCGTTTTTTCACAAGCTGCCCATACCAGATCAATATCGGCTTTATAATTGCTGATCAGATTGCCGTCTTGATAAACAAATTGTCCCGAACTAACGCTCATAACTTTACCATTCATATTTATTGCAGCGTCACATCCAGCAAGAATGCCCAGCAATAAAAGCAATAAAAAAAGTATATTTTTCTCCATGGGTCCACCTCGCAAATGAATTTTTAATACATAACAGAATAAGCTGCTGCCCAAATCAAAACTCCCGTTGTGATTAAAACACAGGTTGCGGCCAAAAGTTTCTGCCATGCTGTTTCTTGGGTTTTATCATTATACCCCATAAGAAAAGCGAGCCCGATTCCCGAGAGTAGTCCGCCGCCATGTGCCCAGTTATTGATACCGCTGATTAATATTCCAAAGATGATAAGTCCCGCAACCCAGCCCAACGCTTGCTTGTAGATGCCTTGACCGTAATAGCCGCCGCGGCTTTTGCCGTAATATATGATCGCGCCGATTAATCCACAGATACTGGCTGAAGCACCGATAGTGAAAGGAACGCCGAATATTAAAGAAACAATATAACCGGCAATTCCGCTGAGGATGTATATATTTAAGAAACGATAAAGGCCGAACTCCTGCAGAATAAAAGGTCCTAGCTGGGCGAGCGCCATCATGTTAAAGAAAATATGTAAAATGCTGCCATGTAAAAAAGATGCGGAAATTAAACTCCAGTAATGCTGAAATTGGAAAATGGGAATAGTGCCAGTAGCGCCTAATAAAAAAAGGCTTTTATTCGATGGTGATAAAAACTCGAAAGCACTGCCTCTGTCGGAAAATATTTCTCCGGGACTTAAAAGAAGCGCGAAAAGGTAAAAGGAAACATTAGCATATATGATGGTCTTTACAGGGTCCAAAGTGAGAAACAGGTTGCGGATAAATCCGGCTGTATTGTGAAGCCCCGGGTGTTTAAGTCCGCAGTAAGGGCAGATCGGTTCATCGGAACTGATCAACTTGCGGCAATTGGGGCAAAGAATAGATTTTCTTTCAGAGGACATAATTAATCCCTTGGAGACTCGATTTTGATAGGTTAATTAACAAGAATATGACTAGTTGTAAAGAAAAATGCCACTTACATTGACGGCTCTGATCCGGAAATGGTATTAACTGTTCAATGAATAAATGAGGTGACAGTTGTGCAAGTTAGAGATCGCTTCACGATAAAGATAGAAAGAATTGCCTTCGGTGGTGAAGGGGTAGGACGTAAAGACAACCTTGTAGTTTTTGTTCCCTTTGCCGCTCCGGAGGATGAGCTGGAAATTGAGATTACGCAGCGCAAAAAAAAATTCGCCCGCGGTAAAATATTAAATATTATCAAATCTTCTCCCTTGCGGGCAAAGCCGTTGTGTAATTATTATGAAAGCTGCGGGGGTTGTTGTTATCAGCATATAAGTTACGGGCAGCAGTTGGAAATTAAAAAAAGGCAAGTTGAAGAAGCGTTTGTGAAGATTGGCCGGATCAGCGCGCCACCGGTTGCGGCGGCGGTAGCTTCTTCACCCAGCTATCATTACCGGGGCAAAGCGCAATGCCATCAGATAAGATCATCTACCGGATTCAAACTGGGGTTTCTTGATATTTCCGGCGGTAAAATTGTGGATATTGAACGCTGTGAAATCATGGAAGAAACAATAAATGAGAAAATCGGCAGGCTCAGAGAAAATGCATTCAGGAGCAATGAAAAGGATGCCCGCCTGACCATCTGGTCGGATTTGCCAAACGAGCACGAAGTCAAAAAAGGGCAAATCAGGCGTGTGGTCAAAGGTAAAGAATTTTTAGTTTCTTCCGGCGGGTTTTTTCAGAATAACTTGTTTTTAACGGAAAGCATGGTGGATGAAGTTTGCCGCATGGCTTTATCAGGCAAATTAAATACAGTGGTTGATGTCTATTGCGGCTGCGGTCTTTTTTCCATTTTTCTCGCGCCGTTCGCTAAAGAAGTATTCGGGATTGAATTAAACCCCAAGGCGGTGAAATTTGCTCAAATTAACGCCGAAAAAGAAAATATAAAAAATGTAAAGTTTGTTTGCGGAGATGCCGGGGAAGAATTATTAAAGATGAAACATTTAACGCTGTACGGGTCACTTGATATGCTGATTATTGATCCACCACGTATCGGCTGCAGCGCATCAGTTCTTCAGGCCATTGCCGGCTTGCAGCCGCAGATGATAATTTATGTTTCCTGTAATCCGGTGACGCAAGCGCGGGATATTAAAATTTTGAAAGAATCCGGATATAAGCTATCGGTCCTTCTGCCTTTTGATATGTTTCCCCAGACGCAGCATATTGAAGTCATTGCTTTGCTGGAACTTGGGAAAAAACCTGGATGATATTAAAATGCGTATAGGATAAACTGATTGACATAATAAAGGGATAGATGTACTGAAGTGTCACAATTAGCCAGCAGCAGAAGTAAGGCAGCAATATGATTAAAAGCAGGAAAACTGATCAATCGCCCTTTCGCTCAGGAGAGAAACCGCTGTCCACTTCCAATCTTAAAAAGACCAGTGCTTCACTCGGTGCCGCCGAATTTTCGGGAACAAATTATTGCGACTTCTTTGAGTCGGTTAGTGATGCCATTTTTTTGCTGGATGGAGACATCATTGTTGATTGCAACAATAAAACTCTGGAAATGTTTGCCAGTAAACGAGAACAAATAATTAATCAGCCCCTGAAAAAATATTTACAGCCAAAGCAGCCGGATGGGACTGAGTTCCAGGAAAAGATAACTCAAATAATAGACACTGCTTTGCATGGTGAATCACAATTTTTTGAAGGGAAACTGGTCCAATCAAACAATACTGTTTTCGATGCTGAAGTAAGCTGCAATTGTCTGGAACTAAAAGGGAAAAAACTTTTAAATTGCATTGTGCGTGACGTGACCGAACGCAAGCGCGAAAAAGAGTTTTACAAATCATTGGCGATCAGTTCCCTGGTAGGCATTTACATTCTCCGTGACGGCAAATTTCGCTTCGTCAATCCCAAATTTCAGGAATATGTCGGCTACAGCGAAAGCGAGCTGATTGGCATGAATTCAATTGATATAGTTCATCCGGATGACAGGGAAACAGTTCGGGAAAATGCACATAAAATGCTCAAGATGCCGCAGTCAGTGCCCTATGAGTTCCGGACAATTACTAAAAGTGGCCAGATTAAATGGACAATGGAGATTGTTATTCCCATTTTTTTTGAGGGGCAAAGGGAAATACTAGGCAATTATGTGGATATTGATTATCGCAAAAAGACGGAGGAATCGCTGAAAGCCAGTGAGGAACGCTACCGGGCAATCCTGGAAAATATTGAAGATGGATACTATGAACTTGATTTAAAAGGCAATCTGACTTTCTTTAATGAATCCTGCCGTAAAATCTTTGGTTATACCAGTGAAGAATTAATAGGGATGAACAATCGCCAATTCGTGGATGAGGATACTTCCGGTAAACTTGTCAAACTTGCCGGACAAGTTTACCGGACTGGTAAGCCGGAAAAATGTTCTAATTTTGAAATTATCTGCAAAGAAGGCTTTAAAAGGCACATAGAGATTTCATTGTCATTAATGATGGATTTATCTCGAAACCCAACTGGATTTCTCGGAATTGTCAGGGATGTCGATGACCGCAAAAAAGCTGAGACAACAATTTTACATATGGCTTATCATGATGCCCTAACAGGGTTGCCTAATCGGTTGCTTTTCAATGACCGCCTCAATGTTGCTATGTCGGCGGCGCAGAGGAATAATAAAAAATTTGCCGTAATGATGCTGGATTTAGACGGATTCAAACTTATTAATGACTCATTAGGACACGATATCGGGGATCTTTTGCTGCAAAGCGTAGGGAATCGATTACGTGGTTGCCTGCGCAAAAGTGATACGGTAGCAAGGATGGGCGGAGATGAATTCATGCTTCTCCTGCCGGAGATTAATCGGAAAAAAGATGCAGAATTGATTGCCAGAAAAATAGTTAATTCCTTTCAGCGTGTTTTCATTCTGAATAATCAGGAATTGAATATTACAGCCAGCATTGGCATTGCAATCTATCCGGATGGTGGTGTTGATTTTGATTCTTTAAAGAAAAACGCTGACATAGCTATGTATAAAGTTAAAGAAAAAGGCCGGAATAATTTTAAAAGTTACGGTTCCACTGGCAAATAGAAAAATTTATTATGAAAATCAACTATATAATAATATTTATGGCTTTTGATTGAAAATATTGATATTTTCTTTTAGAAATTTTTAAAAAAACAAGGGGAGGAAAAAATGTCATCGAAAAGTAAGGATGTGAGGATTGAGCAGCGCCGGATTTTAGAGAAAAAGCTTGATTTGCGATTACAGCAACTGGCTCAAAAGGGGATTAGTAAAGAAAAATCTCAAAGCGACCCTCTTGTCAAAAATCTCAAATCAAAAATTAGAGAAACAAATATAAGAATTAAGGCTACCGATAAATCTGCTAAGCTCAATGAAGAATTAGCGCAAGCTAAAACGCAGAAGTTAGCAGGCCTTGCTAGAAAAGAAGAAGCAGCTGAGCCGGGGGCGGCAGAGGAACAGGCAGCGTCTGAACCGAAATCAAAGAAAAAATCTTCTGCTGCAGAAAAAGAACCGAAACCGAAAAAGAAAACAGATGCCGCTGCTGATGGGGAAGCAAAGAAAAAGCCGAGCAAGAAGAAAGCGGAATAGAATTCAGAAAATAAAAAAGGGCAAACTGTTTTCAGTTTGCCCTTTTTTATTATTTGGCGTCCCCACGGGGAGTCGAACCCCGGTTACAGCCGTGAAAGGGCCGTGTCCTAGGCCTCTAGACGATAGGGACATCGTGAGATCATCTCTCAGGTAAGTTGCGCCTTATATATTGTTCAAACTATATTGTCAAGCATTGCCTCACAAAATGTCACAGAAAATTATTTTATTAATAAATTGTCTCTTATAACTTATAAATAAATGTGTAAACTGCATTGGCAGCGTATGATTTATGGGTGAAGAAATGACCTCTGTTTCCGCAGTAACCAAAGAAACTGTAATAAAAATTCTGGACGAAATTGCTGTTCTTTTGGAGATATCCGGTGAAAATCCATTTAAATCCCGTGCCTACCAAAATGCCGCCCGTAATCTGGAAAAACTGGACACTGATTTTATAAATCTTGTTAAGGAAAAAAAGCTCTCTGAAGTTAAGGGTATTGGCGAGGCGATAAATAAGAAGATTGGGGAACTTGTTGAAACCGGAAGGCTGGCTTATTATGAATTGCTCCGGTCATCAATACCACCAGGTCATTTGGAAATGTTAAAGATAGCCGGTTTGGGCCCCAAAAAAATCCATGCACTTTATGAACAGCTGGGAATAAAAACTATTGGTGAATTGGAATATGTCTGCCATGAAAACCGTCTTGTTGAACTTCAAGGATTCGGTAAAAAAACACAGGATAATATTTTAGCAGGAATCGAAAAACTCAAGCTTTACAGGGAAAGAAGGCTGTATGCGGAAGTGGCAACCGATGCCCGGGCGTTGTTATCAATGCTTATTGATAATAAGGATGTCAGTCGTGTGAGCCTTGCCGGTTCTTTGCGACGCTCGGCCGAAACGGTAAAGGATATTGATATTGTGGCAAGTTCAGCTGTTGCTGAAGAAATAGCCGGCTATTTTGCCTCCCTGCCGCAAGTTGCGGGTGTTTCCGCCAAAGGAAATACCAAAGTAAGCGTAATTTTACAGACGGGAATAAATGCCGACTTGAGAATTGTTGCAGATCAGGAATTTCCTCATGCCCTGATGCATTTTACCGGCAGTAAAGAACACAATACCTTTTTACGGGGCAGGGCTAAAGACCTCGGGCTGAAAATTAATGAATACGGGCTGTGGCGCGGTGGGGTAAATATTGTTTGCCAAAGCGAAGAAGAAATTTTTTCTCATTTGAATTTACCTTATATTCAGCCGGAATTACGTGAGAATATGGGAGAAATAGAGGCAGCGGAAAAGGGGAATCTACCTGTTTTGGTTGATGATAATGATATCCGCGGTATTTTTCATGTCCATACTAATTTCAGCGATGGAGCCCATACTCTGGAAAGTATGGTTGGGGCGGCAAGAAAAATGGGTATGCAATATATCGGTATCAGCGATCACAGCCAGTCGGCCTATTATGCCGGAGGGCTAAAAAGAGAAGAGATTGAAAAACAGCACAAACTTATTGATGACCTAAATGAAAAATATGCCCCTTTTTATATATTTAAAGGAATCGAGGCCGACATTTTGCCGGACGGCAGCCTTGATTATACCGATGACATATTGGGAAGTTTTGATTTTGTCATCGCGGCGATTCACTCGAATTTCAATATGTCGGAGGAGGAAATGACCAGCCGCATCAAGAAAGCACTACAAAATCAATATACTACAATGCTGGCACATCCTACGGGACGGCTGCTTTTAGCCCGGGAGCCTTATGCAGCCAACATTCAGGAAATTATTGATACGGCCGCCGGATATGGTAAGGTACTAGAGTTAAACGCCAACCCGCAAAGGTTGGATTTGGATTGGCGCCACTGTATTTATGCCCGGAAAAAAGGAGTGAAAATTGCCATCAATCCCGACGCGCATTCCACGGCAGGGCTGGCCGATATCAGCTTCGGTATTAAGATTGCCCGAAAAGGCTGGCTTGCGGCGGGAGATTGCCTTAATTGCCTGAGTCTTATTGAAATGAAGAAATATTTAAGCTCTAAGAAAAATTATAAGAGGGGGGTGCTGGATGAATGTTAGTGATTTTAGAAAACCACAGCGGGATGTGAATGAGATTTTTTTAAATCGTTGGTCACCGCGTGCCATGTCCGGTGAAGAAATTACTGAAACTGCCTTATTTTCCCTTCTGGAGGCAGCCCGTTGGGCGCCTTCAGCAAATAACAATCAACCCTGGCGTTTTCTTTATGCCCGCAGAAATACGCCGCACTGGAGCATTTTCTCTAATCTGCTTAACGAAAGTAATCAAATATGGGCGAAGAATGCCGCCGTGTTGCTGGTAGTAATTTCCAAAACAACCTTTGACTCGGAAAAACCGTCCCGGACCCATTCCTATGATGCCGGTGCCGCTTGGGTAAGTTTTGCCTTGCAAGGATCGCTTGACGGTTTGGTTGTGCACGGTATGCAGGGATTTGATTATGACAAAGCTAAAGAGGTTCTGGGCGTTCCGGATGATTATTTGGTGGAGGCGATGATCGCTGTCGGTAAGCAGGGCAATAAAGAAGAATTACCGGCATATTTGCAGGAACGTGAAGTGCCTTCCGGCCGTAAAAGCCTGACTGCAATTGCGATGGAAGGATCGTTTAGGATAGAGGCGAAAGCCGAGAAGGTGTGAGATAGCGTGGTGCCTGCCCTGTGTTGCACGTTCGGAATCAACCTTTGCGTGTTTTTCCTCCGCCTGGGCAGAAGGCAATACTTTTGGCATTAAATGATTTTTGTCCGTTTCCAATTACGCAGATAAAGATCGCCGGACTTTAAACTGCTGCAATCAGTGGCATAAAAATTGATTATATGCTTCAATGTTTGCCGTTATCACCGCTGCAAGGGATGTCGAGAACCGGATGGGACGTACATGAAAGATCCATTATCCCGCACTATTGTTGATTTGTAGAGAAAAACCGGGGATTGCAGGTGCAGAATGCGGGACTAATAAAGAAACAAGGTCTGATACAAATTTATTCTAAAAAATTACATTAAGGATAGAAGAAGATGGCAACCTTACATAAAGTCAGCACCGGCATCAGCGGTTTAGATGAAATTCTTAATTATTTACGGATGGGTGATAATGTCGTCTTTCAGGTTGACGACGTTGCCGACTATAAAAGATTTGTCGATCCTTATGTTGTCACTGCCTTATCTCGGGGACAACGGATAGTCTATATGCGTTTTGCCGATCATGCGCCGCTTTTTGAGGCGAAACAAAAAGTAAAAATTTATAAGCTCGATGCCCGCAGTGGTTTTGAATCGTTTTCCAGTCAGGTGCACAAAATAGTTGGTGATGAAGGGCGGGATGTATTTTATGTATTTGACTGTTTGTCCGATCTTTTAATGGCTTGGGCAACCGATCTGATGATCGGCAATTTTTTTGTTATTACCTGTCCTTATTTGTTTGAGCTGAACACTGTTGCCTATTTCGCCATTCTGAGAAACCGCCATTCCTTCAAGACCATTGCCCGGATTCGAGAGACAACCCAGGTGCTTCTTGATATCTACAGCCCGGAAGGAAAACTCTGTGTTCATCCTCTCAAAGCCTGGCAGCGCTATACTCCTACAATGTTTCTGCCGCATATCATGGAGCAGGGCAGGTTTGTCCCGATCCTGAACAGTGCCGATGCCGCCAGTTTCTTTTCTTTTTTATCGGACAGAAATGTCGGCTGCGGTGAGCGCAATCTGGATTACTGGGATCATATTTTTCTTCAGGCGACCAATCTGCTGGATGACCCGAAGGCCATTAGTGCGCGGCAAAAAATGGTGGAGACGCTGTCCCGTGTTTTGATCGGACGCGAAAAACGCATGCTTTCTCTGGTAAAAGAATATTTTACGCTGGAAGATCTGGTGGAAATTAAGCAACGACTGATCGGCACCGGCTTCATCGGCGGTAAGTCAGTGGGAATGCTTCTGGCCCGCAATATCCTTCGCAAAGACGCAGGAATGGACTGGTCGGAACATCTGGAGTTGCACGATTCCTATTATATCGGGTCGGATGTTTTTTATTCGTATATCGTGCAAAACGGCTGGTGGAAATTGCTGATGGAGCATAAAACGGAAGAAAAATATTTTGAAAATGCCCAGATATTGAAAGGTAAAATGCTGCATGGAACCTTCCCTGAAGAAGTTCGGGAGCAGTTTCAGCTGATGCTCGAATACTTCGGCCAGTCGCCGATAATCGTCCGTTCCAGTTCACTTCTGGAAGATGCTTTCGGCAACGCGTTTGCCGGAAAATATGAAAGCTATTTCTGCCCCAATCAGGGAACTCCAGAGCAGCGTTATGAAAGGTTCGAAGAAGCCGTCCGGAAAATATTTGCGAGCTCCATGAATGTGGATGCCCTGACTTACCGGTTACAGCGCGGAATGGCGCAGTTCGATGAGCAGATGGCACTGCTGGTGCAGAGAGTTTCGGGATCACATCGAAGGCACTATTTCTTCCCCGATATGGCCGGTGTCGGGTTGTCTTATAATACTTTTGTCTGGCAGAAGGGTATGGATCCGAAAGCAGGAATGCTGCGGATAGTTTTCGGCCTCGGGACGCGGGCGGTAAATCGTGTCGAAAATGACTATCCGCGGATTGTCGCCCTCGATGCGCCGCTCACTAAACCTTATGCCAAAAAAGAAGACATGATGCGTTTTTCCCAAAGAGAGGTTGATCTTCTGAATTTACAGGAAAATGATTTTCAATCCCTTGCGGTTGCCGACGTGATTAACGAAGACCTGGAGTCACACCTTGACCTTATTGCCATTCGTGATGTCGCTGCGGAGGCTTACCAGCGGGCCAAGGGGGGAAGCGTGCAGGAGTCGTGGGTATTGACTTTTGACGAATTATTGTCCTCAACAGACTTTGTTGCAGTCATGTCCCGGATGCTCAAAAAACTGGAAGAGATTTATCGCTATCCGGTTGATATTGAATTTACGGTTAATTTCAATGCGGAAGGCAAGGCAAAGATTAATCTGCTGCAATGTCGGCCTTTCCAAACCAAGGGGCATTACAGCCGCGTGGAAATTCCGGAAAAGATTGCCAAGGCGAAGATTCTGCTTAAGCAGGATGCTAACTTTATGGGTGGCAGTATCTATCTGGCCATTTCCCGCCTGATTTATATCGATCCTCAGGGTTATACCAAGCTTAATCTTTCCCAGAAATACGACATTGCCCGTCTGGTGGGAAAGCTAAATAAACAGATCGGCCGGCGCGAGGAAATGCCCACGATACTTTTCGGACCAGGCCGCTGGGGAACGACAACTCCGGCGATGGGGGTGCCGGTGACTTTCTCCGAAATCAATAATGTGGCGGCTATTGCCGAGATTGCTTATTCGGATGGCAGCCTTATTCCCGATCTGTCCTTCGGAACGCATTTTTTCCAGGATCTGGTCGAAATGGATATTTTCTATCTGGCCATTTATCCGGAAAAGAAAAACGTTATTTTTAATAAATCATGGTTGGAGCGGCAGCCCAATATTCTGAGCGATCTCGTGCCGGAAGATAAAAAGTATGCGGATGTTGTGCGAGTCTGCGATGTCCGGAGCAAGGATTTACGCCTGCTTTCGGATATTGTGAATCAGAAGATGATTTGTTTTGTTCAGTGATACCCAAAATAAAGAACAAGAGGTTGCAACCACCCATGCGGGTGGCGAGACCCATTGTTCTGGAATCGTACAAGTGTTCTTAGACCATTCAATATTGGTGCAAGCCTTGTCTCTAATTCTTTTAAGAGGCACAAGATGGTGCATATAATCAACGCGTTTGATCTGTCTTATTGAAAAGTATAATCGCTTTATCGGAAGATGAGGACACGATGAGTGAGTCTTGCCAGAAAAATGAATTGCTGCTGCTTAAGGTGGCAACTTCACTAACTATTGTTTACGCAATTATTGCCGTAATCATCGCCATCATTAGCGACTCGATGACGCTAATGCTTGATGGTGCCTATAGCGTGATAGACATGTTGGTCTCTTTCGCGGCGATCATCGTCGTGCGTAAGCTGCATGAACCACCCAATGAGAGGTATCATTTCGGTTATGCCAAGTTAGAGCCTCTCATGACCGCTGCTGATGGACTTTTGCTCTTGTGTCTCTGTTTCATGAGCATCTTTGTGGCCCTGCAGGACCTGATGCATCCCGACCCCGTGGAGCACATCGGTGTCATTCTTGTATTTACGGCAACCAGCGTTTTTCTATGTTTCGGGCTGGGGTTGTATATGCATCATGCCGGAAAGAAGTGGCGTTCCGAGATACTGGTCACCGACAGCAAACTGTGGCTGATGGAGGGGATGGTCAGTCTGGGAATCTGCATTGCCTTCAGTATCGGCTGGATCATGAGACAGTCTCCGGGATGGGATCAATACACATCCTATGTGGATCCGTTGACCTGCATTGCCATCGCGTTGCTCTTCATCGTTTCGCCGTTTAAGATTATCAAGAACAGCCTGCGCGATCTAACCGATGCTTGTCCACTCAGCGAAATTATGGACAAGGTTAGCGGTCTGGCAACCTACTGCTGTGAGAAGCATGGGCTGGCAGCGGTTGAATGGCTGAGATTGCGCAAATCCGGGCGCAGATTATATCTGGACGCCAGTTTTGCGACAAAACAAAATCATGACCTGAATACTCTCGATGAAATCAGAGATAAGATCAGCGCAGACTTGCGGGCGGAAGTACCGGAGCTGGATATTCTCATTAAGTTTGCCGGCAAAAAGAATACAGTGTCCGGGACTGTAAACTCTTGGGAGTCGAGTGGTGCTGATGGCGCAAGAACCACCAACGGCAAGAATTTATAAGTTTATCCAGACGATGCTCTATTGCAATTCGTAATAAAAAAGCCGCAGCCATAATTCAGGCTGCGGCTTTAATTGATTTTATGCCATTCCGCTTTTGCGGAACTTCACCTTCAGTCCTTAGTCTTCAGCCTTTTCCCTACACTACACCGTAAGCCAGCATAGCATTGGCAACCTTGGTGAAACCGGCAATGTTGGCGCCGGCAACATAATCTCCTTTTCTGCCGTAGGCTTCCGCCGTATCATAGCAGTTTTTGTGGATGCTCTTCATGATAATAAGCAGGCGGTTATCGACTTCTTCGCGTGTCCAGGAAAGCCTCAAGCTGTTCTGGCTCATTTCCAAGCCGGAGGTGGCCACGCCACCGGCGTTGGCTGCTTTGCCGGGACCGTAAAGGATTTTTTTGTCCTGGAATACTTTAATTGCTTCGGGGGTGGAAGGCATATTGGCGCCTTCAGCCACGCAGATGCAGCCATTTTTCACCAGAGCCGTCGCATTTTTACCGTTGATTTCATTCTGCGTGGCGCAGGGCAGGGCGATATCCACTTTAATGCCCTGTTCACGAATGACATCCCAAACGTTTTTGCCTTCATAGCAGATAGCTTTATATTTATCTGCATATTCCGTGATACGGCCGCGCTTGACATTCTTCAGATCGAGCACATAATTGCATTTCTTGTCGTCTATGCCTTTTTCGTCGATGATTGTTGCCGACGAATCGCAAAGAGAAATGACCTTGCCGCCCATCTGATTTACTTTTTCCACAGCGTACTGGGCAACGTTTCCGCCGCCGCTGATGGCGACGT
>CAZYIE010000021.1:44562-50516 GCA_964646755.1 uncultured Smithella sp.
GTTACCGGAACCGGAAACAACGCATTTTTTACCTTTGAAATCCAGACCGCGGGTAGCCAGCATTTCTGCGGCAAAATAAGTTGTGCCGTAGCCGGTTGCTTCGGGACGAATCAAACTTCCGCCGTATTCCATGCCTTTCCCCGTCAGAACGCCGACATGCTCATTGCGAATTTTTTTGTAATAGCCGTACATAAAACCGATTTCCCGCCCGCCGACACCGATATCACCTGCCGGAACGTCGGTTTCGCCGCCGATATGACGGAATAATTCACGCATGAAGGCCTGGCAGAAACGCATGACTTCGCCATCTGATTTTCCCTTCGGATCGAAGTCGGAGCCGCCCTTGCCGCCGCCCATGGGCAGGGTCGTCAAGGCATTCTTAAATATCTGTTCAAAACCCAGGAATTTGATTATTCCCAGATTGACCGAGGGATGGAAGCGCAGGCCGCCCTTGAAGGGGCCGATGGCGTTATTGAATTGAACGCGGAATCCTCTATTTACGATAACGTTGCCCTTGTCGTTCACCCAGGGTACCCGAAACTGCATTGCTCTTTCCGGTTCCACAATTCGCTCATAGAGATTAGCCTTGACAAATTCCGGGTGCTTTTTAACCGTGGGTTCCAATGTCTCCATGACTTCTTCAACAGCCTGATGAAACTCCGGCTGGTTGGGATCGGTTTGTTTAACCTTGGCGATAACATCTTGAATTACTGACATAACTAAATCCTCCTTAAAATTATTTATTTATTTTTTTGCTGCTTGCATAATTTCATACATGAAAATTACTGCTTATAGTTCCTCAACACTGTGGAGGTGTTCAAAGGCAATTACTGTGGACATCGCCCGATTATCGACGTCTATTCCCGCTTCATAGGCCGCTGCAATCGGGTTTAATCCCCCGACGAGAATCATTCCCACTTTGTTGATATCTACATCAGTCTGGCAAATAGGATTGCCGGCGAGGCCTACGGAAAGAACACCATGAATGCCCAGCTTGTCCATCTGGCCGATGATGTCTTCCACCAGAGTACGGCTGAGTGCCGGTATTTCGCGGAAATTGGCGAGCATTTTACCTGCACCTTCTTCGATAACCTGTTGTACCGAAGTCATTTTGCCGCGAATGAAAATCTCCGAAGGATCCAGCGATGACCCCGCATAATGGATAAGTTCGACAAAGCGCAATGGTATGCTATTTCTAACCTGTAGAATACCGGCAAATTTGGAGTCGGTGGGAATGCCCTGCTTTAAAAGAATACCGTTAATTAAAATACTGCAAACGGAGGCAAGTCCGACTTTTCCTTCCGGCACAACTATCTCTCCGAGCTTTTTGCCGGCCGGTGCAACTGCGATGCGGTCGCTGACGGCAAGTTTTTTCCGGAAAACAGGTTTCATGATCCGGAGCGCTTTTTTAAAATCTTTCTCGGGAAAGAAGGAAATGTTAACCGGGACCATTCCGGTTTTTTTCTTGAGGCTGAAAGTGGTTTTAAAAGAGAGAACATCAATGCGCGAGATAGACAGACTGATTTTATCCTGAACACGGGCATTGGAAATTTCATCTAGTCCGGCGCTGGTGATTATCCGGCCATCACGTCGGCCAATCAGTCGAGTTAAACCTCTTTCGTCCATCAGTTTTAAATGATAGCGAACCGTCCTTTCGCTTAATTGAACGCCCCGTTCCATCATCTGTCGCGCAATTACACGAGCGCCCACCGGTTCCGGGCTTTCGTTTAGAATTCTCAGAATCAGGAGGACTTTTCGTTCAATATCTTCTGGATTAAAAAGTTGTTTCATAAGACCGTAGGCCATCGTTTGCCGTATTCCTAACCGCAAAAAAGTAATTTGTCAAATACAAAAATGTATTTTTTATTATTTAAATGGTTCAAAAATGTATTATTAATGCTGGTGTGAGAAAGAATCTCTCAATATTTAAAGATTATTGGAGATGTTTTGTTAATATTTATCTTGACTTATCACCCCTCTAAACAATATTATTTTTAATAAATTAATAACTCTTTATCGCCATATCAGGGGAGTGCTGGAGATTTTGTGGCTCATCTGATTAAAGAAAAGATAAATATAGCGAAAGCAGGGGATATAATATTTGATATGGTAAATTTTATTAAGGTATTGATAATCATATTTACAGTTGCTTTCTCCATTGCCTGTGGTTTGCTTCTGGTGCGTTTTTCGATTCCGGTATATTTTAAATTGTTTTCTCCCATTCCTAAAACTCTTAGTAATTTTTATATCGCCATGGGTATTTTTGCTTTTCTAATTCTCCTGCTGGATATTATCTTCTTTAAAATGGAGAAATATAATTGGGGAATATTGATTTCGGGAACTGCGGTTTTATTGCTTGTCTTTGGCATTCCGATATTTATGCTGGAAAATAACAATATGCTCTGGCAGCAGGCAGTCGTGAGTAAATCCGGCCCGGTATATTTTATCGATTTCAGTGAGGAGAATATTTCCGTACTAAAGTACTTCCAAAATATTTTTACACTGATGTGGGACAAGTTATATTTTTATGTTTATGCAGGCATCATTATCTATCCGGCCGGGTATTTCTATTTGCGGAAGTTGGACTGGCGGATCAGAGGGGTAAGGATCAAACTGTAAAATGAAAAAATCATACATCCTGGCGTTTGACCAGGGCACTACAAGTTCCCGCGCGATTCTGTATGACCGCGCCGGAAAAAGCGTCAAAGTTGCCCAGAAAGAATTTACCCAGATTTATCCCAAAGCCGGCTGGGTGGAACATGACCCGATGGAAATCTGGGGCTCGCAAAGCGGTGTGGCCAGTGAAGTTTTGGCCACTGCGGGCATCGGGGCGGAAGAAGTAGCAGCCATCGGCATTACCAATCAACGGGAAACAACGATTGTCTGGAATAGACACACAGGCGAACCGGTTTACAATGCCATTGTCTGGCAATGCCGCCGCACATCCGGTATTTGCGATGAACTGAAGAAAAAGGGCTGGGAAGATTATATTCGGGAAAATACCGGGCTGGTAATTGATGCTTATTTCTCCGCAACCAAAGTAAAATGGATACTTGATAATGTGGCCGGAGCAAGACGAAAAGCCGAGAAAGGTGATTTGATTTTCGGCAATGTGGATACCTGGCTGATCTGGAATTTAACAAAGGGCAAAGTTCACGTAACCGATTACAGTAATGCTTCCCGTACCATGTTCTACAACATCAAAGAGCTGAAATGGGATAAGAATATTTTAAAGGAGCTGGATATTCCGGTCTCCATGCTGCCGAAGGTAAAACCATCCAGCGCCGTATATGGTAGTACTGATGCCCGGATACTGGGTGCAAAGATTCCAATTGCCGGTGATGCCGGTGATCAACAGGCGGCATTGTTCGGGCAGGCCTGTTTCACCCCGGGAATGGCCAAAAATACTTACGGCACAGGCTGTTTTATGCTCATGCTGACGGGAAAAAAACGGGTGCAGTCGCAGAACGGCCTGCTGACAACTATTGCCTGGGGTATAGGCAATAAGATTGAATATGCCCTTGAAGGCAGCATCTTTATTGCCGGTGCGGCTGTGCAGTGGTTGCGCGATGAACTTAAAATGATATACGATTCGAAAGACAGTGATTATTTTGCCGCAAAAGTGCCGGACACCAACGGGGTTTATGTCGTTCCCGCTTTTGTAGGTTTAGGCGCTCCCTACTGGGATATGTATGCCCGCGGGGCAATTCTCGGGCTGACGCGGGGCACCACCCGGGATCATCTTATTCGTGCCACACTGGAATCTATCGCTTATCAAACTCGCGATGTATTAGAAGTTATGCGTACCGATTCCGGTATCGGTTTTCAGGAATTGCGTGTTGACGGTGGAGCATGCGCTAACGACTTCCTGATGCAATTTCAGGCGGATATTCTGGGAGTACCTGTAGAGAGACCGGAAATTATTGAAACAACAACACTGGGGGCGGCATATCTGGCCGGATTGGCAGTGGGGTTCTGGAAAGATCAATCCTCGATTTCCGAACAAAGGGTAGTAAACCGTAGATTCCTGCCGTGCATGGACGAGCAGAAGAGAGAAAAGATATATGCTAAATGGAAGAAAGCTGTTTCTCGATCAATGCACTGGGAAGAAGAACAGGGTGTATAGATAGGCTGAGGACTGAAGGTTACGCGAGGTAACGCAATACACAAGACTCGAAGACAGGCGCATGCCGGTGAAGGCTGAAGGGGGAGTAAGGAATGAGACTTAAAGATAAAGTGGCAATTGTAACGGGATCAGGACGTGGTATCGGTGAAGGCATTATTATGCGTTTTGTCGAGGAGGGGGCAAAAGTTGTCGTCAATGACGTCAATGAAGCGGATGCAAAAAGTGTTGTCGAGAAGGTAAATGCTAAAGGTGGCAAAGCGGTGGCTGTTATCGGCAGTGTGACATCAAGGGAAACTGTTCAGAAAATGGTTGATACGGCAGTTCAGGAATTTGGTACGCTTGATATTATCATTAACAACGCGGGCATTACCCGTGATTCGATCATGCATAAAATGACGGACGAGCAGTGGGATTCGGTCATTGCCATCAATCTTACCGGTGTGTTTTACTGCATGCAGTGTGCGGGCAGGGTCATGCGGGAGAAGGGCTACGGCAAGATTGTCAATATTTCGTCAACCAGCGCCTTAGGAAACACAGGACAGCTCAACTATTCCGCATCCAAGGCCGGTGTTATCGGAATGACGAAAACTGCCGCCAAGGAAATGGGGCCGAAAGGTGTTAATGTCAATGCTATCGCTCCGGGCATGATCTGGACAGATATGTTAAAGAGTATGCCTCCGGAGACTATCAAGCAAATGGATGCCATGCTGCCTTTCATAGTTCCCCTGAATCGCAAAGGATCTCCGTTGGATATTGCCAACCTGGCGCTGTTTTTGGCTTCCGATGAAAGTTCTTTCATTACAGGACAGGTTATCTTTTGTGACGGCGGGATGAAAATATAAAAGATATTGCTGATTGTATTGAGCACTGATGATCGCAAACAAATGTTGGTAGCAATTGATGTTATCGGGCATGTTGCCTGGAATTTTCAGTATTACTTCTGTGAAGGTATATTGATTGAATGATTTGAAAAATCAGGTGAAGATATTTTAATGCAGTAGAAAAAAATAAGGGCTTTCCAGTCTTTTAAATTTTTACTGCAGTTTCAATCAATTTGATGAAAACGATCTTTATTAGAACCAGCTTTTATGGCTCCAGATATTATCCTTCAAATCTTTTATATCCTCTTGCACCATCAAGTAAAGACTTGCATTTTGAATGGCGAGACCGCCTTGGTAAGCCAGAGTTGTAACTAAATTAATTTCATCTTCCGTGAAATCTCTTTTACGGTCGCTGTATAGACGCAATACGCCGATGACAGAATCCTTGGATTTAATCGGCACACACAATATGGATACGATACCCTCCTCCTGTTTCTCTTTTTTATATTGGACTCCTTCGTCGGTAAAAGCGTTTTTCACAACCACAGGTTTACCTTTTAGCGCCATGGCAATACTTTTTTCTGCGGAGATTGGTCCTTTGTTTAAATACTTTTCGCTTAAACCGAAACTTGCAACAAGTTTTAATGTACGTTTATCATCATCCAGCAACCTTACCGATGCTGCTTTGACGTCAAGGTTTTTCGCAATATCTTCTGTAAGTGCCTGGAGGATTATCTTAATATCAAGACTGGATGACACACTGGCTGCTAATTTCAAAAATATTTGTGTATTATCGCGCATTTTCTTTAATAAATGCGCATTTTCAATGGCAATGCCACCTTGTTCTGCTAAAATCGAAAGAAATTCAATTTCATCGGTGGTGAATTTTTTAATCTCACTGCTGTACAAACTAAGAATACCCAGCATTCTTCCCTTGAGCATTACCGGGACAATTAAAATAGAGCCTATGCCTTTATTAACTACAGAGCGCCTCGCAAAATATTTTG
>CAZYIE010000021.1:50526-54757 GCA_964646755.1 uncultured Smithella sp.
ATCTCTCTGGTGTACAAACTGAGAATGCCCAGCATCTTTCCCTTGAGCATTACCGGGACTATCAGAATAGAGCCGATGCCTTCTGCTTTTTTTATTTCATGATTCATCAGGCGGGGATCGGTTGTAGCATCACGAACGTAAATATAACCATCTTTAACCAATTGGGGTGTGATTTTTTCGGCGTGACCGGACCCGGCATGTAAATATTTATCAGAAAGGCCTGATTGTGCTACTGCTGCATTTTTTTCTGCAGAGTCTGATTCCTCATCCATGAGGAAAATGGCCGCTGCCTTTGCTTTCATAGTTTTAACAGCACTATCAACAATTAAATTAAGCAATTTATCCTGGTCTTTAGTCGTGCCAAATTCTCTGCTGAACTTACTTAAGCTGTGGAAATAATCTGTTTTTGTAGTCATTATAGTCTCCCTTTTATTTTAGATTGCTTCTGCAATTTTTTGCATTAACAATGATTTTCCCCTTGGCGCCGGCTGCTTGTCTGTTTGAGGGGTAGTTTTGCGGAGAGGTTTCAATTGCTTTTCCCCCGGGACAGGTGCTCGGGATTTGGCCGGTTTTTTTTGATGGGCAATATTGGACTTGCGTACATTTTCTGCCTTCTGCAGAGGAATGTCTGTTGAATCGCGTTCTTTCAACCATTGAGCAATTTTAGGGGCGAATTGTTTTTGAAATTTGGAGCTGACATAAATTCCAATGTGCCCGGTTTCCAAACAAACATCTTCGACGTCAAGGCTTCCCACTGCGCCGGTTAATTGCTCACAGGCTTCCGGAGGGACAAGGTGATCGAATTTGCCATAAAAATTCAAGAGCGGCATGGTGAGCTTTTTTAAATCCACGCGTTGACCATCCAGACACATTTTGCTTTGGATGAGAAGGTTATTCTTGTAACAATCTTCAATGAACTGGCGGAATGTTTCTCCGGGCACATCCGGGCTATCAAAAATCCACCTTTCCATACGGACAAAATTTTCCACGAAATCTTTATTATCCATGTTTTCCGCAAAACCTACATATTTGTCGATCATTAAACGTGCCGGGTTAAGGAGTAGAAAACCTAAATTCATCAGATCGCCCGGTACATTACCGAAGGTTTTGATCATCTTTTCTACGTTCAGATTCTTCATCCAGACATGCAAAAGTCCTTTGTCCGTATCAAAACTGGAAGGAGTAACTGTTGTAATCAGGTTTTTTATTTTTTCCGGATGCAGTGCGGAGTACATTGCACAAAAGCTTCCGCCCATACAAATACCCATGAGATTGATTTTAGGAATACCGTGTTTTTCCCGGATAAAATCTACGGCGTTGCTGATATAACCATTAACATGATCGCCGATAGTCAGAAAACGATCCTTGCGTGTAGGGTAACCCCAGTCCATCATATATAAATCAATGCCATCGCGAAGAAAATTTTGCACAACGCTTCTGTCCGGCTGCAAATCCAGCATTGTTTCACGATTTATCAGCGCATAAATAACTAATAATGGTGTTTTAAGCTTGTTTTCAGCAGTTTCCGAACGAAAATAGTGTTTTAATTTGACCCGGTCTTCTTCATAAACAATTTCATAAGGAGTTACTGCCGCATCAGTATTGAGCGGACTGAGTAAAATATCGGATGCTCGAGAGACGCGTTTTCTGGTATCTTCGGCGCTTTGCGCCATATTTTCTAATATAAGGTCAACGGGAATTTTCGTTTGCGTCATAAATTTCCTCCAGAAAACAAAACATCGATTAAGCCGTTTATCAACAATAACTGTAAAGTTGTTACCAGCATAAGGAGCCTTAGCAAAATGGTCTTGCCACCAGCAGTGGTGGTCATTTTGTAAAGTCTCCTAAGCGGATTTGACCTTTTTTTCGAGTTCTTTTACACGTTTTTTCAGCTGATGGAATTCTTTGTACAGATCGTCCATCTCTTTGTTCGTCGGCACCGGTAAAAATTGTAAAATATCTTGTAGGGTCTGGTTCTTGGCCAGAATAAAATCTTCCAATTTATCGACAGTGTTGTGTAATGCATCTGTGTATTCTTTTGATTGGAAGAGACTCATGTAGTGTCCTTCCAGAATCTTTATCCAAATAGCATAATTTTCTTTTGCTTCTTGTGGTAATACCCCTTCCTGAGCCATTGTTTGAAGTTTTTCCTGAAGGACTTTAAATGATTTTTCTATAGGCAGGTAGATTATAGAGAGAAATTCGGCCAATGTCGTTTCGAAGATATTCTGCTTATCCAGCAGCTCATTAAATCTTTCCTGATAAAATCTGGTTAGTCCCAGTTGTGGTATGCGGAAGTACTGGCGCAGTTCTTTTTCATAAATATCGGTTAATGCCTTAAATACTTCCTGATCTAAATTATCGAAGTTATAAGCCTCAACACGCCGGCCGATTTTTCCGGCCTTTTCCAATATATGCTGCTGTGTTTGAAAATTTGCTTCCCAGCCGGATTTGGCCATTTTTAAAATTATTTCCGGGAGTGTATTGATAGCGTTAATGGCAGCGGCAGCAGATTCAGGCTCACTCATTGTTTGTGAAAAAGATTTCATTAAGTTGAGATTTTTTTGCCATTGTTCGGCAAAGCGATTACCGGAACCAGTTTGAGATTTTTGTCCATTATCATATTCAGTTTTGGGTGTTGTCTGGGCCAACTTGGACCAGATATCAAATGATGCTTTCAGCCAGGATGGAAACAGAAAGTCGGTTTCTTTGTTTTGATTGTTGTCCTGGGGCATAATTCACCTCGTAAGTAATTGTAATCATAAATTTTCTAATATAGAATAATTATTTTGTCAATGTTTATTGGGTTTGGAGGAATTTTGGAAAAATAATTGCTGGACAGAAAAAGAAAAATTTGCGATTTTAATAATAAAATTAATCAATTAATGCAAAAAGGTGTCTTTGAAATCAAGAGGGGGCTTTTATGAAAAAAAATAAAATTACCCAGGAAGAAAGGATAACACCGGATAAACTTCTGGCTGTAATCGGCATATCCCCCGCAGACAACTTGCAGGGATTATCCACCGCAATTCCCTGGAAAAGCAAAATTGTCGGCCTACAGGTAAGAGGGTTGTTCGGCTATCAAAAATTGCTGGATACGGTCAGTAAGGATATCTCTGTTTTTGGCCCCTGGGCACTGGCCGCGGCCTGGCAAAGTAGCTTAATGGATACTTACGTGACCGGTCCTATTAAAGCACAGGCTCGTATGGCAGTTGGTTCGGGGAGAAATCCCGATCTTATTGCCGACCAGAACGGTTGGATTTATAAAGGTTATACCCGCCTGCTTTACACTTTTACCGGATTTTTTATTATAGACGGCAAATTTAACCGGGAAAAGGCACTGAAGATATCAGCAACGCAAAGCGGTAAAGAATTTTTGGTAAATTACCTGGAAGAGTTTGCCCAGATTGAGCATAATTACAGTAATGTCGGCCTTACCCGCCTCAAAGCTATGAAGGAGCTTTTGAAGTGTCTGCTGGTTTTGATTACAGAAACTCCCTTTGCTAACGGAGAATTGCCTTTTGCCAAACGTAACCCTGATGGAACTTTAGCAACATCATTTGAGGAGTATCTTGCTGAAAACCGCACTCGAATGGAGAATCTCTTTCGGGAAAATGCTTTTGATATAAAAGAGTTTTCGGAAAGGGCAACCGGTGGAAAAATCGGCTGTTCCGGATATGAATATGTGAAAGGATCGCTGATACACCGCGTTCAGTTACGACATTATCTATTGCCCAAAGGGATTAAATCAAATGGTAAAATTATTTACTTGTGTACACCACTAATTAACAAACCGGAACTTTTTGATCTGGCTCGCGGTAAATCTGTTATTGAAGGTATGCATAAGGAAGGCTATCAGATTTATCTAATTGATCATGGTGATCCCGGATGGGAAGAAACAAACTTAGGTTTGGATTTCTATGGTAAGACGCTACATGATCATTTCCTAAGCATAATTAAGAAAAGACATCCTCGTGCAGAAATATATGTAATGTCGTATTGCATGGGCGGTACGTTGGTTCTGCCTTATCTTGCCCGGAGGGCCCAAGAGCTACTGGCTGCAGGTCGGCCGATGGATATTCAAAAAGTCGCGCTGATGGCATCACCGGTGAAGTTCGATGATGAAGGGAGTGGTCATAATGCCATGCGTTCGCTAATTCGGGCAAATTACGATCCTCTGCTGATGAAGGAGCTTTTTGGCGCGGTTAATGTTCCATCACAGGTAATTGAA
>CAZYIE010000021.1:54767-58543 GCA_964646755.1 uncultured Smithella sp.
GAAGCCGGCATGAATGAAATACAACCGGGTGTACAATATACGGTTATTCTCGGTTTCTATGGCCGCGCGGAGATTTGGGATGCCATCGAAGATTCCGCACCGTTTCTTTTCTGGCTGACCCATGGTACTAAATTCCCGATAAAAGCTCATCTGCAGTGGATTCAAAATATTTTTATTGAAAATCAGATTTATGAAGGTAAGTATTGTTTACCTTCTACTAATCCTGAATTTGACAATAAACCCGTCAACATGGATATGCTAAGGCATGCCGGTGTATCCATCTTTGATTATAGAGGATCAAGAGATCCTATTGCTCCGGCTGGTTCCTGTGTTGCCGGTGAAACTTGGGGGCAGGTGGGTTGTGGTAATGTGAAAATTGTCGGTGCTCATTTAAACCGGACAGTTGATAAGAACATCGGGCATATCTTCGTTGTGAGCCGCAAGCATTTAGCGGAGTACCTGGATGCGGTCAACGCTTTTTACCGTTCCTAAGACTGGCCTCGTTGGGAAATTATAGTAAAATTTTTTCCCAAGCAAGAGAGGGGAAAGTTGTGTTCAGTGAATGATCATCGTAAACCAGGTGATGTTCCAATTGGCGGAAGATTTTTCCAGCGATGCCTTTGACGAGATAAGGATCAACTATATTGTCGTCCATTCCATGATAAATTATCACAGGAAGATGGAGTTGCTGCCCCGCTCCGGGGCTGAATTCGGGAAGATTAAGCGCTGGGGCCAGTAAGATCATTTTTTGCACCTGGTTTTCATTCTGCAAGGTAAATTGGGCTGCCATCAGGCCGCCGTAACTTGATCCTACCAGAATCAGATTATCCTTCCCGGTAAGCAATCTCGAAAGTTTTCGCATCCGCTCGGCAAAGTCACCGAAATAGTCTTCAATAATCATTTCCGGGAAATATTTCCGGAAAAATTGTCCTTTTGTGCCTTGCGACGTGCTTTCCAGGCCATGAATGAAAACCAGGTTAGTAGTCATCATTAATCTCCTAAACGATGTTTCTTTCTTCAATTTTGCATTGCCTAGATTATGCCAGTATGTTAGGACTCGCGCAAGAGGATATTTTATACTGCGTCGCATTCAAATGATAACGTGGCGGCAAGGAGGAGGCTACGAGGCGTATTTTATATACGTTGAGGAAGCCGACGACGCAGCCAACAAAGTTAGCGTTTGAATGCGACTTGGCATTAGGAGATTTGATTATGGCTTTAGTATTACCTTTTCGGGCGGTCCGGCCACAGAGCCAATATGTGTCGCAAGTGGCAGCCCTTCCTTATGATGTTATGACGCGCGATGAAGCAAAATTTGCTGTTTTAGGCAAACCTTTGAGCTTTCTACATGTTGAAAAATCGGAAATTGATGTTCCCGATCAGACCAGGGACCACGATCCTTTGATTTACGAAACGGCAAAGCGCAATTTCACGCAGCTGCAGGAAAAAGGAGTATTGCTGCAGGATGAAGCACCCCGCTTTTATATTTATCGTCAGCAGATGGGAACACAGATGCAAACCGGTATTGTCGGCTTATACGGCACGGCGGAATATGTGGCGGGAAAAATTAAAAAACATGAGCTTACCCGGCAGGATAAGGAAGATGACCGCATCAACCATGTAAATATTGTTAGTGCGCAAACTGGGCCGGTATTTTTAACCTACCAATCACGTCCGCAGTTGGACTCCCTTGTTGGCCGGATAACGGCAGGTAGTCCCGAATACGATTTCACCGCCGCAGATGGTGTTGTTCATACCGCCTGGATTGTAACAGACAGCCGGAAGATTGAAGAAATAACAAATGAATTTTCCGCCATCGATGCCCTTTATATTGCCGACGGGCATCACCGCGCAGCCGCGGCATCTGCCGTGGCCCGGATGAGGCGCAAGAACGATAATTCCGAGGGGATACAGGAATACGAAAAAGTTTTGGCGGTTATCTTTCCTCATAATCAACTAAAAGTTATGGATTATAACCGTGCCGTGAAGGACCTAAATGGCCTGACCCCGCAGCAATTCCAGGAGAAGATAAGTTCCTGCTTTAACATTACGGGAAATTTTACGGAAAGATCGCCGCAAAAATTTCATGACTTCGGTATGTATCTGGCGGGCAAATGGTATAAACTCACTATCAAAGAAGGAGCATATGACGACAATGACCCTGTAGCCAGGCTTGATGCGGCAATATTGCAGGAACATTTATTGGCGCCGGTTCTGGGAATTAATGACCCGCGTACCAATGACCGCATTAAATTCATCGGCGGTATCCGGGGTATGGCCGAACTCGAAAAACTGGTGGATAAAGATGGCTTTGCCGTTGCTTTTTCTCTTTACCCGACATCAATCGAGCAGGTAATGCAGGTTGCCGATGCCGGAGCAATCATGCCGCCGAAATCAACCTGGTTCGAACCGAAGCTGCGCAGCGGGATGTTTGTTCATAAACTTAGTTAATCAAGATGGATGAAGAAACTCTTGACGAAATACTTGACGGACGTTTACGTGTCTTCCAGAAAAAAAAAGGTTACCGTTTTTCTCTGGATGCCATTTTGCTTGCTCATTTTGTTTCTCTGAAATCAAAAAGCAAAGCTATTGATTTGGGAACAGGCAGCGGCATTATTCCTTTAATTTTGGCAGCTCGTTTCCCGCCGGTTGCCTGGACGGGTCTGGAAATTCAAGACGATCTGGCGGGGCTTGCGACCCGCAGCATTCAACTCAACGGATTGCAGGATCAAATCAATATTGTTCAGGGCGATGCCCGCAAAATTAAGAATATTTTTTCAGCGCATTCTTTTGATGCTGTAACTTTTAACCCGCCCTACCGGAAAATAAATTCCGGCAGAATTAATCCCGATCAGGAAAAAGCGATTGCCCGTCATGAGATTAAGGGATCTCTGAAAGATTTTTTACAGGCCGCAAAGTATTTGCTGAAACCGGCAGGAAAGGTTTTTACTATATATCCGGCGAAAAGATTGGCCGAGCTGGTATCTCTCTTTCGTGCCAATTCCATCGAGCCCAAAAGGATGAAATTTGTTTTTTCTGATGTGAATTCTGCAGCCGAGTTTGTTTTAGTCGAGGGCAGAGCAGGTTCCCGCGAGGAATTGAACATTGAACCTTCTCTGGTTATTTATGATGAAGATAAAGAGTATACAAAGCAGATTACCGATATTTTCAGTGATCTTGCTTGATCTGCAACCGGCGGCGACGGTTGATTTCTGTTTGCATAACTCTTTTGAATATTGAGGCCAATTCCGGGTCAGCTAAAGAAGCGGTGCATTCGGCAATCATCTTTTTGTCCCGGTCTTTCAAAAAAGATTTTTTCGCGGTGGCAATTTCTGCTTCCATAGTTATCTTGGCAATGCTTATTTCATGGCCAACCGTAAAACGAATTTCCTTAATGACATCCTTCCCGTTAAGTTCATTGAGCTTTTGGCGAATATCATCCTTCATGAAATGCAGCTGTTGGACCCAAACCGAGGAGGTAGCTTTTACGAAAAGTGTCCCGCCTCGCAAACTGTCCGGTTGGGTTTGTACGGCAATTTGCCGGCCTACAGCCTTCGGCCAGAATTTCAACACGGCATTTTCCTCGAGTTTTGCCGCCATGCCGCGCCGCTTAAAGGCGGAAAACAAAATTTCGCCTATCGATTGTAATCTGGTCTGGTTATTTCTTCTGCGCATGATTTTTTGTGGCACAATTTGGAAAATAGGTCAAGAAGGCAACTTTGCCTTAATCCACCACCAACTTTAAGATAGTAGGGTGTTTCGTACTTTTTGGACTA